>NZ_JAZKJP010000011.1:0-168629 GCF_047470925.1 Tenacibaculum ascidiaceicola
ATCAGCCCCAGTGAGCAGTGGAGATATAACAGAGTGTGAGACAAGTCCAATCCAGACTTTAGATGCCAACGATGCATTATCAAGTACAACAGGAATTACTTGGTACGATGCTTCAACAGGAGGAAATGTAGTTGCAAGCCCTACATTAAATACAGTAGGAACAGCAACTTATTATGCAGAGTATAACGATGGTACTTGTACAAGTTTAACAAGAAGAGCAGTAGTTTTAACTATAACAGGGGCACCAGATGCGGGAAGCAATGGAACGTTAACGATCTGTGAAGGAACGACAATAACAGAGGCGCAGTTATTTGCAGCATTGGAAGGAATACCAGATGCAGGAGGAAGTTGGTCACCAGTTTTAACAGGTGCAGGAACTTATACTTATACAGTAGCGGCAACAAATCCATGTACAAGTGATGCTACCTCTGAAGTAGTGGTAACGGAGCAAGCACAACCAAATGCAGGAACCAACGGAATGTTAACAATCTGTGAAGGAACAACAGTAACAGAAACGCAGTTATTTGCAGAGTTAGGTGGGACGCCAGATACAGGTGGTACTTGGTCACCAGCCTTAGCCGGAGCAGGAACCTATACCTATACAGTAGCAGCAACGAGTTCATGTACAAGTGAAGCTACATCTGAAGTAGTGGTAACAGAAGAGGCTGTTCCTTCGATACCTTCTATATCAGTTGAAAGAGCTACATGTTCAACACCAGGTAGGGCTATAATTACTAATTACAATTCAAGTTTAACTTATGTTTTCAATGATTCAACATTAGCGGTTGATGAAAACGGTGTAATTAACGGTTATAATTTTGGAGTTACTTATACAGTAAGTGTGAGTAGTAGTTGTGGTAGAGGATCTTCTGAAGATTTTGTAGTAAATGGTAGATTATCAGGAGAAGATTGTGTTGATACAGATAACGATGGTATACCAGATGCTATGGATGTGGATGATGATAATGATGGTATACCAGATGTAGAAGAAGGTGATGGTTTGGTAGATACAGATAATGATGGGATTCCAGATTCATTAGATTTAGATTCAGATAACGATGGTATTAATGACGTAATAGAAGGAGGAGATGGAGATTTAGATACAAATGGAGATGGTGTAATAGATTCTAATGATTCAGGGTATACAGACGCTAACGGAGATGGGCAGGCTGATGATTCAGTAGATAATAATGAAGAACCAGATACAGATGGAGATGGTATTCCTGATTACCAAGATTTAGATAGTGATGATGATGGAATTAATGATGTAGTAGAAGGAGGAAATTCTGATGAAGATGGAGACGGTCAAGTAGATAATCCTTCTGAAGATTCAGATGGAGATGGTATAGCCGATAGTGTAGATGGATTTGACGGTCATGGAGATGCCAATTCTCCAGATAATAATACAGATCCAACAGATCCTAATAGTGGAGGAAATGGCGTAGTAGATGATAGTGGAGTAGATTCTGATGGAGATGGTATAGCTGATAGCGTAGACGGATTAGAAGGCTTTGGTGATGCTATTAATGAAGACACTTGTGTGAAAGTTAATAATCTTATGAGTCCAAATGGTGATTCAGCTAACAGTTATTTACATATTGATTGTATTGAGAGTTTCCCTAGGAATACTATTGAAATCTTTAATAGATGGGGTAACACGGTATATAGAGCAAAAGGGTATAATAATAGTAACGTTGTGTTTAGAGGAATTTCTGAAGGAAGAGCAAATATAAATGTAGGTGATAAATTGCCAGTTGGAACATACTTCTATATTTTAGACCTTGGAAACGGAAGTAAAGTTAAAAAAGGCTGGATTTACATTAATAGATAATCTAGGTTTATAAAAAAGACTGATGAATAAAAGTTTTAATCAAATGAAATTATATTTAAGTTTAATCTTAATATGTGCAATGAGTATCTGTATAACCACAGATATTCATGCACAACAAGATCCTCAGTACACACAATACATGTACAATACCATGAATGTGAATCCAGCATATGCAGGATCTAGAGGACATACTGTAATTACTGCTTTAGGAAGAATGCAGTGGGTCGGTTTTGAAGGAGCACCTAATACTCAAAATTTATCTTATGATACCCCGTTAGGATATTCAGGGGTAGGATTAGGAGTTAACCTAATGAATGACCAAGTGGGGCCTTCTAGTGAAATATATTTAGATGCAAATGTTTCTTATAATATTCAAACTGGAGAAGAAGGAAATTTAGCTTTTGGTCTACGTTTAGGAGGAAGATTATTAAACATAGATTGGTCAAAAGGAACCTATAAAGATGATGAAGTGGTTTTTCAAGATAATATCAATAAGTTCTTACCAACAGTTGGGGCAGGTATTTATTATCACCAACCACAGTGGTATGTTGGATTATCTGTACCAAATATTTTAAGAATGGAGCATTATGATGCAGATACTCCAGGAGAGGTAGCTGTAGAAAGAATGCACTTTTTCTTAATCGCAGGGTATGTTTTTGATATAAATGAAGACTTAAAGTTTAAGCCAGCTGCTTTATTAAAAGGAGTTTCAGGAGCTCCTTTATCATTGGATGTTTCAGCAAATTTATTGTTTAATGAAAAATTTAGAGTTGGAGCTTCATGGAGGTGGGATGATTCTATAAGTGCTCTTTTAGGTTTTCAAGCAACCGACTCTTTACTTATTGGATATTCATATGATTTAACAACATCAAACTATAATGTAACAAATTCAGGAACACACGAAATTATGTTACAATATGAAATATTCAAAGATATTAGATATAGGTCCCCAAGATTCTTCTAAAAAAGGAAAAAATGAATTTTAAAAAATTACTAGCACTAACAACAGTATTGTTAGTGTTGGCTGTAAATGGTTTTGGTCAAAGTAGGAAAGTAGCAGACCGTTATTTTGAGGAGTATTCTTATGTTCAATCAGCTAAATTATATAAAGATTTAGTATTAATTAAAGGGGATAGTTCTCAACATGTATTAAGTAGGTTAGCAGAATCTTATTATAACAACTCAGATACTGAAGAAGCAGAGATTTGGTACCAAAAACTTATTTCAAATTTTAACGAAAAGGTTGGAGAAAAACATTTATTTAAGTACGCTCAAGCACTGAGAAGTAATGGTAAATATAAAAAATCAGATTCTATATTTTTAAAATTAACACAATCTCAAAAAAGTGGCTTAGATGAAGAACTTAAAAAAGATAGTTATTTATCAGACTATACCAGTCAAGAAAAAAGAATAGGAGTAAGAAATTTAGCAATAAATACACCGTATTCAGATTTTGGAGGTTTTTTATTGAATGGAAAATCGTATTTCACATCTTCTGTTCCTAATGATTCAAAAAGACAAAAAATATATAAATGGAATAACCAACCGTTCTTAAATATTTACAAGGCAGAAGAGGATATACAAACATTAGAAGGAAGTAAGCAAGATACTATATTAGTTTTAGCCAATGTTCAAAAACTAGGAGAACCAATAGCTTCTGAATTACACGAATCCACACCTGTTTTTACAAAAGATGGAAAAACCATTTATTTTACAAGAAATAATTCAGAAGGAAAGAGGGCTAGAAGAAGTAAGAAAAATACATCTAACTTAAAAATTTATAAAGCTAGTTATGTGAATGGTTATTGGATTAATGTTAAAGAGTTACCATTTAATAATGATGAGTATTCCACAGGTCACCCAGCCTTAAGTCCTGATGAAAAAACATTGTATTTTGTTTCTAATATGCCTGGAGGTTACGGACAATCTGATATTTATAAAGTAGCTATTAAAGGTAAAGATGAGTATGGAGAACCAGTAAATTTAGGAAGCTCTGTAAATACATCAGAAAAAGAAGTTTTTCCCTATATAGGAAATGATAATGTATTGTATTTTTCTTCCAATGGGCATTTAGGTTTAGGACTTCTTGATATTTTTCAAGCAAAAATTAAAGAGGACGGTACAGTATCATCACCAGAAAATTTAGGGTATCCATTTAATAGTAAAAAAGATGACTTTTCATTTTTTATAAGTAAGAATGGTAAAAGAGGCTTCTTCTCATCAAATAGAGAAAAAGGGAAAGGAGATGATGATATTTATAGCTTCTTTATATACACAGATCCGCCAGTTTGTACACAAGTTGTTAAGGGAGTTATCAAAAATAATAAAACAAATGCACCGATAGATGCCGCTATAATAAAACTGATTAATAAGGAAAAAGAGATTATAGCAGAAACAATTTCTAATAACTTAGGTCATTATACTTTTAAAGATGTACCATGTAATAATACTTATACAGTAACAGCAACTAAATTAGATCATAGATCTGGAAGAAGTGTTGTTTTAACTACAGGTAAAGGAAGTAATGAAGTTACAGCAAACCTAAAGTTAACACCATTAATTATAGGAAACCAAATAGTAATAAAACCTATTTACTTTGACTATGACAAGTCTGTTATTAGAGAAGATGCAGAATATGAGTTAGAAAATATTGTAACTGTAATGACAAACCACCCTGAGTTAGTAATTAAAATAGAATCACATACAGATAGTCGTGGTCATAGAGATTACAATAGGATGTTGTCAGATAAAAGAGCAAAATCTACTAGAGATTATATTTTATCAAGAGGTATTGCTAGTAACAGAATTGAAAGCGCGATAGGTTATGGAGAAGACAAACCATTAAACGATTGTGTAGACGGAAAAAGGTGTTCAGAAGAAGAGTATCAGTTAAATAGACGTTCATATTTTTATATAGTAAAAGGAAGTGAATCTATAGAAATAAGACAAGAACAGGAAAAGAAAAGAGTAAGGAAAAGAATAGCTACAAAAAAAAGTAATTTTTTAGAGTTTTTAAGTAAGAATTTAAAGAAATCAGGTAGAAGCTTAAGGCCTGAAAACAATAAGTGTTTTAAAGGAGAAGAAGAAGATTGTGATAGAATAAATAAAGAAATAAAAGTGAATTATAGAAATTAAGATTTACCTATAAATAACTGCAATGTTATCAAATAAGAAAGCTCCTTTTTAAAAGGAGTTTTTTTATTATACACAAGTATAATATTATAGGAAAAATTAAGTTATAAGGTTACATTAACTTATTATCATTATTATTAATTATGAAAAAACTATTTATTCCTTTAGCGTTATTGGCTTTAACAATGACGTCTTGTGTATCAAAAAAGAAGTATGTTGAGTTAGAACAAAAGTACAATGATACAAGAGGAAATTTACAAAAAACAACTCTAGAAAAGGAGCAACTTGAAGCTAAGTTTGCTAAAATTGAAAAGAGAGTTGATGACTACAATGACAAGATTAATTCATTAAAAAGTGTAAATGAATCACTCCATGAAGAGAATAACGTTAAGTTAGACATGGTTGGTAAGTCAGCTGTAATTTCTAATTCTGTAAAAGAAAAAATGAGAGAAACGCTTAAAAACGTTGATCCAGCTGAGTTAGCAAACGCTAAAACGTTAAAAGATTCTATGAATGTGGCGATTGCTCATAACCTTAAAAAATCAATAAATACATCAGAGTTAGAAAACGATGAAGATGTGAATATTGATATTGACCAAACTGTTGTGATGATTTCTGTTTCAGATAAAATGTTATTCAATACAGCAAGTTACAGGGTTAAAAGAAATGCACATAAACTAATAAAAAAATTAGCTGATGTAATTAACTCTGAGCCAAGTATGGATGTTATGATTGAAGGTCATACAGATTCAAGACCAATTCATAATGAAGTTGTTGAAGATAACTGGGATTTAAGTGTAAAAAGAGCAACATCTATTGTTAGACTTTTAGAGAAAAAATACAAGGTAGACCCTAGTAGGTTGATTGCATCTGGAAGAGGTAGTTCAGTACCACTTGTAGAAAATAGTTCAGCTGCTAATAGAGCTAGAAACAGAAGAACTAGAATTGTAATCTTACCAAATTTAGATAAATTTTTTGGTTTATTGGCTGAAGAAGAAAATATCAAGCCTTAATCATTTTAAAACAACAAGAGCCAGCATTATGCTGGCTTTTTGCTTAACTAATTATAGTTCACAGTGACTTTGTAGTAGTTTAAGTGTCTTAAATATATATTAACCTATTAATTAAATTATGAAAAAACTATTGATTTTAACATTCGGAATTCTTTTTATGATTTCTTGTACAGATAAAAAGAAAGAACAGGAAGAAAAACAGAAAATTGAAGCAGCTATAAAAAAAATAGACTCTATTGAAAATGAAGTAAAAGCTGGTATCGATAAATTAAATGAAGCAACAAAGAAGCTTGAGGAGCAGTTGCAAGAAATAGATAGTATATAAATATAAAACTGAATCATTATGAAAAATATAAAACTTATAGCATCAATTGTAATGTTTTTTGCCTTTATAGGAACTCAACAAACATTTGCACAAGGAAAGGGTAAAGGAAAAGAAAAAAGCGTAGAGGTAAAGCAAAAAGGAAAGGATAAAGCTAAAGAAGTAAAAGAAGAACTTGAGCAAGAAGTAGAAGAAGTAAAAGAAAAAGGGAAAGACAAAGCTCAAGAAATGAAGAAGAAAAAAGAGCTGAAAGAAAAAAAGGATAAAAAACAAAGAAAAGATTCAAAGGCAGATAAGGAGAATAAAGGGAAAGGTAATGCCTATGGTCGAGATAAGAATGGTATGAGCGGGAGAGAATTTGGTAAAATGAGATCAAATGAAGCTAAGCAGAGAATTGAAGAGCAAGAAAAAAACATTCGTGACAGTGAAGGTGTTTTAAATAGAGGAAGAGAAAAGGTTAAAAAAGCTCAAGAGAGAATAAAAGAAGCTAAAGAGAATAAAGAAATCTCTGATGAAGAAGCTAAAGAAAAGGAAGAAGTAGTTCGCAAAGCTAATGAAAGACTTAGTGAGTTAGATAAAAAGATTCAAGAGCAAAAAGAAAAAGTTAAAAAAGAGAAAGAAGCTCTAAAGAAAATATTATTTCCAGAAGATAAGAAATAGTAATAAAATTAAATTGTAGTAATTAATAAAAAGAGGTAGTCATTAACTATCTCTTTTTTTTGTTTTAAATGAGTAGATTTTAATTTTTTATTTAAATATTGTGTTCATACCATCTTGTATTCAACCATTGCTTAAAAGTAAGTATGCTTGTAATTTATTTGTGTTAAAGCCATATCATATGCTAGTTACATTAATATATAAGTTGAAGTAGGCTAAATAGTATTGCAATAAAAGTAAAAAAGCTTCTAAATTTAATTAGAAGCTTTTCTTATATAAACACTTTTAAGAGTTGTTATTCATGTAATTTGAAGTTAACAGGAATGTAATATTCAACATTGGCTGTCTTACCATTATGCTCTGCTGGAACAAATTTAGGTAACTTAGAAACCATTCTTTTAGCCTCTTGTTCTAATAATTGACCATTCTCAGGACCTTTCATCTTAATATTGGTTACTTCTCCTTTTTTGTCAATTATAAAGCGTACCCAAACTCTACCTTCAATGTTTTGTTCAGCAGCAGCAGCAGGATAGTTAAAGTTTCTTTGAATATGGCTAACCATTCTTTCGTTGAAACATGTTAATTTTTGCATATCAGGAACTTTTGTACAAGCTTTAAATTGAGGAATACTTTGTACTTCCACAAACTTTACAAAATCAGTAATAACTTTTTCCTTTTTAATAACGTTAGAACTTTTCTTAGCAACAACCTTTTTTGTAGATCTTGATGAATTATTATTAGTTGCCCCAGGAGCTTTAAAAGTAATAGGAACTCCATATTTTACTTTTACAGTTCTACCGTTATGTTTTCCAGGTATAAATTTAGGAAGGTCATTAATGATTCTTTCAGCTTCCTTCTCTAAAGATTCACCACCTTTAGGACCACGCATTAGAATGTCTTCAACATTTCCTTGCTCGTTTATAGTAAATTGAACTAAAACTCTTCCTTGTATTCCAGCATCAATAGCTTCTTTCGGATAGTTAAAGTTATTAATAATGTGTTTAGTCATATTAGTTTCAAAACACTTTGCCTGCTTAATTAATGGAACATTGTTACATTTACTAAACAAAGGAATTTCTTCTACTAAATTAAAAGGAATTTTTTCGATAGTAGAAGAGTTGTCTTCTAACTCAAGTTTACCAATTAATAAAGATTTCTTTTTAATATCAGCTACCTTTTGTGAAGAATTTATACCTCCAATAGCAGAAACCGCTTCTTTGTTCTTACGAACAACACGTCTTCTGGTAGAGACTTCAATAGATAGTTGCTTTTTTGCACCATTATCGGTGTCTTCGATTGCACATTTTGTGATACTGTTTGGATCGGCTATTTGTTCATCTGGAGTAGTACATACTTCCTGTCCTACAGCCGCTAAAGAAAGTAGCATTGCAGCTACTACTAAGGGGAATTTTTTAATCATTGTGCTCTAATTTTAAGTGTTTGGTGAAGTTAATTAAACGTTAACTAACGCTGTAAATATAAATAAAAAATAGAATATAACAAATTTATTCTGTTATTCAGTTAACTAAAGTATTATTTACAGAAATAATAATGAATAAAATTAGTTTTACGGAACTTTAAAAATTATGGGGAGAGCATACTTTACATTCACAAAACTACCTTTATGACTACCAGGTATAAAGTGAGGAAGAGAAGCAATTAGTCTATGTGCCTCCTTTTTTAAAAGATCACTGTTTTCAGGTCCTTTTTTCTTAATATCAACAACATTTCCTTCCTTGTCAATAGTAAATTGTACGAGAATTTTTCCTTCAATTTTTTTTCTTAAAGCTTCCTTTGGGTAATCAAAATTTCTAACAATGTGTTTTATCATTTCTTTTTCAAAACACTTTGATTGTTGTAAAATAGGAGTTTTTTTACACTCGTCAAATAGAGGTATTTGTTCAACTAAGTGAAAAGGAATCTTATCTAGAGAAGTTAGAATATCTTCTTTTATATTTAACTTTTGAACAATAGTGTTTTTACTTTTAATTTCTTCAACTTTATTTGATTTAGTTGAAATAGCATTTGCTTTTCTAAGTTTACGATGTCTTTTTCTTGTCGAAATCTCTTTAGTTTTTTCTGTTTCTAGAGCTTCTTTTACATCTTCTATAGAACATTTGGTAATGCTAATAGTATTCAGGTCTTGGTAATTTTCATTAGGAGTTTCACATTTTTCTTGAGAATAAGAAAATGATATTGAAAATAAAAGAAAGGTAAAGATATGTTTCATTTGTGTGTGTTAAAGAGGAATTTTAAGGAGCACGAAAATAAAATTATCTGAAAACCTAGATAAATATTTTATATTAATTTAAGATTAAATTTATAGGGAAAGAGTAAGTAACATCCACAGGAATTCCTTTTTCTTTACCAGATTCTAACTGAGGTAGTTTGTTGATGATTCGATTAATCTCATTAGTAATAACTTTACTTGGTTTAGAACTAACTACTTGAATGTTTTTTGGATTACCATAAATGTCTATAGTAAATTGAATTAAAATTCTACCATGTATACCTTCTTCTGAGAAGACTTCAGGAAAATAATTCTTTGAAAAATGCTTTTGCATACTGTCTTTAAAACATTTTTTTGCTTTTTCGTTAGAGCTATTTTTACATTTAGGAAATAATGGAACTTCTTCAACTACAGAGAATAAAACTTCTTTAGTTTGAGATTTTAAAGAGTTTTTTATTGATAAATCATTAGTTGTCGTAGAAATAGAAATTTTAGAAGAAGCATTTAAGCTTGATTGACTTTTTTGTGGTAATTTTCTTGTTTTTTTTATCCTATTTCTAGCAATTAGTGTTTTTGTAGTTCTTTCTCTTGGATTTTGTTTTTCATTAACAATATTGCATTTGTTTACACTTATAATATTTAAATCAATAGTATTGTCTTCTTTTGTTGTACATACTTCTTGCGCTATTACTGTAATAGACGATGTAATAAGAAATGTTAAAAAAAGTAAAATTGTTTTCATAGGACTAAAGAGCTTGTTTGTTGACGTAAAAATCACTCTTTTTTACTTTTTTGCTCTTAAGTAATTATGATAAATCTATTAAGTAATATGTTCTTTAATGTTATGAATATTAAATAAATATTAAGTGAAATTAGAGCATAAAAAAGCCTCCATAAATTATGAAGGCTTTACTAATTATATAATATATTGTATGTTACTACTTTACATTCATTAACTCTACATCAAAAATTAAGGTTGCATTAGGAGGAATTACACCACCAGCACCTTGTGCCCCATATGCTAAGTCTGAAGGAATTACTAAACGAGCTTTATCACCCACTTTTAATAACTGAATACCTTCATCCCAACCAGGAATTACTTGACCTACACCTATAGCAAAATCGAAAGGTTGTTTACGTTTGTAAGAAGAATCAAATACAGTTCCGTCTAATAATTGACCTTTATAATGAACAGAAACCATAGCTCCTTTAGTAGCTTGTTTTCCATCTCCGTTTTGTAAGATTTTATAACGTAATCCGCTTGGAGTTTCATCGTATCCAGCAGCTACTTGATCTAATAATTCTTTTTGTTTAGCTTTTGCTTCAGCTTCACGTTTTTCACGAGCTCCTTCAAAAGTTCTAAAAGATTCTACTGCATTAAAAGCTTCAGCAGCATCACCAACACGTATAATTTCTACGTCCATAGTATCGTCTTGAGCAATCGCATCAACAACATCTTGTCCTTCTACAACACTACCAAAAACAGTATGCTTACCGTCTAACCAAGGAGTAGCAACATGTGTAATAAAAAATTGAGAACCGTTTGTTCCAGGTCCTGCATTAGCCATTGATAATTTTCCTGGAGCATCGTGCTTTAATTCAGGGTGAATCTCATCATCAAATTTATAACCAGGATTTCCTGTTCCTGTTCCTTGAGGGCAACCACCTTGAATCATAAAGTCAGCAATTACACGGTGAAACTTTAAACCGTTGTAATAAGGAGTTCCTTGTGGTTTTGCTGAGTTCTCTAAGTTACCTTCTGCCAAAGCAACAAAGTTACCTACAGTTCCAGGAGTTTTTTCATATTCTAAGTTTACTAAAATATCACCTTTTGGAGTGATGAACTTTGCATAAATTCCGTTATCCATTTTTCTCTTGTTTATTTATATATGTACGATTCCTATATCCAAAATTTAGGAAAAAAAGAATCTTAAATTATTAAAATAGCTAAATCATTGTTTTTCTTAGCAATGACAAAGTTAGTTTTTTACTGATAAAGTTGAAAGGTTAAAGCTTAAACCTATGTTAATGTTGTTTGAATTGACATTACCGAAAGGAGAATAATATCTACCCCCAGAAGCAATTATAGAAACATGGTTAACTATATCGTAACTCAACCCAATTGTAGGACGAATTATAATTCCTTCGTCAGTATCTACACCAGCACCTCCACCAGCACCAGCCATAATTTCTATAAAACCACGCGCTTTATTATTAAAAAAATAAGGACTGTATATACCACCGCCAACTAATCCGTGAGCATAACCACCAGAACGACCATCGTAAGCAAAACCAGCTTCTCCTGCAACATACAATGAATGATTCAAGTCATAATTAACTTTAAAACCAATTAATTGCAAGTCAATTTCAGTAGCGTCTAAAAGGTCATCTGTTTTAGCAACATCAAAATAACTTTGATTTTGTACTTCAAAACGTAACCCTTTTGTATTGTAAGTGTTATTTTCTTCAGAAGATACTCCGCCGTTTAATCCGAAGTATTTTAATCCAAAACCGAAGGTATATGCTTCTAAATCACCAGCTATAGCACGATAGTAACCTCCATGGCCACTAATAGCAATATTTTTAAATATCTTTAAATCGATACCTGCAGAAGGGTAGATCATCAACCCACCTTCAGGAGCCACACGGCCACCAGCAGCACCAACACCTAATTTTCCGAAGATATTAATGTACTTTGATTGATATGGATGATATCCTGCACCAACAAATAAATCCATAAAACCAGCACGTAAACCTCTATAAATAGCATCAGTATGTGCAAATAAGAAGGTATTTTCGTTCAAGTATTTTTGATACTCAAAACCTAGCACATATAGTATCTCATTAAGGTCGTCTCCATTATCTTTTTTTGAATCCCCAATAGGCTTAAAGAAATCAAAACGAATTTGTTGCGCATTTTTAACGACTGGTTTGCTCCAAAAACTATCTGGAGAAAGGTTGTCCGCTACAAACTTTTGATGTGCTTTATCATAATCAGTAAAACGTAAAATACTCGGTATCTCTACAAAGAAAGAAACTGAATTACTCTTTATTTCTCCTGATAAAAAGTTAACGTGACTATATTGTATTCCGAAAGAATAATCATTCTTTTTATATTGCAATCCTATATTAGGATTGATAAATCCACCATCATTTACCAAGTAGCGATATCCACCACCACCACCAATATGGAAGTTGGCATCAATATATAAATTTTTGTATAGTTGTTTATTTATTCCCAATTCAGCTCCTAAGGTAAATAATCCACCTTGATCTCCTGTGACAGCAAAATGGAATCCAGCTCCACCGTATAGCCAATCGTTAATAGGAATTTGGTAGTGTAAACCAGTTAGTCCCATCGCTGGTTTTAAGCTAGGAAATTCATCCGTAGGCATTTCAACAGGAATAAAATTCAACCGAACTTTATTGTGTAATTCTTTTCCCTGTAAACTCGATAAACTCTCTTGACTGTGTATTGAGGAAAAAGAGAAAAAAGAGAAAAGAAAAAATACTATGTAGTGTTTTTTAGAATTCACTAGTGAAATGTAATTTTACCGTAGGGTATTTACTTTGTGTCATTTGAATTGTAAAAGGAGAGTCGGCTAAAAATACTAACTGACCTTGTTTATCTTTAGCTAAATAACGTTGTTTTACACGTTTAAACTCTTTGAATTCTTCATTTTTAGGGTCTTCTGGTTCAACCCAACAGGCTTTGTGTACAGCAATATTTTCATAAGAACATTTAGCTCCATATTCATGCTCTAAACGATACTGAATTACCTCATACTGTAAAGCTCCTACAGTACCAATAATTCTTCTTCCATTCATCTCCATTGTAAATAACTGCGCAACTCCTTCGTCCATTAGCTGATCTAAACCTTTGTATAATTGTTTAGCTTTCATTGGGTCAGCATTGTTTACATAACGGAAATGTTCTGGAGAGAAACTAGGAATTCCTTTGAAGTTTAATTGCTCTCCTTCAGTTAAGGTATCTCCAATTTTAAAGTTTCCTGTATCGTGTAAACCAACAATATCACCTGGGAAAGATTCTTCAACAATTTCTTTCTTTTCAGCAAAAAAGGCATTAGGGCTAGAAAACTTTACTTTCTTACCGTTACGAACATGTAAGTAAGGGGTATTTCTTTTAAAAGTTCCAGAAACAATCTTCACGAAAGCTAAACGATCACGGTGTTTAGGATCCATATTTGCATGAATCTTAAATACGAATCCAGTTAGTTTTTCTTCTTTTGAATCAACTAAACGTTCTTCAGCTTGTTTTGGTTGTGGGTTTGGAGCAATATCAATAAAGCAATCTAATAATTCCTTCACTCCAAAGTTGTTTAAAGCGGAACCAAAGAAAACAGGCTGTAAATCTCCATTCACATAAGCTTCTTGATCAAACTCTGGGTATACTTCATTCACTAATTCTAATTCTTCACGAAGTGTATTTGCAGAATTTTCTCCAACAATTTTATCTAGCTCAGGATTATCTATATCATCAAATTCAACACCTTCAGAAATGGTTTGTTTATTGTCTCCAGAAAATATATTTAGTTTCTTTTCCCAAATATTATAAATTCCTTTAAAGTCGTATCCCATTCCGATAGGGAAACTTAAAGGAGTTACTTTTAAACCTAATTTTTGCTCAACTTCATCTAATAAATCAAAAGCATCTTTACCTTCACGATCTAATTTGTTGATAAAAACAATCATCGGAATTTTACGCATACGACAAACCTCTACTAATTTTTCGGTTTGTTCCTCAACCCCTTTTGCAACATCAATAACTACAATAACACTATCAACCGCAGTTAAAGTTCTAAAGGTATCTTCAGCAAAATCCTTGTGACCAGGTGTATCAAGAATGTTTATTTTCTTGTCTTTATAAATGAAAGCTAATACAGAAGTGGCTACCGAGATACCACGTTGGCGTTCAATTTCCATAAAATCGGAAGTAGCTCCCTTTTTAATTTTGTTATTTTTTACCGCTCCAGCTTCTTGAATTGCTCCACCAAAAAGTAATAACTTTTCAGTTAGGGTAGTTTTACCAGCATCGGGGTGTGATATAATTCCGAATGTACGTCTCTTCTGTATTTCTTCTAAAAAACTCATCTATAAATTTTAAGGTTGCAAAGATACATTTTAAAGCGAACTGTTCAAAAGGTTTTAATTGTTGAACTGGTCTCAATTTCGTAAGTTTGCTTTTCGTAAATTTTCTAGATGAAAGAGCAAGTAATTTTAGTTGATCAGCAAGACAATCCGATAGGATTAATGGAAAAGATTGAGGCACATGAAAAAGCTTTACTACACAGGGCATTTTCGGTATTTGTTTTTAATGATAAAAATGAATTGATGTTGCAACAACGTGCTGCTGAAAAATATCATTCACCTTTATTATGGACAAATACTTGTTGTTCACACCAAAGAGATGGAGAGTCGAATATAGAGGCTGGAAAACGTAGGCTACAAGAGGAAATGGGATTTTCTTGTGAGTTAGAAGAGGTGTTTTCTTTTATCTATAAAGCACCATTTGATAATGGTTTGACAGAACATGAATATGATCATGTAATGATTGGTAGATTTAACGACGAACCTATTGTAAACCCAGAAGAAGTAGCTTCATATAAATGGATGCCTTTAGAAGAGGTGAAAAATGATATAGAAAATCATCCAGAAGAATATACAGCTTGGTTTAAAATAATTTTTAAAGAATCTTACGATAAAATATCTAAGTATATTTAATATGCCCAAAGTAACAGTTCATAGAAAAGCACATTTTAATGCTGCACACAGGTTATTTAATCCTAAATGGTCTGACGAGAAAAATCATGAGGTTTTTGGTAAATGTAGCAATCCTAATTATCATGGTCATAATTATGAGTTAATTGTTTCATTAACTGGTGAGATAGATCAAGAAACAGGTTATGTGTATGATTTAGGTAAACTGAAAGATTTAATTAAGTTGAAGGTTGAAGATGTTTTAGATCATAAAAACTTAAATATTGAAGTTGAAGAGTTTAAAAGCATTAATCCTACAGTAGAAAATATATCTGTAGTAATTTATAATAAATTACGTGTAAGTATTCCTGAAAAATTAGACTTAGAAGTTACATTATACGAAACTCCAAGAAACTACGTAACTTATAGAGGTGCATAATCTATGATAAACCAATTACTACGATTTACTCCAATTTTAAAACAAAAAATTTGGGGAGGAAAAAAACTAAACCAACTATTTCATAAAAACTCAGACGGATCCAATATTGGTGAGAGTTGGGAGATTTCTGATGTAGATGGAGATGAATCAATCGTTAGTAATGGTAACCTAAAAGGGAGGACATTAAGAAGTCTTTTAAAAGAATATAAGTACGATTTAGTAGGTAATTATGTTTATAAAACTTTTGGAAAACAGTTTCCGCTGTTAATAAAGTTTATAGATGCTAAAGAAGTACTAAGTATTCAGGTACATCCTGATGATGATTTAGCAGGACTTCAAGAGTCTTATGGAAAGACCGAAATGTGGTATGTAATGCAAGCTGATGAAGAGGCTAGTATTATAATAGGGTTCAAAGAAAATTCAAGTAAAGAAGAATACATACAGCATCTTGATAATAAAACACTTTTAAGCATATTAAATGTTGATAAAGTAACTAAAGGAGATGTGTATTTTGTACCTCCAGGTAGAGTGCATGCTATTGGAGCAGGTTTATTGATTGCGGAAATACAGCAAACTTCAGATATTACTTATCGTATTTATGATTGGGATAGAAAAGATATTGATGGTAATTACCGAGAATTGCATACAGAAAAAGCATTAAAAGCAATAGACTTTTTAGCTAAGAATACTTATAAAACAACTTACTCTAAACAAGAAAATGTAGCAAGTCAAGTAGTTACATGCCCTTATTTTACAACGAATATCCTTCCTGTAAAAGGAAAGAAAGAAGTTGATTTATCAAGAAAAGATAGTTTTATAATATACATGTGTGTGGAAGGAGAAGTAACATTTTTTTATAATAATCAACAAGAAATTATAAGAAAAGGAGAAACAATCTTGGTACCAGCATGTATTGACAAAGTAGAAATTTTATCAGAAGGTTCTTCAGAATTATTAGAAACGTATATAAAATAAGCTTAAGAGAAAATCTCCTAAGCTTATAAACAAACCAAACTAACTTAACGATTGCTCAATTGATTGTAAAATCAATTTTTAGGAATAATTAAGATGCTTTTTTAATAGTATAGCCAAAAGTAGCTGTACAAATAATATTTTGTTTCTTTTCTTCTTTTTTAGATACTGTTATATTGAAAATAATTTCAGTATCACTCAATTTTTTAATATTGTTTTTGATAACAAGCTTATCATTAAGGTAGGCATTGCCTAACAGATCAAATTCGATGCTGTTAAAACTAAAATTAGAAGAATCTGGATAAAAGTCTAAAGAAGTGTTCGCGCTAGATTCAATTTTATCATATAAAACAGAAGCTTTTAGCACTTTGTTTTTACTAACTTGTTTTTTGTTAACTATAAATTGGTTAGACTTATTGTTTGAAGTGATGTTTAATGTTTTCATGATAATTTTAAGGATTAAGTATTAGTAATTCCGGATCTCTGTAAAATGGATTTTGTACTGAGTACATTACTGTTGAGGCTACGTGTTTTCTAATTGAATTTCGATACTTAAAAGTGTTCATAATGTTTAAAATTTAAAATATTAGTAAATAAAAAAAGGTGCTTTTTTTTAAAAAGCACCTTGGTTAAGTTTTATAAAAATTGATTATTTAAAATCGATGTTTAAATCTGTTTCTTTGGGTGCTTTTAGTTACATATACATATTGTTTATGCATGCGGGCATTACACATAATCGAATTGATTGTGTTAAAAATAAACGTGTATGTGCCTAAAAGCGCCTTCATAATGATCCAAAAATAGTAAAAGTTTTTAATAATTGAATAAAATCAAAAAGTATTTAATGTTAAAGTTTTATCAATGTGAGCTTTATCAGTTTTTATAGTAGTAGTATAAATATGTATCTTTGATACGTAAACACTTATGATTATTTATGAAGATAATAGCAATGATTCCTGCACGTTATAGTGCATCACGTTTTCCAGGAAAATTAATGAAAGATTTAGGCGGAAAACCTGTAATTGTAAGAACTTATGAGGCTGCGGTAAAAGCTGATTTGTTTGATGAAGTGTATGTAGTAACAGACTCTGAAGTAATTTATAACTCTATAGAAAAGGTAGGAGGTAAGGTGTTAATGAGTAAAAAGGAACACGAATGTGGTTCTGATAGAATTGCTGAAGCGGTTGAAAACTTAGACGTAGATATCGTGGTAAACGTACAAGGAGATGAGCCCTTTATCGATACAGTTTCGTTATCAAAATTAATTAGTGTTTTTAAATCTGATATTCAAAAGGAAATTGATTTAGCATCGCTAAAAGTAAAAATGACGGATGAGGAAGATATTCAAAACTCTAATAACGTAAAGGTAATTACTGATATGAATGATTTTGCTATTTACTTTTCAAGAAGTGTAATTCCGTATCATCGAGATAAAGAAGTAGTGGTTAATTACTATAAACATAAGGGAGTTTATGCATTCAGAAAAGAAGCATTAATTGATTTTTACCACACACCTATGACTCCAATTGAGGCTGCTGAAAAAATTGAATGTATTCGCTATTTAGAAGTAGGAAAAAAAATTAAAATGATTGAAACTTCAGTAGAAAGTATTGGAATTGATACTCCTGAAGACTTAGAAAAAGCTATAAAATTATTAGAAAATGAATAACATTAAAATTATATCCTTTGATGCCGACGATACTCTTTGGGTAAATGAGACTTACTTTCGTGATGCAGAAGATGATTTTGCTCAATTATTGTCTGATTATGAAACAGAAAATAAAATTCATCAAGAATTATTTAAAAAGGAAATAGAAAACCTTAAAATATATGGCTATGGAGTAAAAGGTTTTATGTTGTCTATGGTTGAATGTGCTTTAGAGATTTCTAACTATAAAATCAGTCCAAAGAAAATGGAAGCAATTTTAGAGATAGGAAAAGAGATGTTAGAAAAGCCAATAGAGTTGTTAGATGGGGTAGAAGAGGTTCTACAAGAGTTACACGGAAAGTACAAGTTAATTGTAGCAACAAAAGGAGATTTGTTAGATCAAGAGCGTAAATTAGCTAAATCAGGAATCTTAAAATATTTTCACCACACAGAAGTAATGAGTGAGAAGAAAAAAGCCGATTATAAAAAACTAGTAAAACGGTTAGATATTAATCCTTCGGAGTTTTTAATGATAGGAAACTCATTAAAATCTGATGTGTTGCCGTTAATTGAAATAGGAGCTACTGCAATTCATGTTCCATTTCATACAACATGGGCGCACGAAGAAGTAAATGAAGAACAAAAATCGGATGCTTATAAAACAGTGTCTAATATTACAGATGTGTTAAAGTTTTTATAGATGAGATATCTAGATATTGAAAACTGGAATAGAAAAGAACTTTTTAAACATTTTAGGGCTTTAGCAGATCCAACTTTTGGTTTAGTAGCAGATGTAGATGTGTCTAAAACTTATCAATCGGCAAAAGATAAAAACCAATCCTTTTTTGTTCGGTATTTTCATGCTTGTATGAGAGCTATAAATGCCGTTGAAAACTTTAAATACAGAATAGAAGGAGATAAAGTTACAATTTATGATGTAATTAATGCATCAACAACCGTAGCAAGAACAGATACAACATTTGGTTTTTCTTATTTTGATTATTCTGAAGATTTTGAAACGTTTAACCAAAGTTATCTAGAAGAAAAAGAACGAATACAAAATACTACTAATTTATTACCTATTAGATATTCGTTAGGATGTATACACTCTTCAGCAATTCCTTGGGTAAGTTTTACAGGTCATAAAGAACCATTTTCAGGAAACAAAAATGATAGCGTTCCTCAATTGGCTTTTGGTAAAATAAAGCATGAAAATGATAAAATGTTAATGCCAGTAGCAGTAAATGTAAACCACGCTTTGGTAGATGGATATCATGTTGGGCAGTTTTTTGAAAAATTTCAACAAGAATTAGATAAAATCGATTAATTTTGCACTAAATATTTATAATTATGGCAAGCATAAAAAATTTAAAAAAAGATATTAACTATACATTAGGAGACATTATTAGTATTTGTCAAATAGCTACAGAATTAGATCCTGAAGCTGATAAAGCTAAAGCAAATGCTATCGTAGATGAAGTTATTGTAACTTTTGATGATTTAATTGCAAAAGTAAACGCAAAAAATGTTGAAGATAAAAAGGCTCACTACAAATCAGTAAATGCTGAGTTAGAGTCAAGAGCAAACGCTTTAATAGAAAAAGTAAATAGTTTATAAATACTATAAATTATATGTTTAAAAAGCGAGACTTATTTAAGTCTCGCTTTTTTTTTGATAAATTTTAACACTAACATTGGAATAAAATTTCGTAAATTACGTTCAGTATTTAATAACAGATAACCCCAATAAATATGGCAAGAGCTATGTACGAGTACACGAAAACTGTACTTCAAAAGGTTAGTTTTAACGCTGATTTATTTTGTAAAGAGCTTGAAAAAGCTTTAGGTAGATTACTACCTTATGAAATAGATGAACTAACTATTTGGCTAAAACAATTTACGGCTAATAAACCAGATTTATATGTTTGCTTAGCCTTAGTCGATAAGTAAAAAAAAGGAAGCTTTATAAGCTTCCTTTTTTTATTTTCGATGTTTCCTTTTTTCACCTTTTAGCTTTTTTATAAGCTTTCGGTGAAATTCGTGTTCAGCCACCTCTAAAGTGAGGATTTTTTTATCTGATAAAAAGGTAGAAAGGTTATCATAAAAATTAGTTTTAGTTTCATATTGTTCTTTTGAAACAGACTTAATTTTATTGACAATTTCTTTTGATTCTTTATCGGTTAAGCTATCAATTCCTCCACAACTAAGTATTTTCTTTTTTATACTGTAACGTTCTGCTTTATGAAGCTCAACCATTTTTTTATCGTACACATTGTATAATGGCCAGAACTTATCAGCTTCCTCTTCCGTTAGGTTTAACTTTTCAGAAAGAAAAGCTACTTTAAAAGCTTTAATTTTTTCATAGTTTCCCTTTTTAGTCTGTGATTGAACAGAAAAAAAAGAAGTAAAAGCTACTAATAATATAAGTAAGTGTTTCTTCATCATTGTTCTATTTCGTTTATAAGTGTAGGTATGTCAACAGAATCTAGGTAATCTTCTAGTGTTTCATCGCTAATAGAAGCAAATATATCTTCTTCTAGTTCTGAAGTGTTTATTGTTACTGCAAGTTCGCTGTTGTCAATGTCACCATATCCATTTTCATACCAAGATTCTATATCAGTAATAGTAATATCTTCAAAAGTAATTTTTTGAGTATTAAAATAATTAATACCAATAAAAAGCAAAACTGAAGCCGCTGCTGCTACAGGAATATATTGTAGAATTCTTTTACGTAAAGAAATTACTTTAGTTTCTGTAGTTTGTTCTGTTTCTAATTTTGATTGTATTTTAGCTTCAATCGTATCAAGATAACCGTCAGGGGCACTAAATGCTTTCTTTTTGGGTAAACTATCTATAAATACGGAAGTGTTAATTGTTTCTTCAACTTCTTCAAAATAGTTTTGAGGAGTAGAAAAACCACAATCTTTGCCAACCTGTTGGTTTATAAAATTTATAGTATGTTTTAATTTTTCATTCATTACCCTAGTAAGACTATTGTTTTTGTAAAAGGTTTAATTATAGTTCTTTATAAAATGTTCTATTTTTTTTGCAGCTATATGATACGAGGCTTTTAAAGCTCCAACTGAGGTGTCGAGTATCTCAGAAATTTCTTCATATTTCATTGTGTCAAAGTACTTCATGTTAAATACTAATTGTTGTTTTTGAGGTAATGTAGCAATTGCTTTTTGCAAAATAAGCTGAATTTCATCACCAGAAAACCAATAATCGCTATCTAGCGTAGAGGTTATTTGTAGTTGATAATCAGAAATATGTATGTTTTTTTCTTTAGCTTTTTTATTGATGAAGGTTATAGCTTCGTTAGTAGCTATTCTATACATCCAAGAAAACAGTTTACTGTCCCTTTTAAAATGATCAATATTTTTAAAAACTTTTATAAAAGTATTTTGTAAAACATCATCAGCATCTTCATGAGAAATTACAATTTTTCGTATATGCCAATACAATCGCTCTTTATATTGAGATACAAGGCTTTTAAAAGCAATCTCTTTGGTTGTAGACTGCTGTAATTGATCTATAAGTGTAATTTCGTCAATCAACTAAAACTGTTTAGCTGTTAGACTTTAAAGATAATAAAAGGTTTAAAAAGAGGTGTAAAAAGATTACTTAATTCTTTTTGTACATCCAAATAAACGTTTTTCCTTGATAGTTTCAGAAACTCCTTTAGGAAGCATTTCTTCCCATCCTTCTTCTCCGTTTTTTATTTTCTTTAAAACTTTTCTAGAAAAAATATGTAAGATGTTAGGATTGAAATCTTTAATATCAATTAAACGACCATTGTTTTTAAAGAACTTATAAAGTTCTTTCATTCTTGGATGTACTTTAAGGTTTTCGCTAGTTATATATTCACCTGTTTCCTCATTTTTATAAGGATACATATATACCTTTAAATCTCTATAGAAAAGTTTACCAAAAGCTTCTAAAATACCACCACTTAAATCACGGTAGTATTTTTCATCAAAAATTTGAATCAGGTTGTAAACTCCCATAGCAAGTCCCATACGTTCTTTAGTGTATTCACTAAAGTATTCTACTAGCTTGAAGTACTCTTGATAGTTGGTAATCATAACATTTTGACCAAGAGAACATAAAAGTTCAGCTCTATCTAAAAAGTCACGTTCATTAATTTCTCCTTCGGCACGAAGGTTACTCAAGGTAATCTCAAAAATAATTTTTGTCTTTTTTGGGTCTACTTTATTCTCGTCAAAGAATAATTGTTTAGCACGTTCAAACATATCCATATTTACCTTGGTAACAGGTCTGTAGCTACCACGAAGTGCTAAGATATTCTTTTTATAAAGTACTTGTGCTGGTAATAAGTTGTTTCCATCAGGACCAAACATTACAGCATTAGTCATCCCATTTTTAACAAGTTGTAAACTCATTAAACGATTATCAACATACATAAATCGAGGACCAGAGAAGTTAATCATATCAATCTCTAAACGGTCTTTATCAATGTTGTCGTAAAAAGACTTTAATAAGTCTTTTGGATTGTCATTTAAGTAGTAAGCTCCATAAATTAAGTTTACACCTAAAACACCTAACGTTTCTTGTTGCTGACGAGCATCAGTTTCTTTAAAACGGAGGTGTAAAACAATTTCGTTGTAATCTTCTAATGGATCTAACTGAAAACGAATACCAACCCAACCATGACCTTTGAATTTCTTAGTAAAGTTAATGGTTGCTACCGTGTTAGCATAACTAAAAAACAATTTATCAGGATGCTTTTGACGATCAAGACGCTCCTCAATTAAATCCATTTCATGCTTTAGCATCTTTTTTAATCTAGGTTCAGTAACATAACGATTGTCTTTTTCAACTCCATAAATGGCATCAGAAAAGTCTTTGTCATAAGCACTCATGGCTTTTGCTATTGTACCAGAAGCTCCACCAGCTCTAAAAAAATTACGAACAGTTTCTTGACCAGCTCCAATCTCTGCAAAAGTTCCATATATATGAGCGTTTAAATTAATTTTTAACGACTTCATTTTAGTAGTTGGTACAGTACTTATCTTTTGATCTCCTTTTAACGTAATTGCCATTTTGTTATTTTTAGTTACGTAGTACAAATGTACTGAAATTACAAACGAACAGACAATTTTTGTTGTATTTTTGTGGTGAAAATGAAGAAAAAAAATCAAGTAAAAATAACTTTTTTAGGAACAGGAACTTCTACTGGAGTTCCAATGATTACAAGTAAACATCCTGTAGCTTTATCTAAAAACCCGAAAGACAAAAGATTACGATCTTCGGTGTTGGTTTCATGGAATGATATTAATTATGTGATTGATTGCGGACCTGATTTTCGTCAGCAAATGATGCGTGAAGAAGTGGCGTCAATAAACGGAATTTTATTTACACATGAACATGCTGATCATATAGCTGGTTTAGATGAAATAAGGCCGTATTGTTTTCAAATAGGTCCAGTACCTATTTATTTAACAGAAAGAGTACTGGGAGTTTTACAAAAGCGATACGATTATATATTCGCAAATGAAAACCGATATCCAAGTGCACCAAGTGTAGCTCCAACCATTATATCACATAAAAAAAGTTTTGAGTTAGATGGAGTAGAGGTAACACCAATTGAAGTAATGCATGGTAATTTGCCAATTCTCGGATACCGTTTTAATAATGTAGCTTATATAACTGATATTAAAACTATTTCTAAAGAAGAGAAAGAAAAACTAAATGATTTAGATGTTTTAATTGTTACAGGTTTGCGAAGAGAGCCACATAAAACACATTTTAATTTAGAAGAATCATTAAGTTTTATAGAAGAGATTAAACCTAAGAAAGCATATCTAACCCATATTAGTGAGCTTTTGGGGTTACATGATGAGGTTGAAAAAGAGTTGCCTGAGAATGTGTTTTTAGCTTATGATGGATTACAAGTTTAGTATTAAAAATATCAATACTACAATCAATATAAATTACCTGAAGTAATTGATGATTTTAAAATAGCTTCTTATTTTTACTTTAAATTTTACAGCATGAAAATTATTATATCGCCAGCAAAATCGTTAGACTTTGAAAACAAAGCGACTACCGATGTATATACACAACCTAGGTTTTTAGAACAATCTGAAAAATTAAATAAGAAATTAAAAACATTATCAAGAAAAAAATTGAGTGAGTTAATGAAGATTTCTGATGATTTAGCAAGTTTAAATTATGACAGAAATCAAGATTGGCAACCTCCTTTTTCTTTAGATAATGCAAAACAAGCAGTGTTTGCATTTACAGGAGAAGTATATAGAGGGATTGATGCTAATTCAATTTCAGAAGATAAGATTCCTGTTTTACAAGAAAAGTTGAGAATTTTATCAGGGCTGTATGGTTTACTAAAACCTTTAGATTTAATTCAGCCATATCGTTTGGAAATGGGAACTAAGTTAAAAGTAGGAAGAAGAGAAAACTTATATAAGTTCTGGGATACTACATTAGCTGAGTCACTAAATGAAGAGTTAGAAGAGGGGGAGTTGTTAATCAACTTAGCAAGCACAGAGTATTTTAAAGCACTTCCTAAAAAAGCATTAAAAGTACCTATGATAACCCCAGTTTTTAAAGATTTTAAAAACGGACAGTATAAAACGATTATGACATTTGCTAAAAAAGCGAGGGGATTAATGGTGCGTTACATTATAGATAATAATGTAGAAACTTTAGAAGAATTAAAAGGTTTTGATGTGGAAGGATATGGTTTTTCTGAAGAAATGTCTACTGAAACAGAATTAGTTTTCACAAGATAAATGAAACGAAAAAAAGTTGCTATTCTTTTTCTTTTAAGTTGTTTATTAATTGTTATTGCTATTTACACATCAAATAAAGTAATAATTAAAAATGCGGAAGAAAAACTATTTAATACTACTGAAACAATTCCTAAAAACAAAGTAGGATTGTTATTAGGTACGGTAAAGTATCTATCTGATGGTAGAGTGAATTTGTACTATCAATTTCGATTGAATGCTGCTGTGGAGTTATATAAAGCAAAGAAGATTGATTTTATTTTAGTTAGTGGTGATAATGGGTCTGAAGGATATGATGAACCAACCGATTTTAAAAATGATTTGATTAAAGCAGGAATTCCTGAGGATAAAATATATTTAGATTATGCTGGTTTTAGAACTTTAGATTCGGTAGTAAGAATTAAAGAAATTTTCGGGCAGACTTCAGTAACTATTATCTCTCAACAATTCCATAATGAAAGAGCTTTATATTTAGCAAACCATTTTGAGATTGATGCAATAGGATATAATGCTAAAGGAGTTTCAGGCAAAAAAGCAATAAAAGTCCAGCTAAGAGAGTACTTAGCTAGAGTAAAAGTTTTTATTGATATCCTTTTTAATATAAAACCTAAATTTTTAGGAGAACCAATAGAGATAAAATAGTAGAGATTAACAGTCCGCTAATCGTACAGTTACGGCCAAACCTCCTTCTGAAGTTTCTTTATAATTCCTATTCATATCTTTAGCTGTTTCCCACATGGTATCAACTACTTTGTCTAAAGGTACTTTAGAGTCTTTTGGGTTTGTTTCTAAAGCTAATTCAGCAGCGTTGATAGCTTTAATGGCTCCCATAGCGTTACGCTCAATACAAGGTACTTGTACTAATCCGCCAATAGGATCACATGTAAGACCTAAATGATGTTCCATAGCAATTTCAGCAGCAACTAAGCATTGTGATGGGGTTCCGCCTAATAATTCTGTTAATGCAGCAGCGGCCATGGCAGAAGATACACCAATTTCAGCTTGACAACCACCCATAGCGGCAGAAATTGTAGCATTTTTCTTAAAGATACTTCCTATTTCTCCAGCAACAAGTAAGAATTTTTTAACATGCTCAAAAGTAGCATCGTGGTTTTCTATTACTAAGTAATACATTATTACAGCAGGAATAACTCCAGCACTTCCATTAGTAGGAGCGGTAACAACTCTACCTAAAGCAGCGTTTACCTCGTTAACAGATAAGGCTAAACAACTTACCCATTTTAAAATTTCACGAAACTTAACTTCGGTGCCTCTAATAGCAGTAATCCATTCTTGTTGATTAGTGTATTGAGCATCTTTAATAAGTTTTTGGTGTGTTTCAAATGCACGTCGCTTTACATTTAATCCGCCAGGTAAAATTCCTTGAGTATGACAACCTATGTACATACACTCTAACATTGTATTCCAAATACGGTATAATTCTTTGTCAATTTCCTCTGCAGAATTAATTACAAGTTCGTTTTGGTAAACAATATCAGAAATATTTAACCCTTCCTTTTCACAATAGGCTTCAAGCTCAGTAGCTCTGTTGATTGGAAATGGAAAATTTTGTTTATTAATTTCAATATCTTCAGCAAGATTATCATCTTCTTGTACAATAAAACCTCCACCAATAGAATAGTATGTTTCCGTAGAAATCTCTACACCGTTAGCAAATCCTCTAAAAGTCATTCCATTGGCATGAAAAGGTAAAAACTCCTTATTGAATGTTACTGAGCCATTGGTAAAAGCAATATTTCTTTCATTATTAAAAAATAAAAGCTCTTTGGTTTGAATATCACTAATAATAACATCGATTGTTTCAATAGGGATATATTCCGGATCAGCACCACTTAAACCTAATAAAACAGCTAAATCTGTCGCGTGCCCTTTACCAGTTAAAGAAAGAGAACCATACAAGTCTACCTTTATTTCTTCGATTAAAAGAAATTCATTCGTTTCTTTTAATTTTTGTATCCACTGTTGGGCGGCTCTCCAAGGACCTAAGGTATGGGAGCTAGAAGGTCCCACCCCAATTTTAAGCATATCAAAAACGCTAATAAATTGCGACATAAATATAAGTTGTTTGTTGGTGGCTAAAATAAAAAAAGTCCTGTATTTAAAACTTAAATACAGGACTTATATTTCTTAAAAGAATATTATTACATTCCGTAAACAGACTCTTTATCAAATTTCTTAACTAACATGTAGTATACAACTGCACGATATTTATTTCTTTCAGACTTTCCAATTCTCTCCATCACTTCTCCAATAGCCTTATCTAATTCAGGTCCATCAGCTAAACCTAATTTTTTCATTAAAAAGTTTTTCTTAACTGTTTCTAGTTCTTTAGGATCACTACCTGATACTGTTTCAGCATCATTTTTATAAATAGAAGGTCCTAATCCTTTAGTTACAGCAGTTAATAAATCAGTATTAGAACGAATATCTCTATCGTCCATGAATTTTTTATAAAGTGCTACTTTTTCGTCAAATTTACTCATGATTTTTTGTTTAAAATTAGATATTAATTTTTTGTTCTTTCAAATATAGAAAAATAATTAACTCTTTCAAATAACTTAGTGTTAATAAGAAAGAGAGCTTATTATTGTTAATTAAATTGTTGAAAAGAAATAAGCAAATAGGTAATTAGGTACTGTTCTTGTAGTAAATTTATATAAATTCAAATCTGTAGCCTATGTCATTATCAAAATTTGAATCCATGTTGAAAACCAATGAGGTATATTTTTTTGATGCTGTAGAATTTGAAACAATTATAGAGCATTATTTAAATATAGGTAAACAGTCGTTGGCAAAAAAAGCTGTACAGCTAGGTTTAGAACAGCATCCATCTTCAATTCAATTAAAATTAATGAAAGTAGAAATTTTAATTTTTGAAGACGAATTGCATGAAGCAATTAAGATGCTATCTAATATTGAGGCTGTAGAACCTCATAATGATGAGGTATTTATTCAAAAAGCAATTATCTTATCTAAAAAGAAACAGCACACTGAAGCAATTGCTATTTTAAAAGAATCTTTGCAGTATATAGAAGATCCGTCTGATATTTGGTCTATGATAGGTATGGAGTATCTATATCTAGATGATTTTGAAAATGCACGTTTAAACTTTGCTAAATGTATTGAGGTAGATTATGAAGACTATTCATCGTTATACAATATTGTATATTGTTTTGATATGCAAGATAGTCATGAGGATGCGATAAAATTTTTAAACTCATATTTAGATAAAAATCCTTATTGCGAAGTTGCGTGGCATCAATTAGGAAGGCAATATTTTGAGTTAGGTTTGTTTAAGGAAGCTTTAACAGCCTTTGATTATGCAGTGTTGATTGATGATAGTTTTATAGGGGGGTATTTAGAGAAAGCAAAATCTTTAGAAGAGTTAAAGAGATATGAAGAAGCTATAGAAAATTATTTAGTTACACTAGAACTAGATGATCCAACAGCTTATGCCTACATAAGAATAGGAGAGTGTTACGAGAAACTTGAGAATACACAAACAGCAATACACTTTTATAAAAAAGCAGTACATGAAGATCCACTTTTAGATAGAGGATGGATTTTGTTAACAAATGCTTGTTATAATCAAGAGAACTATCAAAAAGCACTGTATTACATTAATAAAGCTATACATATAGATGAGGCAAACGTTTTATACTGGAGACGTTACGGAGATATCAATTTAAAACTCAATTTTTACGAAGAATCCGTTAAAGCTTTTAGAACTTGCTTATCACTTGGAGATAGAGAAATTGAAATATATGTTGCATTGGCTGACCTTCTACTGTTTTTAGGGGAATTTAATGAAGCTCTTAAAATATTAATTCAAGCAAAGAAAACGTATAAAGAATTTGCAGAAATAGAGTATAGACTTTGTGGGTTATTTATGATTCTTGGTAAAGAGGAATATAGTGTAACACATTTAAATAACGCTTTAACTATCGATTTTGAGTATCATACAATTGTAAAAGAGTTGTATCCTTCTGTTTTTGAAAACAAAAGAATACAAAAAATTATATCTAATTATGATAAAGCTGTTCAATAAAGGTTTTCGTATCTAACATTTGTAAGGATTAATTGTGTTAAGAAACAAACTTCCATATTTTCCTTAAAATTAAAATACAAATTAAGGTGATTATTGAAAGTGTTGTAGCAAGAACTATTTCACCATAAATCCAATTTCCAGTGGCAAATAAGAAGCTGTAGACACCTATAGTTCCAGTTATAAATCCTACAATTTTATATCCAACATTTTTAAACTTATTATCGCTCTCAAAAATAATATTATCAAATTTTTCTAGAGTTTTAGCATCGGTAGGTTGTGTTAAAAGGGTTACAATAACCCAACCTACTGTAGTAACCAAAACACCAATAATTAATTGCCAATAACCTGCAATTTGAATAAATGGAGATTCCATTTTTCCATTGATAAAAAAGAAAACAGCAATTATAAAAGATATAGCCATTGCAGCAATTTCACTATACGGGTTGATTCTACTCCAAAACCAACGTAAAATGAATAACAGTCCAGTTCCTGCACCAATTTGTAGTAGTAAATCAAAAACTCCTTTGGCTGATTGTAAGTAGAAAGAAAAAAGAGCGGCACATAACATTAAAACTACAGTTGATATTCTACCAACTACTACCTTTTGCTTTTCAGAAGCCTCTTTATTAATAAACCTACTATAAAAATCATTTACAACATATGAGCTACCCCAGTTTAACTGAGTAGAAATTGTACTCATAAAAGCAGCGATTAATGAAGTCAATACAATTCCTAATAAACCTGCTGGTAAATAGGTCATCATTGCAGCATAAGCCACATCGTGTCCTTGCATTTCAGTAGTTAAACCAGGAAATGCTTGATTCATACTTTCTAAACTTGGAAAAATAATTAATGAAGCCAAGCCTACAATAATCCATGGCCAAGGACGTAATGCATAATGCGCAAAATTGAAAAATAAAGTAGCCCATGTAGCATTTTTTTCATCTTTGGCGGCCAACATACGTTGTGCGATATAACCACCTCCACCAGGTTCAGCTCCAGGGTACCATGTACTCCACCATTGTACAGCAAAAGGAATAATAAATAAAGTAATTAAAGCTTCTTTGTCTGAAAAATCAGGAAACATTGCTAGTTTATCACTTACGTTTGGGTGCGTTAATAAATTTGAAAGCCCGTCAATTTCTGGTAAACTAACAATATATATAGTGGCCCAAACAGAACCAATCATAGCAATTAAAAACTGAACAAAATCAGTAAGTAACACACCTTTTAATCCACCTAAAGAAGAATAAATAACAACAATTATTGAAGAATACAATAGTGTCTCTTCTTGTGATATTCCTAATAAAATATTAGCAATTTTAGCTCCAGCCAAACAAACACCTGCCATTGTAATTACGTTAAAAATAACACCTAAATAAATAGCTCTAAAACCTCTTAAAAAGCTAGCCATTTTACCAGAGTAGCGTAACTCATAAAACTCTAAATCGGTAGTTATACCTGATTTTCTCCATAGCTTAGCATAAAAAAACACGGTAAGCATTCCTGTAAGAAGCATTGCCCACCAAACCCAGTTACCTGAAACACCATTTTTTCTAACTAATTCGGTAACCAATCCAGGAGTATCTGCAGCAAATGTAGTTGCTACCATAGAAACTCCTAATAACCACCATGGCATGTTTCTTCCTGATAAAAAGAATTCAGAACTATTCTTACCTGCTGATTTTGAAGCCCAAAGACCAATAAGTAATGAAAGAATAAAAAATCCAAAAATAATAATGTAATCAAGAGAGGTTAATAGCATAGTTTGTTTTATTTGTTGGCTAAAAGTAACCAAATAAAATGAAACGTTAAATTTCAATTAAAATGCAAAAATGAATTTGTTGTTTTTTACTTAAAAATGACTAAAATTGAGTAAATTTGATATTCGTTTTATGAGAAAAATAAAAAAAATAGCAGTGATGACTTCTGGAGGGGATGCTCCAGGAATGAATGCCGCGATACGATCTGTTGTAAGGACTTGTGCTTATTATCGTACAGATTGTATGGGGATTTATAGAGGGTACCAAGGATTAATAGAAGGAGATTTAATTCCTTTAACCGCTAGGAGTGTAAATAATATTATTCATAAAGGAGGAACGATATTAAAATCGGCTCGATCAAAAGATTTTAGAACTAAAGAAGGAAGACAGAAAGCTTATGAAAGCTTAAAAAAGAATAATGTAGATGCTTTAGTAGTAATCGGAGGAGATGGTTCTTTTACGGGAGGAGTGATTTTTAACAAAGAGTTCAATTTCCCTATTATAGGAATTCCAGGAACAATAGATAATGACATTTCAGGAACAAGTCATACGCTTGGTTACGATACAGCCTTAAATACAGCTGTAGAGGCTATTGATAAGATTAGAGATACAGCTTCTTCTCATAATAGACTTTTCTTTGTTGAGGTTATGGGGCGTGATGCTGGGTTTATAGCATTAAATGCAGGTGTTGGTGCAGGAGCTGAAGAAATTTTAATTCCTGAAGAAGATTTAGGGTTAGAAAGAATGTTAGAATCGTTAAAGAAAAGTAGAAGATCAGGAAAATCATCAAGTATAGTAGTAGTTTCTGAAGGAGATAAAACTGGAAAAAATGTATTTGAACTGGCTGATTATGTAGAGGAAAATTTGCCTGAATATGAGGTAAGGGTTTCTGTGTTAGGACATATGCAAAGAGGAGGTTCTCCATCTTGTTTTGATAGAGTTTTAGCAAGTAGATTAGGTGTAAGTGCTGTTGAATTATTACTTGACGGAAAAACAAATTTGATGGTAGGGTTGAAAGATAATAAAGTAATTTCTACCGATTTAGAAAAAGCAATCAAAGGTCAACATAATATTGATACCGAATTATTACGCGTATCTGATATTATGACCACTTAAATATGAATATAAAATTTTAAATAATGATAAAAATAGGAATTAACGGATTTGGAAGAATTGGTCGATTAGCATTCCGTTCTGCAATGAAAAGAGACAACATTCAAGTTGTGGCTATTAACGATTTGTTAGATGTAGATTATTTAGCCTATTTATTGAAGTATGATTCTGTTCATGGACGTTTTGAAGGAGATGTTGAAGTAAAAGATGGAAACTTAGTTGTAAATGGACAAACAATAAGAATAACTGCGGAAAGAAATCCTGAAAATTTAAAATGGAATGAAGCCGGAGCAGAGTATGTAATTGAATCTACAGGTTTCTTTACAGACAAAGATAAGGCAGCAATGCATATTACAGGAGGAGCGAAGAAAGTAATTATTTCAGCGCCTTCTAAAGATGCTAATATGTATGTTATGGGGGTAAACCATAAAGAATTAACGGCTGATGAAAATATCTTTTCAAATGCTTCGTGTACAACAAATTGTTTAGGGCCATTAACAAAAGTAATTCACGATAACTTTGGGTTAAAAGAAGGTTTGATGACTACGGTTCATGCAGCAACATCAACACAAAACACAGTTGACGGACCTAACAAAAAATGGAGAAGAGGACGTTCAGTAGTTAACAATATTATACCTACATCAACAGGAGCAGCAAAAGCTGTAACAAAGGTTATTCCAGAATTAGAAGGTAAATTAACAGGTATGGCTGTTAGAGTTCCTGTGGCGGATGTTTCTTTGGTTGATTTAACGTTTAGAACAGATAAAGCGACTTCGTTAAAAGAAATTTTAGCAACATTAAAAGAAGCTTCAGAAGGTGAATTTAAAGGAATTTTAGGATATACTGAAGATGAGGTAGTATCACAAGATTTTGTTTCAGAAACAAGAACATCAGTAATTGATGCCGATGCTTGTTTAGAGTTAAACGAAAACTTTTTCAAGGTAATTTCTTGGTACGATAATGAGTTTGGATATGCTACTAAAATTGTAGATTTACTAGAGTATTCAGCTTCTTTATAAAAGCATAAAATATTTTGTAATATTGTATTCCCGCTTTTTGCGGGAATACTTTTTTAAACACTATTTATGGAAATAGCAATTATAGCACATGATGGAATGAAAGCTGAAATGGTTCAGTTTTTAAATGAGCACAAAGAAGTTTTACGTCAAAAAAGTGTTCAGTTAATTTCAACGGGAACAACAGGAGAGAAAGCAGAAAAAGCAGGTTTTGAGGTAACAAAATATTTATCAGGGCCTATTGGTGGTGATGCACAAATTGCTGGTAGAGTAGCAGAAGGGAAATGTCAAATGGTATTATTTTTTAGAGATCCTTTAGCAAAGCATCCACATGAACCAGATATTTCTATGTTAATGCGTTTGTGTGATGTTCACGATGTACCGTTAGCTACAAATCCATCAACAGCAGAATTATTAATAAAAGCGATATAATAAAAAAATCCACTTTCAAAAAGTGGATTTTTTTATTTATTCATGTTTTTAAGATTGGCTTACTTAACAGCAATCATACTAATTTCTACATTTACAAACTTAGGTAAGTTAGCAACTTCCACAGTTTCACGAGCAGGAGCTGTAGCCTCATCAAAATACTCACCATAAACAGCATTTATTTTTGAAAAGTTATGCATATCTGAAATAAAAATAGAAGTCTTAATAACGTTTTCAAATGTCATATCAGCTGCAGCTAATACTTCTTTCATGTTTTGCATTACTTGTTTTGTTTCTGCTTCAATAGAATCTAAAACTAACTCATCAGTTTCAGGGTTAATTGCTATTTGTCCAGAAGTATATAAAGTATTTCCGCTAAGTACAGCTTGATTATATGGTCCAATTGGAGCTGGAGCTTTATCAGTTGTGATTATTTTTTTCATTCTTGCTTGAGTTTATAAAGTTGTTTGTTTTGTTAAAAAGGAAAAGTTAGATTTTTCTAACTCCTAGAATAAAACTCTATCTGGTGGTTTGTTTTTATCCCATTTTAAGTCGCTTAATACTGAAGATTTTACTCCAATAAAGAAATTATAAGACGAGTTAATACCGAAAGGAACCCAGTTAAAATTAAATCGCCAACTATCTAAATCTCTTGAAAAGTTTAATCGAGTAGATGTGAACCCGTTTCTTTTGATGTCGTAACCAGAAGCAAAACCAATTTTCCATTTAGGAGAAAGCTCAACATCACCACTAAACATTAGTGTATTGTTGCCTATTTGACTTGTTAGTCCGTTATTGGTATACCCCATAGTGTAAGCTAAATTAAGGGTCCAAGGTATTTTAGCTCTGTATAACTCAGTTTCTTTGGTTTCGTTTTCACCTTTTTTATTACCTCTATTGTTAGGAAAGCCATTGGTAGGGCCTATACCTTCTCCAAAAACATCAGGAGTGTCTTGGGCTCCATTACCACTTTTATTATCTGAGTCATCTTCACCATCTTTATTTTTTTCAAAATCTTTACTAGAAATAGAGTAGTTTGCTGTTACACCCAAATTAGTCATTCTAAGAAGACTACCGTTAAATTTATTTATTCTTTGTCCTTTGTTGTTTACTTGATAAGGGTCAAAAGTTGCATTCATGTTTAAAGCAAGCTTGTCTTTAAAAAGACGTGTACCAGCATTTGCTCTTACCGGAGACCAACGTAAACTATCCAAAGCTATGTTATAGCTTGTGCTAAAATTTAAGTTGTTAAGAATCGTGATTTTTTTATCTTCTTCGTCACTGTCAGGATCTTTTGGAGCTACTTTGGCTTCTAAAACATTATTTACAGAAATACCAATAGAGTTTGTAACTCCTCGTCCAGGTGTGTTGTATATTCCTCCTTCAAAAGGAGAATAGGTTAATAAGTCATTAGGGTCAGAACTTTGTTGTACTTGTAAATCATAATCTTTAGCAAAATTTGGACGATATCCGTATGAAATAGAGGGTCTAATTGTATGACGAATTGCTTTTAAACGTCCTTTTTTAAAGTTAAACGTACCATAGATATTGGTAGATAATGAAACCCCAAAGTTATACTCATTATAACGAGTAAAACCACTGATAGTATCATTAACAGCAGCGCCAAAATTACCATCTTTGTTTACCGCAGTTGGATCGTATCGTTTTTTAATTTGATCAAAGTACCAAACATCCTTATAGTTTACACTAGGAGATAGTGTAAAATATTTGAAAGCTTTTAAACTTGTGTTTGTACTTAAATTATGTTGAACTCCTTTTTTTGCTGTTTTAAACATTTTAGAAGTGAAAAACTCATCATCAGTAGTATTAATCTGGTATTGACCTTGCATACTATAGTTAAGTCCCATTCGCTGAATAGCGTTCTTTTTAATTCCTCCTTTTCCTGCAAATGGATAAATACGATCCATATTAAGTTGCAAAGAAGGAAGTGTCATGGTAATAGACTCCGTATTTGTGTTTTGTGAGTGAGTAGCTGTTACACTAACATTAAAAGGGGTGCCAACAAAGTTTTTATAGTAAGAAATAGAAGAACTCAATGTATTGTTTAAAAACTGAGAACTATTAAATTCGTTTAAAGATTGGCGATAATACTTACTACTTCCTAGGTTAACAGAGGCTGAAAAACGTGAATTCGGACTAGCCTTAGCATCTTGACTATGACTCCATCTAAGGTTAAAATTAGTAGATTTTTGATAATCGCTTAAACCACGTATACCTTGAATAATATTTTCGAAACGAACACTAAAGCTTCCATTAAATTTATAACGAACATAATAGTTAGAAGAAGCATTTAATCCCCAACTACCATTGGTATATAAATCTCCTAATACAGTTAAATCAAAATAGTCGCTTAAAGCAAAGTAGTATCCTCCATTTTGCATAAAAAAACCTTGATTATTACTCTCTCCCCAAGAAGGAATAATAAAACCAGAGGTTCTCTTATCTGTTAAAGGAAAATAAGCAAAAGGTAAATAAACAGGAGTTGGTACATCTGCTAGTACTAAATTACTACCACCAACAATAATTTTTTTACCAGGAACCAGTTTCGCTTTATTTGTTTGAATATAATAATCTGGAATTTTCTTTTTTGAAGTAGTAAAGCGTAACCTTCGCATATATATAGTAGAATCATTTACCCGTTTTGTTTTTTCTCCGTAAGTAATAATTCCACCCTGGTTCGTTTTAACACCATAAACTAAAGCTTTCTTTGTTTTAAAGTTAAAAAGAATAGAATCTTGTTCAGATTCTTGTCCGCCTTGTTTAAATTGAGGTCTTTGATGATAACCAGTACTATCTTTTATACCTTTAGCATATACCATATTGTTTTTATAATCTAGAATAATAATTCCAGCTTTTAAGTCAATATCAGTATAAGTTACATGGGCTTTATTATATAAGGTAATAGTTTTGTCTTTGGCACTTTGTATCGTATAATCTTCAGCATCGTGAGTAATTATACCATCAATTACTTCTTTTGGTTTAATAGAGTCGTTAGCAATGGTGTCTATTTTTTTGTTAACAAGAGCATTATTTTTTAAACCAATTAAGGTGTCTTTAGGACTAGAAAAAATAGAGTCTTTATTAGGTTTTTGAGGAGTAATGCCTTTCTTGCCAAATTCTTGCGCATTACTTAATTGAAAACAAAAAAGATAGAAAGCTAAAAGTATGTAAGTTGGATTTGCTCGCAATATTATTAATACTATTTTTGTGTTATATTTAAAAACTTTGGCGTGCTATTTGAATGCCTATATTTTAAAATCCAAAAATAGTTAAATTTTATTGATGCAATTCTTAAATTTCCGTAAATATAATATCTCAAAATTAAGCTTAATCATTCTAACCTCTTTAACTATTTTATATGGAGGAATATTATCGGTTTCAGCACAAAAAAAATATACTGTTGTTTTAGATGCAGGGCATGGGGGAAAAGATCCTGGAAACCTAGGAAATGGTTTTAGAGAAAAAAACATAGCCTTAAGAGTAGCACTAGATGTAGGTAAAGAGTTGTTAACTTCAAAGGATATTGAAGTAGTTTATACTCGTAAAAAAGATGTTTTTGTTGAGTTACACAACCGTGCTAAAATAGCAAATGATAAGAAAGCAGATTTATTTGTATCCATCCACTGTGATGCTTTTAAAAGACCTGATCCGCACGGAGCAAGTACTTTTGTGTTAGGGTTGAGTGGGAATAAAGAGAATTTGGAGATTGCTAAGAAAGAGAACTCGGTAATTTTATTAGAGGATAATTATAAGCAGAATTATGATTATGACCCAAATTCACCAGAATCAGTAATAGGATTGTCTGTACTACAAGAAGAAAACCTTGAAAATAGCTTAGGAATTGCAGGTTTAGTTCAAAATAACTTTGTAGCTATAAAAAGAAATAATAGAAAGGTAAAACAAGCAAATTTTTTAGTGTTAAGAGAAACTGTTATGCCAAGTGTTCTAATAGAGTTAGGTTTTTTAACAAATAAAAATGAAGGTAAATTTCTAAATTCTAGAAAAGGGCAAATAAGAATGGCCAAATCAATAGCTCAAGCAATAAGAAAGTATTTTGAGCGATTAAAGCTGAACACAATTAGTGAAACTCTAACAGTTAATGCGCCGTTAGTAGAAAATGAAATTTCTAAACCAGTTGTAAAAAAAGAAGTACCTAAGCAAGTGGTTAAAAAAGAAACTAGACCAAAGACAAAAACTACAGAATCAAAAACCGTATCAAAAGGAGTTGTGTTTAGAGTACAAATAGCAGCGTCCAGAAAAAAACTTTCAACAAACAGTTTTAAAGGGTTAGAAAACGTTGAGTCTTTATTTATAGATGATTACTACAAGTATTACTACGGAAATTCACCAAGTTTATCTGGAATAAAGAAGGTTTTACCAGAGGTAAGAAGTAAAGGATATAAAGATGCTTGGGTAGTCGCTTTTAAAAATGGAAAGCGAGTTTCAATAAAAGAAGCACTGAAAAACCGTTAATTTAGAGGTGTTCTATATTTATACTCCCAAAATTATTATTATTTTCGCTCGTATAAATATATTCTATGTCTAAAGAACTAAAAACAGGAATTGTTGCTGTCGTTGTTATTGCGCTATTTATTTGGGGTTATAACTTCTTAAAAGGACAAGATTTGTTCAGTGCTAATGCAAGGCACTTTTTTGTAGAGTACAATAATATTAATGGTCTTAACGAAGCTAGCTCTGTTACCATTAATGGCTTGAAAGTAGGAAAAGTAGATGAAATTAGATTCAATGATAATCCAGATAAAAAAGGAAACTTAATTGTTAAAATTTCATTAGATACCGACTTTAATTTCTCAAAAAATAGTATTGCTAAGATTTACTCAGCAAGCTTAATGGGAGGTCAAAATTTAGCAATTGTTCCTAAATATGATGGAGAAATAGCTAAGTCAGGAGATTATTTAAAAGGAGAGGTTGAGTCAGATATATTTTCATCAGTAGGTGAAAAATTAAACCCTATTCAAGCAAAGCTAGAAAATGTTTTAGTAGGAGCAGATTCTTTGTTAATAGGATTTAATCAAGTATTAGACGAAAAATCTCGTCAGAGTTTAAACAGAAGTATTTTAGGTTTAGAAGGAACTATTTCTGATGTTCGTAAAACATTATCTTCTGTAAATTCATTATTAGCAGATAATAAAGGTAACTTAAATGCTACCTTGGCTAATACCAAAAAGATAACTGACAATTTTTCTAAAGTATCAGATGATTTAGCAAATGCTAACTTAGGAGAATCAGTAAAAAAACTAGAAGCTACTTTAGCAAATGTTAATGGTTTATTAGCTAATATGAAATCAGGAAAAGGAACTCTAGGGAAGTTAATGACTGATGAAAAAATGTATACTAATCTTACCAATGCTTCAAAAGAGTTAGAAGAGTTGTTAAGAGAAATGAAACTAAACCCAAAACGTTTTGTACACTTCTCATTATTTGGGAAAAAAGCAAAGCCGTATAACGAAGAGAATAATACCAAAAATGTAAGTAATAAATAAGCTTACGTTTTTATAAATCTAACAAAACTTAATAATTAAAGAACGATGGAGAAATACGTACCAAACATTTTTTTTGCACTTATTTTAATTGCAGGTATCGGGTATTTTGTAATGAATGTTCGTAAGTTAATACGAAACATCAAATTAGGAAAAGACATTGATAGAACGGATAGAAAGCCTGAGCGATGGAAAAACATGGCAAAAATAGCTTTAGGGCAATATAAAATGGTACGACGTCCAGTTTCAGGTATCTTACATATAGTTGTATATGTTGGGTTTATTTTAATCAATATCGAAATGTTAGAAATCGTTATTGATGGATTATTTGGTACACATCGTGTTTTTCAACCAATTATTGGAGATGCTTTATACGGGTTCTTGATAGGAAACTTTGAAGTGTTAGCATTACTAGTTTTTGTAGCTGTAACAATTTTTTGGTTCCGTAGAAATATAGAGAAAGTAAAACGTTTTTGGAACAAAGAAATGGAAGGTTGGCCAAAGAATGATGGTAATATTATTTTATATTTTGAAATGGTATTAATGACTTTGTTCTTGGTAATGAATGCGACAGATGTACATTTTCAAGAAGCAGGAGTAGGAAATGTAGTTTCTCAGTTTATAGCACCTTGGTTTGATGGTTTTTCTAATGAATCGTTGCATACTATTGAAAAAACAGCTTGGTGGTTACATATCGTAGGAATTTTAATTTTCTTAAACTATTTATACTACTCTAAGCACTTACATATTTTATTAGCTTTCCCTAACACGTTTTTTGCAAACTTAAATCCTAAAGGACAGTTTAATAACTTAGAAGCGGTAACGAAGGAAGTAAAAATGATGATGGATCCAGACGCTGACCCATATGCTATGCCTGAAGAAGGAGAAGAAGAAGGGGAGCCAGAAAAATTTGGAGCTTCAGATGTAACTGATTTAAACTGGGTGCAGTTAATGAATGCATACACTTGTACCGAGTGTGGGCGTTGTACTTCATCTTGTCCTGCAAACTTAACAGGTAAAGAATTGTCACCACGTGCTATTATGATGAAAACACGTGACCGTTTAGAAGAAGTAGGAAAGAATATTGATGAAAATGGAGGAGAGTTTAAAGATGATGGTAAGCAATTATTAAACGATTATATTACTCCAGAAGAACTATGGGCTTGTACAAGTTGTAATGCTTGTGTACAGGAATGCCCTATTGGTATCGATCCATTATCTATTATTATGGATATGCGTCGTTATTTAGTAATGGAAGAATCAGCAGCTCCACAGGAGTTAAATATGATGATGACCAATATTGAAAATAATGGAGCGCCTTGGCAGTATAGTCAAATGGATAGATTAAACTGGAAAGACGAAGAGTAGTTTTTAACTATTTTATTCCGTAAAAATTAAAAAGTAACCTCTGTTTGAGGTTGTAAACAAAAAACAGTTCAACAATTAAACGATAAAGAATTATGAACGTACCAACAATGGCAGATATGATGGCTCAAGGAAAACAACCAGAAGTGTTGTTTTGGGTAGGAGCTGCAGGAAGTTATGATGATAGAGCAAAAAAAATAACAAGAGCTTTCGTAAAAATATTACAACAAGCAGGAGTTGATTTTGCAGTATTAGGTACCGAAGAAAGTTCAACAGGAGACGCAGCAAAGCGTGCCGGAAACGAGTTTTTATTTCAAATGCAAGCAGTTACTAATATTGAAGTATTAAACGCTTACGAAGTAAAAACGATTGTAACTTGTGATCCACATTCATTCAATACTTTAAAAAATGAATATCCTGGATTAGGAGGAAAGTATAAAGTATATCATCACACTCAATATATTAGTAAGCTAATTAAAGAAGGACGTTTAACCATCGAAGATGAAAACTTAAATGGAAAACGTTTAACATACCACGATCCATGTTATTTAGGTCGCGCAAATGATGTATATGAAAGTCCACGTGAATTAATTCGTCGTCTAGGAGTAAAAATGACAGAAATGAAGCGTCATAAGTCAACAGCATTATGTTGTGGAGCAGGAGGAGCACAAATGTTTAAAGAACCAGAAAAAGGAGATAAAGATATTAATGTGTTGCGAACAGAAGATGCATTAGAAACAAATCCGCAAATTATTGCTACTGGATGTCCTTACTGTAATACCATGATGACTGATGGTGTAAAATTCAAAGAAAAAGAGTCACAAATACAAGTAAAAGATATTGCAGAGTTAATTGCTGAAGCAAATAACCTTTAGTAAAGAAATATAAAGTTTTCTTAAAAGTGTGTTATGAGAGTAGCACACTTTTTTATTTATAGTAAGTTTGTTGAAAAATAATTGTAAAAAATAAAAAAGAATGAGATACCTTTTTACTTTTCTGTGCTTAGTTTTATTAACATCATGTGATGATACGGATTTATCTATTGATGGAAATGGAACCTTGGCAACAATAACGTTTAATGTTACAAGTACGAGTAATGATAATAATGGAAGAATTAAAACTGTTTTTCTAGAATCAGGTTTTTTTAAGTATGATAACACTACAACAACTAATGTTTTTCCTTATAAGAAATCATACACAGGTGAAATTAACTTTGCAGCTAATTTAGCCTTTGAATACGAAGATAAAGCCACAGATAACTTTAGTATTTATACAATAACAATGGAAATATTTAGAGATAACGTTTTGGTGGATAAAAAAGAATACTTTATAGATAAACCAGGGATAAAAGTAGGTTTTGATGCTGTAGTAAATAAATAAATTACTCATACACTCTAAGATAAAAGGAAAGCTAAGCTTTCCTTTTTTTATGTCTAAAAAACTTATCTTTGAAAATCATATTATTTCAATGAAAAACTACATAAAAGCAGCACGTTTACGTACCTTACCACTATCAGTTTCAGGAATTATAGTTGGAGCATTTTTAGGATTTAATAACGTACTCTATTCAGGCAGTACTGTAAGTTTATTAGAAACACCAATTTTCTGGTTGGCAATTCTAACGACTATTGGTTTTCAAGTGTTATCTAATTTTGCCAATGATTATGGAGATGGTGTAAAAGGTACGGATAATGAAAGAGAAGGAGAAGCACGTATGGTAGCTTCAGGAGCAATTACACCAAAACAAATGAAAAATGCAATGATTGTTACAGGAGTTGTTACGACTATTATTGCATTGTTACTGATTTATGTTTCCTTTGGAAAAGATAATTTTTTATATTCAGTAATTTTCTTCGGATTAGGAATAGCCTCGATAGTAGCAGCCATAAAATATACTGTTGGGAAATCTGCTTATGGTTATAGTGGATTTGGAGATGTTTTTGTTTTTATTTTCTTTGGGTTATTAGCTGTAGTCGGAACATACTTTTTATACACGAAACAACTAAATTTTACAATCTTTCTACCAGCAATCACTGTTGGACTGTTAAGTACAGCGGTATTGAACTTAAACAATATGCGAGATAGAGAGAATGATGCGGTGTCAGGAAAAAATACGCTTGTGGTAAAAATGGGAGCAGAATCTGCAAAAATGTATCATTACTTTCTAATTATAGTGTCTTTTATAGTTGCTTTATTATATACGGTAATCAAGTTTAAATCACCATATCAATTTTTATTTGTTATAGCTTATATTCCTCTACTAAAACACCTATTTTTTGTCTATAAAAATAAAGAAGAAGTTCTATTAGATGGGGAGTTAAAAAAAGTAGCTCTTAGTACCTTTTTATTTTCAATTTTATTCGGATTAGGTCAAATTTTGTAACTTCCCAAGAAAATTTAACACTATGAGAACTATTTTAGTCTTTTTCGGAGCGTTTCTATTATTTGTTAGCTGCAATAGTAAAGGAGAGAATCCAAATTCTTATGGAGAGCTTAAAACTTCAGGGAATTTTGATATTACTGAAGAGATTGTAGAATCATCAGAAGTTGCACCAGAGAATAAAAAAGTAACAATTGAAAGAAAACTTATTAAAACAGGTGATATCTCATTTGAGACAGATGATTTATTAGAGACAAGAAATCACATAGAGCAAGCAGTTAAAAAATATAACGGATACATTTCTGCTGATAACGAGTACAAATCTTCTCAAAATATTACTTCAAATTTAACGGTTAGGATTCCTTCAAAAAGTTTTGATGCTTTTTTAAATGAGATTTCATCAAAAGTTGAGAGGTTTGATAATAAGAATATTTCTGTAAAAGATGTAACAGAACAATTTCTTGATATACAAGCACGTTTGAAAGTAAAAAAAGAATTAGAACAACGATATAGTGAAATACTAAAAAAAGCTAGTTCGGTAAAAGAAATTTTAGAAGTTGAACGAGAGCTAACAAATGTAAGGTCAGAAATAGAGTCGATGGAAGGACGTTTAAAATACTTACAAAATCAAGTGTCGTTTTCAACCTTAACAATTAGATTTTATAAAAAAGAAGTAAGTAAAACTTATTCAAAAAGCTTTGGTAGACGTATAGCTGACGCTTTTGGTAATGGAGTAGATAATATAAAATGGTTTTTTATCGGTTTGGTAAACATTTGGCCATTTATACTTTTAATAGTTTTACTAATTGTATTCATTAAAAAACGAATTAAACGAAAAGAATAAATACATGAAAATCACTTTTTACGGTCACGCATGTTTTGGTATTGAAATTAACGGAACACACGTATTAGTTGACCCTTTTATCACAGGAAACCCATTAGCTACTAATATAGATGTAGATCAAGTAAAAGCAGATTATATATTACTTACACACGCACATCAAGATCATGTGTTAGATGTAGAACGTATTGCAGAAAGAACTGGAGCTATAATTGTTTCAAATTATGAGATTGTAACTTATTATGAAGCAAAAAAACTTAAAGGTCACCCAGTAAATCATGGTGGTACTTATACTAACGATACCTTTTCAGCTAAATACGTAAATGCAATTCACACCTCTTCGTTTGCTGATGGAAGCTATGGAGGTCAACCCGGAGGATTCGTAATTTCCGCAGGAGAAAAATCATTATACATATCAGGAGATACAGCGGTAACAATGGATATGCAATTAATACCGATGTCAACCAATTTAACAGCCTCTATATTTCCAATAGGAGATAATTTTACAATGGGAGTTGATGACGCTATCATAGCTAGTGACCTAGTAATTTGTGATAAGGTAATAGGGTGTCATTTTAATACTTTCCCTCCGATACAAATAGATATAGACGAAGCCAAAGAAAAGTTTACACAAGCTAAAAAGGAATTGGTCATTTTAGAAATTGGACAAACAATAACTATTTAAGAAAACCATTTTAGGTGTTATATACATGAAAACAATAAAGATAATTTTAGGAGTTATAACAGTTTTAATTCTTGCATTTTTTTTTACAGGATTAGTAGTACAAGAAGTTGTTTACACTAATGAAGTAACAATAAACAAACCAATAGATAAAGTTTTTTCTGATTTTCAGAATGAAGAATTAATGAAAGAATGGATGCCAGAGGTAAAATCAATTGAAATTTTAGAAGAAAAACCAGATAAGGTAGGGAGTAAGTATAAAGTAGTTGTTGAAAACCAAGGGAAATTAGTAACGACGACTGAAGAAGTATTAGCATATAAGCAAAATGAAAAATTAACTCTTTATTTTGATGCAGAAAACATGCTAAAAACGGATGATTATACGTTTACTTCAGAAGGAAATAAAACCAAGATACTACAAACTACTACTTGTACTAGTGATTCTTATGTAATGAGTTGCTTATTTCCATACTTTAAAGGATCTTTAAAAAGAATGAGTCAACAATATTTAGATAATTTTAAAAAAGCTTCTGAAGCTCATAATTAAAAAACTTACAATTGATAAAAGCTTCCTACCATAAATATTTGCTGAATTTTAAGCAAGCTAGCGGAACTTCTCGTGGAGTTTTAAGAACCAAAGAAACCTGGTTTTTAATTTTAGAAAATGAAGAAAAGAAAGGTTTTGGAGAATGTGGATTGTTCAGAGGCTTAAGTGCTGATGATAAACCTGATTATGAAGAAAAATTACAATGGGTAAGTAACAATATTAATTTAGGTTTAGAGAAATTGTTACCCGAACTTATTGAGTTCCCGTCGATACAATTCGGATTAGAGCAGGCCTTTTTATCGTTAGAAAGTAAAACACCATTTGAATTATTTCCATCAGATTTCACCAAAGGAAAACAGCAAATTTCCATAAACGGATTAATCTGGATGGGAGATAAAGCTTTTATGCAGCAGCAAATAAAAGATAAGTTGCAACAAGGTTTTACTACTATAAAGATGAAAATTGGAGCAATTGATTTCGATACAGAAATAGCCTTATTACAATCAATCAGAAAAGAATTTTCAGCCAAAGAAATAGAGTTACGAGTAGATGCAAATGGAGCATTTTTACCTGAAAATGCTTTAGAGAAATTAAAAAGGCTAGCTGAATTAGAGCTACATTCTATTGAACAGCCTATAAAACAAGGTCAGTGGCAAGAAATGGCAAGTTTATGTGAAAAAACTCCATTACCAATTGCCTTAGATGAAGAGCTGATAGGCGTTTTCTCTACCAAAGAAAAAGAAAACTGTATAGCTACAATCCAACCTCAGTATATTATTTTAAAACCTAGTTTGGTAGGAGGATTTAAAGGAAGTAACGAATGGATTAAAATAGCATCTAACCATAACGCAGGTAATTGGATAACTAGTGCTTTAGAAAGTAACATAGGGTTAAATGCAATTGCACAATGGACGTACACGTTAAACAACCCATTACCACAAGGGTTAGGAACGGGAAGTTTGTTTACCAATAATATTGAAAGTCCGTTGGAAGTTTTGAACGGGAGTTTAGGATATAATGTAGGTAGAAATTGGAACTTTAATATTTAACAATGAATTTTATACAACAAGCATATAAAGGGCAAAATCAGTGGTATTTATACCTACTAGTTATTTTTATAGTTCTATTTGGATGGCAATTTGTAGGTGTAATTCCTTTAGCTATTACGGCGGTTTTACATTCTGAAAATACTAATGAATTTTTAAGAGCTGCGGATGATAGCTTTATGAGTTTAGGAATAAATAAGAACTTGTTTTTATTTATGATGGTTGCCATGTTTGCTTTTGGATTAGCGTCATTGTTTTTAGGAGTAAAATACATTCATAAAAGGGCAATTAAAACAGTTATAACAAGCAGAGAGAGAATAGACTGGAGTCGTTTTTGGTTTGGTTTTTTTGTATGGGGAATATTATCTGTAATAGTAGTGTCTTCCGATATTCTTTTGTCTCCAGAAAATTATACTTGGAACTTTAAACCTCTTCCTTTTTTTACTTTAGTAGCAATATCTTTTTTGTTTTTACCTATCCAAACAAGTTTTGAAGAATTACTTTTTAGAGGATATTTTATGCAAGGATTAGGAACTTGGTTTAAAAACAGATGGGTTCCATTAATAGTAACCTCAGTAGCTTTTGGATTACTACATGGAGCAAATCCAGAAGTAGAGAAGCTAGGGTATATTTCAATGGTTTTTTATATAGGAACAGGCTTCTTCTTCGGAATTACGACTTTAATGGATGAAGGAACTGAGTTAGCATTAGGTTTACATGCTATTAACAATATTGTAGCAGCATTCTTAGTAACAACTGATTGGACTGTTTTTCAAACAGACGCTTTATTTGTAGATACTTCAGACCCTTCAGTTGGTATAGAAATGTTTTTGCCTGTATTTGTTCTGTATCCTTTAATGTTACTATTATTTTCAAAAAAATATGGTTGGAAAAACTGGAAAGAAAAACTGTTTGGAAATATAGAAAAACCAGAAATAATTAACCAATAACTTTAAAAACAGTGTTCTGAACGTAGTGAAGAATCTAAATTTTCATAAAAGCTTTCAGTTAAATGGAATATCTTTTTCTTCGGAAGATGAATTGTTAACTTTTTCGAAGTCTATAAACGATTCCATATATCAATTTTTATCAGATTGGTTTAATACTAATGATTTTGTAATTGTGCAAACTTCAGGCTCCACAGGAAAACCTAAACCAATTTCGTTAAAAAAAGAGTTTATGATAAACTCAGCAAAAGCTACAGGAGCTTTTTTTAACTTAGAAGAAAATACTACAGCTTTATTGTGTTTATCAACTGATTATATTGCAGGAAAGATGATGCTAGTGCGTGCACTGACTTTAGGGTGGAGTATTGATGTGGTCGCCCCAACTTCTAAAGTTGAAATTACAAAAGATTATGATTTTTCCGCAATGGTACCTTTACAGTTAAGAAGCTCTTTGGCGAACATTCATAAAATAAAGAAACTTATTGTAGGTGGAGGAGTTGTAGCAAATGATTTAATTGAAGCCATTCAAGACAAATCGACTGAAATTTTTGCTACTTACGGAATGACAGAAACAATTACGCATATTGCCATTAAAAAGCTAAATAATTTCGTTTCTAGCAGTAAAAAGAAAGCTACCTATAAAACATTACCAAACGTACAATTATCTCAAGACAATCGAAATTGTTTAATTATTGATGCGTCTAAGGTTTCTGAAGAAAAAGTTGTAACAAATGATGTAGTTCGCTTGATTTCAAAAACAGAATTTGAATGGTTAGGGCGTTATGACAACGTAATTAATTCTGGAGGAGTTAAACTACATCCAGAAAAAATTGAGGAAAAACTCTCTAAAATTATCTCGAATCGATTCTTTGTTATTGGTGTTTCAGATAAGATACTAGGAGAGAAGTTAGTGCTTGTCATAGAGGGTGAAAAATATAATATTATTCTGAACGAAGCAAAGAATCTAACCAAATACGAAACTCCTAAAGAAATTTATTTTGTAAATGAATTTGTTGAAACGGAGACAAAAAAAATCCAACGTAAAAAAACACTCGCTAAAATTTTACCTCACTAAAAAGTATCTTTCACTTTTCCAATAAGTCTGTTCCCTCATTTATGTTTTTATAGAAGTATAGTGTTGAGTAGTTTTATGTAAACTTTAAAACGAAAAGCTATGTTTAAAAAACTATTTTATGCAATGTTATTGTTGAGTTCAATAACACTTGTAGCGCAACAAAGAACAATAAAAGGTGTAGTTTCAGATGAGTCTGGTCCATTACCAGGAGTTACTATTATGGTAAAAGGAACTACCAATGGTACAGAAACTGATTTTGATGGAAGATATTCTATCTCTGCTAATAAAGGAGACGTACTAGTGTTTTCTTTTGTAGGTATGAAAACTCTGGAAGAAAAGGTAAAAGAAAGTTCTGTGATTAATATTTTAATGGAAGCTGATAACGTTTTAGAAGAAGTTGTAGTAACAGGTTATGGCTCTTTAAGAGGAAAGAAAGCTTTTTCTTCAGGAGTTATAAGAATTAGAGGGCGTAATCGAATTGAAAAGAGAGATTCTTATGCGGGAAGAAGTGAAAATATTTTTAAAAGTCCAATTAATTCTCCTTTGTCCACATTTTCTATCGATGTTGATAAAGCTTCTTATAGTAATATAAGAAGAATGATAAATAATGGTCAAAAAGTATCAAAAGAAGCGGTTAAGATTGAAGAAATGATAAATTACTTTGATTATAAATATCCGCAACCAAAAGGAAGACATCCTTTTTCAATAACAACAGAAGTTGTTTCTACTCCATGGAATAAAGATACCCAGCTAGTAAGAATCGGATTAAAAGGAAAAGAGTATAAAGAAGAAAAGTTACCAGCATCAAACTTAACTTTTTTAATAGATGTTTCGGGGTCTATGTCAGAACAAAATAAGCTACCGTTATTAAAATCAGCGTTTAAATTATTGGTAAATCAGTTAAGAGAAAAAGATAAAGTGGCTATAGTTGTATACGCAGGGGCAGCAGGAGTAGTTTTAAAACCTACCTCAGGAAATGAAAAAGGAAAAATACTCGAGGCTTTAGATCAATTAAAAGCAGGGGGTTCAACAGCAGGAGGAGAAGGAATTGAGTTAGCTTATAAACTAGCAAAGGAAAATTATATAAAAGACGGAAATAATCGAGTTATTTTAGCTACAGATGGTGATTTCAATGTAGGAGCTTCAAGCAATGTAGCAATGGAAGAGTTGATAGAGAAAAAACGCAAATCAGGTGTTTTTTTATCTGTGTTGGGTTTTGGTTATGGAAATTACCAAGATGATAAATTGGAAGTTTTAGCAGATAAAGGAAATGGAAACCATGCATATATTGATACGATGCAAGAAGCACAAAAAGTATTCAGTAAAGAGTTTGGAGGAACTTTGTATACAATTGCAAAGGATGTGAAAATTCAAGTAGAATTCAATCCAAAGAAAGTACAAGCGTATCGTTTAATAGGATATGAAAATAGATTATTAAATGATGAAGACTTTGTAGACGATACAAAAGATGCAGGAGAATTGGGAAGTGGTCACACAGTAACAGCATTGTATGAGGTAATTCCTGTAGGAGTAAAAAGTAAATTTTTAAAGAATTTACCTAAGTTAAAATACACCCAAAATAAGAAGTTAGATAATTTTGATGATGAATTGCTAACTGTGAAGTTTAGGTATAAACTACCAAAAGAAACAAAAAGTATAGAGTTAGTAAAAATTGTAAAAGATGAAGTATTGGCACCAACAAATGATATGAACTTTATTTCAGCAGTAGCATTATTTGGGATGCAGTTAAGTAAATCAAAATTCAAAAACAAATCTAAAATAGAAGATGTTCTTAAGTTGGTAGAGGGAGAGTTAGGAGAGGATAAGGACGGTTATAGGTCAGAATTTATAAGGTTGGTAAAGACTTATAATTAGATACAAAAAAAGCAGGGTTAAATACCCTGTTTTTTATCTGTCAACATCTAAAAATTTTTTGTCATCAAAAGCTTTTTTATAATCAGTTAAACTCATTCCGAATCGTTCGGCGTTATAGTTTTTCTCTTTGTCTATCTTATAAAGTTTACTTTTTCTGCTTATTTCCATAGAGTTGGCTACAAAGAAAATAGAATCGGCGGTAACGTTTGTTACTTTTACGGTAGAGTAGGCTTTATCTGATGATTTGTATTCAACAATATCATTAACTTGGGGAGAATTAATATAGGTAACAACATCTTTATCGTGTTGTTGTGCAGAGTAAATTCCGAAGAGAATTATAGCTCCCATTAATAAAGAACCTATCCAATGTGTAAACGGAGTTTTAGCATTTCGTTTTACATTGTCATGAGCCAGTTTTAATTGTTCGCTCATGTTTTTACGTTCGTAAGTAGCTTTACAATGGTTGCATTCAGATACTCCTTTTTTACCTATAGGAAAAATAGGTATCCAATAAATGTAAAAGTATTTACCAAAAATACTAATAGTGTGAGCGTTTTGTTGTTCACAGTGATTACATTTTACACCACTAACTTTTTCGCTGTGTAAATGCGCTCCTTTTGTTCCGTAGAAAATCATAATAGTGAGAAGTTTGGTTTGGATAAATATATAAAAAAAATCCAACGATTATTTTCGTTGGATTTTTAAGTTAGTTTTATAAAGAAATAGAAATCTATTCTTCCATTGAATGATAAACGTTGTTTACGTCATCATCTTCTTCCAGTCTTTCTAAAAGTTTGTTTACTTCTTCTTTTTGTTCGTCAGAAATGGCAGTAGTGGTCGTAGGTATACGTTCAAATTCAGAAGAAAGAATCTCTATATTATTTTCTTCTAAATATTTTTGAATAGCACCAAATTGTTCAAACGGAGCATACAGCATTACTGAACTATCTTCTTCGTCAGCAAAAACTTCTTCCACTTCAAAGTCAATCATTTCCATTTCAAACTCTTCTAAATCCATACCTAACGAATCCTCCTTCACCTTAAAGTTAACGACATGGTCAAACATAAAAGCAACTGATCCAGAAGTTCCTAAATTTCCGTTACACTTGTTAAAAGCAGCACGTACATTAGCTACTGTACGATTATTATTATCAGTAGCAGTTTCTACTAAAACAGCAATACCGTGAGGAGCATATCCTTCAAATAATACTTCTTTATAATTTTCAGTACTTTTATCAGAAGCTTTTTTAATAGCGCGCTCAACATTGTCTTTAGGCATGTTGGCAGCTTTTGCATTTTGAATTACAACACGTAAACGAGAGTTTGTTTCGGGGTTTGGACCACCTTCTTTAACTGCCATAACGATATCTTTACCAATACGAGTAAAGGTTTTAGCCATAGCTGACCAACGTTTCATCTTTCTTGCTTTCCTAAATTCGAATGCTCTTCCCATGTGTATTCTGTTTTAATTTTGCTTGGCAAATGTAACTAATGCTATAAAATATTGCAATTAAAAATGTTTTTTGAAAATTACATCACCTGTTTGTTCATCATAAGCTTTCCAAGTTCCACTTTGCTTATCATTTTTATAATGTCCTTTGACTTTTATATTTCCGTTTTCATAGTAAGATTTATAAGAGCCATCTTTTAAACCATCATCTAAGTCCACCTCAAACTTTAGTTTTCCGTTTTTATAATATTCTTTGTACGATTTAGCACTTAAATCTGAAGGATGTATTGGAGGTAGTTTAAAAAACGATGTAGAATTTTGAGTATTTGTTGAGTCTTTATAAGGAGCTAACTCTAGCAGTAACTTTTCTCTTAACTCTTTATCTTTTTTAATACTTGTTTCAATGTTTTTTGGATCTTCAAAAACGAGAGAAATATTGCTTTCAAAAAGTTCATCAGAAGCAATTAGCTGCATTCCAATTTGAGAAAAACAAGTTATGTATGGTTTATTCTTTTGGAGTTCACGTCGAGTTTTGCTGTCAACTAAACTTAAAAGATCTTTGTATGAGTTAGGTGTGTTTACATAAGCAAATACACTAGATTTCTTTTCAAAGTGATAATTAAAATCGTCAAACTTTTCAGAACTTTCAAGTGTGTATCCTATTAAGTGATTATTAATGATTTCTTTAATAGTATTTGGGCTAGTACTAAAAACAATAAAATCATCAATAATTGTAAAATAAGGTTTCTCCATCTTAGAAAACATGTTTCCAGCTAACATTTTAAAGAACCCTTTTAAATCAAAAAAGTTAATAGGATAACCTCTATAATTAATTTGTTTGTATTTTAAAGGGGTATTTTCTTTAATTTTAGAAAGAATAAGCTGAAGGTTTTCTTTAGCGTCATCAATATCATCAGCTTTAATAATAGCAGCGATATCTTTTTTGTTTTTTGAAAGCTCAGTGTTAAAATGAATTAAGGCTATTTCACTACCAATCCAACTATAAATATTTTCAGACACACTTATATCTAATTTATCCTCAATCATAGCGAGCTGATCAGTATACATTTTAAATTCAGCTGGATTTTCTTGTTGAAGCTTTTCTAAATTGCTATTAAATGTTTTAAAGTCATCAAAAGAGAAACTAAGATATAAAGAAGTGTTTTTGGGAGCTATTTTAGCAACACTACGCTTACCAACTCCAGATTTTTGTAATACTTTTAGGTAGGTTTGCGAGTTGCTATCAACATTTGTAAAACCTGTAGCTTGAACTATAACTCCTTCTATAATTGATATATCTAAACCAGAGTAGAAGAATGCTTCTTTATTTAAGAAATCTAAATTATTTGAACTGGTAAAACAGTTGAGATAGTCTTTTAGGTATTTATGTTGTAAGTACATATTAAAAAAGCCATCAGTATCTGTTTTTCTTTTTATTTCTAAAAAGTTGAGATCACGACCAATAATAGGGTTTAAGTATTGGTCTATTGATTGTTCAACCAAAAGGTGAGTGTAGGAAGCTACGACCTGATTTTTAATAAAGGAAAGATGTAAGGTTTCTCTTGTTTGCTTATTATAGAGTTCTATAATTTCATGCTCTTTGTATACGCGTTTGGTTACTTTATAGTCTTCACCTGCTAAATTACTAATAGCCCTTTTTAAAAAGATGAGTTTAGAAAACTTTTGTAAATCAGCAATATATAATAACCCGTACTTTTTTGGGCTATATACATGTACAGAAATAACTAGATTACGTTCTCCAATAAAGTCAAAGATTTCCTTTTTTGCTTTAAAAGTTTCATCTAAACTATTTATACCTTCAGATAGTTTATTGATTTGTTGATTCTTTTGAAGATGTGTCCAAATTTGACTTGAACTTATTTCATCCCAAGTGTCAATAGGTCTTTCTGTATCAACTATGAAAACAGCATCATCAGGAACTAAGTAAATAGATTTTATATTGTCATTTTCAGATAAGGTGAAAATATAAACCTGATAAATTACAAAACCAATTACAAGGGCAATAATAGCCCAAAATACCTTCCTCTTCATGCTGCTTTCTATGTTTTAAACTTGTAATACTCCCAAGTTAAAAGGCTTTTCAATAGGAGCGTGGTCAGCAGCTTCTATTCCCATAGAAATCCAAGTTCTAGTATCTAGAGGATTAATCACAGCATCTGTCCAAATTCTTGCTGCAGCATAATAAGGAGATATTTGATTATCATATCTCGATTTTATTTTGTCAAATAATTCAGCTTCTTTTTCAGGAGTAATTTCTTCTCCTTTTTTCTTTAAAGCAGCTGTTTCAATTTGTAATAATACTTTGGCAGCAGAGGCTCCACTCATTACAGCTAATTCAGCACTAGGCCATGCAAAAATAAGGCGTGGATCATAGGCTTTACCACACATAGCATAATTTCCTGCTCCGTAAGAGTTACCAATAACTACCGTAAACTTAGGAACTACAGAGTTACTTACAGCATTCACCATTTTAGCTCCGTCTTTAATAATTCCGCTATGTTCAGATTTACTTCCTACCATAAACCCAGTAACATCTTGTAAGAAAACTAATGGAATTTTCTTTTGGTTACAGTTAGCAATAAATCGAGTAGCTTTGTCGGCTGAATCGTTATAAATTACACCACCAAATTGCATTTCGCTAGGTTTCGTTTTAGCACCTTTTGATTTAACAATTTTACGTTGGTTGGCAACAATACCAACAGCCCATCCATCAATACGAGCGTATCCTGTAATAATTGTTTGACCGTAACCGGCCTTGTATTCTTCAAATTCAGAATTATCTACCAAACGTTTAATGATTTCCATCATATCGTATTGCTCATTACGAGCTTTTGGTAAAATTCCGAAAATATCATCTTCATTTTCTTTTGGAGGGAAAGCTTCTTTACGGTTAAAACCGGCTTTGTCATAATCTCCAATTTTATCCATTAAGTTTTTAATGGTGTCTAAAGCATCTTTATCATCTTTTGCTTTGTAATCGGTAACCCCAGATACTTCACAATGTGTGGTTGCTCCACCCAACGTTTCATTATCAATGGTTTCTCCTATAGCAGCTTTTACTAAATAACTACCGGCTAAGAAAATACTTCCTGTTTTATCTACGATTAGTGCTTCATCACTCATAATAGGTAAGTAAGCACCACCAGCAACACAGCTTCCCATAACGGCAGCAATTTGGGTAATTCCCATGCTACTCATTACAGCATTATTTCTAAAAATTCTTCCGAAGTGTTCTTTATCAGGAAAAATTTCATCTTGCATTGGTAAGTATACTCCAGCAGAATCTACCAAATAGATAATAGGTAGTTTATTTTCAATAGCTATTTCTTGTGCTCTTAAATTCTTTTTTCCTGTAATAGGGAACCAAGCACCTGCTTTTACTGTAGCATCATTAGCAACAACAATACATTGCTTACCGCTAACATATCCCATTTTTACAACTACACCTCCAGAAGGACATCCACCGTGTTCTTGATACATGTCTTCACCTGCAAATGCAGCAATTTCAATAGACTTAGATTTATCGTCTAATAAGTAATCAATACGTTCACGAGCAGTTAATTTTCCTTTCTCATGATGTTTATCAATACGTTTTTGTCCGCCACCTAATTTTACTTTGGCAAAGCGTCTGCGTAAATCTGATACTAAAAGTTTATTGTGGTCTTCGTTTTTATTGAAGTTAAGATCCATGGTAAGTTATTTGTTTGCGTGTGCTAAAATAAGAAAAACAACGTATAAAACAAGGTGTTTAAGTATACGATTGAATGATGTTTTCAACAGTGTTTTCTATTTCTTTATTTCTAGATTGCTTCATTAAAATATACGGTTCAGCTACGCGTTCGTTACAATTTTGTACAGCACAAGTTTCACAAGTTACCCCCACTGTTTTTTTAATAAAAGTATCTTCATCAAAAAAATGAAGTTTTCTTTTTAAGTGTGGAGAAAGTAACATGCCTATGCTCACGCTACGATTAATTTTTTCTTTAAAAGGGTCTGCAGTAGCCGCAGAAAGTACTAAGTATTCTTTTTGAGAGTTTTCGTATGAAGATATCTGAATTCCGTAAGCAGATTTCTTTTCTTCTGATACTTCTAAATCCTGAATTGTTTTGATAGCAATCCATCTTCTACAATAATGTTCGTTATTACGATTTGCATGAGGAGATTGTTGCTGAGTAATATGTAACTCTTTAGAAAGTCTATGTACAGGAGAGCCTTCTTTATGTGTAAAACGTAAAAAGAATAAATTTTTAATATTAAAATGTCTTGGTAGGATGTTAGTTAAACGTTGATAGAATGTCTCATCAGAACAGTTATAGCTTCTAATAATTTTGTGCAACTGTATAGGTTGCCAGGTTTCTAAAGAAAAAAGTTGTGTTAATTTTTGAATTAAATTATCTTTCGGAATAATTAAAGCACCAGCAAAGTAGGAAGCAACAAAATTGTTTAATACTTCATCAAAACTGTCAAATTTAATCCATGGAAATGTGTATAATCTGTTTTTTATCTGTAAATAATTATAAGCTATCTCTTTAGCAAAAATGAATGTTTTCTGCGCTTCGTTTATATCATTATATATAAGTAACGTTTTATTTTTTGGAATATAGATGTTTCTTAATTCAGATAGTTTTTGATGTTTAGATAGTTCTTCACTATCAATAGTATAACCATATTCTTCAATTAAAATTTCTTCTAAGTCTCTTGAAGTAATAGGCTTGTTTGGGTTTATTTGATATGCTTTAATAAAGTCAGTAACCTTCGTTTCAATATCCTCAAAATAGTTATTGTGTGCCTCTTGGTACGAACGTAATGCGGCAAGAAAAAAGCTCTCTCTTGTTAAATTGTAGTTTTGAGAAATCTTAATAATTGTACTTATAAATGCATTAACCTTGGCAGGAGCATTGGCAATGATGTCAATTAAATTATTTTCTTTAATACCAAATAGGTCAAGAGGAATTTCTTTTAAAATTTTCGATTGTAAAATTTCACCAATTGGTGCTAAGTTTTTATCTAACTTTAAGGAAACTAAATGGTCATAAGGCACTTCTAGCTTCTCAGAAAGAATAACAATTTTATCAGTTTTAGGGTACTTTTTTCCTTTCTCAATTTCGTTTAAATACGATTTTGATAATCCTGTTAGTTTAGCTAATCCAAAGAGTGATAGGTTTTTATCTGTGCGTATTTGCTTAAGCTTTAATCCGAAAACTAATCTGATATATTCTTCTTCCAAGGTGTTTTTATTAAAAGATTCGTAATTCAAAGGTATAAAAATTAGCGAATTAATAAAAATTAGTAAATTATTTGTTTTTAGCGAACGTTCGCTTTTTTATTTGAGTTCTTTTTTTTAATATTGAACTGTCAATCAATAAGAAAAAAATAAATAGATATGAATCAAGATGTTTTAGCAAAAGAAATTCAATGTGTAGGTTTTGATCAAGCCGAGTATAAAAGTATTCTAACTGACGAAGCCAAAGCGTTTTTAATTCAACTTCAAGAAAAGTTTAATACTCAAAGACTTCAGTTATTAGCTGAAAGAGAAATAGAACAAGCTTATTTTGATGCAGGAAATAATCCAACATTTCCTTTAGAAACGAAAGAAATTAGAGAAAGCGATTGGGTATGTGCTCCGTTACCTGAAGATTTGTTAGATAGGAGAGTAGAAATTACAGGACCAGTAGAGCGTAAGATGATTATCAATGCTTTAAATTCTGGAGCAAAAACATTTATGGCAGATTTTGAAGATAGTAATTCACCTACAATTCAAAATATTTTAGATGGTCAGGTGAACTTACGAGATGCAGTAAATAGAACAATTTCATTTTACAACGCTGCAAAAGATAAAAGCTATGAGTTGAAAGACAAAGTAGCTACTTTATTAGTAAGACCAAGAGGATTGCACTTAAACGAAAAACATTTGTTGATTGATGGAGTAGAAATGTCAGGTTCTTTGGTTGATTTTGGTTTGTACTTTTTCCATAATATCAAAACGTTACAAGAGCGAGGAAGTGCAACTTATTTTTATTTACCTAAACTAGAACATTACAAAGAAGCACGTTGGTGGAATGATGTTTTTGTATTTGCGCAAGACTATATGGGAGTGCAACAAAAAACAATTAAAGTAACAGTGTTAATTGAAACAATTACAGCAAGTTTTCAGTTAGATGAAATTATTTATGAGTTAAAAGATCATATGGCTGGATTAAACTGTGGTCGTTGGGATTATATTTTCTCATACATTAAAAAGTTTAGAAATCACACTGGTTTTATAGTGCCAAATCGATCACAAGTAACCATGAGTAGTCCATTTATGAAAGCATATTCGTTACGAGTTATTCAATCATGTCATAAACGTGGTGTACATGCTATGGGAGGAATGGCTGCACAAATTCCAGTAAAGAATAACGATGAGTTAAATAAAGAAGCTTTTACAAAGGTGAAGAATGATAAGGAGCAAGAAGTTAAGAATGGTCATGATGGAACTTGGGTTGCTCATCCTGGTTTAGTAGAAGTTGCAATGAATGTTTTTAATAAAACAATGCCTAATACAAATCAAATAGATAAAAAGCTAGAAGATTTAACTATTACTGAAGAAGATTTAGTGGCATTACCTGAAGGTACAATTACTGAAAATGGTATACGAGAAAACATTAACGTTGGAATTCTGTATATAGAATCTTGGTTAATGGGGCAAGGAGCAGCTGCTTTGTATAACTTAATGGAAGATGCAGCAACAGCTGAAATATCTCGAACACAAGTATGGCAATGGTTGCATAAAAGCGTAATGCTTGAAGATGGTAGAACATTTACAGAAGGAATGTATGAGCAATTTAAAAAAGAAGAATTAAAAAAAATAAAAAGTTATGTAGGTGAAGACAGATACAACAACGGGAAATTTGAATTAGCTATTCAATTATTTGACGAGTTAATTTTAAACAAAGAATTTGTTGAATTCTTAACCTTACCAGCGTATAAATACTTGTAGTATAAACTATTTAGAGAACAAGTTCTTATGTAAACAAATATCTTAATATACAGACTAAACTAGGAATATTTAATCTCGATTATCGAGTAAAAAAAGCCCTCAAAAATGCGGCAACATTTAAGAGGGCGAGCTATCAATAAAAATTAATAACCTTATCAATCACAAAATTATGAAAAATTTAGCACACGCTAATTATAATTCTGCTTTACAAACTGTAAAAGAATTAAAGAAAAAGTTCGGATCAACTTGGCATTCAGTATCACCAGAAAATGCAGCTAGAATGGTAGCACAAAACCGCTTTAAAACTGGCTTAGATATTGCTAGATATACCGCTGCTATTATGCGTAAAGATATGGCTGCTTACGATGCAGATCCATCTAACTATACACAATCTTTAGGATGCTGGCATGGGTTTGTAGCACAGCAAAAAATGATTGCGGTTAAAAAACATCATAAAACTACTAGTAAACGTTATTTATATCTTTCTGGATGGATGGTAGCTGCGTTACGCTCAGAATTCGGACCGTTACCAGACCAGTCAATGCATGAAAAAACGGCAGTTCCTGCGTTAATTGAAGAAATTTATGATTTTCTACGTCAAGCAGACGCTATTGAATTAAACGATTTATTTAGAAGATTAGAAAACGGAGAAGACGTGCAAAATGAAATCGATAATTTCGAAACGCACATTGTACCAATTATTGCAGATATTGACGCTGGTTTTGGAAATGAAGAAGCAACGTATTTATTAGCAAAAAAAATGATTCAAGCTGGTGCTTGTGCTATTCAAATAGAAAACCAAGTTTCAGACGCTAAACAATGCGGACATCAAGATGGAAAAGTAACTGTACCACATGAAGATTTTATAGCAAAGCTTAATGCAATTAGATATGCCTTTTTAGAATTAGGTATAGAAGATGGGGTTATTGTTGCTAGAACGGATTCAGAAGGAGCAGGATTAACACAAAAATTACCAGTAAGTCAAGAGCCAGGAGATTTAGCATCACAATACTTAGCATTTGTAGAAGCTGAAGAAATTACGATTGAAGAAGCAAGGGAAGATGATGTGTTGTTAAAACGTGTAGGAAAGCTGGTGCGTCCTGTACGTTTGGCAAATGGTTTGTATAAGTTTAGAGAAGGAACTAATATTGATAGGGTAGTGCTAGATTGTATTACAAGCCTGCAAAATGGTGCAGATTTACTTTGGATTGAAACACCTACACCTCATGTAGGGCAAATAGCAAATATGGTAAATAGAGTAAGAGCTGTAGTACCAAATGCAAAATTAGTATACAACAACTCGCCATCATTTAACTGGACTTTAAATTTCCGAAATCAAGCATATGATGAAATGGTAATACAAGGATATGATGTTTCAATGTATGATAGAAATAATTTAATGGATGTAGCTTATGACGGGTCACAACTTTGCCAATTAGCAGATGAGAAAATTAGAACGTTCCAAATAGATGGAGCAAGAGAAGCAGGAATCTTTCATCATTTAATCACTTTACCAACGTACCATACAACAGCACTACATATGAATGATTTAACAGAAGGTTATTTTGGTGAAAATGGAATGTTGGCTTACGTAAAAGGTGTGCAACGACAAGAAATTAGAAAAGGAGTGTCGTGTGTAAAACATCAACGAATGGCTGGGTCTGATTTAGGAGATGATCATAAAACATTTTTTGCAGGAGACAAGGCGCTGAAAGCGAGTGGTGAAAAGAATACAGCTAATCAATTTGAAACAAAAAATGAAAATAAAGTAGAATTACAAAAAGAATCTGTAGTAGCTTAATTTGTAAAGTAATACTATATATTTTGAAGTTAAACTCCACTTGTACAAGTGGAGTTTTTTAATGTAGATAATTAGCTTTAAGTGTTATCTATCTTGCTTTAAGATTGCTATAAGATATAAAAGCTCTCTTTTTTATAACTAAAATAGCTGCTTTTGTGATTGAAAATCAATTGGTTGTGTACCTTTTTTTAAAGTTGAAGGATTAATTCCTGAAATTTGAATAATCTGATAGTATGATTAATGATAGTTATTTTATCAGAATTTTTAGGAACATCAAATATTTGTAAAATGATAAGATATTTAATGAACTATAATCAATTTTTATTTGCATAGGTGGTATCCGAAAAACCTCTAATAAAAGAGTAGGAATTATTTAATAACTTAACTAATCATGGAAACAGGTACAACTATTGAAATTCATAAAGCAGTTGTAGAACAACTGAAAAGTATCCTAGATGGTAATCCAGCAATGGCTAAAAGTCTTGGAGATTCATTAAAAAAGGCAGTAGGATTATCAAAAAATGGAAGTCCCGATAAGACTATACCACCTTTAAATAAAAATCTTTACAAAGCAATTGATAAAGAATTTAAAGGAAAAGGATGGCCAGAAACCGTAGATGCGTATTATGACTATCTAGATATTTATTTACAAATGATTCCAAATGAAAGTAGAGATCCAGAATATCCTGATGCTTGGACAAGTGATGGAACTAAAAATGGATACAACCAAAAAGTATACGATTTACTTTGTCAATCTTATTGGTTGATTGATCAAACAGATTCAGATGGAAAAACGATGCAGAGTTATCCTGAGTTTGCTAATTGGTTAGTGAGTTTTGCAAATGCTTGGGGAGCTTTTTTAGATACGGAAGCTTCTTTGACAGATGAAACATTGCAATCGTTTAAAGATGATAAAAATGATCAAGGTGAAAGTGTTTATAATTTTCCTTTGTATTCTGATAATGAAAGCAGCTGGAAAACGTTCAATCAATTTTTTTATAGAGAATTTAATCACGCGGATCCTAAAACAGGAATTTCTCCTTTACGTCCTATAGCGGATCCAGATGATAATAGGACTATTGTTTCTCCTGCAGATTGTACTTTTAAAGCATATTATCCAATTGATAAAAAAGGGAATGTAGGTAAAATTACATTAAAAGGAACGCATACTATTGGTAGCGTAGATGAGTTGTTGGAGTTTAGTAAGTATGGAGAAAATTTTTATGGAGGTACGTTTATTCATTATTTTTTAAGTCCTTTTGATTATCATCGTTTTCATACACCGGTTAGTGGAAAAATTTTAGAGATTCTTCCAGTAGAAGGAAAAGTGTATTTGAATGTTGAAACGGCATCAGATGGACAGTTTGATGCACCAGATGGAGGAGAAAACGGATATGAGTTTTCACAAGCTAGAGGATTAGTAATTATGGATGCAGGTCCTGAAGTAGGAAAGGTTGCTATATTACCAATAGGAATGTGTCAGGTTTCTGGTGTAGATATGTATACTGAGTTGCAAGGACAAACAGTAGTGAAAGGTCAAGAGTTTGGTAAATTTAGATTTGGAGGTTCAGATATTATTATGTTATTTGAAAAGCCACCTCATGAATTGTATATGTTTCAAGAAGATCCTTCTCATGTGCCAATTCATTTTCAATACGGACAAGCTTCGGTTTATTGGAATAAGTAATATCTTTTAAAAAGGTAGTTGCTATTTAAGTAACTACCTTTTTTAATTGTTATAATTTGGATAAAGATTAATGTATTTTTCTCATGATGATACCTTAATACTTTTGTTTCTCAATAGATTTTGTAATAGGAGTTATTACATCACCAGTATGTTTTGTAGATTTTGTTTCAATAAGCATAATTAAACACTCTTCAGAAGAACTAACTCTGTGATTGATACCTTTAGGAACTACATATAAATCTCCTGTTTTCATCGTAAAACTAGGTTGATTTTCAATTTCCATTAAAAGGGTTCCATTAATAATATAAAAAAGCTCATCCTCATTTTCGTGATTATGCCACGGAATATCTTCTCCTTTAATTTTAGCGATTTTAACGTATTCATTATTAACTTCAGAAATTATTTTAGGAGAAAAGTAATCTATTAGCTTTTCAGCCTCCTTTTGAATATTAATTGTTTGAGTTGTATCCATATCACAACATTATTAAGAGTTTGTTTTTAGTTCCATTTTAATATTACAACGTTCATAAGGGCAACCTTCTTCCACAGGAATTTCTAAAAAGCCAAATTTTCTATAAATGTAAATAGCGTTTTCAAGCTTTGTATTAGAGTAAAGAACGAGCTTATCAAAATTATTTTCTTTAGCAAAATCAATACAATGCTGCATAAGCTGTTGTCCTATTTTGTAACCTCTGTGTTTTGGTGAAACAGCCATTTTAGTTAATTCATAAACATTAGGATCGTCCATTGGCATCAAAGCAACAGTACCTACAATTTCATTATTTAATGTAACAAAGAAAATATGTCCTCCTTTGTTAATAATATATTTATGAGGGTTGCTTAAAACTTCCTTATCATAAGGTTCTACGTAGAAAAATGTTTCTAACCATTCAATATTCAAATCGTAAAAAGAGGAGCTGTACTCTTCTTTAAATGTGGTAATTGATACAGTGTTTTTTGTTGTATTCATTTTTATATGTTCAATAATAGCTTTACTGAAGGGCTTTTCTTTAAATTTAGTTTCTAGCTCATTTATGAGTTCAGTTAGAGATTCAGATTTTATATTTGTATACTCTTTAATAATATACTCAATACTGTTCCAAATTGGGGTAACACTTTTAATAAGTCGTTTTCCTTTATCGGATACAAAAACAACTTTTTTTCGCTTATCTAATTTATCTTCTTTTAGAGTGATAAGTCCTCTTTTTTGAAGCTTATTAATTGCTTGCGTTGTAGCGGGCTGTGATGTTTTTAAACTGTTGGTAATCTCAGTATTTGTTACACCATCTTTGTTTTTTATAATTTTAAAAGTAGGGAATAGGTAAGGGTCAAAGTCAATATTAAACTCATCATATACCAATTGTGTTTCACGCATCATATATTCACTAGTTCTCTTTAATCTAGAGCCTAAACCAATTTCTCCTAATCCTTTTAATGCATCCATTTATAAAATATAAGTACTTATATAACTGCAAATATAAATGTTTTTTTAATTTTAAACAGTTGCTTATTAATTTTAATAAATACCTAGAAAATATATACCATGGAAAATAATTAAATATTTTCATATATTTGTAAAAGAACTTTAAACAACAATTAAAATGAAAAGAGATAAAATTATTTTTTATGTAGCTACAGGCTTGTTAACATTATTGATGTTTTTTTCAGCAGGAATGTATTTTTTTAACCATGCAGAAGTAGCTAAAATGTTTACAGCATTTGGATATCCAACATACATTATTTATCCCTATGCAATAGCAAAAATATTAGGTTTAGTAGCAGTATGGTTTTTTAGAGGGAAGTTTATAAATGAATGGGCGTATGCAGGCTTTTTCTTTGCGTTTATTCTTGCCTTTTTTGCTCATTTTATGATCAGAGATGGAGAGCAAACAGGTGCTGCAATTGCAATGGTACTAGTAATAGTTTCGTATATTTATAGTAAAAAAATATAATGAGCAATAATCCAACAGCAACAGTTACTTTAACTGAACGAAATTACTTAGCAGAAGGTAAAATGAGAAATCATTTTGCCGTTATTGATGAACCTTTGGATAAAGGAGGAGACGATAACGGACCAACCCCAGTAGAATATTTATTAACTGCAATTGGTGGTTGTGTATCAATAACACTACGAATGTACGCAGAAAGAAAAGGGTGGGACTTAGGAAGAGTTACAGTAAATGTCAGTCAAAAAGAACAATTAACTCCAGAAGGAATAAAAAAAACATTAGTAGAAGAAATTTCTTTTGAAAAGGAAGTTACGGATGAGCAGCGTGTTAAATTATTAGAAATAGCAGGTAAGTGCCCAGTAGCTAAAATGGTGAAAGGAGAAACTGAAATTGATTCAAAAATAACAACATAATGAAGAATATAATCGCTTTTGCGGGGAGTAATAGTAAAAAATCAATAAACAAACAATTAGTAATATACGCTTCAGGTTTCTTAGAGGAAGCTAAGGTTTCTGTATTAGATTTAAATGATTATCCATTGCCTATTTATGGAGTTGATAAGGAAGCTGAAAGCGGTATTCCAGAAAATGCAGTAAAATTTCTGAATAAAATTAAAAAAGCTGATGGAATAGCGGTATCGTTAGCTGAACATAACGGAAATTTTACGGCAGCTTTTAAAAATATAATAGACTGGATGTCACGCATTGAGCAGAAAGTATGGCATAATAAACCTATGTTACTATTATCAACTTCCCCAGGAGGTAGAGGAGGAGCATCGTCTATGTCCATAGCAAAAAATGGTTTTCCACATATGGGGGCAAATGTCATAGCTAATTTTTCTTTACCAAAATTTTATGATAACTTTAAAGACGGAAGGGTTGTAAATGAGGAGTTTAATCAAAAAATTAAAGAAGCAGTTACAACTTTCCAAAAAGCAGTATAAACATAAAATTTAATATTATGTCAGAAGCAAAGGAAATTGTAAAAAAATATAGTAATGATGATATTACTGTAGTTTGGAAACCAAATACATGTATCCACTCAAAAAAATGTTGGAAAGGATTGATACAGGTTTTTAATCCACAAAATAGACCTTGGATTAACATGGACGGAGCAACTACAGAAAGAATAAAAAAACAAGTAGAAGAATGTCCATCAGGAGCGTTATCATACATTTCAAAAAGAGAGGGTAATCAAGCAGCAGCTCATACAGAAACTAAAGTAGAAGCTCTAGAAAATGGCCCTTTATTAATCTACGGAACCTTGCATGTAACCAATCCAGATGGTAGTACAGAAAAGAAAAATAAAACAACTGCATTTTGTAGATGTGGAGCTTCTCATAATAAGCCATATTGTGATGGTACGCATGTAAAAGTAGAGTTTAAAGGATAATCATGAAGGTACAGCAAGAAGACAAAGGAAGTAAGGGAGAGTTTTATATAGAAGCTGAAGGAAATAGAGCTGGGTTAATGACTTATACTTGGGCAGGGAAAGATAAATTAATTATTGACCATACTGAGGTTGGAGATAGTTTAAGAGGAAAAGGAGCAGGATATAAGTTAGTAGCAGCTTCAGTTGAGTTTGCGAGGAATAAAAATATTAAAATCCTTCCTTTATGTCCGTTTGCTAAATCAGTTTTTGATAAAAAGCTAGAATATTCAGACGTTTTAGAATAAACAAAATTCCTTCTCAGTATTTGTAAAGAGTTTATATTCCTTGGTATATAAATGTGTATTTTGTATTTTTGCACTCAAAATAAGGAGGTTAAAATGAAGATAGTTTTATACGGTAGAAAAGGACATGCACATACAGTTGCATATAAAAATTTTCTAAAATCTGCAGAAGTACCATTTGAATACAAAGATGTTTCTGTTGATAACGAAGCAAAGGAGCATACTAAAGAACTGTATGATGGTCAAGTAAAATATCCAACACTATTTGTTGATGAAGAAGTGTACTTAACACCATCATCGGACACTTTTAACAAATTAATGCAAGACTTAAAGTTAAAGGGGTAATCTTTTTTATTAAATAATATAAAACGGCTAATGGCTAATAGTCGATAACCAAAACAATGGGAGATATTTCAAAAGACATCAATTCAAAATTTCCAAATAATAAAATCAAAGCTTTTATAAATATTAAATATACTGCTAATTGGATAAACAGTAAAGAAAATGAGTTTTTTAAACAGTACAGTATTTCTCCACAACAATTTAATATTCTTCGTATTTTAAGAGGAGCAAAAAAAGCAATAAAAGTTCAAACAATTAAAGATAGAATGATTGAACGAGCTCCGAACGCCACAAGATTAATGGATAAATTATGTGAGAAAAACTTAATTGACCGTGAAAGATGTGAAGATGATAGAAGAGTGGTTTACATAAGTATTACCCAACAAGGAAAAAAGCTTTTAAAAACAATAGATGATAAATTGCATTTAGATTTTATTGATAATTTAACAGAAGAAGAAGCCACACAACTTAGTGGTTTACTGGATAAAATAAGACAGTAAATTTTGTGCTTATTCATTAAATAAATAGGAAATCTAGTTTAAATATTGTATCTTTTAAGAAAGTGAAACAATAGAAGTTATGTATACATATGATACACTTTCAGAAGCATTAAAAGATTTACAGAAAAGAGGTTTTACTCTTGATTTTAACCTGAAGGAAAACGAAATAGAGAGTAAAAATACTAAAGAAATTTTCTCTCCTGATACCTTTGAAGTTGTAGAGGTATATCGATTTGAAGGCATGAGTAGCGCAGGAGACAATTCTGTTGTATATGCAATTCAGACGAAAACAGGTGTTAAAGGAGTTTTAGTTGATGCTTATGGAGTGTATGCTAACTCTCTTTCCCCAGAAATGATTCAAAAACTAAAAATAGTTCATTAACATAAAAATAAAAAGACAATTTTTTTTGATTTTCTCTTTTTTTTGTAACCAAAAATTGTTTAAAAAAGGGCTAATCACCTCATAAAATAAAGGTGTTTCCCTTATATAATAAATAACCTTTTGCCTATAAGTTTCTAAATAGAGGTAAGATATATTTGGGCTAATTAATTAACCCAAACTAATATTTTATGAAAACTTTAAAAACCCTAATGTTTGTAAGTATCTTTTTCCTGGTATTTGCATCATGTCAAAATGAAGAAACAGTACTACCAAACGAAACTCAGACAGAAGCAGCCGATGCAAAAGCTGCAAAATCCACAGATGATTTAAGATTAGATTACCATGAAGACTACGGAGTAGTTAGAGCGGATGAATACCCAATGAATCCAGAAGGTGTTGCAAAACCAACCTTAGATTTATTTTTAGAAAAAGGAAACCTTAAAAAAGAAGATTTAAAAAGTTACCGTATTGTAAAAGATGAATTTTCAGGTGTTGGTTTAGCAGAACATAGAATGGAGGATGGTAATGTAATACAAGTACCACATGAGTACGAAAGACAGCCAGTTTACAGGTTTGAAGCTGAACTAAACGATGGAACCAAAGTTAGAATTATTATAATTATAATATGTTCAAATGGTTTAATTATAATCATTTGGTGGTGATAGAAAAACTAAGCATTTCTAAAAGACCTTATACAGAAGTATGAGGTCTTTTTTATATGAAAAACATATTATAAAAATATGTATCTTGCAATTTGTTATGCGTGCATAATATTTTATAAAAATAAAACAATGAAATACAAACATATTTTTGAGCCATTAGATTTAGGTTTTACTACTTTAAAAAATCGAGTATTAATGGGCTCTATGCATACTGGTTTAGAAGAAGAAAAAAATGGTATTGAGCGCATTGCTGCTTATTATGCAGAGCGTGCACGTGGTGGAGTAGGTTTGATTGTTACAGGAGGAATTTCTCCAAATATCCAGGGGTGGACAGCTCCTTTCTCTGCTCGTATGAGCACAAAAAAGCATGCAAGAGAGCATAAAGTAATTACAGAAGCAGTTCATAAAGAAGGAGGTAAAATATGTATGCAAATTTTACATTCTGGCCGTTATGGATATCATCCATTTAACGTAGCACCTTCAAAAATAAAATCACCAATAACTCCTTTTAAACCGTTTGCATTAAAGCAATCAGGAATACGAAGAACAGTAAAAGATTTTGTTAACTGTGCTAAATTATCACAAGAAGCAGGATATGATGGAGTAGAAATCATGGGGTCTGAAGGATATTTAATCAATCAGTTTATAGTAACAAGAACAAATAAACGAACCGATGATTATGGAGGGAAATATGAAAATAGAATTCGTTTAGCGGTAGAGTTAGTTCGAAAAATTAGAGAAGCAGTTGGTGAGCATTTTATCATTATCTATCGTTTATCAATGCTAGATTTGGTAGAGCAAGGAAGCTCTTGGGAAGAAGTAGTGCAATTAGGGAAAGAAATAGAAAAAGCAGGAGCTACTATTATCAATACAGGTATTGGTTGGCACGAAGCACGAATACCTACTATAGCAACTTCAGTACCTAGGGCTGCGTTTACTTGGGTAACTAAAAAAATGAAAGAAGAATTATCTATTCCGTTAGTTACTTCAAACAGAATTAATATGCCTGATACTGCTGAGAAAGTATTAGCAGAAGGACATGCAGATATGATTTCAATGGCACGTCCGTTTTTAGCTGATCCTGAATGGGTAAATAAAGCGAAAGAAGAAAGAGTAGACGAAATAAATACTTGTATAGCTTGTAATCAAGCTTGTTTAGACCATGCTTTTCAGAAAAAAGTGGCAAGCTGTTTAGTAAATCCAAGGGCATGTCATGAAACAGAGCTAAACTATAATCCAACATCAAAAAAGAAAAAAATAGCAGTTGTAGGTGCAGGACCAGCAGGATTAGCAGCTTCAACAGTAGCAGCACAAAGAGGACATGATGTAACCTTATTTGATGCAGATAAAGAAACAGGAGGGCAATTCAATATTGCAAAACAGATTCCAGGAAAAGAAGAGTTCTATGAAACCATTCGTTATTTTAATAAACAGCTAGAATTACACAACGTAAATGTAAAGTTAAACACAAGAGTTTCTGCAGAAGATTTATACAACGGTAATTTTGATGAGGTTATTTTAGCAACAGGAATCACGCCAAGAACTCCAAGGATAGAAGGTATAGAGCACGAAAAAGTATTGAGTTATATTGATGTTGTAAAATTAAAGAAACCTGTAGGTAAACGTGTTGCGGTTATTGGAGCAGGAGGAATTGGTTTTGACGTTTCAGAATACTTAGCTCACGAAGGAGAGAGTACTTCTTTAAATGTAGATGCTTGGTTAGAAGAATGGGGAATAGATAAAACATTAGAAGCACGTGCAGGAATTGAAGGAGTTACTCCAAAAATGCACCCATCACCTAGAGAGATATTTATGTTCAAGCGTAGTTCAGGAAAGTTTGGAGGAAATTTAGGTAAAACTACAGGATGGATTCATCGTTCAGTATTAAAAAGAAAAAAAGTACAGTTTATTAATGAGGTACAGTACACAAAAATAGATGATGAAGGTTTACACTATGTTCAAAATGAAGAACAAAAAGTGTTACCAGTAGATAATGTAATCATTTGTGCAGGTCAAGTTCCATTTAAAGAATTATTAGAGCCGTTAGAAGCTAAAGGAATGAAAGTACATGTAATTGGAGGAGCAGATGTTGCAGCAGAATTAGATGCAAAGAGAGCCATAAATCAAGGAAGTAGGTTAGCTGCTGAACTCTAGTTTGTATATAAATTTAAAATCACTAAAAAAGTCTTGCTGCATTAGCAAGACTTTTTTTATGCACACAACTACAGTGAATAAGTCTAAATAATTACCGATATTTGTAGCTCACATTTTTTTGAAAAAAGTAAATTATGGCAATGAACAAAAACACTGTCCTAGGTTGGGCAACGCTTATAATGGTATTAATGGGAATTTTACTTATATGTTTAGCAGTATTTAAGTATGATGAAATAGCTGGTTATGGCTTTGGTGCTGTTGGTTTAGGTTTTTTTGCAAATGCATGGGTATTTAATGCCTTAAAAGGAAGAGTTTAATTAAAGAAAATATAAAGAAATGAGCGACGATAAAAAAGTCATTTTTTCAATGAATAAGGTCTCTAAGACCTACCAAAGTACAGGAAAACAAGTTTTAAAAGATATTTATTTAAGTTTCTTTTATGGAGCTAAAATTGGTATTTTAGGTTTAAACGGTTCGGGTAAATCTACCTTATTAAAAATTATAGCAGGAGTAGAAAAAAATTACCAAGGAGATGTTACATTTTCACCAGGTTATAAGGTTGGCTATTTAGAACAAGAGCCACAGTTAGACGAAAACAAAACTGTTTTAGAAGTTGTTAAAGAAGGAGCAGCAGAAACTGTTGCTATTTTAGATGAATACAACAAGATAAATGACATGTTTGGTTTAGAGGAAGTGTATTCTGATGCAGATAAGATGCAAAAATTAATGGATCGTCAAGCTGAACTACAAGATAAAATTGATGCATCTAATGCTTGGGAGCTAGATACTAAGTTAGAAATTGCCATGGATGCGTTACGTACGCCAGACGGTGATAAGAAAATAGGAGTATTATCAGGAGGAGAGCGTCGTCGTGTAGCCTTATGTCGTTTATTATTACAAGAACCAGAAATTTTATTATTAGATGAGCCTACCAACCATTTAGATGCAGAATCTGTACATTGGTTAGAGCATCATTTAGCACAATATAAAGGAACCGTAATTGCAGTAACACACGACCGTTATTTCTTAGATAATGTTGCAGGATGGATTTTAGAGTTAGATAGAGGTGAAGGTATTCCTTGGAAAGGAAACTATTCATCTTGGTTAGATCAAAAATCACAACGTTTAGCGCAAGAAAGTAAAACCGCTTCTAAGCGTCAAAAAACATTAGAACGAGAGTTAGAATGGGTACGTCAAGGAGCAAAAGGTCGTCAAACAAAGCAAAAAGCACGTTTGAAGAACTATGAAAAGTTAATGAGTCAAGACCAAAAGCAAACGGAAGAAAAATTAGAAATCTATATTCCAAATGGTCCACGTTTAGGAACGAATGTAATTGAAGCTACTGGTGTTTCTAAAGCTTATGGAGATAGGTTATTATATGAAAACTTAGAATTTAATTTACCACAAGCAGGAATTGTTGGAATTATAGGTCCAAATGGGGCAGGTAAAACCACAATTTTCAGAATGATCATGGGAGAAGAAACTCCTGATGTTGGAAGTTTTAAGGTAGGGGAGACAGCTAAAATTGCTTATGTTGACCAATCACATTCAAATATTGACCCTGAAAAATCTATTTGGGAAAACTTCTCAGAAGGTCAAGATTTAGTAATGATGGGAGGTAAACAAGTAAATTCAAGGGCTTATTTAAGTCGATTTAACTTTTCAGGAAGTGAGCAAAACAAAAAAGTAGCTACCCTATCTGGAGGAGAACGTAACCGTTTACATTTAGCAATGACTCTAAAAGAAGAAGGTAATGTATTGTTATTAGATGAGCCAACTAACGATTTAGATGTAAATACGCTACGTGCTTTGGAAGAAGGTTTGGAGAATTTTGCAGGTTGTGCTGTAGTAATTTCGCATGATAGATGGTTCTTAGATCGTATTTGTACACACATTTTAGCATTTGAAGGAGATAGTCAAGTATATTTCTTTGAAGGTTCTTTCTCTGATTATGAAGAGAATAAGAAGAAGCGTTTAGGAGGTGATTTAATGCCTAAGCGAATTAAATACAAGAAGTTAATCAGATAAATTTATTATCTAATATTTTATAAAATAAAACTCGAAGTTAGCAGCTTCGAGTTTTTTCTTTTTCTATAACAATTGTCCCCTCAATGTAAAACTGTTTTGTAGATAGTTTTTCATAGTATAGCGAATTGTGTTAAAGTTTTCTTAACAACAATTATTGTGCCGTAAATTCAATAAAAATGTGATTTTATTGAATTTATGTTGTTTTTTATTGTTTTATAGTGAAATATCTGTTTTTTGGTATTGTATAAAAAACCTCATCATTTAATGGTGAGGTTTATAAGTGTTTATATTTCATGAGTTTAGTAGCATTTTTCAAAGTAGCCATCAACACAGCAATATGAAACATCAGTAATACAGTGTACAGGAGAAGGGTATTGGCTGTTACAGGGCAAACCTTCTCTAGGACATACACTGGTAATTCCACCAGTAATAGATTTTTGTTCAGATGCTTTTAAGACAAGCCCGATGTTTGAAATATTTTTTAACATAATCATAAATTTTAAAGTTGTTATAAATTTATGTATTAAGTCAAAAGTAAACTTTAGAAAAACCGTAATAAATGTAAGGTAATTACGTATTTTAAAAACAAACCTCACCAATCAGGTGAGGTTTACGAACTTTTATATATTCTCTAATAATCCTTTTTAGAAACTTTAGATAAATTAATAGCTCTTTGTGTTATAAGGTAACTATTAACTACATATTTCATAAAAACCATTAACGCAACAAAAGTTGACCGCTGGAAGGCAGTCAGAAGGAAATTGAGATCCACTAGGACAACGATCTCCTAAAGAACATTCTTTCATGTAATTTCCTCCTTTTACTGATTTTTGCTCTTCTTTCTTTAAAATAGTTCCTACTTTTAAAATATTTCTTAACATAAGTGTAAATTTTTATTGTGAAACAAATTTATATTATATAAGTCATGGAACTTGATTAAAAACCGTAATAAGAATAAGGGAATTACGTACTTTTTTAATTATGAAAAGCAGCATTATGTGCTAAATCTCCGTTACAACTGTTACATTTTCCAGTAGTATCTGCTCCGCCAGCACAACCATTGGTACAGGTATAGTGATATTGTCCAGCAGCATTAGGTCCAGAAGTAGTCTGTGTTACAGGAGTTGATATTGGAGAGTTGGAAGTTTTATTTTGTGTATTGTGAAATCCTTGGTTATGAGCAAGAGGAGTTTTACAAACAGGGCAAGAAGTACCTTGAACACTTGAAGTACCTCCTTCACACTTTTTAGGGCATATATAATGCGCTCCTCCAATAATATTAACAGAATTATTGTTATTATTAGGAAGTTGTGGAGTTGGGCGTTCACTAAATGGAACTGTTAATGGATTTACAGGTGTTTTCTTTTCTTCTGTTTTACAAGAATAAAAACAGCATAATAAAGCGAATATTAGGAGTATTTTTTTCATATTCAAATATAAAAAAACCTCGCCAAAAAAGACGAGGTTGTAATTTATATAAAGTTTGTAAGTCTTATAAGTGAATTACTTCATCATAAGCATCAGCAACAGCTTCCATAACCGCTTCACTCATTGTAGGGTGAGGGTGAATTGCTTTTAATACTTCATGACCAGTAGTTTCTAATTTACGTCCTAAAACAGCTTCAGCAATCATATCGGTAACTCCAGCACCAATCATATGGCATCCTAACCATTCACCGTACTTAGCATCAAAAATTACTTTTACAAATCCGTCGGGAGTTCCAGCAGCTTTAGCTTTACCTGAAGCAGAGAATGGGAATTTTCCAACTTTTAATTCATAACCTTTTTCCTTTGCTTGTTCTTCAGTTAAACCAACAGAAGCAATTTCAGGAGTAGCATAGGTACAACCAGGGATGTTTCCATAGTCGATAGCTTCAGTATGTAAACCAGCAATCTTTTCAACACAAGTAATTCCTTCAGCAGAAGCAACGTGTGCAAGTGCAGGACCAGGAGTAACATCACCAATAGCATAATAACCAGGAATGTTAGTTTGATACCAATCGTTTACTAAGATTTTATCTCTATCAGTAATAATACCCACATCTTCTAAACCGATGTTTTCAATGTTAGTTTTAATACCAACTGCTGATAATACGATATCTGCTTCTAAAACTTCTTCTCCTTTTTTAGTTTTAACGGTAGCTTTTACTCCGTCGCCAGAAGTATCAACAGATTCTACAGAAGAACTTGTCATTACTTTAATTCCGGCTTTTTTGAAAGAACGCTCCATTTGTTTAGAAACATCTTTATCTTCTACAGGAACAATTGTTGGCATAAACTCAACAACAGTAACGTCAGTTCCCATTGAATTATAAAAGTGCGCAAACTCTACTCCAATAGCACCAGAACCTACAACAATCATTGATTTTGGTTGTTTAGGTAAGCTCATTGCTTCACGATATCCGATAACTTTTTTACCATCTTGTGGTAAACTTGGTAATTCACGAGAGCGAGCCCCTGTAGCAATAATAATGTGGTCAGCAGAATACTCAGTTACTTTACCATCTTTATCAGTAACATCTACTTTTTTACCAGCTTTTACTTTACCAAAACCATCGATGATATCAATTTTGTTTTTCTTCATTAAGAACTGAACACCTTTGCTCATTCCTTCAGCAACACCACGACTACGCTTAATAACCGCTTCAAAATCTTTATCGATTGCTTCTGCTTTTAAACCATACTCATCAACATGTTTTAAATAATCATATACTTGAGCAGATTTTAATAATGCTTTCGTAGGAATACATCCCCAGTTTAAGCAAATTCCACCTAAGCTTTCTTTTTCAACTACAGCGGTTTTAAATCCTAATTGAGATGCTCTAATGGCAGTTACATAACCTCCAGGACCACTTCCGATTATTAATACGTCGTATTTCATGTCGTTTATTTTTACTTGTTGTTTGTTAATTTATTACATTCTTTCAGGAACCTGAATTCCTAATAAATTGAATGCTGATTTTATGGTATCAGCTACTTTTTTAGATAACTGAACTCTAAATGTTTTTTTATCTTGATTTTCTTCTCCTAAAATTGATACGTTTTGATAGAATGAGTTGAACTCTTTAACCAAATCGTATGTGTAATTTGCAATTATAGCAGGTGAATAATTATTTGCAGCTTGCTGAATTATTTCAGGGTACAATTCTAATTGCTTGATTAATTCTTTTTCTTTCTCTTGTAATTCTACCGATACTTTAGCTGAATAATCAAAGTCGGCTTTACGTAAGATCGATTGAATTCTCGCATAAGTATATTGTACAAACGGACCTGTGTTTCCTTGGAAATCTACCGATGCTTGTGGGTCAAACAAAATTCTCTTTTTAGGGTCTACCTTTAAAATGAAGTATTTTAAAGCACCTAATCCGATAATTTTATATAACTCCTCTTTTTCCTCAGTAGAATAGCCTTCTAACTTACCTAACTCTTGTGATATTTCACGAGCTGTATTGGTCATTTCGTCCATTAAATCATCAGCATCTACTACAGTCCCTTCACGAGATTTCATTTTTCCAGAAGGTAAATCTACCATTCCATAACTTAAATGGAATAATTGTTTAGCCCAAGAATAGCCTAGCTTTTGTAAGATTAAGAACAATACTTTAAAGTGGTAATCTTGTTCGTTACCTACTGTATATACCATTCCGTTTACATCAGGAAAATCTTTAGAACGTTGGATAGCAGTACCAATATCTTGCGTCATGTACACCGCAGTTCCGTCAGAACGTAATACTAGTTTTTCGTCTAGTCCTTCGTCAGTTAAATCACACCAAACAGAACCATCTTCTTTTTTGAAGAAAACACCATTTTTAAGTCCTTCTTCAATAACATCTTTTCCTAATAAATAGGTATTACTTTCGTAATATAATTTGTCAAAGTTAACTCCGATGTTTTCATAAGTAACGTCGAAACCTTTGTATACCCATCCGTTCATCATTTCCCAAAGGGTAACAACTTCTTTATCACCAGCTTCCCATTTACGAAGCATTTCTTGTGCTTCTAAAAATAATGGGGCTTGTTTTTTAGCATCTTCTTCAGAAGTGCCAGAAGCGACTAATTCGCCAATTTCTTTTTTATATTCTTGATCGAATTTTACGTAGTAATTACCAACTAATTTATCTCCTTTTAATCCAGTTGATTCAGGAGTTTCTCCATTTCCGAATTTTTCCCAAGCCAACATTGACTTACAAATATGGATACCACGGTCGTTGATAATTTGTGTTTTATATACTTTATGTCCCGCTGCTTTTAAAATTTCAGCAACAGAATACCCTAATAATACATTACGAACATGTCCTAAGTGTAAAGGTTTGTTTGTGTTTGGAGAAGAATACTCAACCATTCGAGCATCTGTTTCATCTTCTTTTACAAAACCATACCTTGCATCTGCTGCAATTTCATTAAAAAAGTTTACGTAGAAAGAATCGTCAACTACCAAGTTTAAAAAACCTTTTACAACATTGTAGTTGGTAACTTCGTTGATGTTTTCAACTATATATTTACCTAAATCTTCACCAATTTGAACCGGATTTCCTTTTTTGTACCGTAATAACGGGAAAACGACAACGGTAATGTCACCTTCAAAATCTTTACGGGTTGCTTGAAATTCTACACTGGGAATTTCTACATCATATAAGGCTAAAAATCCTTCTTTTACTTTCGTTTCTATTAACGATTGAATATTCATTGGTTCTTTTTGATTATCGCACAAAATTAGTGTTTTTAATTTTTTCTTCCCACGATTTGCCTTATGATTTTTTGATTCATGATTATAGCATACTTAGTTGATGCTTTTGTACCTTTGCACCATGGATAAAGACCTTGAAAACTTACCAAAATTAGCCAAAGACGCTTTACAAGAAAATAAGAAGTATTTTCAACGATTAAAGAAAAGAACACCCAAACGTTTAGATTTACTAATGCAAGAGTTGCATGAGGAAGAATTTGAACGAACAGATTGTTTAGAATGTGCAAACTGTTGTAAAACGACTTCGCCAATTTTTACTGAAAAAGATATAGAGCGCATAGCAAAACACTTAAAAATGAAGGTGATTGATTTTACAAATCAGTATTTACAGAGAGATGAAGATAATTTTATGGTCTTACAATCAGCTCCGTGTACTTTTTTAGACGAGTCTGATAATACTTGTTTTATTTACGATGTACGCCCGAAAGCTTGTTCTGAATATCCACATACTAATCGAAAAAAGTTTATCCAAATAGCAGATTTAACGATTAAAAACACAGAGGTTTGTCCTGCTACTTATAGAATAGTAGAGGAGTTGAAAAAACGTTTACCACAATCAGGAACTTCTAAAAAGAATAAAACTTAATATAGTCGATACGTTTTCGCTTTACCTCACTTAAGATTTTAGTAATTTTTCTTATTTTGGGAAAAATATCATCCTTTGGAAACATAAATTCATTATTTTGATTAAAACCATCTCTGATTCAGATTGTCAATTAGTATATGATTATATACAGTTTGCCGGCCCAATAAGTGATGATTTCTTTTTGGAGTTAATAAAGTATTTTAAAAAAAGAAAATACGCTAAAGGTGAAATCATTTTAAAAGAAGGAGACGTAGAATTTAGATCCAATATTGTAGCCAAAGGTGTAGTTCATCAGTTTGTTTATGATGAAGATATTCCTATTACATCTAACATTTCACCACAGGGTTTATCATTTAACAGTCTTAAAAGTTATATAGAAGGAACTCCTTCCGTAGAAATTCAGGAAGCTATTACAGATGTCGAAATACTATCTATAGAGAAGAAAGATATTGAAATACTTTCAAAAAAGTGGACTGAAATGGCTTATGTTATGTATAAAGTTCATGAATCTATTTTGCTGGATAGAGAGAATAGGATGAGCTTGCTGCAATACAGAAGTCCATCAAAAAGATTTCAACTTTTTCATGAAATGGTAGTACGATCAAATTTGATGTTAAAGAGCACTCCTGATAAATACATTGCTAGTTATTTAAATATGACTCCTCAGCAATATAGTAAAGAAAAGCACCTTCAAAAAAGATCGGGAAAATAAGCTCTTGTAAAAAACACATAGAACTTATCTGGAGATAATTTTAGAGTTGTCAAGATTTTATTATTTAGCCTAATATTTGATTATAATTAATTTTTATAATATGCTAAAACACATAAAATTTATTTTAGTACCTGTTATCTTATCTGGATTCTTTTTAAACTCTTGTAGTAAAAAAGACGATGATCCTATTCTTAGTAATGAGAATATGATTCTGAGTTTTATATTTAAATCACAAAATAATATTGCTTTAACTTCAGATATTACAGCCCAAATTAATGAAGATGATAAAACTATTAAAGCGACAGTGCCATTTGGAACAACCATAACAGCTTTGATACCTACCCTTCAAGTATCTGAACATGCAATTTTTTCTCCTGAAGGAACAATAGATTTTACAAATCCAGTTACGTATACCGTTACTTCTCAAAATCAAACTACTGCAAATTATAGTGTTATTGTTGAAACAGCTCCTCTAACACAAAGAGAAGCATTAATGGCTATTTTCAATGCTAATCCAAGCAATTATTTAGATTGGAATTTTGATAATGAAGATATAAGTACATGGAGTCGTTTAGTTGTTGATGATGATGGCTATGTAGTTGAATTAGATTTTCGTAATGTTAATTTAGAAACAATTCCAGCAGAGATTAAATATTTAACTCATTTAAGTAAGTTAAATTTAAATGATAATAATATTCAAACTCTTCCTGCCGAAATAGGAAGCTTAGTAAATTTAACAAATTTAAGCTTGTATGATAATAATATTAATACTCTTCCTGTTGAAGTAGGAGAGTTAATTAATTTAACGAATTTAAACATTTCTAGAAATGAAATACAAATTCTACCAGAAAGTATTGGTAATCTTACTAAATTAAAAATTTTACAAGCTTCTTTAAATAAAATAGAAAGTTTACCTGAAGAAATAGGGAATTTGAAAGATTTGGAAAGATTACATGTATTTAATAATTTATTAATAGAAATACCAGAAAGTATAAGTAATCTATCTAACTTAATAGACCTAAACCTTGGACGTAATCAAATAACACAAATACCAAATTCAATTAAAGACTTAACTAAATTAACAAAACTGAGTTTGTCTTCAAATCAAATAGAAAGCGTCCCTGATGAGGTGTTTATGTTATCAGAATTAACCTTTTTACATTTATTTTCTAATAAGCTTACTGTTATTTCATCAGAAATTGAAAACCTTACTAAATTAGAATTTTTATACTTAGGAAATAATCAACTATCTGAGGTTCCAGAGCAGATAGGAAACTTAAGTAACTTAAAAGGATTATACTTTCAAGATAATCAGTTAGAAAGTGTACCTATTCAAATAGGAAATTTGAAAGAATTAGAACAGTTGTTTTTACAAGATAACTTATTAATTACTATACCACAACAAATATGCGACCTAGAAAATAGAGGTACTGTTATTACTAAAGATTCGACAGTAATTTGTGAGTAAATTTTCAAAAAAACATTATAAGTACTTAAAGGGGTACTCTATTAGTAAATGATTAAAGTTTCGAAATGTAATTCCATTAAATGCTCTTTGGGCTTGCTTTAGAGAAATTTACTTTTCTGATTGTATTTTCAAAGATGAACAAATCTGTAATGATAACTATAATCAAAAATTCTTACTTTTAGAAAAAATATTACACATTGGAAACCCTTATACATTATTTTGAAAACATTCCTTCCAGTCATAGAAGTATTATTTTAGTTGGAGGAATAGCTTTTTTCTGGTTGTTAGAAGGCGCTGTGCCTTTATTTAGCTTTAAATACAATAAATGGAAACATGCATGGCCTAATTTGTTTTTTACAGCTACCACGGTAATTATCAACTTTACTTTGGCTTTTGTATTACTTAAGACAGCCGATTGGGTGCAAGCAAATGATTTTGGATTGATTAACTGGCTTCCTGAAATGCCATTATGGTTGTATGTATTGTTAGGTGTGTTATTTTTAGATTTTTTCGGAGCTTATTTAGCGCATTTAGTAGAACATAAAGTAAAGCCTTTATGGATGGTACATTTAGTACACCATTCTGATCATAAAGTAGATACTACTACAGCAAATAGGCATCACCCTATAGAAAGTGTTATTCGTTTTACATTTACATTACTAGGTGTTTTTTTAGTAGGAACACCAATAGGTATAATAATGTTATATCAGTCTATGTCGTTAGTGTTTACACAACTAACTCATGCCAATATAAAAATGCCTAAAAAATTGGATAAAGTATTAAGTTATGTTATTGTTTCACCTGATATGCATAAAGTGCATCATCATAATTTATTACCTTATACTGATTCCAACTACGGAAATATCTTCTCTATTTGGGATCGATTATTAGGTACTTATATGGAATTAGATAGAGAAAAAATAGTCTACGGGGTAGATACATTTCCTGATGAGGTAAAAAATTCAAGCCTAAAAGAGTTACTCAAGCAACCTTTTCAAGGATATAGAAAACCTACGAACTTAAAGGGTATTAAATAAATAAAAGCAAGCAGTTAGGCTTGCTTTTATAATTCTTATCTAGTTATAAAGGATAACAAATGTAACCACGATAGCTTAAATCTGTGTAAGAATAAAAAAAGGTAGGTGTATTACCATTACTAGTTTGATTATGACACCTCCACTTCCAACTTGGTGTTACTGGATCAGAAGGAAATCTGTCAGGATCTGTTGTTGTGTCTACTCCATCTAAATAACCACCAAAAGAGTCTCCTCCTGAAATTTCTTTTTGAGTTAAACTGTTTAGTTTTTGAACACCACTTAACTTTAAAATTTTTTTCAACATAATTTTTTATTTTGATTTATAATGTTGGCAAAACTATAACGGAAAGAGAAGAAGGTCTTTAGGTTAACAGCTACATTTTTAAAAGGAATAAACACTTGATTTATACAGGAAATAAATTGAAATATTCCACAAGCCTTAGTAAAATGTTCGGTGTATAAGACTTACTTAAAGGGTGTTTTTCCTGTGGTATAAACAACAATTCCCCTGTTAGTTAAGCTGTGGTGTTCGTATATATTTGAGTTCATAATTAACCCCGAAAACTATTATTTTATGAAACGACTACAAAACTTTGTAATTGTAGGCATCGTTCTTATGATGCTACAAGCATGTCAAAAAGAAGACACTGCAAATGAACTGTTAAACAACACAAATTTAGAGGTAAAACAAGCTCGAGCCTATTACGCACCATGGGTATATGTTATGGATTGGCGGTTTAGTAGAGGAACTTGTACTACAGGACCAGGAGTGTGTTTTAAAAACGATTATGGAGATATACTTGTGTATAGCAATGCAAGTTCAGATTCATCAGAAGAAGTAAAAGAAACATTCTCAAAACTTATGGAAGGAAACAATGATGAAGATAATGGAGTGATAGCATTCAGAAATGAAGGTGAGTCATTACGATTAGTGTTCTCAAGAAGTTTAGAGGAAGAAGACTTTATCATTTCAGAAAACGTTTCTCTTAGAGAAGACATAGTAGAAGAATTAGGTAAAGCTGATATTACTTTACAAGCAGGTAAATACGTTGTAGATTATTCGCGTTTTAAGAACGGAGAGGTTTTAATACCTGTAAAAAATTAAAAAACTAACTAATCAAACTAATAAACTCTTAGCAAAGTCTGAGAGTTTCAAAAAATAAGAAAAAATGAAAAAACAAAATTTTTTATGGATAGCTGTGATGTGTTTTACATTGCTTTTTAGCTGTCAAAGCGAAGATATAGTTGAAAATGAATCAACCAAAGAAGAAGTACAATTAGCAAAAGAAAGTACAGTAACTATAAATCATACATATGATTATTATGGTAAGCAGTTTAAAGTGGCTTATGTGTATGATGAAGAAAGTGGAGAAGTACTGAAAGCTGATGGAGATGTTGAGCTTGCTCAAGAAATCTTTGGAGATGAAGAAAGAGCTCCAAAATCATTATTCTTTGATAATCAAAAAGAAGGAAGTACTGATATTCAAGTTAAGGTTTTTGATAATGGAGAAGACTTACAAGAGTATGCTTCAAAAGTAGCAGAAGAATTCCCAGGAGATCAAGAAGCAACAGAAGGAAGATCGTCTAAGTGTAATAGCTATGATTTATATGGAACAGGAAGGTTTTATTTCTACAAACACGCTTACTATAATACATACATGAGTGGAATGAGTAGAATGGATCGTAGGTATTATAGAGACCATTGGGTAGGAAGCGGTTATAACGATCAGTTATCCTCTTTAATAGTGAAAAAACCATGGAATAGAAGAGCTTTGGTGTACTTATATCAACATTCTTGTTATGGAGGAAAAGTTATAGGTTTTTATCAATCAGTAGGTCCTTCAGGTTTTGGAGTAGCTAACCTTAAGTGGTATACTATGTCAGGCTGGTGGTTCTGGAGAAAGTCTTGGAACGACCAAGTTTCTTCTACCAAAGGCTGGGCTTGGTAATACAATAACTACAACTATTTAGTTGTTTGTAAAATAATAAAAGAACCTCAGAAGATTTTTCTTCTGAGGTTTTATAATTGTTTTTGATTTTTATGCTTCTCTATCAACTCCAATATTTTCTTGCCTCTAGCTTTACAACCTTTACTTTCATGAATTACTTTAGTACGAATTAGATGTTCTAACTCAGGATGAACCCAATCTTTTTGTAAACCAAATAAAAACAAAGTACTCATGGTGTAGGCTTTCACTGCTGTTTTTTGGTCGGTAATTAACCAATCAAACCCAGTTTCTATAATTAAATCAATATCAGTTTCTGTTAACTGTTCTTTTATACCATTGGTTGTTTTTGAGGAAAAAGCAGTTGCTAAATGCTCACAAATTTTAGCACATGGTCTTACAGCACTGTCAAAATGTACTCTAGATATATTTTTTGTAAAAAGATTTAAATAAGGAATAATATGTTCAATTCCACTATGTGTACAAATCCATTCCAGTACCCAAGCAGCTTTAATAGATAGTTTATTATCAACATCAAAAGTAATATCAACTAAATATTTCACTAATTCAGGTTGAGCTAACACAATATTTGCAGCATTATTTCTGTTTACTCTAGCAGGATTATCAACATTTTCTAACACAGAAATTAAAAAATCAATACTCATATTGGTATGGTTTATGTAAATTTGAAATGTAAAAGAAATTATAGTATGATAAATATAAAAAGGATATTTTCAACAGCACTTTTATTAGCAGCCTTTTTTACAACAGCTGCACAAGCACAAAAAATTAATCAGTTTGATGCAAATGGTAAGAGACATGGAGTATGGAAAAAGTATTACGATGATAATAAAAATAAAATAAGATACTCAGGTGAATTTAAAAATGGAAAAGAAGTAGGAACATTTAATTTTTACGAGCCTAACTCTTACGGAGTACCTTCTATGTCTAAAGAGTTTTCAGCAAAATCAGATAGTGCATTTGTACAGTTTTTTACACCAAAAGGAAAAGTAAAAACAAAAGGATGGATGATAGGAAGAAAGAGAGTAGGTAAGTGGACGTATTATTTTTCAGATGGAAAGCTTTTTTCTGAAGAAGAGTATGTTGACGGTAAATTAGATGGAGTTCTAAAAAACTATTATAGAAATGGTAAATTAACGGAAGAAAGTATTTATAAAAATGGTGAGAAAAATGGACTTTCTAAGATTTTTACTGAAGAAGGAGTGATGATTGAAGAAGTGTATTATGTTGATGGAAAACTAGAAGGAGAAGGAAGATATTACGACTTAAAAGGAGATTTAAAAGAAAAAGGAATGTATAAAAACGGTAAAAGAGACGGTAAATGGCAATTTTACATGGATGGAGAAGTTGTTACCGATAAGAGAAAAAGAGCTGTACATTCAATACCTAAAAATTAATCTATAGAGATAGAGAAGATAAATATAAGTTTATCATCTTTTATAAAGTAACGCAGTGGAGAATAAGAGTTTTATTTTCTGACTGGTTAATTTCAAAAGATTCTAAGAGAAGGTAAGAAACTAAGACATATCACTGTCCATCAATTTTTACAATGAAGTCATCAATTATTTCCATAATAAAAACATTTATTATTTCGTAAATTTGCAGCTTCAAAAGTATAAAATGCAAAGAGTAGTAGTAGGACTTTCAGGAGGTGTAGATAGTAGTGTAACTGCGTATTTACTAAAAGAACAGGGATACGAAGTTATTGGGTTGTTTATGAAGAACTGGCACGACGATTCAGTAACCATTTCTAATGAATGTCCGTGGTTAGAAGACAGCAACGACGCCATGATTGTTGCAGAAAAATTAGGAATTCCTTTTCAAACAGTTGATTTAAGCGAACAATACAAAGAACGTATCGTTGACTATATGTTTAACGAATATGAAAAAGGTCGTACACCTAATCCTGATGTATTATGTAATCGTGAAATTAAGTTTGATGTGTTTATGGACATCGCATTAAGTTTAGGTGCTGATTATGTAGCTACAGGACATTACTGTAGAAAAGCAGAAGAAATTATTGATGGAAAACCTGTATACAAGTTATTAGCTGGAAAAGACACTAATAAAGATCAATCATATTTTTTATGTCAATTATCACAAGAGCAACTGTCAAAGGCATTGTTCCCAATAGGAGAATTGACAAAACCAGAAGTTCGTGAAATAGCAAAAGAGGCAGATTTAATTACAGCTGATAAAAAAGACAGCCAAGGATTGTGTTTTATAGGAAAAGTAAGACTTCCAGACTTTTTACAACAAAAACTACAACCGAAAGAAGGAGATATTGTCCGAATTCCAGACGAATTTGAACAGTACAATCGTTCAATTCCAGAATTTGAGAATAAAGAGGCAGAATTGGAATATTTTTCAACTAAATTCTCTTATAATAAAGAAGATGGAAAAGTAGTAGGAAAGCATCAAGGAGCACATTATTTTACAAAAGGTCAGCGTAAAGGGTTAGCAGTTGGAGGAACCAAAGAACCATTGTTTGTAATTGAAACCGACGTAGATACCAACATTATTTATACTGGAGAAGGAAAAAATCACCAAGGGTTGTATAGAAGTGTATTATTTGTATCAAATGAAGAATTACACTGGGTGCGTGAAGATTTAGCTTTACAAACTGGTGAATCTATGGAGGTAGAAGCACGTATTCGTTACCGACAACCTTTAGAAAAAGCTACGTTGTATAAAGTTGACAACGGAATTTATGTAGAGTTTGAAAATCCACAATCAGCTATTCAAGAAGGGCAGTTTGTTGCTTGGTATAAAAACGAAGAACTGTTAGGTTCTGGTGTAATTTCGTAACTTTTTCACACATAAAAACATAAACATACAACCTCGATTTTTTCGAGGTTTTTTTGTGCTTCCTAGCTAATGATTGTACATTTACGCTATGCAAAACAGAATTACCAAACTATTTAATATACAATATCCAATCGTTCAAGGTGGAATGATTTGGGTAAGTGGCTGGAAGTTAGCTTCTGCAGTGTCAAATGCAGGTGGATTAGGATTAATTGGAGCAGGATCTATGTATCCAGAAGTACTTCGTGAACACATTCAAAAATGTAAAAAAGCAACAGATAAACCTTTCGGGGTAAATGTGCCAATGTTGTATCCTGATATAGAAAAAATCATGGATATTATCGTTGAAGAAGGAGTAAAAATCGTGTTTACTTCTGCAGGTAATCCAAAAACATGGACCTCTTTTTTAAAGGAAAAAGGAATTACAGTAGTTCATGTGGTAAGTTCAGTAAAATTTGCCTTAAAAGCAGAAGCAGCTGGAGTAGATGCTGTAGTATGTGAAGGATTTGAAGCTGGAGGTCATAACGGACGTGAAGAAACTACTACGTTTACGTTAATTCCTATGGTAAAAGAACAAGTTAAAATTCCAGTAATTGCAGCAGGAGGAATAGGTTCAGGTAGAGGAATGTTAGCAGCAATGGTGTTGGGAGCAGACGGAGTACAAGTTGGAAGCCGTTTTGCAGCTACTGTAGAATCTTCAGCACATGACAACTTCAAAAAAACAATTGTTGAAGTAAAAGATGGAGGTACACAACTAACGTTAAAGGAACTCGCACCTGTACGTTTAGTGAAAAACAAATTCTTTCAAGAAGTTCAAGAATTATATCAACAAAACCCAACGATAGAACAATTAAAAGAATTGTTAGGACGTGCACGTGCTAAGAGAGGTATGTTTGAAGGAAACTTGGACGATGGAGAACTAGAAATAGGTCAAGTAGCAGGGCTTATCCATGAAATTAAACCTGCAAAAGAAGTTTTAGAAGCAATTGTAGAAGAATACCAGCAAGTGAAAAAAGAGCAGTTGTTTTAGGTAATGTTTTTATTAGAAAAGTATATTGGAAGGAGAGGTTATCGATTTTATTAAGCTTAAGTTAGGTTATATTGTTTTAGATACATCCGAATCGTTTGATTTAATAGGTACAGATGGCTTAGATGCAGAAACTTTTTTTTATGATTTTGAAAGGTATTTTAATGTTAATATGACAAGCTTCGAATTTGATAGATATTTTTCTAAGGAAGACCCATTTCATAAACTATTAAGAAATAAGTTTAAATTTTTTGGAAAGCAAAAACATTTTTCAGTAAAACATTTGATAGAGGTAGCTGAACTTAGAGAATGGTTTGATCCTATATAAAAGAACCAATACTAAAAAAAGTGATTTTTTTATAAATTTCTAGTTTACATTAATTCATTTTATGAAAAAAAATATTGATTCTTATATAAGGTTCATAAATAATTTTGAATTAGCTTTTAAGAAAAAATACAAAGGAAAAAAAGATATATGGGCAGAAATAGATAAGACAATCCCTAGAAAAGGGGTTGTATTTAACTATGGTTATTATTTTCATGGAAAAGGTTGCAGAGTAGAATATAATAATACTATCTGTGAATATGATTTTGGTTTATTGGAAGGAAAAGTAATCAATTTTTCTATTTGGAAATTATATAAGTTTATAGAAACAAATCCAGAGCTATCAAATGTAAGTATGGATGATGTATATTTTGGAACTCTAGGTTTAATTAGTGAAGGAATTGTTTCAAGGTTTATTCTAAGTGGAATTGATACAAAAACATATAATATAGATAAGAATTATGTAGATAGAATATTATATCCTTATTGATTTACTTATTTAAGGTATTTATAATAAATATAAAGAAGTAAAAATAAATTAATAGATATGAATAGTAGTTATATGAAGTATTATGATTAATACGCTATAAATAATCCCACATAAATAAGACCTCAACACTTTTGAGAACTAACAAATTTCTCTTTAATAATTTGAGCAACAGGTTTATTTTCAATCTTACTTTCAAGCCACGAAAGGATGTCTAAATATAAAAAAGCTCTTTTTTCATAAGGATGATTCTCATAAACCTTAAGGCGACTGTGTACTTTTTTTAACTCCTTTTTTATTTGATGTGGAAACACATCTCCCAACGCTTTTATAGAAGAAATAAACTCTTTTTGAACCTCTTGTAAATTTTCCATTTTAAGTAAAAAACGATAGGTATCTTTAAACTGTCGCTCCAAATCATAATCTAAGCCACACTCGTAATGAGCAATTAAAGAAAGTACTCTGGCAAAACACTGTAGATCGTTAGCTACTTGAATATTTTTAGGTTTAATTATTTTATTTAAATACAAAATACACTCTTTGTTTTTACCCATACCAAAGTACAAACAAGCAATTTTGTAGTAAAAAACTACAATATGATGCGTATCTAAACGGTCTTTGTACTCATCTATTTTATCATTAATAATATCTACTAGGTATTCACCTTCAGAAAAGTTGCCTTCTAAGAAATGTAAGTGTAATTTATTAGCATAATAGTATAGAAAAGTTAAGATTTCAGTATTGCTATTTTGCGGAATACTTTTCTCTTCAATTTCCTCTTCAAAAGCAGAAAGCTCTTCTTTAAACTTATCATAATGCTTTATAAAAAATAAGCTCTCTAATAAGTAGTTCTTTCCTTTTAAATAAAAAACAGGATGCAAAGAAATATTCTTAGTATCATGTTTAAATAAATCTACCCATTTATTAGCATACTTATAACTCTGTAAAAAATCTTGAGTTAAAAAGCTATGCCACAAATGTGCTTTGTATAACCATAACTTTTCTCTAAAACCCAATTCTTCATATGTATATTCAGGAAGTTTAGAATAAAAGTAAGTATTTACTCGTTGCAGTTCTTCATCGTTTTTTACGTAGCCATTTTTAAGCAATGTTCCATACAGTTGTAGCGACAAGTTTGATAATTTACTGGCGATAACATTTTGCATGCTAAGCTCTTTTGCCTGAATAGTTAATTCGTCAGAACGCGTATCAATACTTCGGGTTATATACTGACTTTCAATGACTTTTTCAAGCTCAACAATTTCATAAGCAACATTCTTTTCTTCATTTTCAACCGCCATATTTTTTGCTTTGTCAAGCAGTTTTAAACTTTGCTTGTACAACCCTTTTTGATATAAAACTGTAGCAAAATCTAGTTGCTCACGTATTTGAATTCTAATGTTTTTATGAGCAGGATTCATACGAAGACTAGTTAGTATTTGCTTGTATAAATGAGCTTTTAGGTTAGATAATTGTTGTTTACTCACCACACCGCTATCAATAATAGCCTTTTCGTTATAACTCTTTTGTTTTTCAAGTAATTTAAAAAGCGCAAAAAATTTAGCATCTACATTACCTCCTAAACGACCAACATATAAATTAAACTGACGTTTTTCTGACTTCGATAAAGACTTAATCAAAACAAACAAAGCGTCATTTTGTTGGTTGGAGAATGTAATTGGTTTACGCATAACTTTTTGTTTTTCAGTATTTTATTGTTGTTTTTTGTCGTTTTGATATCGTAACTAACTCATTAAAAAAGAGCTTGCTAGAAAAGCCAATATATACATTTGGTTTTTATTTTGATAATCATATTTAGATTTATGCAAAGCGATAAAATTCAAATTTTCGATACCACATTACGAGACGGAGAGCAAGTCCCAGGATGTAAATTAGATACCCAACAAAAGCTAGTTATTGCCGAAAGACTCGATTTTTTAGGAGTTGATGTAATTGAAGCAGGCTTCCCAGTATCAAGCCCAGGAGACTTTACTTCGGTACAAGAAATAGCTAAATTAGTTAAAAGTGCTACTGTATGCGGATTAACAAGAGCCGTTAAAAAAGATATTGAAGTAGCAGCAGATGCTTTAAGATTAGCTAGCAAACCTAGAATTCATACAGGTATTGGTACTAGTGATTCACATATTCAGTATAAATTCAATGCTTCGAAAGAAGAAGTAATTAGGCGAGCAAAAGAAGCTGTCTCGTACGCAAAAAACTTTGTAGACGATGTAGAGTTTTATGCAGAAGATGCAGGTAGAACCGACAACGCTTTTTTAGCTAAAGTTTGTGAAGAAGTTATAAAATCAGGAGCAACAGTGTTGAATATTCCTGATACTACAGGGTATTGTTTACCTGAAGAATATGGAGCGAAAATCAAGTATTTAAAAGACAATGTAAAAGGCATTGAAAATGTAATTATTTCATGCCATTGCCATAACGATTTAGGCTTAGCCACAGCAAATTCTATTGCAGGAGCTATTAATGGTGCGCGTCAAATAGAATGTACGGTCAATGGAATAGGAGAGCGTGCAGGAAATACGGCTTTAGAAGAAGTAGTAATGATTTTAAAACAGCATCCATATTTAAATCTTCAAACAGATATTAACACCAAATTACTATACGATACAAGTATGATGGTTCGTGAACGCATGGGAATGCCTGTACAACCTAACAAAGCCATTGTAGGAGCAAATGCCTTTGCACATAGCTCAGGAATTCATCAAGATGGAGTTATCAAGAATCGTGAAACGTATGAAATTATCAATCCAGCAGATGTAGGAGTCACAGAAAGTGCTATCGTATTAACCGCAAGAAGCGGAAGAGCAGCCTTAGCATATCGCGCAAAAAAGATAGGATATGAGCTAACCAAAATTCAGTTAGATACAGCTTATAAAACGTTCTTACAGTTTGCTGATAGACAAAAAGAAGTAATCGACGAAGACATTCATCAGATTATGAAACAAGTAAATAAAATTTCAAAAATAGCCATAGCTTAATGGGAAAGACATTATTTGATAAAGTATGGGATGCGCATGTAGTGGATACTGTAAAAGACGGACCACAAATATTATACATAGACAAACACTTAATTCATGAAGTAACCAGTCCGCAAGCTTTTAACGAGTTAAAAGAGCGTAATATTCCAATTGCACGACCAGACAAAACAGTAGCAACAGCCGATCATAATACACCAACCGTAAATCAACATTTACCAATAAAAGATGAATTATCAAGGCAACAACTAGAGCAATTAACACAAAACTGTAAAGAAAACGATATTACTCTATATGGTTTAGGACATCGATATAATGGAATTGTACACGTTATGGCTCCCGAATTAGGGATAACACAACCAGGAATGACTATGGTTTGTGGAGATAGTCATACATCAACGCACGGTGCTTTTGGTACTATTGCTTTTGGTATAGGAACAAGTCAAGTAGCACAAGTATTTGCAAGTCAATGCTTATTGTTAGAAAAACCTAAGAGCATGCGTGTAACTGTAAAAGGTAAACTTAAAAATGGAGTATTACCCAAAGATGTAATCTTATATATTATAGCGCAATTAGGAACAAATTCAGGTACAGGATATTTTTGTGAATATGCAGGAAATGTATTTGAAGAAATGTCTATGGAAGGTCGTATGACCGTGTGTAATATGAGTATCGAAATGGGAGCAAGAGGAGGTATGATTGCTCCTGATAAAACCACTTTTGAATATATTAAAGAACGTGAGTTTGCACCAAAAGGAGACGAGTTTGATAACAAAGTAGCTTATTGGAACACATTAAAGACTGATAAAAGTGCAAAATTTGATAAAGAATACACTTTTAAGGCAGAAGACATAGAACCAATGCTTACTTACGGAACTAACCCAGGAATGGGTGTAAAAATTTCAGAAAACATTCCCCAATTTAATGATGCTTCCTTTGAAAAGTCGTTACAGTATATGAACTTTAAAAAGGGAACATCATTAATTAATACACCTGTTAATTATGTATTTATAGGAAGTTGTACAAACTCTAGAATAGAAGATTTTAGAGTAGCAGCAAACTATATAAAAGGAAAGCAAAAAGCAGCGAATGTAAATGCGTGGTTAGTACCAGGATCACAACAAGTAGCAAAACAAATAAAACGAGAAGGTTTACAAGAAGTTTTTGAAGCAGCAGGATTTCAGTTACGACAACCAGGTTGCTCAGCATGTTTAGCAATGAATGACGATAAAATACCAGAAGGAGAATACTGTGTATCAACTTCAAATAGAAACTTTGAAGGACGTCAAGGACAAGGAGCAAGAACCATTTTAGCAAGTCCGTTAATGGCTGCTGCAACAGCAGTAGAAGGAAAAATAACTGACTTTACAAAACAATTAAACTAATGGAGAAATTTGTTAAACTAATAGATACGGCCATACCATTACCGACGGAGAACATAGATACCGATCAAATTATACCCGCACGATTTTTAAAATCAACTAATAAAGAAGGATTTGGAGACAATGTGTTTAGAGATTGGCGCTACAATAAAAATGGTAGTTTAAATGAAGACTTTGTTTTAAACAATACAAATTATACAGGAAGCATTTTAATAGCAGGAGATAATTTCGGATGTGGTTCAAGTAGAGAACATGCTGCATGGGCATTAGCAGGCTACGGATTTAAAGTAGTCATCAGTAGTTTTTTTGCAGATATTTTTAAAGGAAACGCACTTAATAACGGAATATTACCAGTACAAGTACCCAAAGAATATTTAGCAAAACTGTTAAAAAAAGTAACGGAATTACCAGACACAACTATTATAGTTGATTTAGAAAATCAAAAACTAAAAACCCCCATAGGTAATGTAGATTTTGAAATAAACCCGTACAAAAAACTATGTATGATAAATGGTTATGACGATATAGATTTTTTAATCAGTAAAAAAGATACAATAACGGCTTTTGAAGCAACAATGATATAAAAAGTAAAAAGATGAAGTACAATATAGCGGTAATACCAGGAGATGGAATAGGACCAGAAGTAACAGAGCAAGCAAAAAAAGTGCTTAGAGCTGTTGGTAATGTGTTTGATCACACATTCTTATTTAAAGAAACATTAATGGGAGCCTGTGCTATTGATAAAACAGGAAATCCATTGCCTGATGAAACCATTGAGTTGTGTAAAAAGAGTGATGCTATCTTATTTGGAGCCATTGGAGATCCAAAATATGATAATGATCCTACAGCAAAAGTACGTCCAGAGCAAGGATTACTACGTTTAAGAAAAGAATTAGGACTATTTTGTAATGTACGTCCTGTAAAAGCGTATGACACGTTAATTCATAAGTCACCTTTAAAGAAAGATAGAATTGAAGGAACAGATATTGTTATTTATAGAGAGCTAACAGGAGGAATCTATTTTGGTATTAAAGAACTGAGTGATGATGGAAAGCATGCTTTTGATGGTTGTTCTTATACTGTAGAAGAAATAGAGCGAATGGCACATTTAGCTTTTCAAGCAGCTCAAAAAAGACGTAAAAAACTAACGTTGGTAGATAAAGCCAATGTATTAGAAACCTCAAGGCTGTGGCGTAAAACTGTTGGAGATTTAGCAACTCAATATCCTGACGTTGAAGTAGACTATTTATTTGTTGATAATGCAGCGATGAAGTTAATTTTAAACCCAAAAGATTTTGATGTTATTTTAACCGAAAACCTTTTTGGAGACATTCTTTCTGACGAAGCAAGTGTTATAGGAGGTTCTATAGGTTTGTTAGCTTCCGCTTCAGTAGGAAAAGAAAATGCGTTATTTGAACCTATTCACGGATCTTTTCCACAAGCAAAAGGAAAAGACATCGCTAACCCATTGGCATCTATACTATCATCTGCGTTATTGTTAAGACATTTAGAATTACATACAGAGGCAGATACAGTAGAGAGTGCTGTTCAAAAATCATTAGAACTGGGTATTACTACAGAAGATATTAATTCAGAAAACCCATTTTCAACTTCTAAAGTAGGAGATTTTATAGCAGACTATATTTATAATCAAGAAGATAGTGATATGAATTTCCAAAACATACATATGGGGCAAAGCACCATTATATAGGTAGTAAAAACTATAAATAATTATGTAAACTTCCTTTAACCACCATGGTTAAAGGAAGTTTTGTTTATAAGTGTTTGGTAGTCTGTTTGTTAGTTGTTTAAAATTATTATGTATTGTTTAATATTTAATATTTTATGATTTTTCTGTTTAAATATTCTTTTTTTTAACGTTTTTTTTGGTTTTGTTTTAAAGATATGAATCTAAAGTGTAGATTTACAGCGAATTAAAAAACCCTTCATATTATGAGAAAAGCAAAGTTAGCCCTAATTATGGGCTTATCTGCAGGTGTATTCTTCACCTCATGTTCAAGTGAAAACGAACAAATTAAAAACCCTGAAGCTATAGAGCAATCTGGCGACAACCCAGGACTTAAACCAATACCTCAAGAGGTAGTTGATGCAGTAGCCAAATTAGAGCTAAATGTAGATCATATTCGTTATGACAATTTTTACTTCCCTGATGGAACTTCAGAAGTACGTTTATTTTTAGAGGAAGATGTAGTAATGACAGAAGATCAGTTGTTTGCTATGGCTAAAGCTAAAGATCAATCTGCTCGTCAATACTCTACCAACAATTTGGTATCTCAGGGTAGAAATATTTCTATCGTAGGATACACAGGTGGTGGTGGATATGGTCTTTCTAGTAAAGAGCAAACAGCATTACAATGGGCGGTAGACAATTACAACCGTTTAAGTGGTGTATCTATTAGCTTTACATTAAGTTTTGGAACCAACTACAGTAACAAAGATATGGTAGTATACCATAATCCAACTCAATCTGGAGCAGGTGGTAGTGCAGGTTTCCCAAGCAATGGCTTACCTTACAAGTTTGTACAAATATATGGTTTGAACAACTACGATACGAATGTTGTTGAGCATGTAATTACACATGAAATTGGACACTCAGTTGGATTTAGACATACAGATTGGTTTAGCCGTCAAAGTTGTGGACAAAATACCAATGAAGGTACTGCAGGTGTTGGAGCTAACCATGTATCTGGTACACCAACAGGATACGATTCAACTTCAGTTATGTTAGCGTGCTTTAGCTCTAACGAAGACGGAGAGTTTAATGGTAACGACATTACAGCATTACAAAACATGTACTAAGAAATAACTAACCTTAATACATAGTGTAAACCACCGATTAAAAGTCGGTGGTTTTTTTATTGCTAATATTCCTTAGTTTATCATTTATTTTCCTGAGCTTATAAAAAAAATGTTTTTAAAAACGTGAGTCCAAAATACTTTTGAGGCATCTAATAATAAAAACATACCATGATGAACACAAAAAAAGAACTTATTTTTTTAAGAACATTTGCAGTAAGTATAACAGCATTAATAGGAGTTTTAACTACTGTAGCCTTTAAAAATAAAGAGAATACACAATTTGATACTATTGATGTAAAAAGAATTAATATCATAGAAAATGATGGAACAGTAAAAATGCTAATTACAAATGCAGCAAACTTTCCTAGTAAAGGCGATAAGATTAATGGGAGAGTTTATCATGAAAGAAAAAAGAGAGCAGGAATGCTTTTTTATAATGAAGAAGGTATAGAGTGTGGCGGATTTATTTATGATGGTAAAAAAACTGAAAAAGGACATAGTTCGGGATTATCATTAACATTTGATCAGTATGATGGAGACCAAGTAATGCAGCTCATAACTACTGATGCAAAGAGAGATGGAAAAAGATACAAAGCAGGTAGGTTAGTTTTTAATGATAGAGGAGATAATGAAACCCAAGAAATGACTCAAAAAATAAGTAAAGAATTAAGAGCTATTAATAATCCTGCTGAGAGAAGAGCTAAGTTTAAAGAGTATCAACAAAAAGGAATGATAGGTGGAGTGCCAAGAGTAGCTTTAGGGCAAACACCAGGAAAACAAAATGGATTATTTTTATACGATTCTAACGGAAAAACAAGAGCTAAGTTTATTATAGATGAGGATAATAAAATAAAATTAGAAGCCTATGATGAGAAAGGAAATACAGTAAGTACTTGGCCAGAAGTTAAATAGAAATACTAGAGTTTGCGGTGAGATTCAATCAGAAGTTTCATCGCAAATTTGATATATTTGTGAGTACTGATATGAAAACAAACACATCCTTTTTTAGAGAAAATGCTACATTTTTAATCTTTCTCTTTACCTTTTGCTTAATATTTATTTTAAAAAATCAATTTGGGAATTCAGATTCTTGGAAAGATTTTATCTTTTATCCTGATGCTCCCTTTTGGTATTTCTTTAAAGCAGTTTTTATTTTTTGGTGGGTTAGTTTTATTAAAAAGAGTATTAATAAAAACTCAAAAAAACAAACTTCATTAAGTAGAAGATATGTGCATTTTTTTGGAATAGGCTTGTTAACATATTTAGTGATAGGAAATAGTTTCGGATTAATTGTTGCGTTCATTTTTGATACCTATTCCAGAAACTTTGGTTCTGTTTATCATATAATATATGTCAATATAAATTCTGTAATTGACTTTATTATTTTTGGAGGGTTTTCATTAGCCTACTTGTATTATAAAGAAAATGTTGCTTATCAAAAACAGGTAGCTGCCTATGAAATAAGTAAAGCTAAAAATGAAATAACACAATTAAAAACACAATTAAACCCTCACTTTTTGTTTAATAATCTAAATATTTTAGATCAACTTATTGAAGAAGATACTCAAAGAGCTTCTTTATTTTTAAATCGTTTTGCAGAATTATATAGATATAGCTTACATAGTGCAGATAAACAACTGGTTACATTAAAAGAAGAGTTGTTTTTTACAGAGGGGTATTTTAAGCTAATGGAAGAAAAGTATGAAGGTTATTATAAACTAAATATAGCACCAACTTTATACACAAAAAACATTGTAGTACCTCCATTTTGTTTACAAGTTCTTATAGAAAATGCAATCACTCACAATAAAGGAACCTCCGAATCACCCGTAGATATTACTATAACAGAGGATGAAGGAATTAAGGTAACAAATAATAAAGCACTATACGCTACAAGAAGAAAAGGTAATGGAATGGCGTTGATTAACTTATCAAAACAATTTGAGTTACTTGCTGAAAATACTATTAAAATACGTGAAACTAAAAAGGAGTTTGAAGTCGTTTTACCATTAATACCATCTCATAAATCTGTATAAAAATGATAAAAGCACTTATTGTTGAAGACGAATTACCAGCCAGAAAAAAGCTTAAAAAATATATAGAAAGTTATCATGAACCTATCACTGTGGTAGATGAGTTTGAAACGGTAGAAGAGGTGCTTCAGTTTTTTGAATCAACTTCTGATATTGACTTAATTTTTTCTGATATAGAATTACGAGACGGCAATGTTTTTGATGCTTATAATAAGCTACAGATTCAAGTACCAATTATTTTTATAACAGCATACAATCAATTTTGGATGCATGCTTTTGAAACCAGTGGTATAGAGTATTTATTAAAACCTTATTCGTTTGAACGTTTTGAAAAAGCAGTAAATAAATATTCAAGCTTAAAAAGTTCAATGAAGGATGAAAGTAACCATAATGTTTTGCAAAAATTAGATGCTTATCTAGCAAATCAAACAGCTCAAACACCTAAAAACTATCAAGATTTTATTGCTGTTAAATCTTCTCAGTATACCTACTTCTTAAAGATGGAAGAGGTAAAGTATTTTCAAGCAGATTATGGAATTGTAACAGCATACGATATAAATAATAAAAAACATGTATTAAATCAATCTTCTTTAAAAGCATTAGAAGAAATAATAAATCCTAACGTGTTTTTTAAAATTAATAGAGGCGAACTACTCAATAGAAACTATATAGAAAAGATAAGTAGGTATAATAAAAATGTAGTAGCCATCAATCTAAAAAACAGCAAAACAGTTTTAAAAACCAGTCAAAATAAAACAGCAGAGTTTACGAAGTGGTTAGGATTATAAAATAGGCAATTACCGTCATTCCGAAAGATAATGAGGAATCTCTCTCAAACGAAAAAAATTATTTGGCTTGTTGTTCGTAATAAAAACAAAGCAGCTTAGATAAACACCCAAACTGCTTTTGTTTATAGCATTATTCTACATGCGTAAAAATCTTAGCTACAATTTTCCAATCATTTCCTATTTTAGTTAGAGATAGGTAGTCGTAATAATTATAACCCAACATAGGTACATGTAACTTTACCATGGCAATTTTCCCCATAATATCAACTCCAATAATTTTCATGTTAAAAGATTCCTTCAAATCATTTGGACTTTGTCTGTTGGCAACACCTTCAATATAGGCTTCAGCACTTTTAAAATAGTCAGTCCCTTTAATATCTCCGTAAATAGGAGTATTGTTATGAAAACATGCTCGAAGTTTTTCAGTATCTCCATAAAAAATACCCTCAAAGTAGTTCGTTACTAAAAGTTCTATTGCTGTTATATTCTCTTTATACATATTTTTAGTTTTTAAATAGCATGACCAATAGTATGTCCACCAGCCACATTCATAGTTTCACCTGTAACAAAATTTGAAAAAGCTAAATAATAAGCAGCTTCAGCAATATCAGTTACCTCACCAATACGGTTTAGTAAGTGTAATCCTGCCAAACTATCAGCATCTTCAATACCTATTTTACTTTGCAACGGACTTCTAATAATACCAGGAGCAATCGTGTTTACTTTAATATTATCATTCCCAAATTCAGCGGCTAACTGTCTGGTTAAGGCATGAATAGCACCTTTGCTCATTAAAGGAGCAGTAGCAGGAAAACCAGCAATAGCATGGTCTACCAATACGGTTCCTATATTTATAATCGCCCCGTTTTTTTGTGCTACCATACTAGGAATAACAGCTTGAGAAGCAAAGTAAGTTCCTTTTAAATTTACGTTCCAATACAACTCTAAATCGCTTTCTTCAACCTCTAAAAAAGGTTTAGGAGCAAAGATTCCAGCGTTGTTAATTAATACATCTATACTGTTAAACTTTTCTAAAGCTAAGGCTACTAATCGCTTACTTGTTTCTTGTTTACTAATATCTCCAACAAGAAGCGCTGCGTTTGAAGGACTTCCGAACTCCTTATAAGCTTTTTGTAAGTTTTCTTCGCTAGAAGCATTCATTACCACATTGCATCCTTTTTCTATAAAAAGTTTAGCAATTTCTTTACCAATACCAGTTGAAGCTCCTGTAATAATTGCAGTTTTATTTTTCATGAGTCTTATTTTTTAGTTCCTAAATATTGTTTACCATCATGTCCCCAATTACCCATAGGAACTTCTTCAATAACAATATGGGTAGTTGCAGGATTTTTCTGAAGTACATCAACTAAAAGCTGTGTAGTTCCTTCAATAAGTTGACGTTTTTGTTCTTGAGTTACTTGTTCGTCAGTAACTTTAATGTTTACAAAAGGCATAATAATATGTTTTAAAATTATGTTACAAAGTTGCAATGCAAGCACAACTTTACACAGGAGCTATGTCACACCTTTAAAGTGATGTATGTCACATACAAACAATAAGAAATATTAAAAACTAAGAATTAAGCCTGCTAAGAGTTTCTCTAGAAACCCCTAAATAAGCAGCAATCATTTTTTTAGGAACACGTTGAAAAAGGGTAGGGTATTGTTCTAAAAGTTGGTCGTATCGTTCTTTTGCAGAATTTTGTAAGAGCGATACAATTCTTTTTTGAAGAGCTATTCTACCCATTTTACTCTTTTTAGCCCAAAAGCGTTCCATTTTGTGCATGGTAGCAGTAAGTTTATCACGGTTTTCATAAGTGATATATAGTAGCTCAGAATCCTCAATGCAATCAATAGCCGTTTTAGACGGTAGTTGCTTTACAAATGACTCGTAATCGGTAATCCACCAATTTTCCATAGCAAATTGTAAAATATGTTCTTTACCGCTATCTTCAATAAAATAACTCTTTACACAACCTTTTATCACCCAATACTCTTTATTGGCAGTTTCGCCTTCTTGCAGTAAGTATTGATGTTTACGCTTAGTAACAGGCTGAAAAAAACTTAGGATATAAGTAAATTCCTCATCGGTAAGAGGAATAATTTCTTCAATATGTTGTCGTAAAGGATGTGTCATTTAATAAAGAGTATGCTATTTTCTTTTTATTGTATGCAAATATACTTGTAAAGTAAGTAGTATTTAGAAAATGTTTTTACATACCGTCATTACTAATGCGGTATGAGGAATCTGTAAGTAGGTAACTCTAAACTTAGAGATTGCTTCGTTATCACTCTCAATGACGTAAACCTATACAATAGTACACTGTCATTCCGAACGATAGTGAGGAATCTCACTAAAAAGTGTTACCCTTATTCTTTTATTGTCCGTCTTGATTTTTATTTCTTTTTATCAAGAAAAAGAATATAAAACTCCTTTTTATCGTTATCACTCGCAATGACGTAAACCTATAGAATAGTATACCGTCATTCCGAACGATAGTGAGCAATCTCACTCCAAAGTATTACACTTATTCTTTTATTATAATCACTGTCAGTTCGAGTGATTTTTATTGAGTGATAACGAAGTAAAAATTGTATCGAGAACTATTAGAAAACTTCTCGATACAAAATTATTTTTATTTCATTTCAATAATTTTACTCGAAGTGACACTGGATGATAAAAAGAATATAGAACAAAGAGCCTAAAACAAAGACCTATAAAAAAGTCTTAACTCTAACAGCGAAGCGGTCTGTTCTCTTGGCTCTAAAAAACAACCGTCATAATGAGGAGCGATAGCGACGTGGTTATGTTAAAGATCGAATACTAAAACAGTGTTAACAAAAGTACCTTATAAGTACAAACAAAGTACACGCTCCGTATTTACTTAGTACAAAGAGATTTAATGAAAAATATTCTAGTTTTTTAAGTGGAAAAATTGTAGGTTTGATACGTTGAAATTGCTAAGGATTACTTCAACAAGAAAAAAATATAACTAAAAAGCGATGCTATGAAATATAGAACTATGCTGTTGTTTAACAACAGAGAGATAGAAGTACTAACCTATAACTTTGGTTTTAATAGAAACATCAATACTTCTGACCAACCTACAAGCTCTGCTAACTTTGCAGGTTTAGAATTAGAAATTGAATCTGGTGGTAATACAGATATTGAAGAATGGGCATGTAAAGAAAATGCTATAGACCAATTAGAATTAAAAATCTACTATCCGTATTTAAAAGGAGGCTCTAAAACAATGACTTTCTTTGATTGCTATCTTAAAAAGTTTGAAACTATTTTTTCTAGTACAAACGATCAACCGATAAAAGACCGATTAATTATTACATGTGCTGGAGTAAAAACACCTAACTCTTCGATAGAATATACAACACATTGGAGAAAAACACTATCTGGTACACAAAATGAAGTAACCAATAATGGTAGTACTGTTTCAAGTGACGGCACAAACTTTAGTGTAACCCCAAAATTATCGTAATATGCCAAGTTTTGTCCCCCTAGGAATTGCTGATTACAGCGGAAATAGTGAAAGAGGCTTTGTACAATTTACTTACCAAATAGCCGATAATAATGCCAAAGAACTAACGCTACAAATTAGAGATGGAAGCTCGGTGATATATGAAGAAAAAATAACCGATGCCAACAAACTAAAACAAGGAGAACACATTTGGAAATGGGATGGGTTTGATAGCGGCGGAATTTTAGATACTGCTAAACTAACACAATACGAAAATTTAAATATGTATACTATTGGCGTAGATAGTTCAAATAACTACAGTAGAAAAAAGTTAGATTTTAGTATGCGTTACGATGAGGTAAAATGGGTTGATGTAAAGATTGATAAAAACTCTAAAAGAATAGATGTTACATTACGTGTTAACCTAAAAGATGGAGGAGCAAGAGGAATAGAGTGTTATGAAAAGGATATTGACCCAGATCCAAAACTTAGAGTTCCAATGGAAGTATGTCCGTGGGATAAGATACCACAAGAAGCATTATCTTATTATGGTAAGTCTCCTATTAAGAGTAGAACAAAGAGCTTTGAAGAACTGAAAAAAATGGCTTTAGAAGGGATTAATAAGTATTGGAGTAGGCACAGTAATAACATAGGGAAAGGTGTAAATATAAATGGAGAGTTTTATGAACTTTATGTAAACTCCATAAATGAAACTAACCCAAGGTTAAGCCTTAATGATGTTCCTTTAATTTATAATACAAATAACCCTTGGTCTCGTTCTGGAAATACAGGGGGTAGTTACGATGATAATAATTTTGATGATGAAGTTATGGGGTTATTACCTGATGGTCTTGTACAGAGGATTTCTTTTAATGTAGGGTATATTCAGAGAGACTATTGGAAAGACTATGCTGAAAATCATTGGTTTTATAAAATAAGAGGGTGGAGTTTTGTGGAGGAAAATAAGGAAGAAGAAGAGTTTAAATTCACTTCAGCACATGAAATAGGTCATGAAATTTTGCAAGCTTATGGTGGAACCATATATTCATGGCAACATAAAGGAAGTTCTTATTATGTACCTCAAGATACCAAACCAGTAGGAAAAGAATCTTTTAAAGAAAAATATATCAATATAGACTATATGGAAGAATCTAAAGGTGAGAATACCCCTGTATCTGGAAAAGAAATTGATTTAATGAAGTATTATAATGATTATTCTGGTTATAAAAGCAGAATAGTAGCTGATGAAAAAGATGTTAAAGGAATTTTGTGGTTAACTAAAATAAAGATAAGATGAGAAAGATTATATATTACATATTAGTAATCAGTTTATCATACAGTTGTACCCATAAAATAGATTGTGAAATAGTAGGGTATATTCAAACTGAAAAAGAAAGCAAATTATCAGAAATAGAAATAGGTCAAATGGCTAAAAATTCTCCGATAAATTATACAGAGCTAAAATTAGGTAAAGTAATTATCGATGAAAAGGGTTTTTTTAGTTATAAGATTAGAAAAGTAAAAAGAAGGTCAGATAAAAACTTCCTCTTATACTTCAAAAAAGAAGGATTTAATAAATTAATAGTACCAGTTAATCTGTACGATAATGTATTTATTAATTTAGATACCTTAATACTAAAACAAAAAGAGGGATAGTATAAGGTGTTAAATAATATTTTAGATTATTTTGACTAGTTAAACTAGAAATATAATGAAAAAGCTGATTGCTATTACGAGTCTAATTTTTTTAGTGAGTTGTAATAATCATGTAAATGTGAAGATTAAAGGACATATTACTACAAGTAATGACTATAAAATAAAAAAGATAGAGGTTGGTCAAAAAATAGTACACTCTCCAATGAGTTCCAGTTATTCAAAAATACTAGATTTAAAGTTAACAAAGGATGGTTATTTTGAATTTGAAATTCAAAGAAAGGAAATGAAAGGAGACAGTAATTTTGCTATTATATTTAAAGAGGAAGGATATGAAACGGAATACAAGTTTGTAGATATAAGAAAAGAGAAAGAAATTGATTTAGGTACAGTTCTTCTAAAATTAAAAGAATAACATTAATGTGGTATGAAAATGAGAAGAATAGTTTATGTATGTATCCTTTTACTCGCTGTATCTTGTTCCAAACATAAGTATTATTTCTCACCTTTTATTCAAGGAAATATTTATGATGTTAAATCTAAGAAGCCAATAGATAGTGTGAAGCTATCAATAAATTTATTAGAGAAAAGTACTTTAAAAGTAGTTTCACAAAGGGAGACTTTATCTAACAGCGATGGTTTTTTCTCATTAAACTCAGACCATATACTGTATACAGGAGATGGAAGAGAAGAATCTTCTCTTTTTGATGGGAGGTATACGAGTTTTTTAATACTTGAAAAAAGAGGATGTAAAAAAGACACTATACAAATAGAAAAATACTGGAAACGAAATGACACAATTGCTAAACTGGATTCAATCTTCCTAAAACCACTTGAAAAGTAAACGTATTCTACACATGTTATGCAGCTAAAATGAAAAACGTATTATTACTAACACTATTACTTTTAACAGTTTCTTGCAAACAAGAACTATGTGATTGTTATCACGGTTATGTATTTGATGAAAATAAAAAACCAATACATAATGTAAAAGTTTATGAAGAAGCTGCGAAGTCGAACTCTACATACACAGATAAAGAAGGATATTTTAAACTAGATAGAGATTCTTTTATAGCAAATTTAATTTTTAGAAAAGAAGGGTTTGAAATAGATACCATAAGCCCTTATATAGAGTTTAGATGGGGTGATAAAATAATCTTTATAACTAAAAAGTCAGACACTTTGTTTATGAGAAAAATAAAATGAAAAATATATTATTTATAGTGCTATTAATACCTATTTTCATTCAATGTGAAAAAAGAATAAACTATTATCAAGGGTATTTATATGATACAAATAATAATCCTATAGAAAACCTAGTAGTATATGAAAAGTATAATAAAAAAAGTTTTTCAAGAACAAATAAAAAGGGCCTTTTCAAAATAAAAGTAAAGAATAGACTGTGTCATTTTTTAATTATAGAACAGAATGGTACTACAACAATTGATTCTATACAAATTATAGGAGTTCAAGGAGGAGAGAAAATAAAATATAGTTTTATTAATGGAAGAAACGATACCCTTTTTATAGATATGAGTAGGTTTAAATAGTTGTAAAACCTCATTCAAGGATGCTAGCATACCTTTTATCGTCATTACGAGGAAGATATGACGAAGTAATCTCCTTATTTAGAACTTCAAACATAAAGATTTAGTTACGCTAAAACTTACGGTTTCTCCCTCTGGTTGAAATGATATTAACAAACAGAAAACCGTCATTCCGAACGGAAGTGAGGAATCTTATTCAAAAGAGTTATCCCTATTCTTTTATTATAATCACTGTCAGTTCGAGTGATTTTTATTGAGTGATAACGAAGTGAAAATGGTATCGAGAACTATTCGAAAACTTCTCGATACAAAATTATTTTTATTTCATTTCAATAATTTTACTCGAAGTGACACTAGATGATAAAAAGAATATCGAACGAAGACCTATAAATAAGTCTTTACTCTAACAGCGAAGTGGTCTATTCTCTTGGCTCTAAAATAACCGTCATAACGAAGAACGATAAAACACCCTATAAAACATTGAGAATTTTGTTAGTTATACTAGTTAACATCTCATACCCATTAAAAAACATAACAAAAAGAGTATAAAACATAAAAAAGTACGAGCATATAGCTCGTACTTTTTACGTTATAAAATTTTGTTTGAAACATCAAACACTACTGTTGCCTGTTACATAACAGTAGTGTTTGGTGTTAAACAACAGTACTGTTATTACTTAAGCAACAGTAAGACTAAATGTAGAATCACCTACCATAATATCTTTTAAAAAGCGTTCAGAGTTTCCTGTTGCCTGCGTTTTAACCCTAACACGATAGTTACCCGCAGCAAGAGCAGGAGCTTGACCAATAATCTTCTTATTACTCTTTTAAAAGTTAAGAAAATCAATATAACCTCTAACAAAGCTTTAATTATGGAAGCCATTTTGTATAGCCCCTAACATAATAGCAAAGCCTACGGAAACCCTCAAAGTTTTGTGCTTTAAGGAGGATAAGTTTGCAGTAATATTAATAAAAAAATAAAAAATGAGAAAAGTGTTTATTGTATCGGTAATACTATTAGCTATTGTTTCGTGTTCTTCCCCTCTTGATAAAAAGTTTAATGAAGAAAGAGCAGCAGAAGACATCAAGGCGGTTCAATCAGAAATTGATTCAACTGAATTTGGAATGTTGATGGGATCAATGTTAAGGTTAAAACTAGAAGGAGAAAAAGTAGAAGGCTTAACCTACAGAGAAATTTTAGAAAAAGGGAAAAGATGGAAAGAAAAAGAAGAAGAACTAGAGAAAGAGCAGAAACTCTTAGCAGAGAAAGCAAAAAAAGAAGAGTTAGAAAGGATTAATAGATTATCAGAAAGTGTAGTGATTTCTTGTTTTGAAAAGGGATTTTATAAGTACAAATATGAAGATTATATTACGTATAAGTTTGTAATTCAAAATAAATCGAGCAAAAATATAAGAGCAGTAAAGGGGAGCCTTATTTTTTCAAATTTATTTGATGAAGAAATAAAAACGATAAACTTGGTTTATGATAAAGTGCTTACAGCAGATACTACCGTTAATTATGAAGCACAAACAGATTACAACCAGTTTAGTGATAGTGATAAAGCTCTTAAAAACAAAGAGCTAAAGGACATGAAAGTAAAGTGGAAACCTGAGAAAATAATTTTTGAAGACGGAACAACTTTAGAGTAAATCATTAACCCTACGGATTCCCGTAGGGTTTTGTGTTTTTATAAAGGTAGGTTTGTAATGATATTAACAAAAAAATATAGATATGGCTGTAAAGCACACACCAACAAATGAGGTTCATAAAGGAAGTAAAGGAGGAACTACAGGATGCGGTTTTGATACAACAGAGCACCCAGAACATTGGGTAAGTACTAGTGATAGAATTACTTGTGATAAAAATGGTTGTAAAAACTAGGAATCAAATTTTAAACAGAGAGTTATGGAATAAAATAATACCCTTTACACCGTCTATTGATAGAAATAAAGGAAACTCAGCAAAAGTAGCACAACAATTAGAAGCTATTATTAGTAATTACAACGATCAAGGTTGGCGATATGTTCGACTTGAGAGTGTGGAAACTCATGTTCTCCCTGATTCAGGTTGTTTTGGAATAGGTTCTCAACCAGGATATACAGCATACAGACAAATGATTGTTTTTAGTAAAGAATAATGAAACATTTGTTACTTCTTTCTATAAAGGCGTATTGGAAGTTTAAACCAAAGGATAAGCCAGCACGCTGTATATTTAGAAAATCCTGTTCACATTATGTATATGAAGAAACAAAAAGAAAAGGACTGTTAACAGGAATAAAAGCATTAAAATATCGGTTTAACAATTGTACTTATGGTTATGAACTGTATTTAAACCCGATTAGTGAGAAAAAACAGATGTTGCTAAAGAATGGAGAAGTACTAGAAGAAGAGGAAATAGCAAAGCGACTATTATATTGATTAAACCCTACGGATTTCCGTAGGGTTTTCTGTTTTATAGAAATTAGATTTGATATAATAAACTTAATCCCTTCAATATTATGAATCAGAAATATGAAAAAGTATTACTAATTACATCATTATTAATAGTAATAGTTGCTACGGTAGTTGTAACGAAGAAAAACAATTCTAAAGAAAATTTATATAACAAAGCTTTAGTAGGCTGTTATGTTCCACCTAAAGCTAGGTGTACAGGCTCTGTAAACTGTAGAGCATGTAAAAACTGTAAGTATTGCAAATACTGTAACAGCGGAGGCTCTTGCGGAGTTTGCGGAAAAAGAAGTAGTACAAAAAGCTATACCAACTCTTATAAAAGCTATTCAAAGAAGCCACAAACCAAACAAACTATTTTTGACGGACGCACTACAAAAAGAACCTCTTCTTTAGAAGAACCTTATTATCTAAAAACATTATTGGTAAACAAAAACCTTTTAAATTTAAGAAGTGGCCCAAGTACTTCTTATTATGTAATTCAACAATTAGACTTTGGAGAAAAACTAACCATATTAGCCACTCAAGCAAAATGGATTAAAGTAAAAGTACAAAGAACAAAAGTAACAGGGTTTGTTCATGTTAGTGGTGTTCTTTTGGTGGAATAAAAGAAAGCTTAGATGTGGGTTTCCGTAGAGTTTTCTGTATTAGAGAGTATAGTTTTGATGTAATACTAATTAAAAATATACAAAATGGGAAACCCAAAATTTGAAATCAAAAAGAGAACAGATAATGAATTCATGTTTAATCTGAAAGCAGGAAATGGAGAAGTAATTTTAACCAGTGAAGGCTACGCTAGTAAACAAGGATGTAAAAATGGAATAAGTTCTGTAAAAACGAATGCACCTGATGACGATAATTATGAAAGAAAAGTAGCTTCAAATGGACAATATTACTTTACACTAAAGGCGCAAAATGGAGAAGTTATAGGCAAAAGTGAAATGTACACGACCACTTCAGCAAGAGATAAAGGAATTGAATCAGTTAAAAAAAATGCACCAATAGCCTCTGTAGAAGAGTAATTATAAACAAAACAAAAAAGAGTATTTAGAAGCCTTACGGAAATCCGTAAGGTTTTGTTTTTGAGTAGGTTTAGCTTTGGGGTATAACCAAACTAAAACATAATGATAAAAAGATTACAAATTGTAGGTCTCTTTTTTATTTCAGTATTATTAACAGAATGTTCTACTGATACGGATGGAATAGAAGAGCAAGAAACAAAAACAGAATGGAAGTGTGGGGTTCATAATGGAAAGCAATTATGGACAGGACCCAAAGGAGGATGCTATTATAAGAATAGTAATGGAAATAAAACATATGTAGACAGATCAGAATGTAATTGTTAAATGAGCTATGAGTACAAGAGCATTAAAAGTATTCAATTACAACCTGTTTTTATCAAGGTTTATTTATGGTTTAATCATTATAAATATAATCTGTTTAGTACTAGAGTCTTTTAAAACTTTAAGAGTTAACTATACACAGTTCTTTCAGTTTATAGAAGGATTCTCTATTCTGGTTTTTTCAATAGAATTTATAACAAGAATTGTAATTGCAGAAAAGCAAAATAATAAAGGATGGAGTTCTTACGTTTTTTCTGGTTACGGGATTTTAGACTTACTGTCAATATTACCCTTTTATTTACCACTAATTTTTCCGTTTGATTTACGAGTATTAAGAGTATTAAGGCTGTTAAGGTTAGTACGAATATTTAAACTAGGTAGGTATTCAAAATCCTTTAAAACGATTAATTTAATACTAAAAGAAACCAAGCCAGAACTCTTAATAACAGCCTTTATAGCATTGATATTAGTAATGCTCTCATCTACCTTAATTTTTTATGCAGAAAACGAAGCACAACCCGATAAGTTTTCAAGTATTATAGAAGCCTTTTGGTGGTCGTTAGGAACGCTTACCACTGTAGGAGTAGCAGATATGTACCCCGTAACTCCCTTAGGAAAATTCTTTAGCGCTTTAATAGGAGTTATAGGAATTGGCTTTGTGGCATTGCCTACAGGAATTATAAGTTCAGCTTTAATAGATAAAGTAAAAGAAGAAAAGAGTAATTGTAGTAACTGCCCTAATTGTGGGGTAAGAATAGATAAGAACTAATGGGATTTCAATTTTACAGACGAATAAAACTAGGAAAAGGTTTTGGACTGAATATTAGTAAATCGGGCATTTCTCCAAGCTTACGAACTAAAATAGGAGCAGTAAGTTCCAAAGGGTACTCTATAAGAACTGGTGTAAAAGGGTTGCAGTATAGAAAAAGACACTCTAAAAAAGAAGGAATAGGCTGCCTAGGAATTGTCTTTGCTATAGTTAGTGTTTTTGTAGCACTGTTAATAAAAAGAAAGTAAATATACTCGTAGTTAAACTTTAATCAAATGAAAGTAGGAATACAAAAAACAGTAAATATTATTTGTGCCATAGCATTGTTTTTAGCAGTAACAGCACTACCAATAGAATATTACAATGTTTTAAGAATAGTAGTTTTTGCAGGGTGCTTATTGATAGTTTTTAATCAGAAAATAAAGAAGTATTGGAGGTTATTATTTATACCAATAGCATTATTATTTAACCCCATATTTCCCATCTATTTATATGTAAAATCATATTGGGTTCTTTTAGATGTTCTCTGTGGAATCTTATTTCTACTGCTCGTATTTTATGGGTATAGCTCAAGCATAAAAAAACAACGAACAATAAAAAAACAAGTGTCTAAAAATAAAGACATGTATAATGTTAAATATTAAAAAAATGAATGAAATAACTACCGAACTTAAAAGTCACTTTTTAAGACTATATGAAATGGCTTTTGCTGACAATGATTTTGATGTGTTAGAAACACAAATGCTATACAAATTTGCAGAAGAGAGAAATATATCTAAACAAGAGTTAGATAATATTTTACTATCAAGCCAACAAGAAAGCTTAGTACCCGAAAGCTTAGAGCTTAAAGTTGAATACTTATATGATTTAGCAGTAATGATTTGGGCAGATGGAAAAGTAACAGAAGATGAAATGATAACTCTAAAAAAGTATTGTTTAAAGTTCGGGTTTTTGGAAGAGAACCTAGAAGAATTGACCAGTTTTTTGATAGAGAATGCAAAAAAACATACTCCTAAAACAACATTGTTAAAACAACTAACCTAATCAACTAAAAAATATGGAAGCCTTAAAAAAAATATTTACTACAAGGGAGAAAGACCCAGTAGAAGAAGTAGTAGTAAAGGAAGAAAAAAAAGATGTTAAACTAACTTTTTTCGAAAGTGGTTATGGATCATCAAAGCAAGCCTCTGGGAATCATAAAGTCTTTAGAGCTTGTTTAAACGATGTTTATATGGACTATAAAAGAAAATGTGCAGAAGATGAAGAGCTACAAAAAAAACTAAAACAACCACATATTCAAGAGAAAGGAAGAGAAGGCATAGAACTTAAAAAAAGACAAACAGCCAAAGCAATCTTAGAAGAAAGTATAAAAACTGATGAAGAAAAGATTGAAGAGTGCGAACATCAAATAGTTGAAGTTAGAGAAAATCCAGAGAAGTATGTAGAAGAAGTAGATAAAAAGCCAAAAGCCCAATTTTATTTAGGGTTAATAGTACTTATACCAATTACATTTTACCTATTAGTATTTTATATATCAGCCTCTTTTTCAGCTTTTTTTAAAGATTTTGAAAGTGATGAGTTGTCTGCTGCTATTTTTGACGGGAAATCATTTTCTAAAGCCTTAGAACATGGAGTCTTAGAAGCAGTTTTTGTAGCTACCATACCATTTGCTTTTATGGGGTTAGGGTATTTAATACATATGTTTCAAAAACATAAAAACTGGCTGTCTTATGTAAAAATAGGAGCACTATTTATTATCACTTTTATATTCGATGCCATATTAGCCTATTTAATAGAGATGCAAATTTATAATTATAATAAAACACCAGATTCACCAGAGTTCGATTTGTCAATAGCCTTTAGTAAAGTGGAGTTTTGGGGAATCATCTTTGCAGGCTTTGTCGTATATATAATTTGGGGACTGGTGTTTGATTTTATTATGAAGGAATATGAGAACATTGATAAAATAAAAGCCTTCATAAGAAGTAAAAGAGAAACCATTGTTAACCTACAAAAATCAATAGCTGAAGCCATAGAAAAATTAAACGGTGTAAAAGAAGAAATCTCAGGAATAGAAGCAAGAATAGCTAATTTACAAAGAACAATTGATGGCTTTGTGTTTCCTAACAAGCGTTACTTAACCTACCATGCAGAATATGTAAAAGGATGGTATTTAGCTATAACAGACAATTTTTTAGATTTAAAAAGAAGAGATGAATTGCTTTCTAAATGTGATGAGGTAGAAAAAGAACATTTGTCTAAATACGATTTAACAGACGAAAACACGGAAGGAATAATTTATAAATCTCAACTAAAATAACGAAAAATGAAAGCATATAAACTTATAATAGTAACTCTATGTATTATACTTACCTACTCTTGTTCAAATAAAAAAGAGAAAGATCCAATAGCAGAAGTATCAAAAGAAGTAAGAAGTACAAGTAAAATAAAGAGTAAAGAAAATTTAAATATTAGTATAGTATTAGACTTGTCAGATAGAATAAACCCAAAGAAGTATCCAGAACCTTCAATGGAGTTTTATCAAAGAGATTTAGGTTACATCGAATCCGTTGCGAAGACTTTTGAAAATCATATTAGAGGGAAGAGAACAAATAAAATTAATGATAAAATACAGTTGTTTGTTGAACCAGCACCTTCAGATAGCGAGTTAAATCAGAAAATAGCAACACTCAAAACACAATTTGATAAAACCAATGCAACCAAAGACGAAATTCTAAAAACCTCAAAGAAGTATACAGAAATATGTAATAATATTTATGAAACCGCAATTACAGATGACAGTTATGTTGGATCAGATATAAGAGGTTTTTTTAAAAATAAACTACAAGATTATTGTGTGGAAGAAGGATATAAGAATGTGGTAGTAGTTTTAACAGATGGTTATGTGTACCATAAAGACAATCTTACAAAAGAACAAAACAGAACATCTTATTTAGTTCCAAAAACAATAAGAAATTTTAAGCTAAACAAAGGTAATTGGAAAGAGAAGTTTCAATCAAAAGATTACGGTTTTTTACCTTTACATAAAAATTTAGAAAATGTAGAAGTATTAGTTTTGGGAGTAAATCCGAATAAAAAGAACCCCTATGAAGAAGATGTAATAAAAGAATATTGGAAAAAATGGTTAACTGAAATGAATGTTAAGAAATTTCAAATAAAAAGAGCCGATTTACCAATTCATATAAATGATGTTATCAACGATTTTATCCTTAGTAACTAAACTATGTATCTAAAAACAATACTATTATTTTTATTAATAACTTTAACAGGAGTAAAAGTACCAAAAGAATTTAGTGCAAGAGTAATTGGAGTAGTAGACGGAGATACAGTAAAGGTACTATATCAAAACAAACCAATACATATAAGGTTAGAGCATATTGATTGTCCAGAAAAAGGACAAGCTTATAGCACGAAAGCAAAACAATTTGTATCCAACAAAATATTTGGAAAAACAGTTAAAGTAGTCAACAAGGGGAAGTGGCATTGGAACCGTTTAATTGCTGAAATATATTTTGATAACCATCAAAATATCAACAAAAACTTAGTGAAAAAAGGATTGGCAATGCACTTTAAAAAATATTCAAAAAGTAAAGAATATGCCCTGTTAGAAAGGAAAGCAAAACAACTTAAAATAGGTATGTGGTCATTACCTAATGTAACCACACCCTGGCAATATAGAAAACAACCAAACTAAATAACAAATGAAAAAAGTCATAATAGTGCTACTATCAGTAGGTGTGTTAGTGGCATTTCAAAAAGTAGAAGACAAAAAAGTGTATATCTGTAGTAGTGTAGCAAGCACAAAATATCACTTCAAAAAAAACTGTAGAGGATTGTCGCAATGCAAAGCAACAATAAAGGAAAGTACAGAGAAAAAAGTAAGGCGATATGGAAGATTACTCTGTAAATGGGAAAAGAAAGCATTAAAAAAGAAATAAAACGAACTCTGTTGATAACTATATTAACAGAGTTTTTTATTTTTTCTAGCGAAGTACTATTTTAGCACAGACTTCAATTCACACGATTTTTTATGACGCAAGAAACACAATATACCGAAGACAATATACGCTCGCTCGATTGGAAAGAACATATCCGTATGCGACCTGGGATGTATATTGGTAAACTGGGAGATGGATCATCGCCAGACGACGGAATTTACATTTTGGTTAAAGAGGTTTTAGATAACTCCATTGACGAATTTGTCATGGGAGGAGGTAAGACCATAGAAGTTTCTGTACAAGGAAATAAAGTAATCGTTCGAGATTATGGACGTGGTATTCCACTAGGAAAAGTAGTGGACGTAGTTTCTAAAATGAACACAGGAGGAAAGTACGACTCTAAAGCCTTTAAAAAATCAGTAGGATTAAACGGAGTAGGTACCAAAGCAGTAAATGCATTATCAACCTACTTTAGAGTAGAATCGAATCGTGATGGTAAATCAGCTTCAGCAGAATTTGAAAAAGGGAATTTAACCAATCAAGAATTATTAGATGAAACATCACGTCGTAGAGGTACTAAAGTAACCTTTATAGCAGATGAGACCATTTTTAAAAATTACAAGTACCGTCCTGAATACATTTCTAAACTATTAAAAAACTATGTATACCTTAATCCAGGGTTAACCATCGTTTTTAACGGAGAAAAATTTTATTCAGAAAACGGATTAAAAGACTTATTGGAAGACAACAACAACAAAGAAGACATGTTGTATCCAATAATTCATTTACGAGGAGATGATATTGAAGTAGCAATTACGCACAGTAGAACACAATATTCAGAAGAATACCATTCGTTTGTAAACGGACAAAATACTACACAAGGAGGAACACACTTAAATGCCTTTAGAGAAGCAGTAGTAAAAACAGTTCGAGAGTTTTTTGGAAAGAATTTCGATGCCTCTGATGTTCGAAAATCAATCATTGCAGCAATCTCAATCAAAGTAATGGAACCCGTTTTTGAAAGTCAAACAAAAACGAAACTAGGTTCTACCGAAATGGGAGGAGATTTACCAACCGTTCGAACCTACATCAACGACTTCGTAAAAACACAGTTAGATAATTACCTACATAAAAACACTGAAGTAGCTGACAAACTTCAAAAGAAGATATTACAGGCGGAAAAAGAGCGTAAAGAATTATCGGGAATACGAAAATTAGCTCGTGAACGCGCAAAAAAAGCAAGTTTACACAACAAAAAACTACGCGATTGTCGTATACATTTTGGAGACACTAAAAAAGATGGATATTTAGATACTACCTTGTTTATTACGGAGGGAGATTCGGCAAGTGGATCCATAACAAAATCACGTAACGTAAACACACAAGCAGTATTTAGTTTAAAAGGAAAACCATTAAACTCGTACGGGTTATCTAAAAAGATAGTGTACGAGAATGAAGAGTTTAACTTATTACAAGCAGCCTTAAATATTGAAGACGGACTGGAAGACTTGCGTTATAACAATATCGTAATTGCTACCGATGCCGATGTGGACGGTATGCATATTCGCTTATTATTAATAACATTTTTCTTACAATTCTTTCCAGAAGTAATCAAAGAAGGACATTTGTATATTTTAGAAACTCCGTTATTTAGAGTACGAAATAAAAAAGAAACCATTTATTGTTATTCAGAAGAAGAAAAGCAAGCTGCGATAAACAAACTAAGAGGAAAGCCAGAAATTACTCGATTTAAGGGGTTAGGGGAGATTTCTCCTAACGAATTTGTCCATTTTATAGGAGATGATATTCGTTTAGACCCAGTAATGTTAGACAAAGAAATGTCGATAGAACAAATGTTAGAATTCTATATGGGTAAAAATACTCCAGACAGACAAAAGTTTATCATTAACAATTTAAAGGTTGAGTTAGATATTGTAGAAGAAGTTTAAAATGAAAAAGTTAAGAATAGTAATTTTAATTGCGGCATTAATACTAATGATTGTAAATGTTTTATCAATCGACTTGGGTAAGTTAACTAATTTAGAGGTTAATTTAAGTCCATATTTAGGTGCTTTATCAATGATGTTAGTAGGATTATCAATGTTATTATCAATTAAATCGTCTAAAAAAACAATAGATAAATAGATAGCTTGTAATTCAGGATAAGAATAAAGGAATGGATAGAAATAGAAGAGGAAGAATATATTTAATAATAGCATCTACAATTTTTTTTGTCAACGTATTTAACGTAGATTTTGACAATTTAAGTTGGGAGGCAAATAGTTCATCCTATATCAATATGATAGTTGCAGCCTTAGTTTGGATAGCTATTTTTTTACTAATCAAAAAGAAACAAACCAACTCTTAAACGAATAAACGTTTAAACATTCATACATGAGTGAAGAAAATAACAATTACGAACACGACGAAGAACTAAATCAACCTCTAGAAAATACAGAAACCATAACCAAGGTTACGGGAATGTATAAAGAATGGTTTTTAGATTATGCTTCATATGTAATTTTAGAGCGTGCAGTACCATCAATGGAAGATGGGTTTAAACCCGTGCAACGTCGTATTATGCATTCAATGAAAGATTTAGATGATGGACGCTATAACAAAGTAGCAAACATTGTTGGTCACACAATGCAGTATCACCCTCATGGAGACGCTTCAATTGCTGATGCCATGGTGCAAATGGGACAAAAGGAGCTGCTAATCGACATGCAAGGTAACTGGGGTAATATTTTAACAGGAGACCGTGCAGCAGCCTCTCGTTATATTGAAGCACGTTTATCAAAATTTGCGTTAGATGTTGTTTTCAATGCTAAAACTACCGAGTGGCAAGCATCGTATGATGGACGTAAAAAAGAACCTGTAAACTTACCTGTAAAATTCCCTTTATTGTTAGCACAAGGTGCAGAAGGTATTGCGGTAGGATTATCAACAAAAATATTACCACACAACTTTAACGAGTTAATAGATGCTTCTGTAAAATACTTAAAAGGAAGAAGTTTTACACTTGTACCCGATTTTTTAACTGGTGGAATAGCAGATGTTACCAACTATAATGAAGGGAAACGAGGAGGAAAAGTAAGAGTAAGAGCAAAAATATCAGCTTTAGACAAAAAAACATTAGTAATTACTGAAGTTCCTTTTGGTACAACTACATCATCGTTAATTGATAGTATTTTAAAAGCCAATGAAAAGGGGAAAATTAAGATTAAACGTATTGAAGATAACACAGCAGCCAATGTTGAAATCTTAGTGCACTTACCAGCTAATGTATCACCAGATAAAACAATTGATGCATTATATGCTTTTACCAGTTGTGAAAATTCAATTTCTCCGTTATGTTGTATCATTGAAGACAACAAGCCAGTATTTATTGGAGTAAACGAAGTGTTGAAAAAATCAACAGATTTTACGGTAGAGTTACTAAAACGTGAATTAGAAATTCAATTACACGAATTAGAAGAACAATGGCATTTTGCTTCTTTAGAACGTATTTTTATTGAAAACAGAATTTATCGTGACATTGAAGAAGTAGAAACCTGGGAAGGAGTAATTGAAGCAATTGATAAAGGACTAAAACCTCATACAAAACACCTAAAAAGAGAAGTAACCGAAGAAGATATTGTTCGTTTAACAGAAATAAGAATTAAGAAAATCTCTAAGTTTGATATTGATAAAGCAAAACAATTTATTGAAGGTTTAGAAGAAAAAATAGCAGAGGTTAAAAATTATTTAGACAACCTAATTGATTTTGCAATTGACTATTTTAAAGATCTAAAAGCAAAATACGGAAAAGGAAAAGAGCGTAAAACAGAAATCCGCATTTTTGATGATATCGTTGCTACCAAAGTAGTAATGCGTAACTCAAAACTTTATGTAAATAGAGAAGAAGGGTTTATAGGAACATCTTTACGAAAAGACGAATACGTTACCGATTGTGCCGATATTGACGATGTTATAGTGTTTAGAGATAATGGCTCAATGGTAGTGACAAAAGTAGATTCTAAAACCTTCGTAGGGAAAGGAATTATTCATGTTGCTATATTCAAGAAAAAAGATAAGCGTACAGTTTATAATATGATTTATCGTGATGGAGCAAAAGGACCTTCATACATGAAGCGTTTTAATGTAACGTCAGTGACTAGAGATAAGGAGTATAACCTAGCTAATGGAGACCCAAAATCAAAAGTATTGTATTTCACAGCCAACTCTAACGGAGAAGCTGAGGTAGTAACTATTTTACTCAGAGCTGTAGGAAGTGTTAAAAAACTAAAATGGGATATTGATTTTGCTGATTTAGCAATAAAAGGACGTAGCGTTAGAGGTAACTTAGTAACCAAGTACTCAATTAAAAAAGTAGAGTTTAAAGAAGCGGGAGTTTCAACTTTAAAACCTAGAAAAATTTGGTTTGACGACACGGTACAACGTTTAAATGTTGATGGTAGAGGAGAGCTGTTAGGAGAGTTTAAAGCAGAAGATAAAATTTTAATAGCAACCCAATCAGGAAAAATCAAAGCAGTATCGCCAGATTTAGCGATGCACTTTGAAAATGATATGATTGTGTTAGAAAAGTGGAAACCTCAAAAACCTATTTCAGCAATTTATTTTGATGGCGTAAAAGAACGTTATTTTGTTAAACGATTCTTAGTTGAAACACCAGATAAGGAAGAGCTTTTTATATCAGAAGATGAGAAATCAAAGTTAGAAATAATAGCTACAGATTATCGTCCTATGGCTGAGGTAATTTTCTCAAAAAGAAGTTTAGATAAAATTGAAGTTAATTTTGAAGATTTTATAGCAGTTAAAGGGATTAAAGCCCAAGGAAATCAATTAACAACAGACAAAATAAGAACCGTAAACTTATTAGAATCGTTACCTTATGAAGAACCAGAAGAGGAAAAAGTAGAGGATATTGAGGTAAACGATGAAGAAGAAATTAAAGAGGAAGCATTACCTTTGGAAGTAGAAGATGTTAAACCTAAAGATAAAGAGTTTGTAGAATCTAAAGAAGATAAGGCAAAAAAGGCATTAGAGAGAGCACTTCAAAAGAAGAAGAAAGATAAAGATGACGAAAGTCAAACAGCGTTATTTTAATGGATAAGTTTTTACCATACCGCTTTAATTTAGATACCTTTTTTGGTGTTTTAGGATACATTGTAGTTGTATTTTTAGTGTCTTGGATTATTTCAAGATTGGTAAGAGCTATTATTTGGCAACTGATAAAAAGTAAAAAAGAAGATCGTTTTGGAAGAACAAGTATTCAGTTTTTGCGAAACTCAGTATCGTTTGTAATAGGGCTTTTAAGTGTTGTTTATTTAATTATGACGGTGCCTGCTTTTAGAAGTAAAGCAACGTTAATTTTTTCTGGGGCTGGTATTTTAGCAGCCATTATAGGTTTTGCTGCACAAGCAGCTCTATCTAACTTAATAGCAGGGGCTTTTATTGTTATATTCCGCCCGTTTAGAGTAGGAGACTATATTAAGTTGGATGACACACGAGTGGGTATTGTTGAAGATATAACGTTGAGACATACCGTGATAAATAACTTTGAAAACAAACGTTTAATAATACCTAACTCGGTAATAAGTACAGATTCTATTTTAAATCATACCATAGAAGACTCTCATGTATTGAGTTTTAATAACTTCAAAATAGGATTAAAAGCAGATATTGATTTAGCTAGGAGAATAATACAAGAAGAAGCTATTAAGTTACCAACTGTTATTGATTATCGTACACCAGATCAAGTGATGAGTGATATACACCAAGTAGATGTTCGTGTTATTGATGTGTACCCAGATCATATTCATATGCGAGCCTATGTATGGTTAAATGAACCATTCCAAGAGTTCAAAACCAAATGTGCTTTAAAAGAAGCAGTACATAAGCGTTTTCTTGAAGAGGGAGTGGACTTACCGATACCAATCAACATAAATGAAATAATAAAAAGAGCAAACTAGGTTTGCTCTTTTTATTTAATATACTTCAAAAGTTATAAATAAGTTTTTTTCGGAAGGATTAGGAACCTCTGAAATTAACCCATAAATACCTTTATTTACTATTGCAGTAAAATAAGCTTTATTACCAGTAGGCATATCATTAACCCCACCTAAAAAAGTAACATCAGAAGGCGCAGGTTCAATTAGCCCTTTAGGATCAGCCCAATTCATCCAATTTTCTAAGTTCTTAAGATTAGTTTTACTTTGTAGTTTTACTAAGTTAATATCATGCCCAACAAAACTTTCATACGTAATTTGATCTTTAAAGTATACAGAGAAAGTGCGTTTTCCAGCAAAAACTGAATCTTTTAAAACAATACCATCAGTACTAGAGATCGTTATGTTAGCATCTGCTTTGGGGTCAGAATTTCCAGAGTCATTATCAGAAACAACAACATCTTTAACCATTCCCATAGAAGTATGAAATACTCCATTACTCATTTTTACATAGCACTCAAGCATATAATTCCCGGGGTTTAAATAAAGTGTAGTTTCTCCTGTGTTTTCTGGAGAAAGTAATCCGCTACCACCTAAAAAAACAACTTCACTAAACCATTCAGGTAAATTAGCAAACTCAGCAAACCCTTCTTTTGTTTTACCTTCATTAATAAGCTTCATAGCCTCATCAAAAACAGGTGCTACATATTCTTTAGCATCCTTAGAATTTTTTCCTTCAGGGTATTTGTCAATAAGAAAAAAGTGTGTTTGTGGAGATTTATTGATGTAACGAAACGTATTCCAACCGGAAGTTATGGTATCAGGCATTTGAAAATCCATACTTTCTGTAATAATTTCAATTACCTTTTTCTTCTTAATAACTTCTTTTTTGGTTTCAGTAATATTATCAGTTTGTTTCTTCTCTTTTTTACAAGATTGAAAGATTAAAAACGAACAACATATAATTATGAGAGCTAGAGTCTCTTTTAGGAAAGTTTTCATATAGAAAAGAGTTTAGTTAGTAATTCTATCTTAAAACAAGGGAAGTAAAAGAGAGGAAGTATTATTATTTAGCTAATAATATTACAAAAGTAAAAAATACTTTAGAGAAAAGTATAGGTAAATAACTGATTTTTAAATAATTGAATTATTAATTTGCTTTTTTGAATAAAAAACTTAGTCCTAATCTACTTAAGAACTTCTTTTCAAATTCCCAAAAGAACTTAAATTGACCAAAAAGCCATCCAACTAAAGGTAAAGTAGTCTGGTAAATAGGAAAAATAAGAGAAACCCTTAAAGGATAGTATAGCCAAGGGCTCATTGTTTGTGGAGATAAACCTAATAAGTTAGTAATAGGTTTAGCAACCCATGCGGCAAAAGAACCGTTTATTGCGAAAACTATAAAAATGGCTGCTAAAGCCCAATTGTTTTCTATGCCCCAACGTTGTTTTAGTTTCTCCATAAATACTAATATCGTGGCAAAAGTAGTTAAAAGAAAAAGGGCAAACAAATGTTTGCCCTTTGATTATATTATAAATGAAAAGTTATTTTTTTCCAAATACTCCGCCTAATAGCCCTCCTAAAAGTCCACCTGACTTTTGTTGACTACCACCAGCGTTTCCTAAAATCATTCCAGCTACATCATCAACAATGCTACCATCACCATCAGCATCTAATATTTGTTCTAAGAAACTTTGTTCTTTTTGAGCAGAATTACCACCAAGTAAACCTCCTAAAAGTCCACTTAAATCACTCGAATTATTTATGTTTTCTTGACGGGATTGCTTACCTAATAATCCCATTAAAATTGGAGCTGCAGTTTTTAAGATATCAGCAACAGCACCAGAATCCATTCCAGCTTTTTGTCCAATAACTTTTTCCACTCCTTGTTGTTTGTTTCCTAAAACATGACCTAAAATTTTATTACCATCTTGTAAAACATCAGAGTTAACTCCACCATTAAATAAATCTCCTAAATTATCTAAGATTCCACCATCATGCTTATTTAATGCACTTTTTAAACTTTCAGCACCTTGAGGTGTAGCAGCATTTCGTTGCATTGCTTTCATTAAAACAGGTAGTGCCATCGTTAAAACACTACTAGTTTTATTAGTATCTTGTCCTGTAGAGCCAGCAACACCAGATATTATTGCCTTTCCGGTATCACTATTTAATAAATCTAAAATTCCAGTCATCTTTTTATTTTAATATGGTTAGTACTTAGTATCTAATTTATGGGACACAATATACGAACTCAAGGTCACTTTTTTTTAAATAATTCTTTATACCTTACGGCCAGAAAAAAATTAATAGATTAATATATTATATGAAGAAACTTGCACTACACTGGCAAATTTTAATAGGAATGGTTTTAGGTATTTTATTTGGGTTAGGAATGACCTTTGTAGATAATGGAGCGACATTCGTATCTGATTGGATAAAGCCTTTAGGAACTATTTTCGTAAAATTATTAAAGCTAATAGCAGTACCACTAATTATTGCTTCTCTTGTAAAAGGTATATCTGACTTAAAAGACATTTCAAAATTTAAAAATATTGGTTTACGTACTATATTAATATATATAGGTACAACAGTAATAGCTATAACAATAGGATTACTATTAGTAAATGTTGTACAGCCTGGAGATGGTATTTCAGAAGATACCATAGCAAAATTAACGGCAGATTATGCAAATAGTGAAGGTGTACAAGCTAAAATAGCTGAGGCTAGTAAGCAAAAAGAGAGTGGTCCGCTTCAATTTTTAGAAGACATGGTTCCTGATAATGCTATGCAGGCGATGAGTAACAATAAAGCAATGTTGCAAGTAATTTTCTTTACTATTTTCTTAGGTATATCAATGTTGTTGGTGGGTGAGAAAAATGCAAAACCATTAAAAAATTTCTTTGATTCATTAAATGAAGTCGTGTTAAAAATGGTAGATTTAATAATGTTAACAGCTCCTTACGCAGTGTTTGCATTATTAGCAAATGTTGTGGTTTCTTCAAATGATCCAGATTTATTATTAGCGTTGCTAAAATATGGATTAACAGTCATAGGAGGATTATTATTAATGGTAGCACTTTACATGGTTTTAATAAGTGTATTTACGAAGAAAAACCCATTATGGTTTTTAAAGCAAATAAGCCCAGCACAGTTATTAGCATTTTCAACCAGTTCAAGTGCGGCAACATTACCTGTTACGATGGAGCGAGTAGAGGAGCATATTGGAGTTGATAAAGAAGTATCGAGTTTTGTGTTACCTGTGGGAGCTACCATTAATATGGATGGTACTAGTTTATATCAAGCTGTAGCTGCTGTATTTATATCACAAGCTTTAGGTTTCGATTTAACTTTTGGAGATCAGCTAACAATTATTTTAACAGCTTTGTTGGCATCAATAGGATCAGCAGCAGTACCAGGAGCAGGTATGGTAATGTTAGTAATTGTATTAGAATCAGTTGGCTTTCCAGCAGATAAACTAGCAATAGGTTTAGCATTGATTTTTGCGGTTGATAGACCGTTAGATATGTGTAGAACAGTCATCAACGTAACTGGTGATGCAACAGTGTCTACTTTAGTAGCTAAATCTGTAGGGAAGTTAGGAAAACCACATCCACATGAATGGGATGAACATTATGATGAAGTAAAATAAACTTGTTGTATGCTTACAGTAAAATCACCTATAGTTTCTGTTGATTGGTTACACGATAATTTAAGTGTAAATAACTTAATAATTCTTGATGCAACTATTCAGAAAGTAGGGACAAAATTAGATAATAAAAAAGAAAAACAGCAGATTCAAAATGCTGTTTTCTTTGATTTAAAGAATATCTTTTTAGATGTTGAAGGAGAATATCCTAATACAGTTCCGTCAGAGAAACATTTTGAAAATGAGGTTCAAAAATTAGGAATAAATAATGATAGCTGTGTTGTTGTTTATGACGATTTAGGAGTGTATTCAGCACCAAGAGTTTGGTGGTTGTTTAAAATATTTGGGTTTACTAATATTACGGTTTTAAACGGAGGTTTACCAGCTTGGAAAGATGCTGGTTATATAGTCGAGTTAAAAAAAGAAAGAAAACCCTTAGTAGGAAACTTCAAAACGAATCTTAATAAGGAAAAAATAAGTGTTACGGAGGAAGTGTTAAAAGCTTCTCGAGGTAATAAGGTTATATTGGATGCTCGCTCTAAAGGAAGGTTTTATGCTACGGAGCCAGAGCCAAGAAAAGACTTAAGAGGAGGTCATATACCAAATTCTAAAAGTTTGCCTTATGCAGAATTGCAATTAGAAGGGAAGATGAAATCGAAAGAAGAACTTCAAAAAATATTTTCAGATATGAATCCGAATAAAGAAGAAATGATTTTTTCATGTGGTTCGGGAATTACGGCATGTATTTTAGCTTTAGGAGCAGAAGAGTCAGGAAATACTAACTATAGTGTATATGATGGTTCTTGGACAGAGTGGGCTAGTAGATTAGAGTTACCAGTAGAGAAATAATTAAAAGAGATAAAAAGAAGCTTTTATTAGTGTTGTTTATAAGTGGTTTAAAATAAATAAGTTATATTTTCTTAGTTTGCTTTAAAAAAATGTTTAAGTTAGTAGCTTAAACTAATTTTTTATGAAAAAAACTACTCTTTTATTTTTGTTTCTATTTATAAGTGCAATTAGCTTTTCTCAAAGAACCTACTGGTTAGGAGAGTTTAAAAGTGGTGCGAAAATTTATTTAGCTTTAATTAAGAATGATAAAAATCATGGCTTGCATGTAAGAATGTATAGTACCCATAATAATAGAGCTGTTTTGATTCGTGCTGATAAAAAGAAAAATTCAGAAACCTATAATATGCAAAAGAAATATGGAGGTTGGTCTGATAAAAATTATCTGGCATTTTCTAATCTCTTAGGAGAGAGGAAAGGTTATCTTGTTATGAATGGGAAGCCGTTGAGTATAAAAAAGATTAGTAGAAGTGAAATTCCGGAATATATAAAAGGTTCACGAACAGAATATAAAAGAACATATGTCACAAATTAAAAAAAGCATCTACTTATAGATGCTTTTTTTTTATATCAATTTCTTTACTTCTTGTTTTAAAAAGGAGATTGCTGTATTTGCTGGACTTTCTTGTTGCGAGTAGTCAATTAACACATTTTCTCGTAAGTCTTTAGCGGTTTCAGAATCTTCTGCTGTAGAACGAAGCTTTGCTATAATACCCAACTTAGCAGCAGTAACAGCTTTCCAGCTATCATCAGAAATGTATAGTTGTTGTACTAAATTATGTTCAAATTCTTGTTCTATGTTACCAATTAAAAGTTGTAGATAATTATCAGTATCATCTCCAATAGGGTTAACTCTTAATAATAATTTTGATGGATTGATACGTTCACAAAACAATAACATACGCTCATATGCTTGTAGTTTTGTAGGTAAACTTTCACGCTTTTTTTCAACTAAAGCATTAAATGTTTTTTCTTTATTATCCTGTTCAATAAAGCGACCCAAAATTAGGTAAGCCACACCGCCAGTTACTAATGCTGGTAGGGCATAAGCAAGCCCTTCAATAATTTTATCTTCCATAATGCGAATATACGAGTCCTGTTAAAATTGCCAATCCAAAACTTAATAAAGTTCCAATTAGTACATATTCAGTAAGCTTTCTGTCTTTTGATGCAGTTAAATCTCCAAATCTAAATATAGATTTTGCAGCAAGTAAAAAACCAACACCTGCCCATTGGTTAATTGCAATAAAAACAAAAATTAATATACGTTCTAAAAAACCAATGTACCTACCTGCATTGGCTAACGATTGTTCTGTTGATTTATTACCCTTTTCAGGATTCCATTTTGAAATTAACGTATTTATAATGATAGAAGAGGTGTAAGTAACAAAAATTAAAGAAGCAAAAAGTAATAAGTTTTGCTTAGTTAAAATAGCGTCAATATTAATCTTAAAAGGAGAATAAATATAGGTGGCAAGCCCTAAAAAGAATATATGTAAAGCTTGATCTAAAAAGAAAAATAGACGTTTGTTCTTTTTCTTTTGAAGATATAGTTTTCCAAGATCAACTAGGTAATGAGTAATAATTACAAGTAAAAAAGCACTCCAATATGTAGAGTTAAATTGTAATAATAATAGTAATAAAACTGTATGAACGCCTATGTGAGCATATAGTTTTATAGATTTTATTTTCTTTTTCTCTTTGTTTTTCACCCAGTTTTTAGGCTGAAACACAAAATCGCCTAATAAATGAGCAATAAGTAGTTTTAAGAACAATATCATAAGTTGGTTAGTTTCTGATTCATAAGTTTTCTATAACGTTTCTCTAGTTTCATAATTTCATCAAACCCAGAACGCTTTCTTCGTTCGCTAGCACTACTTTCTGAAATAGCTAGTTTTTTAGCAATAACTTTTTGAGTACACTCAGGGTTTTGTATTGACATATACACAAAAGCAGCAGAATTAGTTGTCCAGTTATCCATTATTAACAAACTTAAACCTAAAGAAACTTCAAATTCTTCATTAATATTTTCCCAAGGAGTTTTTAAAGCCAAATTTTGTTTTTTTAACAAATAATCAAATGCATATCCAGAATTTATAAAGACTTCGCCGTTGGCTTCGGTAATTTTTTCAGTATCAAAACTTTTATTACCAATACCAATAGCTAAACGAATGTCTAAATCTTTTATTTTCTTAATAGTAGCTTTTAGCTTAATAGCATAGAGAAGAGCGTCAGTAATATTTTCAATTTCAATTTGAAAACTATCTCCACGAAAAAGTTCCCATGTTTTTGGTGTTTTTCCAATAGAATTAAAGGAATCCTTTAATAAAGGGAGCCATGTTTCAGCAGAAACACCTCTAGAATTAATAATATCACCGGTAATTACACTTGTCATGTATATAAATTTTAGTAAAAATAGGTTTTCAAATTTGAAACACCAAATAATTCGGTTTTTAAAGCGAATATTTATAAATAAGGGTTTTAAGACGAATTATTGTTAATTCGGGTTAAAGCTGAAATTTATAGTAATTTAAATTAGTGAATAAAAAAAGGGTTAGAATCTTTAAAAAACCTAAAAGATTGGTTAATTTTCCATTTTTAAAATTCTTTCAATTTAATTTCCATTGAGTACTTATTTAGAGCAACTTAACGAACCACAGAGAGCAGCTGTTTTGCAAAAAGACGGCCCAATGATAATTATAGCAGGAGCAGGATCGGGTAAAACGAGAGTGTTGACCTACAAAATTGCCTATTTAATGGAGCAAGGAGTAGATGCTTTTAACATTTTATCGTTAACATTTACCAACAAAGCTGCCCGTGAAATGAAAGATCGTATTGGTAAAGTTGTAGGTTATAGTGAAGCTAAAAACCTTTGGATGGGAACTTTTCACTCAGTTTTTGCACGTATTTTACGTTCTGAAGCTGACCGATTAGGATATCCGTCAAATTTCACCATTTACGACACACAAGATTCAGTTCGATTGATAACAGCGATTATCAAAGAAATGAACTTAGATAAAGACAGATACAAGCCTAAGCAAATTTTAAGCAGAATTTCTTCTTTTAAAAACAGCTTGATAACGGTTAGGGCTTATTTTAATAATTCTGATTTACAACAAGCCGACTTAGAGGCAAGTAGACCTAGAACAGGTGATATTTATAAAGAATATGTAGATAGATGTTTTAAGTCAGGAGCTATGGATTTTGACGATTTACTACTGCGAACGAATGAATTGTTGGCGCGTTTTCCAGATGTGTTAGCTAAGTATCAAGATCGTTTTCGCTATATTTTGGTAGATGAGTACCAAGATACCAACCATTCTCAATATTTGATAGTACGTGCGTTGGCAGATCGTTTTCAGAACATTTGTGTGGTAGGAGACGACTCTCAAAGTATTTATGGATTCCGTGGTGCGAACATTCAAAACATCTTAAACTTCCAGAAGGATTATCCAGATGTAAAAACGTTTAAGTTAGAACAAAACTATCGTTCAACAAGTAACATTGTACGTGCTGCGAATAGTGTTATTGATAAGAATAAAACCAAGTTAGACAAAGAAATTTGGACAGCAAATGATGCAGGAGATAGTGTAAAAGTAATGCGTACAATTTCTGATGGAGAAGAAGGACGTTTTGTAGCGCAATCTATTTGGGAAAATCAAATGAATCATCAGTTAACAAGTGATCAGTTTGCTATTCTCTATCGTACTAATGCACAATCAAGAGCAATAGAAGATGCATTGCGTAAAAAGGATATTAAATATAAAATTTACGGAGGAATCTCATTCTATCAACGTAAAGAAATTAAAGATTTACTATCATATTTACGAATTTTAATCAATCCGAATGATGAGGAAGCATTAAAACGTATCATTAACTATCCAGCAAGAGGAATTGGAGCTACAACGCTTGATAAATTAACAATTGCAGCGAATCATTATAAAAAATCAATGTTTGATATTTTAAAGAATATCAACACAGTAGATATTAATCTTAATTCTGGAACCAAAACAAAGTTGCAGAATTTTGTAAATATGATTCAGCGTTTTCAAATTGAATCACAAACAAAAAATGCTTTTGAAATTGCTGATTTGGTGGTAAAACAAACCCAGTTAGTTAAAGATTTACAAAAAGACGGAACGCCAGAAGGAGTTAATAAAGTTGAAAACGTTCAAGAACTTTTAAACGGAATAAAAGACTTTATTACCGATAAAATTGAAACTGGTGAGGATGCTTCGTTAACATCATTTTTAGAAGATGTAGCACTAGCGACTGATTTTGATTCTGATAAACAAGACGAAGAACCTAGAGTTTCACTAATGACGATTCACCTGTCAAAAGGATTAGAATTTCCTTATGTATATATTGTAGGTTTAGAAGAAAGTTTATTCCCTTCAGCAATGAGTATGAATACTCGTAGTGAGTTAGAAGAAGAACGTCGTTTATTTTATGTAGCGCTAACAAGGGCAGAAAAAGGAGCTTACTTGACTTATGCACAAACACGTTATCGTTGGGGTAAATTAACCGATGGAGAACCTAGTAGATTTTTAGAAGAAATTGATGATCAGTATTTAGAATACTTAACTCCAAAAGTACCAGAACCTTCGGTAAATAGATTTATTGATGCTAGCTTGTTTGAAGATGATACACCAAAGAAAATACGTTTCCAAAAACCAATTCAAAAAAAGAGAAAAGAATTTTTAGCAAAGAAGGAAAAACCAAATATGGTTCCTCCAAAAAGTAAAATGAAAAAGGTTTCAGAAATGAGCCCGAAAATGAATTTGTTTGATGGAGAAATAACGGTAGGGAATGTAGTAGAGCATAACCGATTTGGAACAGGAAAAGTTGTAGCTTTAGAAGGTAAAGGCCCCAATAAAAAAGCAGAAATAGAGTTTAGTACAGTAGGTAAAAAGAAATTATTGTTACAATTTGCAAAATTGAAAGTAATCGGGTAGATAATTCATAATAATTACCTATTTTGCATAGATAAAATATAGAGAAATGACGTTTGATTTAGAATACAATTCGAAAAGATCCAAATTAATTATCCCAGAATATGGGAGACATATACAAAAATTAGTGAACCATTGTATTGCATTAGAAGATAAAGAAGAGCGAAACACAATGGCTAAAGCTATTATTGATGTAATGGGGAATTTACAACCTCATTTAAGAGATGTGCCTGACTTTAAGCATAAACTTTGGGATCAGTTACATATAATGGCAGATTTTAAATTAGATGTTGATTCTCCATACGAAACACCTTCAAAAGAAGAGTTACAAGAATCTCCTGAGCGATTGCCATATCCTAAATCAGCATCAAAATATCGTTTTTATGGAACGAATATTCAAACCATGATTGATGTTGCATTAACATGGGAAGAAGGAGAAATGAAAGAAGCATTGGTATTTACCATTGCAAACCATATGAAAAAGTGCTATTTAAACTGGAATAAAGATACAGTTGACGATAGTGTGATTTTTGATCACTTATATGAGTTGTCTGATGGTAAAATAGATATTCGTAATACAGAAGAAGACTTAACAGATAGTAAGAGTCTATTGAGAAAAAGAGGAGGCCAAGGGCAGCACAAAACAAAAGGAAAAACAAATACTAAATATAGAAAAAAGTAAATGGCATCATTTAAAATAGAAGGAGGTCACAAATTAAAAGGAACAATAACACCACAAGGAGCAAAAAATGAAGCATTACAGGTTATATGTGCGGTGTTATTAACGTCAGAAAAAGTAATTATAAATAATGTTCCTGATATTATTGATGTCAATAAACTGATTTTTATTTTAGGAGAATTAGGAGTTAAGGTAGAAAAATTATCTAAAAACTCGTATAGTTTTCAAGCAGATGATATCAATTTAAAATATCTTGAGTCAGCAGAATTCAAAAGAGATGGAAGTTCTTTAAGAGGTTCTATTATGATTGTGGGGCCATTATTAGCTCGTTTTGGAAAAGGATATATTCCACGTCCAGGAGGAGATAAAATAGGACGTCGTCGTTTAGATACTCACTTTGAAGGATTCATTAACTTAGGAGCTAAATTCCGTTACAACCGTGAAGAGTATTTCTATGGAGTTGAAACTGAAACAGGATTAGTAGGAGCAGAGATGTTGTTAGACGAAGCTTCGGTAACTGGTACAGCAAATATTATTATGGCTGCAGTACTAGCTAAAGGAACTACGACAATATATAATGCAGCTTGTGAACCATACATTCAACAATTATCAAAAATGTTGAATTCTATGGGAGCAAAAATTTCTGGAGTAGGATCTAACTTACTTACAATACAAGGGGTAGAGTCATTAGGAGGTTGTGAGCATACTATTTTACCAGATATGATTGAAATAGGTAGTTGGATTGGTATGGCGGCTATGACACGTTCTGAGTTAACAATTAAAAATGTAAGTTGGGACGATTTAGGACAAATTCCTAATGTATTTAGAAAGTTAGGAATTCAGTTAGAAAAAAGAGGAGATGATATCTATATTCCAGAACAGGAAAGTTACGAAATTCAAAGTTATATTGATGGGTCGGTATTAACTGTAGCAGATGCACCATGGCCAGGATTTACACCAGATTTGTTAAGTATTGTTTTAGTGGTAGCAACACAAGCGAAAGGAACAGTGTTAATTCATCAGAAAATGTTTGAGAGCCGTTTGTTCTTTGTTGATAAATTAATTGATATGGGAGCAAAAGTAATTTTATGTGACCCACACAGAGCTACAGTAATTGGACATGACTTTAAATCACAGTTGAAGGCAACTAAAATGACTTCTCCAGATATTCGAGCAGGTATTTCGTTATTAATAGCAGCATTATCTGCTAAAGGAACAAGTATTATCAATAATATAGAGCAAATTGATAGAGGTTACGAAGATATCGAAGCACGCTTAAAGTCAATTGGAGCTAAAATTGAAAGAATTGATGATTAATAAAGTAACATCAAGAAATAAATATGAATCCCAAATCAATTGATTTGGGATTTTTTTATGATTAAAGTGTAATTAAAGTATGTTTATTTCGACTTAGTAGGTTAATTTTAATCAATATTATGAAAACAAGAATCATACTTGCAATACTACTATTTCAAGTAACTATTTTTACAGCACAAGAAAGTTCTCAAACTTTTACATCATCAATAGAAAAAGCTCATAAAAAGAATGCATTTATGGGTAAGAAATACCTTAAATATACCATTGATATAACTTTTGGAGGAAAAAAACATTTAAAAGGTATTATAACACAAGAACCAGGAGGAGGTAAAATAAAAATAGAAAAAGAAGATGGTTCACTTATTATTTTTGATGGAAAAGAAGTGTATGCATTAGGAATAAATGAAAAGGATATGGCAACAGCTCGTTTTGATATTTTTACATGGTCATATTTTTTAGGCTTACCATATAAACTTAACGATCAAGGAACTATTTGGTCTAATTTTAGTGATAGCAAATGGGGAGCTGAAAATTTTACAACAGGTAGATTGACTTTTGAATCTGGTACTGGTGATGCACCAGACGATTGGTATGTGATATATAAAAATCCAAAAACAAATATTTTAGAAGGAGCAGCATATATTGTAACCTTTGGTAAAGGAAAAGAAAAAGCAGAAAAAGAACCTCATGCTATTAAGTATAATCAAATTGAACAAGTTAATTCAATACCAATTGCTAAAAATTGGACATTTCATATGTGGTCTTTAAAAAATGGATATGAAGAACAAATAGGAGAGGCAAAACTATCTAATATAAAATTCCTTAAAGAAGCAGAATTTATTGTGCCTACAAAGGCAAAAGTAGTTAGCGTTGTACCAAACTAGTTAGAAACAAGAAATAAAAAAGCTGTTATCGTTTAGATAACAGCTTTTTTTTATGTTTTAACTTTTACATTTCTTCACTACATGTATATTCTTGCGTACAAGCAAAATATTGATGACAATAAATAGGACCTGTAACGCTTCCAGAGCAATCACATCCACATTTACTAAGATCAATAGCAGCACCACCTGTTAAGTTTTTTTGTTGGTTTTTTGAAAGAATTGTAACTCCTGAAATGTTTAAAAAATTCTGTTTCATAATGAGGGACTTTTTTATGTTATAAATTAATTAATAAAATTTCTTAAATATATAATTTTGAATTGTTTGTACAAAAGATAAATGTACTTTTTTGTATGACAGATATAAAATAATATTTACAATGTCATTATGACATATTTTTTTTATTGGCAGTATTCTTGTTAATCAAAAAGTGTTAAATACATGAAACGATTTACAATGAGTAAAGATCAATATACAAAAGAAGACGAAATTAACGACGCTATTAAAAAAGGCGATTTAGGAGAGAATCAAGAAGAAACTCAGGAAAATAAAGAGGTTGAGGCTAAAGAAGAGCCAACTGCAGAAGAATTAATTCAAGCTGAGAAAGATAAATATCTACGATTATTTGCAGAGTTTGAAAATTACAAAAAACGTACTTCTAAAGAACGTATTGAACTTTTTAAAACTGCAAGTCAAGAATTAATGACAGCTTTACTGCCAATTATGGATGATTTTGATAGAGGTTTGGCAGAAATTAAAAAAACAGAAGACTCTGAACTGTTAAAAGGAATGGAACTTATTAATAATAAGTTTAAAAATACCTTAACTCAAAAAGGATTAACAGAAATAGAAGTAAAACCAGGAGATGATTTTGATGCAGAAGTTCATGATGCAATAACGCAAATACCAGCACCTTCAGATGATTTAAAAGGAAAAATTATTGATTGTGTAGAGAAGGGATATAAGTTAGGAGATAAAATTATTCGTCACCCTAAAGTAGTAATGGGGCAAGCGTAAAACAATCATCATTAATACAATTATTAGTAATTATAATAACTGTTTACTAATTAATTGAACATTGAAAGTTATGGCAAAACAAGATTATTACGAAATATTAGGAATATCAAAATCAGCCTCAAAAGCTGAAATCAAAAAGGCATATCGTAAGATGGCAATCAAGTACCATCCAGATAAGAATCCTGATGATAAAGATGCTGAAGAAAAATTCAAATTAGCTGCAGAAGCTTATGAGGTATTAAGTGACGACAATAAAAAAGCACGTTACGATCAGTACGGTCATGCTGCTTTTGAAGGAGGTCATGGAGGTTTCGGTGGCGGCGGTATGAATATGGATGACATATTTAGCCAATTTGGAGATATTTTCGGAGGAGCCTTTGGTGGCGGTTTTGGTGGTTTTGGTGGTGGAGGTCACCGTCAAGCACGAGTAAAAGGTAGTAACTTACGTATTCGTGTAAAACTAACTTTAGAAGATATAGCCAAGGGAGTTGAAAAGAAGGTAAAAGTTCGTAGAAAAGTTCAAGCCGAAGGAGTAACATACAAAACATGTTCAACATGTAATGGTAGCGGACAACAAATGCGTGTAACCAATACTATCTTAGGTAGGATGCAAACTGCTACTACTTGTAGTACTTGTCATGGAGCAGGAGAGATGCTAGATAAAAAGCCAAGTGGAGCAGATGCGCAGGGAATGATAGTAAAAGAAGAAACCGTTTCTATTAATATTCCTGAGGGGGTAACTGAAGGAGTACAATTAAAAGTAGGAGGTAAAGGAAATGAAGCTCCAGGTAAAAACTCTATTCCAGGAGATTTATTAGTGTTAATAGAAGAAATACCACACGAAAATTTAAAACGTGAAGGAAGTAATATCCATTACGATTTATATATTAACTTTTCAGAAGCAGTTTTAGGAGTATCGAAAGAAGTAGAAACAGTTACAGGAAAAGTAAAGATTAAGATTGAACCAGGAACGCAATCAGGTAAAATTTTACGTTTAAAAGGAAAAGGATTACCAAGTATTGAACGTTATGGTCATGGAGATTTCTTAATTCATATAAATGTATGGACACCTCAAGAGTTAACCAAAGATCAACGTAAGTTTTTTGAGGAAATGCAAGAAGATGAGAACTTTAGCCCAAACCCACAGAAGTCGGATAAATCTTTCTTTGAAAAGGTTAAAGATATGTTTTCTTAAAAAAATCTTAAAAAAGGTAATTTTTTTTAAATAAAATTTTTTTTAAACGAAAAACAGTTATATATTTGCAGTGTCTAGGAGACGTTCTAGACACTTTTTCTTTTTCATAGCAATTTTCCCACTCAATTCTTTTGAGTGGGTTTTTTTATGAATAGAGGTGTGAACTTTTATTTTAATAACAATATAATAGCAGACCTATCTTATCGACTTATAATTTAATGTAAGTAGGAAAGTCTGGACACCATAGAGTAGCATAGCGGATAACATCCGTCCGGTGTAAACCGAGGACAAGTGCAACAGAAAGTATGTACAGGTAATGCTGTAGTGAAACCAGGTAAACTCTATGCGGTGCAATGCCATGTACATTAGAGCTTGAGCGCTACTCGCGCGATTCTAAGGGGTAGGCAGATTGATTCTGAGAGTAATTTCAGAACTAGATAAATGATAAGAACCTTATTTATAAGGAACAGAATCCAGCTTATGGGTCTGCTTTTTTTCCTATTTAGAATGATTATACTATTTTTTTCTAATCTCTTAAAAACACCTAATTATCAATTTGATAATTATAGGGTGTTTTTATAGTTGTTTTTTTGATATATTTTTAAAAATAGACCTTTCAGATTAAATTAATTTGCTTTTTAGGCTGTTTTGTTGTTTATTTTTAAAATTAAGGTTAAAATATTACTTTTGCTAAGCAAAAATTAACAGGATAAAGCTGTAATAACCAGTTTTAATATATAGTAGTTTATACTATTTCCTTCTAAATATTTTAAACAAAACTTTTTTATGAACACATACTCAGATTACCTAAAGGAAATTGAAGTAAGAAAAGGTCAAGGTCTTCACCCCAAACCTATTGATGGAAGTGAATTGTTAACCGAAATCATCTCACAAATTAAAGATGAAAACAATCCACACAGAAAAGATTCTCTTAATTTCTTTATTTATAATGTTTTACCAGGTACAACAAGTGCTGCTGCTGTAAAAGCTAATTTTTTAAAAGAGATTATTCTTGGTGAATCTGTAGTAGAAGAAATCACTCCATCTTTTGCTTTAGAGCAGTTAGGTCACATGAAGGGTGGAGCTTCTATAGAAGTTTTACTTGATTTGGCTTTAGGTAGCGATGCTGTTATTGCTGAAGAAGCTGCAAAAGTATTAAAGACTCAAGTATTCTTATATGAAGCAGATACAGAGCGTTTAGAAGAAGCATACAAAGCAGGTAATAAAATAGCAAAAGAGCTTATTGAAAGCTATGCACAAGCAGAGTTTTTTACTAAGCTTCCAGAAATAGAGGAAGAAATTAAAGTAGTTACATATATAGCAGGTGTAGGAGATATATCAACAGACTTATTATCACCAGGTGCTGATGCACACTCAAGATCTGACCGTGAATTACATGGACAATCAATTTTTGAGCATAATAAAGATATGCAAAAAGAGTTGTTAGCACTTAAAGAGCAACATCCAGACAAACGTGTGATGTTGGTTGCTGAAAAAGGAACTATGGGAGTAGGATCTTCTAGAATGTCAGGTGTAAATAATGTGGCTTTATGGACGGGTATTGAGTCTAGTCCGTACGTTCCATTTATCAATATTGCACCAGTAATTGCAGGTACTAACGGAATTTCTCCAATTTTCTTGACTACAGTTGGAGTAACAGGAGGTATTGGTATTGATCTTAAAAACTGGGTAAAGCAAAAAGATGCAGAAGGTAATACTATTGTTGATGAAGATGGAGAACCAGTTTTAAAGCAAGAATACTCTGTAGAAACAGGTACTGTTTTAACTATCAATACAAAAACTAAGAAATTATATAACGGAGATAAAGAATTAAAAGATATCTCTACAGCATTAACTCCACAAAAAATGGAGTTTATAAAAGCAGGAGGATCTTATGCTGTTGTTTTTGGTAAGAAATTACAAACATTTGCTGCTAAAGTATTAGGAATTGATGTACCACAAGTATATGCTACTTCTAAAGAAATTTCTGTTGAAGGACAAGGGTTAACTGCAGTTGAAAAAATCTTCAATAAAAATGCAGTAGGAACTACTCCAGGAAAAACATTACACGCAGGTTCTGATGTTCGTGTAGAAGTTAATATTGTAGGATCTCAAGATACTACAGGTTTAATGACTTCTCAGGAGTTAGAAATGATGGCAGCTACTGTTATTTCTCCAATAGTTGATGGAGCTTACCAATCTGGTTGTCATACAGCTTCAGTATGGGATGATAAATCAAAAGCAAATATTCCAAGATTAATGAAGTTTATGAACGACTTTGGTTTAATTACAGGACGTGACCCTAAAGGGGAATATCCTGCAATGACAGATGTTATTCACAAAGTGTTAAATGACATTACAGTAAGTGATTGGGATATTATTATTGGAGGTGATTCTCACACACGTATGTCAAAAGGTGTGGCTTTTGGTGCCGATTCAGGAACCGTAGCACTAGCTTTAGCAACAGGAGAAGCAACAATGCCAATTCCAGAATCAGTTAAAGTAACATTTAAAGGAGACATGAGAAGTTTTATGGACTTCCGTGATGTAGTACATGCGACGCAACAACAAATGTTAAAGCAGTTTGATGGAGAAAATGTGTTCCAAGGAAGAGTTATTGAAGTACATATTGGTACCTTAACAGCTGATCAAGCCTTTACATTTACAGACTGGACTGCAGAAATGAAAGCAAAAGCTTCTATCTGTATTTCAGAAGATGAAACATTAATTGAATCATTAGAAATTGCTAGAGACCGTATCCAAATCATGATTGATAAAGGAATGGATAACGAAAAGCAAGTATTAAAAGGTTTAGTTGAAAAAGCGAATACTAGAATTCAAGAAGTTAAAACAGGAATTAAACCAGCATTAAAACCTGATGCAGATGCAAAATACTATGCAGAGGTTGTTATTGATTTAGATGAAATTGCTGAACCAATGATTGCAGATCCTGATGTAAATAACGAAGATGTTTCTAAACGTTATACACACGATACAATTCGTCCATTATCATTCTATGAAGGAACTAAAAAAGTAGATTTAGGTTTCGTAGGATCTTGTATGGTTCATAAAGGAGATATGAAAATCTTAGCTCAAATGTTAAAGAACATTGAAGCACAAGAAGGTAAAGTAGAATTCAATGCTCCATTAGTAGTAGCACCACCTACATACAATATTGTAGACGAGTTAAAAGCTGAAGGAGATTGGGAAGTATTACAAAAGTATTCAGGATTTGAGTTTGATGATAATGCACCTAAAGGATTAGCACGTACAAAGTATGAAAACATGTTATACTTAGAACGTCCTGGATGTAACTTATGTATGGGGAATCAAGAAAAAGCTGAGCCAGGAGATACAGTAATGGCTACATCAACACGTTTATTCCAAGGAAGAGTTGTAAAAGATTCTGGAGAGAAAAAAGGAGAATCTCTATTATCTTCTACACCAGTAGTAGTATTATCTACTATTTTAGGAAGAACTCCTACTATGGAAGAATATGAAAAAGCAGTAGATGGTATTGTTTTAACAAAGTTTAAACCATCTCAAAAACAACTAGTAATTTCATAGTTAAATAAAACTATTAGTTATAATATAGAAGCCCGAGTTTAAAAGCTCGGGCTTTGTTGTTATTAATTAATTTCTGTATAAAACTCTACTATAGAAAAAACTTATTTAAACTTATTATAATTATATAGTTACTCCATCTTTTGTACTGTTTTTTTTGGTAAATTCGTACAGCAACAAAAAAATTACATATATGGCTTTTGATATTAACATGATAAAAGAGGTATACAATAAAGTAGTTGAACGAGTAGATGCTGCTCGTGAAATTACAGGTAAACCTTTAACATTAGCAGAGAAAATTTTATACACACACCTTTGGGACGGAAATCCAACGAAAGCATTCGAAAGAGGAAAGGATTATGTTGATTTTGCCCCAGACCGTATTGCTTGTCAAGATGCAACAGCACAAATGGCGTTGTTACAATTTATGCAAGCAGGAAAAGATAAAGTAGCAGTACCAACAACGGTACATTGCGACCACTTAATTCAGGCAAAAGATGGAGCAGCTACCGATTTAAAACACGCAAACGATGTAAGTAGTGAGGTTTTTGATTTTTTAGAGTCTGTATCTAATAAATACGGTATTGGCTTCTGGAAACCTGGAGCAGGAATTATTCACCAAGTGGTATTAGAAAATTATGCATTTCCAGGAGGAATGATGATTGGTACTGATTCTCATACAGTAAACGCTGGAGGGTTAGGAATGGTTGCTATTGGTGTAGGTGGAGCTGATGCAGTAGATGTAATGGCAGGAATGCCTTGGGAATTGAAATTTCCTAAATTAATAGGTGTAAAATTAACAGGTAAATTATCTGGTTGGACAGCACCTAAAGATGTGATTTTAAAAGTAGCAGAAATTCTAACAGTAAAAGGAGGAACAGGAGCTATTGTTGAATATTTTGGACCTGGAGCAACAGCTATGTCTTGTACAGGTAAAGGAACTATTTGTAACATGGGAGCAGAGATTGGAGCTACAACCTCTACTTTCGGTTACGATGAGTCTATGGAACGTTATTTACGTGCTACAGATAGAAATGATGTGGCAGATGCAGCAAATGAAATTAAAGAATACTTAACTGCAGATGTTGAAGTATACGCAAACCCTGAACAATATTTTGACCAAGTAATTGAAATCAATTTATCAGAATTAGGCCCATTATTAAATGGACCTTTTACTCCTGATTTATCTACTTCAGTAGGAAAAGAAATGACAGAGAAGGCTCAAGCAAATGATTGGCCATTACAAGTAGAATGGGGGCTAATAGGCTCTTGTACAAACTCTTCTTACGAAGATTTATCACGTGCAGCTTCTATTGCACAACAAGCTATAGATAAAGGATTGAAAACAAAAGCAGAGTTTGGTATTAATCCAGGATCTGAGCAAGTACGCTTTACAGCTGAAAGAGATGGAATACTACAAGTCTTTGAAAATTTAGATGCTAAAATATTTACTAACGCATGCGGGCCATGTATTGGACAATGGGCTAGATATAGTGATCCAAAAAATGCGCCAAAAAATAGTATTGTTCACTCTTTCAATCGAAATTTTGCTAAAAGAGCAGATGGTAACCCAAATACACATGCTTTCGTAGCTTCACCAGAATTAACAGCAGCAATTGCAATTTCTGGACGTCTAGATTTTAACCCAATGACAGATTCATTAATTAATGAAAATGGAGAAGAGGTAATGTTTGATGAGCCAACAGGATGGGAATTACCTCCAAAAGGTTTTGAGGTTAAAGATAATGGGTACTTGGCGCCAGAGAAAGATGGAAGCCATGTAGAAATAGTTGTAAATCCCAATTCAGAACGATTAGAACTGTTAACTCCATTCACTCCGTTGGGAGATACTATAAAAGGAGCTAAATTATTAATCAAAGCTCACGGAAAGTGTACAACTGACCATATATCTATGGCAGGACCTTGGTTACGTTATCGTGGACACTTAGATAATATTTCTAACAATATGTTAATTGGAGCTGTAAATGCTTTTAACATGAAGACAAACTTCGTGAAAAACCAATTAACAGGAGAGTATGATGCAGTACCTAAAGTACAGCGTGAGTATAAAGCAAAAGGAATTAAAACAATTGTAGTAGGAGATCATAACTATGGTGAGGGTTCTTCTCGTGAACATGCAGCAATGGAACCACGTCATTTAGGAGTGGCAGCTGTGTTAGTAAAATCATTTGCACGTATTCATGAAACAAACTTGAAAAAACAAGGGATGTTAGGTTTAACATTTGATAATGAAGCAGATTACGATTTAATTCAAGAGGACGATACATTCAACTTCTTAGATTTAAATGAATTTGCACCAGGAAAACCGTTAACAATTGAAGTGGTTCATGCAGATGGTTCAAAAGATGTTATTGTTACAAATCATACCTATAATGAAGGACAAATTGAATGGTATAAAGAAGGTTCAGCTTTAAATTTAATTAAAAAACAAAATGCTTAACAAAATAGTGTTTTTAAATATTAATGGCATAAAGGCTCTGGGGTTTTCCAGAGCTTTTTTTGTAATGCACTTTAAGTTTTTTCGACTTAAGGCTTAAAAGTAAAAACTATGAGTGCACTTTGGTACTTTGAGGATGTCAACCTGTTTAAAATATTATGCCCCCATAAATATCCTATTTTCAAGGAAAGTCATACACTTAATAAATATAAAAAGAAAGATTATATTTATTTTGAAGAAGATGCTGCAAATAAAATTTATTTAATAGATAAAGGAAAAGTAAAAATAGGATACTATACGGAAGATGGAGAAGAAGTAATCAAAGCAATTTTAACTAAAGGAGAGATATTTGGTGAAAAAGCCATTTTAGGAGTTGAAAGACGAAATGAATTTGCTCAGTCTATAGATAATACAACAGAAATTTGCCCTGTATCTAGAGAAACTATGTATTCCTTGATGAGAGAAAATGTATCTGTAAGTTTAAAAATTTATAAATTCATAGGATTACGAATAAAAAGGTTAGAAAGAAGACTTCAATTATTACTATTTAAAGATACACGCACTCGTTTATTAGAGTTTTTTAAAGAATTATGTGAAGAGTATGGGCATGAATGTGAAAAGACAGGAGATCAAGTAATAGAACATCCATACACACAAAAAGATATTGCAACTTTAATAGGAACTTCAAGACCAACATTAAATACCTTAATGAACGAGTTAAAACAAGAAAAAGTTATTGATTTTAACAGAAAAAAAATACGATTACTTAAAAAAGTAGCATAAGTGTAAGCTAGCTAACATTTTAATAGAAAACGTGCAAGTAACTTTGTTTTTGTATAAATTCAAAATTACAAAAACAATGAAAAAAATACTTTTAACACTAGCAGCAGTAAGTGCCCTAACTTTTGTTGCTTGTAGCGATGACGATGACAATACACCAAAAACATCAAACTTAAGCTTAAATGTTAGTGGTTTAGAAAACCTAGGAGCAAATTATGTATATGAAGGTTGGATAATTGTTGGAGGTTCGCCAGTATCAACAGGAGTTTTTAATGTAAGTGATTCAGGAGAATTATCTAAGAGTTCTTTTGTAGTAGATTCTGATATGCTATCAGCAGCATCTACCTTTGTTTTAACCATTGAACCAGCAAACGATCCAGACCCATCGCCATCAAGTACTAAAATTTTAGCAGGAGATTTTTCAGGTAATAGTGCTTCTATAAACTCTAATATTGTTGGAGATTTTAGTAGTTCTTGGGGGAAATTTATTTTAGCAACACCAACAGATGGAGAAAACACAAACGAAAGAAGTGGTGTTTGGTTTTTAGAACCAGGAATGCCACCACAAGTAGGTTTAGGGTTACCAGAACTTGATGAAGGATGGAAATATGAAGGATGGGCTGTGATAAATGGAGTACCAGTTACTACAGGTAAATTTACAAAACTTGCTGCAACAGATGAGTTTGATGGCTTTAGTGGTCCTATGGATTTACCAGCACCAAATGGAGCTGATGGATTTTTTCCAGGAGAAGATTTCTTAGTAAATGCTCCAGACGGAGTAACTTTTCCAACTGATTTAAGAGGTTCAACTATTGTAATTACAGTAGAGCCAAACCCAGACAATAGCCCAGCACCTTTTACTTTTAAACCATTAGCTAAAAAAGTAGCTGATGATGCTCAAGACCATGTAGCTATAGATTTAGGAGCTGGACCATTGGTAACTATTACAGGAACCGTTTCAAGATAACAGAAAACAGTGTTATAGCGTTTAAAATTTAATTAATACGCTTAATTCCCCTTATATTTTAAGAGTAATCAATTATTTTTGGTTACTCTTATTTTATATAAAACTATTTTATGAAAGACTTTTTAAATAATATATCTCAAAAACCATTACATGTAGTTGATACGAGTATACCTTTTAGCGAATATATTCCAATTTCAATAGCAGCATCTAACAAAGAATTAAGCTTTGATGTTTCTTCATCAAAAGAATGGGAGGCTTATTTAGAAAATTATTTTTCAAAACATAAAAAAACAGTTGCTTTTGGGGGGTATTTGGAAGTAAGAGATATTTATAGTAGAAGTGAGCATTTTAATAAATTATCAGAAGAAAACCAACGAAATATTCATTTGGGAATTGATTTGTGGTGTGATGCAGGTACAGACATTTTAGCTGTATTAGATGGGGAAATTCATAGCTTTAAAAACAATTTAAATTATGGAGATTATGGGCCAACGATTATTGTAAAACATTCAATAGAAGGAAATGAGTTTTATTCATTATATGGTCATTTATCATTAGAATCTTTAGAAAACATATCCGTTGGAACAAAGGTAAAAAAAGGAGAGAAGATAGGAACTTTAGGAGATAGTTCTGTAAACGGAGATTACGCTCCTCATTTACATTTTCAGTTAATAATAGATATTGAAGATTATAAAGGAGATTACCCTGGAGTTTCTTCAAAAAAGAACCTAGATTATTATAAGGAAAATTGCCCCAACCCCAATTTATTACTAAAATTGCCAAATGAAACGAACATTAATAAATTTTAAAAATTTCTATATAAAAGATTTTCTTTAAAATTTTTAATGAGAGAACGGGTGGAGCGAGTGGTTGCAAACGTTCTTAATTTTATTATAATAAATCAATTAATTAAAAAACTTAAAACGTTTGAAATATAGACAACTTACAAAAGAACAGTTTGAAGGATTACATGAAGAATTTACTCGATTTTTAGCATCACAAAACATTGATAAAAAAGAATGGGATGAACTAAAAAAAGAGAAACCACATGTAGCTGAAGATGAAATGAATGTATTTAGCGATGTTGTTTGGGATGATGTATTAACTAAAACAACGTATTTAGAACATTTTTCTCCAAACTTAGTAAACCTATTCAAATGCGAAGAAAAAGAAATACATCGTATTGTAATAAAAATAGAAAAAGACATTAATGTTTTAGAGCAAGAAGGGTTTGAATGGCTACTAAAAAATCCAAATGATGAAGCAATTGAGTTTTTAAGAGGCTCAAAAGCATATCAAGAAGAAAGAAATGTTGAACTTTTTGATTTGATTGAAAAAGGAAGCACAATTTCTAAAGGAGAATTGTATGAGTATTTTGACCGATTAACATCAAATTCATAAAACTTGATACTAAACTTATTTTAGTATAGTAATTAATTTATCAGTACCAGAACTAGCAACGTCTTCAATAATAGTTAAGTTATTGAAGGCGTTTTTATTTACAGCAGGTTTAGGATCTATAAAATAAATAGGAGTATTATGCTGTACATAATTAACCAAACTAGCAGCAGGATATACTTGCATAGAAGTTCCTATAATTACTAAAATATCTGCTTGTAAAGTAATTTCTGCAGCTTTTTCCAAAAGAGGAACATCTTCACCAAACCAAACAATGTGTGGGCGTAATTGAGCATTTTCTTCGCATACATCACCTATAGCAATATCTTTATTCCAATTATAAACAAGATGTTTGTTTTTGGTACTACGAGCTTTTAATAGTTCGCCATGTAGATGTATTACATTTTTGTTTCCTGCTCTTTCGTGTAAATCATCTACGTTTTGAGTAATAATATCAACTTCAAAATCATTCTCTAAAGAAACTAAATTGTGATGTGCTTTATTAGGAGAAACTTTTAAAAGTTGTCTTCTACGTTGATTGTAAAAGTCTAATACCAATTCAGGATTAGCATGAAACCCTTGTGGAGAAGCCACTTCATAAATATCGTGACCTTCCCATAAGCCATCGGCATCTCTAAAAGTTTTAATACCACTTTCAGCACTAATACCAGCACCTGTTAATACAACCAAACGTTTTTTCATAGATAAAATTGAGAAATTAATGATTCTAAAATATGAACTATGCTATTAAAAAAAGCATTTCTTTTTCGTTACAAGTTTAAGAAAATAAATAAGAGATTATTGTTTAGTGATTAAAAAATAGGAAAGTTTGCTTTGTATGTAGCATAATTAATTAAAGTTTGTTGACCTGTTTAAGAAGTTTTTTCTGTATAGATAAACTTATTTAACTTTAATCTATCTTTTTATGTTAGAATCCCTTTAAAACAGATAGTTTTCTACCACTTAAGTAAACTACAGATGAAAACAGCTTCAGTTATCCAAAGAATTTAGTAACTTTATCTGTAGTCATAAGAGTGTTTTATAAACTAAAGAAGCTCTTTTAGTATTATGAGAAGGAATAACATAAACTAGTAAATATGAAATCATTTATAAAATTAACAATGCTATTATCAATTATAGTTGTTGCGTTTAATTGTTGTACAACAACTCAATTAGTTGAGTATTGGAAGAACCCAGAAATTGATTCACTCTCATTATCTAAAGTATTAATCATTGGTATGACTCCAAATTTAGAGGCTAGAGATAAGTTTGAAGAATTGTTAAAAAAGGAGTTAGAATCTAGAAACATTGATGCAGTGCCAAGTTTAGATATTTTTGAGCCAAAATTTAGAATGGAAGGGAAAACAGAAGAAGAATTAAAACTTATAGAAAATGTTTTAACAGCAAACTTTTATGATGCAGTAATTTATACTAAGGTGGTAGGTGTAGAAGATAGAAAAATATTCTCAGAAAAATATAAAGAAAAAAAATACCTAGATGTAAAGTTTAAGGAAGATTATTATAATCACCGAGAAATTCTAGAAGACCCAAATTATTATGAAAAGTATAAAATATACAAAGCTGAAACCTCTTTATATTGTATTTGTCCAACAAAAGAACGAGAGTTAATTTGGAAAGGATATATAGATATTATTGATCCTAAGTCTATAGAAGAAACTGTAAATGATTACGTTAATTTATTGGTTCTAGCATTAGAAGAGCAAAAACTTATTAATAAAAAAGAAATTTAGCTTTCTCTTCTTTATTTAAGGTCATATTAATTAATAATCCAACACAACTAAGATTTATAGTTTACTTGTTATTTTAATTTAGTTGTGTATAGAGTTAACTACATTTATTAAAAAAGAACGAGTTGTTTAAGCATAAGATAAAATAGGAAAATTTACTATGTTTGTCGTATGATTGATGAAGGATTATTAGCCTATTTAGAAGGTTACATTACTGAAAAAAGGAAAGATACATTTCACAAAGTTTTGAATGAAAGAACACGTCATTTTACAGTAGTGTTAGAAGATATTTATCAGCCACATAATGCAAGCGCAGTGGTAAGAAGTTGTGATATATTTGGTATACAAGATGTATATGCCATAGAAAATAAGTTTACGAACAAAGTATCAAGACATGTAGCCAAAGGAAGTCAAAAATGGTTAGACATTCACCGATATAAAGAAGACGGAGACAATACCAAAGCTTGTTTGGAAGATTTACGAGCAAAAGGGTATCAAATTATAGGTACCACGCCACATACTGATTCGTGTATATTACCTGATTTTGATGTCACAAAAAAATCAGCATTTGTTTTTGGTGCTGAAAAAGATGGAATTTCGGATTACATAAAACAAGAAGCAGATGGATTTTTAAAAATTCCAATGGTTGGTTTTACCGAAAGCTTAAATATCTCAGTAGCAGCAGCAATCACACTACAAGATGTAACTACCCGATTAAAAAGAACAAATTTAGATTGGCAACTATCAGAAGAAGAAAAGAATGTATTGTATTTTAAATGGATAAAAAACACCATTAAAAACCCAGAGAAATTAATAGAATACTATTATAAAGAGCTTACTTAGAAGTCAATATTTTATATACTAACTCTTTGGTTAACGGTTGTCCGTTAGCCATTTTTTTGATGTTTTCAAAAGTAAACACAAAGTCACAACCGTTTTTATACTCAGAACATCCGTAGGCAGACTTTCCTTTTAAAACGCTTCCTTTGTTACACTTTGGACAAGTTATTTTTTCATTGTCATTACGAGGAGTTTGCGACGAAGTAATCTTTTCATTTGTAACAACTCCTTTTTTTGGTTCAAATTTTAAATTAAAATTATCATCAAAACGAACCAAACCTTCTACTTTTTTATCTTCTTGTTTAAAGCCTTTTAAATTGGTGGTACAACCTTTGTCAAGCAAACGAATTAGTTGGTTTTCAGATATTTTTTTATCCATAAACTCAAAAGCTAAGGTAAAATCACACCCATTTTTATAGGCAGAACAACCATAAGCAGCACTTCCTTTTAATAATTGTCCTTTCTTACATTTCGGACATTCTTTGCCAACAACGGTTTTCTTTTTTGAAGTTGCTTTTTTAGGTTTCTGTTTTGTTTTTTGAGCTTCATATGATATCCGTTTGGTCTTGTTACTCGAACGCACTTCATATACCAAATCATCAACCATTTTTTTCATTTGATTGATAAATGTAGCAGCATGGTATTCACCACGTTCAATTTCCTTCAAACGTTTTTCCCAGAGTCCTGTTAATTCAGCAGATTTTAAAAGTTCGTTGTCAATTAAATCAATCAAGTCTATACCTGTTTGAGTAGGAATAATTAATTTTTTTTGACGCTCAATGTATTTTCTTCTAAACAAGGTTTCAATAATACTTGCACGTGTAGATGGTCGTCCAATACCATTTTCTTTCATTAATTCACGCATTTCATCATCATCTACTTGCTTCCCTGCAGTTTCCATGGCACGTAATAAGCTCGCTTCGGTATAATTTCTAGGAGGCTTTGTTTCCTTTTCTAAAAATGAAGGTTCGTGCGGACCTTTTTCTCCCTTTTCAAAGGTAGGAAGTACATCTTTTTCTTCTGTTTTTTTAGTATCGCTTCCGTATTCAAAAACAGCTCGCCAACCTTTGGTAAGTATTTCTTTTCCTGAAGTTCTAAAAGGAACTTTATCTGCTTCTCCTTTAACTTCAGTTTTAGAGATATCACTATCGGGATAAAACACGGCAATAAATCGTTTTACGATGATATCATATACTTGTTGCTGATTGTACTGTAAGTTTATCTCTACTCCTGTAGGAATAATCGCATGGTGATCGGTAACTTTTTTATCGTTAAAAACTTTACTCGATTTACGTATTTTCTTTCCTAATAAAGGTTGTGTTAATGAAGCATACTGCTTTAATCCCTTTAAAATATTAGGAACTTTAGGATAAATATCGTTCGGTAAAAAAGTAGTATCTACTCTAGGATAGGTAACTACTTTCATTTCATATAATTTTTGAACAATTTTTAAGGTTTCATCCGCAGAAAAACCAAATTTATTGTTACAATATACCTGTAAGCCTGTTAAATCGAAAAGTTTAGGAGCGTATTCTTTCCCTTTTTTCTTAGTAACGGAAGTTATTTCAAAATCACTTTCTTTTACTTTATCCGCAAAAGCTTGTCCATCTTCTTTTTTTAGAAAACGACCTTCTTCACAACTAAACAGTGTTTCACGATATTGGGTTTGTAATTCCCAATACGGTTCAGGTTTAAAGTTTTGAATTTCTTTATAACGATCAACCAACATAGCTAGGGTAGGAGTTTGTACTCTACCAATAGATAATACTTGTTTGTAGCCACCAAATTTTACAGTGTACAAACGGGTAGCATTTAAACCTAATAGCCAATCACCAATAGCACGAGAAAATCCCGCGTAATATAAATTATTGTAATCGTCGTTGTCTTTTAGGTTTTCAAAACCTTCTTTTATAGCTTCTTCGGTTAAGGAAGAAATCCATAATCGTTGAATTTTACCCTTGTAATTTGCTTGATTAATAACCCAACGTTGAATAAGTTCTCCTTCTTGCCCAGCATCCCCGCAGTTAATAACCACGTCGGCTTTTTCAAATAAAGATTTAACAATATTGAACTGTTTCTGAATTCCACTATCGTTGGTTACTTTAGTATCAAAGCGCTCAGGAAGCATGGGTAAATTGTTCAAATCCCAACTTTTCCAGTGTGGTTTATAGTCTTTAGGCTCTAAAAGTGTGCATAAATGACCGAATGTATAGGTAACAGCATAACCATTACCTTCGAAATATCCATCTCGTTTGGTATTGGCTCCTAAGATATTAGCAATCTCACGGGCTACACTAGGTTTCTCGGCGATACAAACTTTCATAAAAATGATTTAGAAGGTCGAAATTACTAAATTATTTGTGAATGTTAAACGATGTTCTTAGATGAAGTTTTAACAACCGTAATTAATTATGAATTAATAAAAGTTAGGTTACTTTTATAGTTTTCACCGATAGGGATTTCAATTTTCCCTATCTCAATATCATTTTTAGTATATGCAGTAATTTTATCAATATTAACAATATATGAGCGATGTATCCTTATGAATCGTTGATCTAATTTTTCTTCAAAAGCAGTTATACTAGATTTGGTAACATGTTTTTCTTTTTCTAAATGTATTTTAATGTAGTCTTTTAGACTTTCTATATATAAAATTGAATCTAAATGTACTTTTACTTGTTTTCTGTCTTTTCTGATATAAATAAAAGAGTTGTTGTTATGATTAGAAACTATTAAAGGGTTGACAATGTTTTCTTTTTGTGAAACTTTAAATTTTTGTATGGCACTAAAAAAGCGTTGAAAAGTTATAGGCTTTAAAATATAATCGACTGCATTTAATTCAAATCCTTCAACAGCATAATCTCTATAGGCTGTGGTAAAAATAACTTTGGGTTTGTTTACTAAGTTTTTAAAAAAATCAGTACCCTTTAAAACGGGCATTTCAATATCTAAAAACAATAAATCGATAGTTTCTTTTTGAAGTATGTTACTAGCTTCAATAGCGCTACTGCAAGAAGCAATTAGCTCAAAATCATCTAATTGAGATAAATGTGTTTTTATAAGACCTCTAGCTAATTTTTCATCATCAACTATTAAACATTTGTATGTCATTTTATAGGTAATTTTAAATACAAGTTAAAACTATTAGAATCTTCCTTAATATGTAAAGAATAGTTATTATGGTATAATAATTCCAATTGCTTTTTTACGTTGTTTAAGCCAATACTTTTTTTATTTGTAGCTATACTATTTTTTGCCTTTGAATTCATAATATTGAACTTTATAAATTCTTCTTCGACAGACATATTTATATGTATAAAAGCTTTTTTTAATTCTTGAGAAACCCCGTGCTTAAAGGCATTTTCTATAAATGTCAGGAGGATTAAAGGAGCAATTTTAACATCGGTTTTTATTTCCTTATCAAACTTAATATCCACACGCTCATCATACCTAACTTTTTCTAAAGCGAGATAGTTTTCTATTAGTTCAATTTCTTTTTTTAGCGAAACGTATTTGTCATTACATCCATACAACATATAGTCTAACATTTCCGAGAGCTTAGCAATCACCTCAGGAGCTTCGTCAGACTTTTCTATAGATAAGGCATATAAGTTATTTAAAGTATTGAATAAAAAATGCGGATTTAATTGATGTTTTAAAACAGATAGTTCTGTATACATTTTTTGCTCATTAAGTTGTAAGTAGGCTTGTTGGTCTTTGTAAAACTTAGCTATAACTAATAATATAGTGGGAGTTAAGATTATTGTTGATTTTCCTAAAAATACTCGAAGATCTAATAGCTTTTCCCAAAACATTTTATTAGAATCATATACACTGTTATTACTAGACTTAAAATATTTTGGAATGTGATAATATTCGTGAAACCCAACAAAAATTATAAACACACCAACTAATAAAAGTAAAAGGTATATTGTAAATAGAATATTTTTTTTAGGGATTAAAAACTTAGGAACTAAAAAATTAAGACAAGCATAAGCTACTATAAACTGACAAAAAACATAAATAGCAAAATGTTCTAAAACTTCAAGATACCCGCTATAATAATTCATATTTACAGTGCCAATAAAATAGACGTACACTCCCAACCAAAACAAAATCTGTTTTACTATAGGAGCCTTAAAAAATCGTACTATGTTTTTTAAAATATGCATGTGCGCGCTAAAATACAATTTTAAAGAAGAGATAAATTAAAAATAGCTTAAAGCTAATTTTTTGTAGCTAGAAATAAAGAAATGATAGACTAAGCTTAGTTTCTTCCAAACATAACTTTCCAACTTTAAAAGCAACTCGTTAGTCTACTTTTTAAAAAGTAGGCATATCTCCATAATAGTTTTGTTTACTAAATGTGCTTAAAGATGATAGCACTTTGTTAATTTTTAATTTAAGTAAATGAAGAAAGTTGTATTTTTTTTAATGTTATTTTTTGAGGTGTTTTATATTCAGGCTCAATCTAAGGTAGAAACAAGTAAAATAATTTTCAGTGATAGTGATATTCAATTAGATGGAAAATTAGATGAACCTATATGGAACAAATTAATTCCCGAAGGAGAATTTCTTAACTATATACCTAATAATGGAGATCTAGCTTCTAATGAAACAGAGGTGAAAATGTTTCATAATGGAAAAAAACTATACATAAGTGCTGTGTATCAGGATATAACTAATGATGTTCAAATAGGGTCTTTAAAAAGGGATGATATTGGAACTTCTGGAGCTGATAGCGATTCTTTTGCTATAATTCTTGATACATATAACCAGCAACAATCAGGTTATTTTTTTATTGTTAATATGGGAGGTGCTTTGGTAGACGCATTAGTATCCAGAAATGGAGATGGTTTTAAAGTAAGCACTAGTTGGAATACTGTTTGGAATGCAAAAACTTCAGTAAAAGGAAATTTAAAAATATTTGAAATAGAAATTCCCTTAAAAGCACTAGGTTACAAGGTTGACTCTGCTGAATGGGGAGTAATGTTTCATACAAGAAACATTAAATTAAATGAGTGGACAACTAGCACTTTAATAGATCGTAATTATAAACAATTCGATTTACGATTTGCCAAAGTGTTCGAAGTAGAAAAATTATCAAAGAATAAGCCATCGAAATTCGTTGTAACCCCATCTGTAACAATGAACTATTCGGAAGATGTAATCAATGATGTTGAAGATACCATGGTAAAACCAAGTTTAGATATACAGTTTAATATAAGTTCTTCTTTAAAGTTAGATGCTACTATAAATCCTGATTTCTCGCAAATAGATGTAGATAGGCAAGTAACAAACTTAAGTAGGTTCTCTATATTTTTTCCTGAACGACGTAACTTCTTTTTAGAAAATAGTGATTTGTTTACGAGTTTAGGGGTAAGTGGAGTAAACCCTTTTTACTCTAGGCGTATTGGTGCGGATAGCGAAATATCTTTTGGATTAAAATTATCTGGAAATATTACTAAAAAAACACGATTAGGAATACTTAATGTCGCTACAAAAGCCAAAAACGATAATCCTGCTCAGAATTATGGAGTATTTGTAGTACAACAACAACTTTCTAAACTTTTCACAGCAACAGGGTACCTCATTAATAGACAAGAAACAGAGGGCTTTTCTTTTATGGATGATTATAATAGAATTACTGGAGTTAACTTAAACTATCAATCAAAAAACAATAGATGGACTGGACTTGCAAATTTTGCAGGTAGTTTAACAAGTAATGTTTCAGGAAATAATAAATTTTATAACACAGAAGTTTGGTACAATAATATAAATGTCTCTGGTTATGCCGGAATAAGAAAAGTTGAAAAAAATTATATTACAGATGTTGGTTTTGTACCACGTTTATATAACCATGACGCTATTTTAAATGAAGTTATACGTGAAGGATATACTCAGACAAGTGGTCGTATTAGTTTAACCAAATTTTATAAAAATTCTAAAACCTTCGATAATCATCGTTATTTGAACTTATCTAATGATACCTATTGGGATGATCAAGGAGATGTTAGTCAGTCAACTACAGTGTTAAATAATGATTTAGTATTTAAAGATCAATCGTTTTTGTATGGTGGATTTCGTCATGAATATGTAAACCTAAAATATGCATTTGACCCTTTAAATAACGGAAAAGCTATAACAGCAGGAAAGTATAAGTATTTCGATGCAGGTTTTGGGTATGCTTCAGCCGATAATAAAAAGTTTCAATACAGCGGTAATATTAGTTATGGGAGTTATTACAGTGGTTATAAAAACGGTGTTAGCGTAAATGCTCAATATAGATTAATGCCCTTAGCACGTTTGCAAGTTCGATATGAAAGAAATAGAATAAATTTAAAAGAACTAGGAAGAGAAACCTTTCATTTAGCACGTTTTACAGGAGAAATATTTTTTTCTAATCGATTAAATTGGACTACTTATGTGCAGTACAATACTCAGTTTGATAACTTTAATATCAATAGTCGTTTACAATGGGAATATAAACCGCTATCGTACATATATGTAGTTGTTTCGGATAATTATAATCAAGATATATCACGTAAAAACTGGGGGATAGCTCTAAAAGCAAACTATAGATTCGATTTTTAAGAAGATATAGAAGGAATTAGTAAAATTCAATTGAAAATATGTTTATAATTTAATGCAAACAAAGGTTAGGAGGTTTATTTTTTTATTATTTTTAATTATGTAGAAATAATCATTTATAAGAGATAATAAATTTATAAAAACGAATAATGAAAACTATAGAGCTTATAAAACCTAATACATTTAATAACGAGAATCATTGGTACCCTAAAGTATTGAACGCCACAATTCATCCAATGGTAAACTTTTTTTTAAATCTTGATAAGGAGAGAATTATTGCTAGGTACTGCCATTTACACCCTAAAGTAAATGCTGATAAGCTTAGAGAAATTTTGTCGTATGAATGTAAGTACTTTTTATGGGGAGGAGCAGATTTGATCAACTCAACGTCTGCAGACGGAGATAAAAACATGGTTATAATAGAAAATAATTCATGTCCATCTGGTCAAAAATCAATGCCTTTATTAGATGATAATAAAGAAGACGGAGTATATCGCTTATTAATTGAAAGAACTTTTAAACCTATTTTAGAAAAGAAGCGAAAACTTGTTAAAGATGGTAGGTTAGCAGTACTTTACGATAAAAATTATATGGAAACGTCTGGTTATGCAGCAGTTATAGCAGATGTTTTTAATGAAGATGTCTTTTTAGTGCCTTATTATTCAAAGAAAGACAACGATCACATCAAAATAGAAAATGAAATCTTCTATGTTAAACAAGATGAAGAATGGATTCCATTACGAGGTATTTTTAGATATGTAACTCAAAAACCATGGAATAGATTTCCTATTAATAGTAAAACAAAAATTTTAAACCCGATTATTACCTGTTTAGCTGGTGGAAGAAATAAAATGGTCGCAGCCAAAGCATATGATATTTACAATACCGAGTTAGAAGAATACGGAATGAAAATAAACATACCAGATACTATTTGGGATGTAAGCAAGAATGAAATACCGTTATGGGTGAAAAAAATGGGCGGACAAGCTGTTGTAAAGATACCTTATAGTAATGCAGGACAAGGGGTTTATACGATTGTTAATGAACAAGAACTAGAAGAGTTTATGAAGTTAGAAATCGAGTATGAACGTTTTATAGTACAAAGTTTAATAGGTAATTATAATTGGAGTTCAGTTAGTACCAAAGGTAAATATTACCATGTTGGTACAATGCCAAATGCTAAAGGAGAAACGTTTGTGTCTGACATTCGCATGATGATTAGTAGTACTAAAGATGGAATAAAACCATTGTGTATGTATTCGAGAAGAGCATTGTTACCACTGGTAAACGACTTAGAAAGTAGTAAAGATTCTTGGCAAATGTTGGGAACCAATTTATCAGTTAAGTTAGGAGAAAATGAATGGACATCTGACACTAATCGTTTGTTAATAATGGATAGAAGAGATTATAACAAACTAGGTTTAGGAATAGATGATTTAATAGAAACTTTTATACAAACAGTACTTTCTACCATTGCTATCGATAAAATGTGTATTAGCTTAATAAACTCAAATAAAAAGTTTAAAAAGAAACTATTTACTTCATTAAACAACGATAGTACGCTGTTAAACGAACTATATTAAATGTATGAATATGGGACACCAAATTGAATATATTACAGAGTTCGATGTAAATCAAACTCCTAAAAACTCTATAAAAAACTATTGGTTAAAGGTTACTTCCAATGCAATGGGAATACCTACATGTATTCCTGTTATGGTTGCTAGAGGAAAAGAAGACGGTATAGTATTAGGACTTACAGCAGCGGTTCATGGAAATGAATTAAACGGAATATCAGTTATCCAGCGATTGTTTAAAGATTTAGATACAGACAATTTAAAAGGAACAATTGTAGGGATTCCAGTGGTTAATGTACCTTCATTTGTTAGGGGAACAAGAGTTTTTAGTGATGGAGTTGATATTAACAGAATAATGCCAGGAAAAGATAATGGAAATACAAGTGAGGTATATGCCAATCGTTTTTTGAATTTAGTAGTAAAGAAATTCGATTATTTATTGGACTTGCATACAGCTAGTTTTGGTAGAGTGAATTCATTTTACATTAGAAGTGATATGAATAATAAAGTTACTAAAAAACTAGCCTTATTACAAGATGCAGAAATTATAGTACATACACCTCCGTCAGATGGTACTTTAAGAGGAGCAGCTGAAGAATTAGGAATTCCGTCTATTACTATTGAAGTAGGTAATCCGCATAGTTTTCAAAAGAAAATAATTAAAAGTGGAGTAGCAGGAGTACACAATGTATTGGCATATTTAGGAATTACGGATGACGAATATGAAACCTCTAAGAGAAATACAGTAGTTTGTGAAAAATCCTATTGGTTATATACACAAGAAGGAGGCTTACTTACTGTTCATGTTGATTTAAGAGATATTGTAGAAGAAGGAGACCATATTGCTACTCTACGAGATGTATTTGGTAATAGAATTAAGAAATATTACGCTCCAGAAAGAGGAATTGTAGTAGGGAAGAGTGTAAACCCTGTAAATCAATCGGGTGGACGTATAATTCATCTAGGAATTATAAAATAAAAGACTGTTTTTTAACAGTCTTTTATTTTTAAGATTTTAACTAGCCTTTACCAATGTTTTATTCCTAAACACAATAGCTGTAATTAATAAACCGATTCCCACACCAAAACTTAAACCTTGCATTAAGTCTGATACTTTTAAATAATGAGTAAGTATTTGAGAAGCGGCAATGGTTAAAATCCCTATTGATAATAACATCAAAGATTTTTTACGATATAAATTTTTCATAGTAAAACTGTTTTATACTGTATTAGTAGAGAAACAATGTAATTTGTTACATAAAAACTCAAATAAATTTTAAAAATTAATAAAGTCTTTTTAAGAAGCTTCGTCTTTAACAAAGTTAGGCCACCTACGCATATAATTTATAAACGTATCACTTAATCCTTCATTAATTAAGTAGTCTTTTGAAACAGGTGTTTCAATGCTTTTAAAAGAGGAGTCTTTAATAACTTGTAGAGGAAAGTCATGATGTAAAATTCCAGATCGTCCGATACAAACAAAATCAATCCCAGTATTTAATATTTTAGTAACATTTTCACCACTATTAATTTTTCCAGCAACGGTTACAAGAACATTTTTGTAATCTAATTCAGTAAAATGTTCTAACAAGGTTTTATTTTGAAAATCTTTTTGTTCAGGATATTTAAAAACATCCCATAGAGAGAGATCAATAAAGTCTATTTTATTTTCTGTTACTAACCGTTTACATATTTCCTTTATTTCAAGAATATCCATACCAAATCTTTCAGGAGAAAGTCGAACCCCTATTAAAAAATCAGCACCGCAGGTACTTCTTATCTCATTAATAATCTCAAATAAAAGGCGCGATCTATTAACTAAACTTCCACCATATTGATCGGTTCTTTTGTTAATTTCACTACTTAAAAATTGAGTTAAAATATATCCGTGAGCTCCATGGACTTCAACACCATCATAACCACATTTTTTAGCTCTATTAGCTGCTTTAACAAAATTGTTTTTAAGTTCATAAATTTCATCTAATGATAATTCACGAGCATTGTGTTTTTCGTTTTTTGAAGGACAAACAGGTAGACCATCAATCAATTCTGATGGTGATCGCATACCTACGTGGTGTAATTGAATTACGGCTAAGCTACCATAAGACTTAATACTTTTTGTGAGTTTAGTATGTCCTGGAATTTGTTCGTCAGAAAAAATACCTAATTGTCCTGGGAAACCTTTACCGTTTTCTTGTACATGAGAAGCACACGTCATTACCATTCCAAATTGTCCTTCAGCTCTCATTGTTAGCCAATGAAACTCCTCATCAGAAAGTTGCCCGTTTTCAAAACTTTGTGTATTGGTCATTGGTGCAAGCATGAATTTATTTTTCATTGTGGCACCACAAGAAAATTGTAAGGGTGTATTTGAGTTGGTTTTCATGTTATGATTTATTTTTAAGAAAAAAAACTCGCGAAGAGCGAGTTTTTTATGAAGACATTGTATGCTAAAATTATTTCATTTTAGCAATAAACTCTTTATTCATTTTTACATAGTCAGCATTTCCTGCCTCCTTTGCACCTGCTAATGAAGCTTTAGCTGCTTTAACAGCACCTTTTTTATCACCAGCTTTAGCTAAGATTAAAGATTGTTGACGTAAGTACCAAAAACGAGGTTGATCTTTAGTCATATCAACTGCTTTGTTAATCCAATTTTTAGCTTTGTTAATGTCTTTTCCTTCTTGTAAGTAATACACAGCAGAAGAAAAATAATCATTGGCAGAAGGTCCACCCATTACTTGTGCAATGCTTTTTTCTACAGCCTTATCAGTAGGAGTATTAAACTTTACACCTACGTAAGCATTTTCCCATAAAATTCCTAATACAGCAGAATCGTTTGTTAAATCGTCAATAGACATTGTAAACGTTTCAATTTTCACAGGCATAGCTTCAACTTTAGCAGTAGTAGATACAGCTACTTTAGAGTCATCCCATTTTTGAGGAGTTCCCCAGTTGTTAGCATCAGAATAAAATAATACTTCCCAAGAATCTTTTCCTGGTTTAGTATATAAAGCGTACGTTCCTTTTTTTAAGGTTTTACCATCAATAGTAACATCGTCGCTAAAAGTAACTTTGGTATTTGCGTTAGCACCAGTTCTCCATACTTTTCCGTAAGGAACTAAATCTCCAAAAATAGTTCTCCCTTTCATACTTGGACGAGAATATTCAACTGATACATCTGTTAAACCTACAGTTTGCTCTAATTTAGCTGCAGGACTAGGGGCAGGGGTTTTTAATTGTGCATTGATATTTGTTGATAAAGCAACAACAAACAAGCTTAAAAGTATTTTTTTCATGTTGATTGATTTGTTTTAAATTAGTTTTGTTAAAATTACAAGGAATTCCTCGGATTAATGTTAACAAAAACTTAAAATACCGTAGTCTTGTTTTAATAGATATTTGCAATTAAAGAAAGAATGATAAGAAAAAGAATATATAGAAAAAATGGAGCTATTGGAGCTTTGTTAGATGAGTATGAAAAGTCAATAGAAGAGTTTAAGGAGGTAATTAAAGATGTTACTTCAAAAGAATTGATTCAAATAGTTGATAGTGAGACTAAAGATGAAGATTGTAAGTCAATTCAAACAATACTGACACATGTTGTTAGGGCAGGATATACCTATGTTATTGAAATAAGAAAGTGGTTAGGAGAAGATATAGTTTATAAAGAAAAAGAGCAACTAAACTCTGTTTCGGAGTATAATAAAGCATTAGATACAATGTTTGCTTATAATGAGCAACTCTTCAACGATTATCCTAATATTAAATTAGAAGAATTAGATCCAAATAAAAAGGTTCACGTAAGGTGGGGGCAGAAATATGATGTAGAACAATTATTTGAACATGCTATTGTACATATATTAAGACATAGAAGACAAGTAGAATTATTCAAAGAAAAATTAGTAGATAGAAACTTATAAAATGAAAAAATATATAGCTGAAAGTATAGGAACTTTTGCTTTAATTTTCTGTGGAACAGGGGCAATGACAGTAAATGAAGTTACCAACGGAGCAGATTTGACGCATATTGGGGTTGCAATTACTTGGGGATTGATAGTGATGGCAATGATTTATGCCTTTGGAGAAATTTCTGGAGCACATTTTAATCCTGCAGTCACAATTGCTTTTGCTTATGCTAAAAGATTTTCATGGAAAGAGGTGCCTAAATATATTATAGCTCAATTAGTAGGAGCTTTGTTGGCTAGTGTTATGCTTTGGGTATTATTTCCTACAAGTGAATTTTACGGAGCTACATTACCAACGGTAGTACCTTGGAGAGCTTTTATTTTAGAATTGTTATTAACCTTCTTTTTAATGCTTACTATTATCAATGTATCTACAGGAAGTAAAGAAGTAGGAGTAATGGCAGGTATAGCCATTGGGGGGGTAGTGTTATTAGAAGCCATGTTTGCAGGACCTATAACCAAAGCTTCTATGAATCCTGCACGTTCCATTGCACCAGCACTAGTTTCTGGTCACTTAGAGCATTTATGGTTGTATATATTAGCACCAATTATAGGAGCTTTATTAGCGGTGGTTTCATGTAAAATAGTAAAAGACGATAGTTGTTGTAATGAAAAATGTTAGTATTTTAGGTTGCGGATGGTTAGGCAAAGAATTAGGAATATATTTTACAAAGAAGGGATATAAAGTAAATGGTTCAACAACTTCTAAAGATAAACTTCAAGAATTAGAATCAGTTGCGATTGCCCCTTACGTAGTTGATATTTCAGACAAAAATATTTCATCAGAATTTTTAGATGCTGATGTTCTAATCATAGCTATTACTTCCAAAGAGGTAGAAAACTTTAAAAGGTTAATTTCTTCTATTGAGAAATCAAATACAGCTAAAGTAATTTTTATTAGCTCTACTTCGGTGTACCCTAGTTTAAATAAGGAAATGACTGAAGAAGATAAAACAATAAATTCACCACTAGTTGAGATAGAAAATCTATTTAAAAGAAACAATAATTTTCAAACAACCATAATTCGTTTTGCTGGATTATTTGGAGAAAAAAGGCAACCAGGAAATTGGTTTGCTAGTAGAAAAATTCCACATCCAAAAGGTTATGTAAATATGATACATAGAGAAGACTGCATTGCTATCATAGAACAAATTATAGAACAGAATGTTTTTGGTGAAGTTTTTAATGCCTGTGCAAACGATCACCCAACCAGAGAAGATTTCTATATAAATGCTAGAAAAATTCTAGGAAAACCTATTCCAGAATTTGACGATTCAAAACTATTAGTTTACAAAATAATTAGTAGCAAAAAACTTCAAAAAATATTGAGTTATCAGTTTAAACACAATGATTTATTAAATATTTAAAAGTATTATTAATTCTACTGATATTTCTTCTTCCTCCAGTAATTAAAACCAAAACCAAACAGTGCTAATAGCACTAATGGAATACCAATATTGATAAATTGCCAAAAACGTTTTTCAGCAAAAGCACGTTGCTTATCCAATAAGTTAATTTGAATGGTTTTATTACGCAGTTGAATCAATCCAGAATCATCTAATAAATAGTCAATAGCATTGATTAAAAATTCTTTATTTCCAAACTGTTCTCCTGTCCATTTATCTAAGGACAAATCGTGTGGTTTTCCTTTTAAAATCTGATTTCTGCCGACATCACCATCAGCAATTACAATCATTTTATTGTTTGTGCTCTCAGCTTTAAAATCAGGAGTGTCAAAAGGTTTTATTCTGTTTTTATATGCTGAAGGAATAGCTCCTTCCAATAACACAGCTAATAATTGTGGACCTGAAGCAAACTCATTTTCTTTAGGTTCTTTCGCAATACTTTGTAACTCAATAAAATTAGGCGTTCCAGTTTTTTTAGTGAGTACAGAAGTCACTAATAACGGAGTCTTTTTTAAGTTTCCTTTTAAAGTATCTATTTGAGTAGCAAAACGAAAACGAACAGGTGCTACATTTTTAGTAATCGGATGGCTCGGATTTCCATTAACTAATGGATGATAAAACCAGTTTAAGTGTTGGAACTGTGTTTGGTTTCCTACATTTCCTGTAGCTAATGGAATTTTAGCCGAGTACAAATCTTGAATTAGTTTATTATTTACACGAACTTGATAGCCAAACAATAAATCAGTTAAATTCAAATCACGAGGAAAAGCTAACATTTTTCCTTCATTGTACAAACTATCAGTATCCGCATAGTTATTATCTAGCAGCCATAAACTTTTACCACCGTTTGCTATAAACTGATCAACGGTAAATTTTTCTTCCTCAGTAAAACGTTCAGTAGGTTTTGCTATAATTGCTAAATCGTAGTTACGTAAATCTTTCAAGGTTTTTTGCGGATTGCTAGCTACACTATCTAATGTAAATTTGGCTAAACGGTATTTTTTACCAACTTCACTTAACAAACTATATTGATAAATATCTTGAAGCTCACCATTACCAGCTAATACCGCTATTTTCTGCCTTTCTTTTAAAGTAACATTATGCAATGCATTAGCAAAAGAATACTCTAATTTTTCAACAGCATTTTGTAGCTGTGCCTCTTGCGTTTTAGCAATAGAGTTAGGAAGTAAAGAAATTAACTCTACTTTTTTACCATAAGTAATTTCTGCCCAAGGAAAAATAATAGCTTCAGATAACTTTCCATCTTCTTCTACAGTTAACTGGCTAGGCATCATTCCTCTTTTTACCAAACGTTCACGAATATTATCAGGATTGATAAATCTGAAGCGGATGTTAGAGTTTTTTGCTTGTAATTCCTCTAAAAACTGGCGTGTTTCTATTTGTAAACGCTTAAATTCCGCAGGAAAATCACCTTCTAAGAATACATGAATCGTTAGTGGGGTATCAATTTTATCAATAAGATTCTCACTCACTTCCGATAAGGTATATCGTTTATCTTGTGTTAAATCAAAACGTTTGTATATAGAGTTAGCCACATAGTTAAGAACTAACAGTCCAATAAGAGCTAATGCGATGTGTTGTAATTTCTTATTCATTTTTTAACTGTTGTTTAGTGATGAATAAAAAGAAGAACGTAACACTGATAAAGTAGATTAAATCACGAGTATCTACTACACCACGACTAATACTTTTAAAGTGTTCGTTAATACCAAATTGTTGTAAGGCATATCCTGAGTTTCCTAAAGAAGATCCGACAGCATCAAACCCGTAGAATAAAGCAAAAGTGATAAATACACTTACAATAAATGCTACAATCTGGTTATTTGAAAGGGTAGAAGTAAATAATCCTACAGCAGTATAGGTTGAAGCTAAAAATAACAACCCTAAATACGAACCAATTGTACTACCTACATCTAAATTTCCAATAGGGCTTCCTAATTGATACACAGTATAAGCATAAGTTAACGTAGGTAATAATGCTATAATAACGAGTAAAAGTGCAGCAAAAAATTTGCCCAGCACAATTTGCCAATCGGTAAGAGGTTTGGTTTTTAAAATTTCAATGGTTCCACTATTAAACTCATCTGCAAAACTTTTCATTGTTATGGCAGGAATCAGGAATAAAAACAACCATGGAGCTAAATAAAAAAAGCTATTTAAATCGGCAAACCCTGCATTTAAAATATTGAAATTATCTTTAAATACCCATAAAAATAAGCCATTTACAAGTAAAAACACTCCAATAACCAAATAGGCAATGGGAGAGGCAAAAAATGAGTTAAATTCTTTTTTTAGTAGTGGTAGCATAAAATACTATTGTTCGTTTTTAAGAAGTCCAAAAATAACATTATTCTCGAAGTCGTTATCTTTTTTATTGGGACGTAATTTAAAGTTAAACCTTTTTAACAAATTTATAGAATCTTTATTGTGTTTATGAGTATAAGCTTCAATTTCATTCAAGTTAAGTGAACTAAAACCAAATTGAATAACTTCTTTTAAAGCTTCACTCATAAAACCTTTTCCGTGAGCGTCAGGATGTAATTCATAGCCAATTTCGGCATAAGAAAAATTGTCATTAAAATGACGTAAACCAATAGAACCTATAACCTCGTTGTTGTTTTCAATAACCCAGTAAATACCTTCGTTTTTAAGTACTAATTCATCAATTAGTTTTATAAAATCTTCCACATCAGAAATATCACTAGGAATCTTTCTATCAATAAATTTATTGACTACTGAATTCGATCGAATTTTAAAAACAGCCTCTTTATCATTATCAACAAGTTTTCTTAGTACAAGCCGAGGTGTATATAAAACAGGAAAAGGACTGAATAAACTCATTAAGTTAACGATTCAACTTTATCTACACTCCAAGCAAGAGGCTTGTCATTAAATAAAACTTTGGTTTGTGACCAAACACCTTTAAATAATTCAGAATTTCTGTAGTTTTCTAAATCTTGCTCAGTATCCCAATAGCTATAAGTAAAAAATATATTCGGATTTGTTTTGTCTCTATATAACTCTAATAAACGACAACCAGGTGAATTTCGTATAAACTCTTTTTTTGAATTAAAGTTGTTTAAAAACTCTTCAATTTTTTCTGGCTGAAAGCTCATTTTTACAATTCGTACAAACATAAATTTAATTTATAGGTGTAAATTCTGGTTTAATAGGGTTTTCAAATTCAATGGTAATGGTATCACGGTATTCTAAACCTAGTAGGGTAGAAGCTCCACCAACCGTTTCTAAATTACTTCGGTAAATAGCAATTTCTAAAAAACCTGCAGAATTAAAAATAGCTAACTTTTCACCATCGTATTGTCTTTTGTCAGTAACCGAAAAATCAACAATTTCATTATATCGGTTGTAAATTTTAGAAAAGGTATAGCGTCTTGCTGTTACTTTGTAATCACGACCTTTTCCAATAGTATTAAATTGTTTTTTACTAATGTTTGTAATTACATTTCCGTAATTATCAATGTAAATAACACCACCCGAAATAATGGTTTGCTGTTCGTTTACCTTAGGTTTAATCTCAACAATCTTTTTATAAGTCTCAATCTCTCTACCAATAACATTTAAGCTACCACCACGAGCAATATGAGAAGCTACTTGCACAAAAACATCCAGTACAGGAAAACTACTTTCAATACGATCGTGAATATTAATTTCAACAATTTTAGTTGGATTAATTTCAGAAGCAATCATAGAAATTAATCCATTGTCAGGACAAATAAAATAATGATTGTCCAACTCTAAAGCAATATGCTTATTGTCCACACTTAACTCGGAGTCTACACCAATTACATGAATCGTTTTATCAGGAAAACTTTTATAAGCATTCTTTAAAATATAAGCAGTTTCAGTAATGTTGAAAGGAGAAATTTCATGCGTAATATCAACAATCTTTGCATCAGGCAACTCAGAATAAATAGCCCCTTTTACAGCACCTACAAAGTGGTCTTTCGTTCCAAAATCAGTAGTTAATGTAATAAGAGACATTAATTTAGGTGTTTGTTAATTAATTTGTGAAAAATTATGCTGAAATTTTAAACAAAACTACGTAATTCAAGAAAAATAATCATTATTTTTAGTGTGAATAATATTAAAACTTTTATCATTTGAACGAACGCGTAATTGAATTAACAGAAATCAACCCAAACGATTTTTTTGGAGCTCAAAACAGCACTATTACTCAGTTAAAAACATTCTTTCCTAAAATAAAAATAGTAGCTAGAGGAAATAAACTTAAGATTTTTGGTGAACCTGAATTATTAAATGAATTTGAAAAGCGATTAGAAATGCTTATCAAATACTTTAATAGGTATAATAAGCTAGATGAAAATAGTATTGAGCGTATTTTAACATCAACAGGTAAGGAAGAAGAAATACGAAAGTCAGGTAAAGCAAAAGATGTATTAGTTCATGGTGTTAGTGGTAGGTTAATTAAAGCGCAAACGGATAACCAACGTAAAATGGTTGAGTTAATGCAAAAGAATGATATGTTATTTGCAGTAGGACCTGCAGGTACAGGAAAAACATATACGGCAGTTGCCTTGGCTGTAAAAGCATTAAAAGAAAAAGAGGTAAGACGAATTATTTTAACAAGACCTGCGGTAGAATCGGGCGAAAATTTAGGGTTTCTTCCAGGAGATTTAAAGGAAAAACTAGATCCATATATGCAACCTTTGTATGATGCACTTCGTGATATGATTCCTCATGAAAAACTCGAATCGCATTTAGAGAAAGGAGTGATACAAATAGCACCATTAGCGTTTATGCGTGGTCGTACCTTAGACAACGCTTTTGTAATTTTAGATGAAGCACAAAACACAACCCATAACCAAATGAAAATGTTTTTAACGCGTATGGGAATGCACGCAAAATTTATCATTACAGGAGATCCAGGTCAGATAGATTTACCAAGAAGACAAGTTTCTGGATTAAAAGAATCGTTATTGGCTTTGAAGGATATTGAAGGAATTGCTCAAGTGTATTTAGACGATAAAGATGTAATCCGTCATCGATTAGTTAAAAGAATTATTTCAGCTTATAAAAGTATAGAAACGGAGTAGTTTTTAGTTGTCAGTATTTAGTGATTAGTTTACATTTGCGGGCAACAACACAACAACATACAATGAATACAATTAACGAAACAAACTTCCAGTTTCAAGGACAAAAAGAAGTTTATAAAGGAAAAGTAAGAGAAGTTTATAATATCAATGATGAGTTGTTGGTAATGATTGCTTCTGATAGACTTTCCGCTTTCGATGTAATTTTACCGCGTCAAATACCTTTTAAAGGACAAATTTTAAACCAAATTGCTACAAAAATGATGAACGATACAGTTGATATTGTTCCGAATTGGTTATTAGCAAATCCAGATGAAAACGTAGCAGTAGGTCATTTATGTGAACCTTTTAAAGTAGAAATGGTTATCCGTGGATATTTATCGGGGCATGCAGCTCGTGAATATGCAGCAGGAAAAAGAACACTTTGTGGGGTAGCAATGCCAGAAGGAATGAAAGAAAATGATAAGTTCCCAGAGCCAATTATTACACCATCTACCAAAGCAGATAATGGAGAGCATGATGAAGACATTTCTCGTGAAGACATTTTAGCTAAAGGAATTGTATCAGAAGAAGATTATTTAGTCTTAGAAGACTATACTAGAAAACTGTTTAAAAGAGGTACCGAGTTAGCAGCTAAAAGAGGGTTGATTTTAGTAGATACTAAATATGAATTCGGAAAAACTAAAGACGGTAAAATTGTATTGATTGATGAAATCCATACACCAGATTCTTCTCGTTATTTCTATGCTGACGGATATGCAGAACGTCAAGAAAAAGGAGAAAAGCAAAAACAATTATCAAAAGAATTTGTACGTCAATGGTTAATTGAAAATGGTTTTCAAGGAAAAGAAGGACAAGAAATTCCTGAAATGTCTGATGAAAAAGTTATTGAAATCTCAAATAGATATATTGAGCTATACGAGCAAATAACAGGAGAGAATTTTATAAAGGCAAATACCGAAAATGTACTCGAGAGAATAGAGAAAAACGTAAGGACGTTTTTAGAAAATAAATAGAAAAAGAGAGGCATATGCCTCTCTTTTTATTTAAAATTATCTTAAAAGGACTTCATTAACAAACAGGCATTTATATTTTTTGTAACTTACACGAGACAAACAAAAATTAGCCAAAATGCCAAATTATACATTAAAAATTAACGGAAAGTCGGTGTCCTTTAAGGCAGATGCTGATACACCATTGTTGTGGGTTTTACGAGATGAACTCAATATGGTAGGAACTAAATTCGGTTGTGGAATAGCACAATGCGGAGCCTGTACTGTTCATGTAGATGGAACAGCAATGAGAAGTTGTCAATTACAAGTTTCTATGTTGGATGGTGAAGAAATAACAACCATAGAAGGGTTATCAACCGAAGGAGATCATCCATTACAAGAAGCCTGGAAAGAAGTAGACGTTCCACAATGTGGATATTGTCAAGCAGGTCAAATTATGACAGCTGCTTCCTTTTTAAAAGAAAATCCAAATCCTTCAAAAGAAGAGATAAGAGAAGCAATGCAAGGTAATATTTGTCGTTGTGCTGCATACAATAGAATAGAAAAGGCAGTTGCATTAGCTGCAGATAAAATGTCTTAAAAACTTTCAATCATGAGTACACAAGAAAAAAACTTCACGTTTAGCAGAAGAAACTTTTTAAGAACTTCTACATTAGCTAGTGGTGGTATTATGATTGGATTTAATCTATTTACTGCCTGTAAACCTAATGTAAAACCATCTGTAGATGTTGAAAATCTAAATTTTAATGATTTTAACGCATTCATAAAAATATCCGATGAAGGTTATGTAACTATTTACTCTCCCAATCCAGAAATTGGACAAGGAGTAAAAACATCAATGCCAATGATTATTGCTGAAGAATTAGATGTTGAATGGGACAAAGTACATGTAGTCCAAGCTCCGTTAGATACAAAAAATTATACCCGTCAATTAGCTGGAGGAAGTCAATCTATTCGTTTGGGTTGGACAGCATTAAGACAAACAGGGGCTACAACTAAACAAATGTTAATAAATGCAGCAGCAGTAAAATGGGGTGTTGATGCAGCTACTTGTTCTGCATCAAAAGGTGTAATTACCAATGCAAATGGTGATAAATTAGGCTATGGAGAAGTGGTTAAAGAAGCAGCAATATTAGAAGTTCCAGAAAATGTAACATTAAAGAAACCTTCAGAATTTTCTATCATAGGTAAAGATGCTATAAATGTTGATGTAGAAAAAATAGTAACAGGAAAACCGTTATTTGGCTTAGATTATAAGGAAGAAGGAATGTTATATGCTTCAGTAGTAAGACCTCCGGCTTTCGGACAAGAACTTGAATCGTATGATGCTACAGAAGCAAAAAAAATATCTGGAGTAGTAGATGTTGTTACAATAGGAGAAAAAGCAAGAAATTTTATTGAGTCAGGAAAAATTAATTGGACATTCAAGTTAACAAAAACAGATAAAGTAGTTGTGTTAGCTGAAAATACTTGGGCAGCAATTAAAGGGGCAAAAGTAATTAAAGCAGTGTGGAAAGATGGCTCTAAGTTAGAAGACACAAAATTTCATGATGAAAGGCTAATAAACTTGTTAGAATCTAATGATTTAGATGTAAGAAGAGAAGATGGAGATGTAAAAAAAGCTTTTAAAGAAGCAGATAAAGTAATTGAACGTACTTATCACTCACCTTTTTTACCTCATAATTGTATGGAGCCGATGAACTTTTTTGCTAATGTAACTCCAGAAAAAGTACATCTAGTAGGACCAACACAAACGCCAGAGTTTGTAGCAAGAGTTGCTGCCGAAATGATAGGACGTGACGTAGAACAAGTTCATGTGGAAATGACAAGAATGGGAGGTGGTTTTGGAAGAAGACTATATGGTGATTTTGTATATGAAGCACTAGAAATATCTGATAAAGCTAAAAAACCAGTAAAAATGGTTTCAACAAGAGAAGAAGATGTGACGAGTGGAACATTCAGGCCAGCAATCAAATATAGAATAGCAGCGTCAATTAAAGATGGAAAAGTAACAGGATATCATTTAAAAGAAGCAGCGATTAATGATAATATGTATGGATTGGTTCCACATTTCTTTCCAGCAGGATGTATTCCAAACTATAAAGTATCAACAGGAAATTATAAAAGTAATATTAGCACAGGAGCTTGGAGAGCACCATATACCAACTTTTTAGGATATGCAGAACAATGCTTTTTTGATGAATTAGCACAAGAGCTAGAAGTTGATCCAGTACAATTGCGTTTAGATTTACTAGAAAATGTAAAAGAAACGAAAGACGAAAAAATTCAGTACTCAGGAAAAAGAATGCAAGATGCAATTAGATTGGCTGCAGAAAAAGGAAACTGGGGTAAAGCAAAAGAAGGAGTTTATCAAGGTTTTTCAGCTTATTACAGTCATAATACCCACGTAGCAGAAGTAGCTGAAGTAGAGTTAAAGGATGGGGTACCAGTGGTAACAAAAGTAGTTGCAGCAGTCGATTGTGGTATCGTTGTAAATCCAACAGGAGCTAAAAATCAAGTAGTAGGAGGAGTAATTGATGGTATTGGACATGCTATGTATGGTAATTTAACTTTTAATGAAGGAAAACCATCAAGTAGAAATTTTGATAACTATCGATTAATAAGAATAAATGAAACCCCTAAGGTTGAAGTACATTTTGTAGAAAATGAAATAGCACCAACAGGCTTAGGAGAACCAGGTTTACCACCTGCAGGAGGAGCAGTAGCAAATGCAATTCATAAAGCATTAGGAAAAAGATTATATAAACAACCATTTATAGAAGAGCTAAAATCAAACATTTTATCCTAAAAACTGAAGAACTTTATAGGTTTAATAAAGTAGTGTTTTTATTATTTATTGAAAATGAAACAGTAGGTAATTTTTGAAAATCTGTTAAAAAGCACTACTTTCGCATCCTATAAAAATCAAAAATAACAATGGTTAAAGATTTATTTGAAAGAATTAAAGGAGATAAAGGACCTTTAGGAAAATGGGCAGATAAAGCAGAAGGATATTATGTGTTTCCTAAATTAGAAGGACCAATTTCTAACCGTATGTCTTTCAATGGAAAAAAAGTAATAACTTGGAGTATTAATGACTACTTAGGATTAGCAAACCATCCAGAAGTTTTAAAAGTAGATGGAGAATCTGCTGCTACAGACGGTATGGCGTACCCTATGGGAGCTCGTATGATGTCAGGTCACACAAAATACCATGAACAATTAGAGCAGGAGTGTGCCGAATTTGTTGGGAAAGAAGCAGCTTATTTAGTAAACTTCGGATACCAAGGAATGGTATCAGCAATTGATGCTTTAGTAGGAAAAGACGATATCATAGTATATGACATGGATACACATGCATGTATTATTGATGGAGTTCGCTTACATGCGGGAAAACGTTTTGTTTATCGTCACAATGATATAGAAAGTTGTGAGAAAAACTTGAAGCGTGCCACCAAAATGGCAGAAAAAACAGGAGGTGGAATTTTGTTAGTTTCTGAAGGGGTATTCGGTATGCGAGGTGAACAAGGACGTTTAGCAGAAATAGTAGCCTTAAAAGAAAAATATAACTTCCGTTTATTAGTAGATGATGCACACGGGTTTGGAACTTTAGGAGAAGGAGGAAGAGGAACAGGATTTGAACAGGGAGTACAAGACGGAATAGATGTATACTTTGCGACGTTCGCAAAATCTATGGCAGGAATTGGAGCATTCTTTGCAGGAGATAAAGATGTAGTTCAATACTTACAATATAATATGCGATCTCAAATGTTTGCAAAATCTTTACCAATGCCAATGGTAAAAGGTGCTTTAAAACGTTTGGATATGATTCGTACTATGCCAGAACTTAAAGAAAACCTTTGGAAAATAACCAATGCATTACAATCAGGTTTACGAGAAGCAGGTTTTGATTTAGGAACAACACAAACGTGTATTACACCAGTATACTTAAAAGGAGAAATTCCAGAAGCCATGGCAATGGTGAATGATTTAAGAGAAAATCATGGAGTATTCTGTTCAATTGTAGTATACCCAGTAATACCTAAAGGATTAATAATACTAAGGTTAATTCCAACAGCACGTCATACAATTGAAGACGTAAATGAAACAATTGAAGCATTTTCTGCAATCCGCGAAAAATTAGAGAACGGAACTTATAAGCAAGTAGCAGCTTCAATTATGGCAGAATAATAAGAGAATGTAAAAAAATAAATAAAAACTCATGAAATACTTCATGAGTTTTTTTGTTTTAAAAGAGAAATGATACATTTGAAATCCTTTTGCTTATCAAAAATCAAATGAAAAAATTACTATATATATACTTATTATTATTTGTAACAGCTTTAAGTGCACAAATTAAAGATACATTACCAAACTTTAATGACGAATATATCTTGATAAGGGAAGGAGATAGTTTAATGATAGAGCTAAATGAAGTAACAGTACTTCCAAAACATAAGTTTAAAGAAAAAAAAGATATCTTATATTATTATTGGCTTCGTAAAAAAGTATTCAAAGCATATCCCTACGCAATTTTGGCGGCAAAAAGAGTAGATAGTGTAAACTCTCGTCTAGCTAGAGTTAAATCAAAAAGTAAAAAAAGAAAATACATAAAAAGAATTCAGAAGTATTTAGAAGAAGAGTTAACAGCACCTTTAAAGAAATTAACAAGAACTGAAGGAAGAATTCTTTTAAAGTTAATCCACCGTCAAACAGGAAAAACAGCTTTTGATAATGTAAAAGAATTAAGAAGTGGTTGGAAAGCTTTTTGGTATAATACCACAGCAAATTTATTTAAGTTATCATTAAAGTCAGAGTACAAACCAGAAACGGAGAATGAAGATTATTTAGTAGAAGATATATTACAGCGTGCTTATATAGATGAAAAGTTAGAGTATCAAGAACCAAAACTACGTAAGAACTATTTGGTAATTGTATCAAAAAGTAGAGGATATGTTGACGTATCAGAGTATAAAGAGATGTTTGCAAAGATGCGAAAGAAGCGAAAACGTAAGAAAAAGTAAACAAATTAGGATTTAGAGACCTCTTTAAGTTTGATGATTAAGTAGTATAAAAGGGTAAACCTTTTCCATATTAGAAGGAGTATAATAGTCATAAATATAATAAACAAAGGAAGGAGAGAGGTATGGTGTAAAAAACTTTTGTGTGTAACTAATTAGGATATAGTGTATTAAAAAATAGTTTAAAAAAAAGGTTATAAAAGTACTTGTTGAATGGAAAAAGGTATCTATATTTGCACCCGCAAACGGATAAGCGGTAAGCTAGGAAGTTAGTGTGAGTTCATTAAAATAGGGTTTAAGATATTTAAAGAAAAGG
>NZ_JAZKJP010000012.1:0-584442 GCF_047470925.1 Tenacibaculum ascidiaceicola
TAATGAACTCACACTAACTTCCTAGCTTACCGCTTATCCGTTTGCGGGTGCAAATATAGATACCTTTTTCCATTCAACAAGTACTTTTCCAACCTTTTTTTTAAACTATTTTTTAATACACTATATCCTAATTAGTTACGCACTAAAGTTTTTTATACCATCCCCCTCTCCTTCCTTTATTCCTTATATTTATAACCATTGTACTACTTCTAGCATGGAGAAGGTTTACCCTTTTATACTACTATATATAATGTAATTGTTCGCGTTAGGGATTAACTCAAATAAACTATTTACTTCTCTTTTGTTATTTCTACAAAATAGCTGACTTGTATTAAGACTCAAGTAAAGTCTTTTGTTATCTATTAATTAATTAAAAGGTAAAATCCCTTATCATTTTATATGAAGAATTCCTCTTGTGAAATCCTATTAATTATTTACCTACACACTAAAAGTATTTATTACATTATTACTATTTATTTTATTACTTATAATTTACATACTGGATTCTTCTACTAATTATAAATAATGTAGTGGCAACAATCTTCTTTAAAATTGTCTTCTTAAGTTTTAGTCCTCTAATTCTCTTTCAAATTGTTTAATACTTGAAATAAGACTGCTATTAGATTCTAAATTATAAGCCCATTTCTTTTTTCTTTCATGGGTTTTAAATAATTCAACTTATTTAAAATCGGGGCATTTTAATAAATAAAAAAAGCCTCCCGTATTGGGAGGCTTTTTTATTTATTTTTTTCTTAAGATGGTTCTTCTCCATCTAATAGTGGTACGTTTTGTGGTACGAAATCTTTTCCGTGAACATACTCACCATTCTCATCTGTTTTACTATAATCGTAAGCCCATCTGTGAACCTCAGGAATTGCTCCTGGCCAGTTTCCGTGAATGTGTTCAACTGGAGTAGTCCACTCTAGTGTATTTGCATTCCATGGGTTTTGCGTAGCTTTTTGACCTCTGTACATAGAGATAAAGAAGTTTGCAATAAAGATTAACTGAGCTGCTCCACCAATAATAGCCATGATAGTCATGAATACATTAATATCTGCTAAGTCATCAAACATTGGGAAGTTAGTGTTTGTATAATAACGACGTGGTAAACCAGCTAACCCTATAAAGTGCATTGGGAAAAATACTCCGTAAGCACTGATTATTGTTAACCAGAAGTGCCAGTATCCTAATGTCTTATTCATCATTCTACCATACATCTTAGGGAACCAGTGATAAACACCTGCAAACATTCCTAGTAAGGCAGATACTCCCATTACTAAGTGGAAGTGAGCCACTACGAAATATGTGTCATGAACGTTAATATCTAATGCTGAATCTCCTAATACTAAACCTGTTAAACCTCCTGTTACGAAAGTAGAAACTAATCCGATAGAAAACATCATTGCTGGATTTAACTGTAAGTTACCTTTCCATAAGGTGGTTACGTAGTTAAATGCTTTTACAGCTGATGGAATTGCAATTAAAACTGTTGTAAAAGTAAATACAGAACCTAAGAATGGGTTCATTCCTGATACAAACATGTGGTGACCCCATACGATCGTAGATAAGAATGCAATTGCCATAATAGATCCAACCATTGCGCGGTAACCAAAAATTGGTTTACGTGCGTTTGTTGAAATTACTTCTGAACTAATACCTAATGCTGGTAATAAGATGATATATACCTCTGGGTGACCTAAGAACCAGAATAAGTGTTCGAATAATACTGGTGATCCTCCTTGGTAATGTAATACTTCACCAGAAATAAAGATATCTGATAAGTAGAAAGAGGTACCAAAACTTCTATCGAAGATTAATAATAATGCTGCCGATAATAATACTGGGAATGAAATTACACCAATAATTGCTGTGATGAAGAATGCCCACATTGTTAATGGCAATCTTGTCATCTTCAATCCTTTTGTACGTAAGTTTAAAACTGTTACGATATAGTTTAACGACCCGATTAATGAAGAAGCAATAAAAATTGCCATAGACACTAACCATAATGTCATACCTGTACCTGAACCTGGAATTGCTTGTGGTAATGCAGATAATGGAGGATAAATTGTCCATCCTGCTGACGCTGGTCCTGCCTCTACGAATAATGAAATAATCATTATTACTGAAGATAAGAAGAATAACCAGTAAGATACCATGTTTAAGAATCCAGAAGCCATATCACGAGCTCCAATTTGTAATGGAATTAATAGGTTAGAGAATGTACCACTTAAACCTGCCGTTAATACAAAGAATACCATAATTGTACCGTGTATTGTTACTAACGCTAAGTACATATCTGGATTCATAATTCCATCTGTTTGATGGTTTCCTAAGAATGCTTCAACAATTGAAAACGATGTATCTGGCCATGCAATTTGTAAACGAAATAACATAGACATGAAACCTCCTATGATACCCATAAATATACCTGTAACAAGGAACTGCTTCGAGATCATTTTATGATCTTGACTAAAAATGTATTTAGTTACAAATGTTTCTTTGTGATGATGATCTGACATAATCTATATCTTTATATACTTTTTAAAAATATCTTATTTAATTGCTTGAGCTAATGTTTTTTGTTCTGACAACCACTTGTTGTATTCTTCTTCTTCAACAACAGTAATTTTCATTTGCATATTGTAGTGAGATGCTCCACAAATTTTATTACATAAAAGTAAGTAATCAAACTCATATGGATCTTCTCCTTTAGCTCTTCTAATTTTGTTAATTCCTTCTGTTTTTGCAATTACCTCAGAGTTCTGACGCATTTCTGCTGTAGTATACTTTGGCGTAAATGCGAATTGAGTAACCATACCTGGAACACAGTTCATTTGTGCTCTAAAGTGAGGCATATAAGCAGAGTGCAATACATCTTGTGAACGGAACTTGAATAATACTTTTTTACCTTTTGGTAAATATAATTCAGTTACTTGCTTATCATCTTGTGCACTTGGATCAGACATATCAACACCCATAGTGTTAATTCCCTTGATAAAGTTTACGTTACCTAAACCTAATTGGTTGTCTTCACCTGCATAACGTGCATCCCAACGGAATTGTTGAGAGTATACTTCAATTACGATAGGGTTTTCATCATCTCCAACATACATAATGTTGTTCCAAGCCCATAAACCGTATCCAATTAACAATACAATTGTTACTGCAGGAATTGTTGTCCAAATTAATTCTAATTTGTGGCTATCAGCATAAAATAATGCTTTGTTGTTCTTATTTCCTCTATACTTATAAGTAAAGAAGAAAATTAAAAACTGCATACCAAATTGAACGATACCAATTAACCAAAATGTAATATTGAATAAGTTATCGTCATGCTCTCCTTCAATAGAAGCAGCTTCTGGTAACATAATTACGTTCATGGCAATTAAACAGTAAATCATCATTGCGTAAAGGAATGCTAAGAAACCTAAAGCGTATTTACCTTGTTTTTCGTTGTCTTTATCTGTAGCAATTACAGAACGGAAATTCATTATACGAGTAATTTGCCAAAAACTTACTCCAATTGCAACTGCTATGAAAATATAAAATAAAGCGAGCATATTATCTAAACTATTTGTTTATTAATTCTTTTTATTAATGATGATTACTATCTTCTCCTGTGTGTTCGATGTTATAGTAATGATAGGTTTCACTTTCGTGTAAATATGGATTTCCTTTTGGTACTGGATTCGCTTTAGCAAATGCACTAAACGTAGCAAAGATGAATAACCCTGCAAAGAATAATAATCCGCTTATTTCACCAATTCCGAATCCCCATTGACCACCAACGGTTCCTGGCATAATCATAACAAATAAATCGATATAATGACCTGCTAAGATTACAACACCACCTAAGATTACAAACCAAGGTCTGCTCTTAAAATCACTGTTGATTAATAATAATACTGGGAAAATAAAGTTCATTACAACCATTGCTAAGAATGGTACTTTATATTCGTTAAAACGTAATAAGAAATACGTTGTTTCTTCTGGCATATCTGCATACCAAATTAACATGAACTGAGCAAACCATAAGTATGTCCAGAATACTGAGAAACCAAACATAAACTTCGCTAAGTCGTGAATATGACTATCGTTTACTAATGACAATACCCCTTTTGAACGTAAGTAAATTGTTACCATTGCTATAACTGTTAATGCAGATACTAAAAAAGTAGCTAATACATACCATCCAAATAAAGTTGAGAACCAGTGTGGATCTATTGTCATAATCCAATCCCAAGACATCATACTTTCAGTAATCATAAAGAAGAATAAGAAAATTACAGAAATATTATAGTTCTTCTTATGTAATTTTAAATCTCCATTGTCTTGTTTAATAGAGTTTCTTCTAATAATAAAAGTATAAGCATTCCATACTACTAGGTAGAAAATACTTCTCATTAACCAACCTGGAGTATTTAAATACCATTTCTTACCATCTATGATTGAATCGTAGTTTGGACTTGTAGGGTCTACAACTCCTTCTCCCATCCAAGGAAATAAATGATTCATATGCATTACTGTAAGAATTAAGAATACTAACATAGCAAGACTTACATAATGTAAGTTTGTTGTTATAGCTTCCATAACTCTAAATAACACAACAGACCATCCAGACTGTGCCACTCTTTGAGAAGCATAAAATGCTAATACTAATAATGTGATTCCTAAAGAGAATAATAAAGCAACATATAATGCAGACCAAGGTCTATTTTGCATTTGGTGTAAAGCATGTTCTGCATGAGCATCTCCATGATCCTCACCGTGTACTTCTGCTACTTCAGCATGTGCTTCAGTTGCAGCTTCTTCATGAGTGTCTTCTGCTACGTGTACAGCTAAACTATCTTGTGCTTGTGTGTTGTCTGTAGCTTCTTCTGAATGTTCTTGCTCACTGCTATGAACTGCTTCTTCTGTATGATTTGCTGTACTATCAGCAGCATGTTCTTCTGTAGTTGCCTCTTCTTCGTGATTTTCAACTTCAACATGCTTCTCAACTTTAGCTTCTTCAGCATGAGTAGCTGCTGCTTCATGACCACCACCATGGTGTGCATCTTGTTTTGCTAAAATTTCTTTTGCTTCTTCTAATGTTTTAGGTGCTGACATAAAATTATAGGCAGTACCTAAAGCTCCTAAAATCATAAGAGCAATAGCAAGCATTTTTAATTTTCCTGAAAACTGGTACATATCTTAACTATCTATTATAGACTTATTTTAATTCGCTTCTTAATTTTTCTACGTATTGTACAACTTGCCAACGCTCGTTGTATCTTAACTGTGATGCATGAGATCCCATTAAGTTTTTACCATACATTATTACATGATAAATATTCCCAGGATTTAATTCTCTATCTGCATAATTTGGAATACCATTGAACTTATCTCTTTGAGATAATACTCCATTCCCATCTCCTTTTGTACCATGACAAGACGCACAGTATATACCGTATAACTCTTTACCTTTTTCTAAGTTTTCCTCAGTTGTTGGTAATGGGTTTTTTAATTCAGCTTTTGCTTTTTCATATCCTTCATTAGTATCAGGAATATCATAAGCTACAACTCCATTTCTACTTACAGTACCTGCTACTGGTAACTTGTTTACCATTTCGTTATTTAAACCTTCAGCTCCATTTGCATCATAAGGTACAGACACATACATGTCTGGCATGTATTGTACTTGTGGTTTACGTTTATCGTTACAAGAACTTAAGCTTGTTGCTACTACAGCTAAAGCGATAATTATTTTTAAACTCTTCATATCTCTTTATTAGTGCGTTTCTACTACGTTGATTTCTACAGCTCCTGTTGTTTCTAACAATGACACTAATTCTTCTTCACTTCCTTTAACAGGAATCTCCATTAAAAAGTGATCATCTGTAGTTCTTGGGTCAGGATTTTCAGCTTCCTTAAATGGCCAAATCTTACTTCTCATGTAAAAAGTAATTACCATTAAGTGTGCTGCAAAAAACACTGTTAATTCGAATAAAATTGGAACGAAAGCTGGCATATTTGTTGCCCAAGAAAAGTTTGGCTTTCCTCCAATATCTTGAGGCCAATCAGCTATCATAGTATACCATGTTAACCAAACTGCTACTGATAAACCTGTAATACCATATAAAAAAGCAGTAATTGCTAAACGTGTTGGTGCTAAGCCCATTGCTTTGTCTAATCCATGAACTGGAAATGGACAAAATACTTCTTCAATGTGATGATTCTCTGCTTTTACCTTCTTAACGGCATCCATTAAGATATCATCATCATTATATAATGCGTGAATTACTTTATTAGTGCTCATTGTTCTCTTCTCTTGATTTTTTAAAATTCTCACCTGATGATTTCAAAATAGTCTTAATCTCTGCTGTAGGGATTACTGGGAAAGTTCTTGCATATAATAAGAATAATACAAAGAAGAATCCAATAGTTCCTATGAAGATACCTACGTCTACAAACGTTGGCTCAAAACGCCACCAAGTAGATGGTAATTGTCCTTTACTTAATACAATTGCGATAATATCAAAACGCTCAAACCACATACCGATATTAATTACAATCGAGATAATGAAAGACCAGATAAAACTTCTTCTGATTTTTTTAATCCATAATAACTGTGGTGTGAAAATGTTACAAATTAATAACGACCAGAATGCCCATCCATAAGCTCCTGCTTCTGCACCAAACGATAAGTATGTGTAGTTTTCATAAGGAGATCCTGTATACCATGCAATGAAGAATTCTGTTGCATAAGCTACTGCTACGATACCTCCTGTTAAAATGATTACGATGTTCATATACTCAACGTGTAAACGTGTAATATATGCTTCCATATTTGTAACCTTACGCATAATACCTAATAAGGTTTGTACCATTGCGAATCCTGAGAAAATTGCTCCTGCTACGAAATAAGGAGGGAAAATTGTTGAGTGCCATCCTGGGTTGATAGAAGTTGCGAAGTCCATCGATACAATTGTGTGTACAGAAAGTACTAATGGTGTTGCTAATCCTGCTAATACTAATGACACTTCTTCAAAACGTTGCCAGTCTTTTGCTCTACCTGACCATCCGAAAGATAATAATGCATAAATTTTCTTTTGGAAAGGTTTTACAGCTCTATCACGAATCGTTGCAAAATCAGGTAGTAAACCAGTCCACCAGAATACTAATGATACCGATAAATACGTAGAAATTGCGAATACATCCCATAATAATGGTGAGTTAAAGTTAACCCATAATGATCCGAATTGGTTAGGAATTGGTAATACCCAGTATCCGTTCCATGGACGTCCCATGTGGATAATTGGGAACAACCCTGCTTGGAATACCGCAAAGATTGTCATCGCTTCTGCAGAACGGTTAATTGCCATTCTCCATTTTTGGCGGAATAATAATAGTACAGCAGAAATAAGTGTTCCGGCGTGACCGATACCTACCCACCATACGAAGTTGGTAATATCCCATGCCCAACCGATGTTTTTACTTAATCCCCAAACACCAATACCTGTTCCTACGGTGTAGAAGATACATCCAAATCCCCATAACATTGCTGCTAAAGAGATATAGAATGCTATATACCAATTTTTGTTTGCTTTCCCTTCAATAGGTCTAGCAATATCTTCAGTAATATCATGGTAACTCTTGTCACCAAGTATTAAAGGTTCTCTATAAGATGATTCGTAATGAGACGACATAAATCTATATACTTATTAATTTTACTATTAAGCTTCGTTTGTATTTCTTACTTTCACTTGATACACTACGTTTGGTTTTGTACCAATATAATCTAACACGTGGAAAGCTCTTTTATCTTCTTTTAACGCTGTAACTGTATCTTCTGAGTTGTTTATATCTCCAAATACCATAGCTCCAGTAGAACAAGCAGATGAACATGCAGTTTCAAACTCGTCTTTGTTAACGGCTCTACCTTCTTTCTTAGCCTTTAAGATAGTAGCTTGCGTCATTTGGATACACATAGAACATTTTTCCATAACTCCACGAGAACGAACAACTACGTCTGGGTTTAACACCATTTTTCCGTATTCATTGTTCATATTGAAGTCAAACTCGTTGTTTTCAGCATAGTTAAACCAGTTGAAACGACGAACTCTATATGGACAGTTGTTTGCACAGTAACGAGTACCTACACAACGGTTATATGCCATTTGGTTTTGACCTTGACGTCCGTGTGACGTTGCTGCTACTGGACATACTGTTTCACATGGTGCGTGATTACAGTGCTGACACATCATAGGTTGGAAAGCAACCTGAGGGTTTTCTGCTGGATTTTCTAAAGCATCAAATAAATCTCCTTTGCTTAACTCTAATACTTTTTCAGTATAACGTCTTTCAACTTCTTGGTTAGCTATGTTTGGATTTTGAGCTTTAAACTCTTCCAACGTCATTTTAGCATCGTGTTGCTTATCTTCTACAGTAGAAGAGTAGTAACGATCAATACGTAACCAAGCCATATCTCTACCAACTCTCATTTCATCTTTACCAACAACTGGAACGTTGTTTTCTGCGTGACATGCAATAACACATGCTCCACAACCTGTACAAGATGTTAAATCGATAGATAAGTTAAAGTGGTGTCCTAAACTTCTATCATGCTCATCCCATAAGTCGATTTTACTTCCTTCAACTTCTTGATGATCATAAGAAACCATAAATGGTTTATTCCAAGTATGCTTAGGATCTAATTTTTTATCGTTTACTTCTTTTAATGAAGCTTCTCTTAAAATATCGTGACGACCAGCTAAAGTACTTTGTACTTGCATACAAGCAAACTTGTGCCATCCTGAAGCTTTTTCTATAGAAACATTGTATTGTACATTGTTTCCGTTTTGGTAGAAAGGATATGCATTAATACCTACTTGCATTTCTGACTTTAATCCCTGAGTTCTACCATAACCTAACGCTAAACCAACTGATCCTTTTGCTTGACCTGGTTGGATAATAACTGGAATTTTGTTTATTGTAACTCCATTAACTGTTACGTTAGCATAGTTACCATCAATAGCGCCGTTATCTTTTACTGGGTTTTCAAAACCTAATTCTTTAGCATCTGCCATAGATACGGTTAAGTAGTTATCCCAAGAAGCACGTGTGATTGGGTCTGGTAATTCTTGTAACCATGGGTTATTTGCTTGTTTACCGTCTCCTAAAGCTGTTGATGAATATAAGTTTAATTCGAATCCTGAAGCGTTGTTAGCTTTTCTTACTAATTGTACTGCTGCTGCATTTACATCTACTGTAGCTTCAAAAGCTATTTCTTCTTCTTCAGTAATGTTTTCAGCTTTAAAGAATCCATCATGTAATGCTTGATTCCATGAAGCTCCTCCTAACACATTTGTACTCCAAAACTCTTTTAAGGTATCATAGTAGTTTACTTTGCTTCCTGACCATTTTAACAATACATCTTGTACTTGACGTGTATTAAACAATGGTTGGATAGTAGGTTGCATTAAACTATAAACACCTTGCTTTGCCATAACATCTCCCCAACTTTCTAAGTTGTGAGGTGCTGGCAATGTATATTGTGTAGCATTAGCTGTAGCATCATCTTGAGTAGATAAGGCAACAGATAATTTTAAGTTCTTAACTCCTTCTGCTAAATCAGCTGCATTTGACAATGAGTATAAAGGGTTTACATTATAAGTAATTAAACCTTTTACTTTACCTCCTTTAATGTCTGCTACTAATTGAGCCACTTGAGTATCGTTACCTTGGCGTTTTAGATTCACTGCCTTGGTATCGATTACTTCACTATTTAATGCTTTATTAATTGCTAAAGCAATTAATTGAGCGTTTTTATCATTTAAACCTGTAACAACAACTCCTTTTGAACCTGCTTTTTTAAGGTCTTTAGCTAATTGCTTTACCTCTGCATCAAAAGTTGTTGCTTTTGAAGGAAGATTACTTCCTGTTACTTGGTTGTATAAGTTTATTAAAGCAAAAACCTGTTCAGATGGCTTAGCAACTATTCTTTTATCAGCATTTGCTCCTGCTAAAGACATGTTACTTTCTATTTGAACATGGTAAGACATTTTACCAGTTTCAACTCTACGTCCTTCAGCATAAGACTTTTCGTACCCACCTTGCCAATCTCCTAAGAAATCTGCTCCTATAGATGCGATAACCTCTGCTTTACTAAAGTTGTAATCTGGTAATGCTCTTTTACCATACATAGCTTCAAAAGCATCTGCAGCTGCACTTTCAGAAATTGCATCATACACCACATGCTTAACATTTGGATAAGCAGCAATAAAATCAGTAATTACTTTTTCAGTAGAAGGACTCGCTAAAGTACCTGTTAAAAACACTACTGGTTCGTTAGCGTCTTTTAATTCGTTTAATTTAGCAACTATCTCTTTGTCTGCATCTGCCCAAGAAATTTGAGTTTCTCCTTTTCTAGGTTCTTTTATACGTAATTTCTCATCGTATAATGATAAAACTGATGCTTGAGTACGTGCGCTAGTTACACCTCCTGCCTCTTTATTTGGCATGATTTGAATTGGACGTCCTTCACGTGTTTTTACTAATACGTTTGCGAAATCAAAACCATCTGCAATTGTAGTTGCGTACCAATCAGCAACACCTACTACGATATCATTTGGTTGCACTACATAAGGAATTGATTTTCTTACTGGACCCTCACAAGCTGCTAAAGAAGCTGCTGCAGTGGTAAATCCAACATATTTCAAGAAATCTCTACGTGAAGTTGATGATGTTTCTAAGGTTTCTTTGTCGCCTAAAAATTCATCTGTAGGAATATCTTGTACAAACTCATTATTACGTAGCGTTTCAACAATAGAACTACCTTTTAGTTCTTCAACACTTTGCCAGTATTTTTTGTTTGAAGCCATTTATATATGTGTTTTTCTACTTTCTAAATTGATTAATAGTGGCACTTACCACACTCTTTTCCTCCTAATTGCGCAATAGTTACTTGCTCAACACCGTACTTTTTAGCTAAATCTTCATGAATTTTAGCATAGTACTCATTACCTTTTAAGTCAACCTTAGTCGCCTTATGACAATCTATACACCAACCCATTGTTAATGGCGAGTATTGATATACTTCTTCCATTTCTTCTACAGGTCCGTGACATTTTTGACAAGCTATACCTCCAACTGTTACGTGTTGTGAGTGGTTAAAATATGCAAAATCTGGTAAGTTATGAACTCTAACCCACTTAACTGGTTTAGTATTTCCTGTATACTCTAATTTATCTGCATCCCAACCTGCTGCTTCATAAATCTTAGCGATTTCCTTATCTAAATCAGCTTTTACTAATGTATGGTCATCCATTACTACTTTAGTATCATCTGCAACTTCTGAAATATTCTTATGACAGTTCATACAAACATTTACTGAAGGAATTCCAGATGTTTTACTATGCTTAGCAGACGAGTGACAGTATTGACAATCAATCTTATTATCTCCTGCGTGAATCTTATGTGAAAAAGCAATTGGTTGAATTGGCTGATAACCTTCATCAACACCTACTTTAAACAATGTACCAAACAAGAAATAAGCCGCTACTAAAGCTCCGAAAATCACAGTTAACACCTTTAAGAATGTATTCTGCTTAATCCCTTGCCATAACTCAGCAGTTTGCCCCATTAAACCTGGAGTTTTTGGAGCTCCTTTTAATTCACTAATAGTTTTTAATAAACTACCAATAATTAAAAACGCTACAACAATTGCCGCAGCCAATATATAAATCAACCACTTAGGTGCCTGATCTCCCTGAGGCTGACCAGCAACTTCAGCTCCTGCAACAGCAGCCTTTTTAACCTCACCTACAGTTGTATAATAAAGAATATCATCGATGTTTTGATCTGTTAACTGCGGAAAAGCAGTCATATTAGAACCGTTATACTCTTCAAAAATAGCAATCGCATCTTTGTCTCCAGATGCTCTAAGCTCAGCATTGTTCTTAATCCATGCCTTTAACCATTCGTTAGTTCTTTTTTCTTCTACTCCAGCTAACGCAGGACCTACAAGTTTTTTATCTAACTTGTGACAAGAAGCACAAAGAGATTTAAATAATTTCTTTCCTTCTTTTTGACGCGCCTCGTCAATATCTTGTGAAAACGCGGAAGAACTTACTAAGAAAACTAAAAAGAAAGCTAAACTCCTTACTAGAGTTTTGGTTAATCTACTGTGATGATTCACACTTTTCATACTATAAAATATAAGTTTTGTATCTATTTTGGTACAATTTTTTCTGTTAGACTATTAAAAAATAGTACACAGAAAGTTGCACAAAAGTACTACTTCTGTCTAAATTGTGAAATGTTAAGAGAATCCTAATCTATAATTTATAATAATTCTAAATAAACAACGTTAACAATGTATTAACTGACAAGTCATTACTTTTGTAAAAAGATTCAATAAAATGAAAAAATACAGCATATTAATCACCTTTTTATTCATTATTGCAGGTAGCGTTTTTAATGCAAAAGCTCAAGATAAACTTACTAAAAACAAAGACATTATTTCGTTAATAGAAAAAAAACGGACTTACAACAAACATAACGGGAGTGGATATAGAATACAATTATATAACGGACTTGAAAGACGTGCAAGAAGCTTACGTAATAGATTTAAAATTGAATATCCTGATGTTTACACTAAACTAACTTACAAAGCTCCAGAATGGAAAATACAAGTAGGAAATTACAAAACACGTTTACATGCGGATAGAGCTTTAAATGAGATTCGTGAAAAGTTTTCTGGTGCAATTGTCGTTCCTATGTAATTAAACATATTTTACAGCATAAAAAAAGAGTAATCGAACAAACGATTACTCTTTTTTTATTTATTTAAACCTATTAGTAATTAATAAGCTCTTTTATCACTTCCTTCATAAAAATTGATGAATGCTTGGTTTACTACTCTATGACCTCCATCCGTAGGATAATCTCCAGTAAAATACCAATCTCCTAAATTATCTGGACACGCTTTATGTAATCCACTTACTGGCTGGAATATAACCTCTACTTCTGCCTTAATTTCAGCTGTTTTAAGCATCTGCGCAATCTTTGCTGAAACTTCTTCATCAGTAAACGGCGCGTAAATTTCTTTTACATAGTTTACTACATCTTTATCTTCACTACCTTCTTGCTGCTTACACTTTTGATACACTTCATCAACAATATGATATTGATTTGTTTCTTTCAACAATTCTAAAGCAGCTTTAAATGCAATAAAGTCGTTAATCTTAGCCATATCAATACCATAACAATCAGGATAACGGATTTGAGGCGCAGAAGAAACTACTACTATTTTCTTAGGGTTTAGCCTATCTAAAATCTTAATAATACTCTTCTTCAAAGTAGTACCTCTTACAATACTATCATCTATGATAACTAAGTTATCTGTTGACTTCACAACACCATAAGTAACATCATAAACGTGAGCAACTAAATCATCACGACTACTATCATCAGTAATAAAGGTGCGTAATTTCGCATCTTTGATCGCTATTTTTTCAAAACGTGGTCTTTTAGAAAGAATTTCAATTACTCTTTCTTTTGAAAGCTTTCCTTCACCTGCTAAAATCGCATCTGTTTTTTGTTGATTTAATACGTCTTCTGCTGCTTCCATCATTCCGAAAAACGATGTTTCTGCGGTATTTGGTATGTAAGAAAAAACTGAATTTTCTATATCACTATCAATAGACTTTAAAACTTCAGGGAACACATATTTTCCTAAGTTTTTACGTTCTTCATAAATTGAAGCATCACTTCCTCTTGAAAAGTAAATACGCTCAAAAGAACATGCTTTTTTAGGTCTTTCTTCTAAAACCGGAGCCATTGTTGTTTGACCATTCTTCTTGATGATTAATGCATGGCCTCTATCAATTTCTTTAATAGTATCAATCGGAACATTAAATACTGTTTGAATCACCGGGCGCTCTGAAGCAACCACTACTACTTCGTCATCTTCATAAAAGAACGCTGGACGTATTGCAGAAGGATCTCTCAATACAAATGCATCACCATGACCTAACAATCCTGCCATTGCATAACCTCCGTCCCAGTTTTTGGCTGAGCGTTGTAAAATTCGTTGGATATCTAAGTTTTCTTCTATATATGGTGAAGCATCTTTTTTACTAAAACCTTCTTCTTTAGCCTTTAAGTACAAGTCAGAAACTTCTGACTCTAAAAAATGACCTATTTTCTCCATCACAGTTACTGTGTCAGTAAACTCTTTTGGGTGCTGCCCTAAATCAATTAAATCATTTAATAATTGTTTAGAGTTCGTCATATTAAAGTTTCCTGCAACAATTAAACTTTGATGCCTCCAATTACTTTGGCGTAAAAAAGGATGAACACTCTCTATAGAGTTTTTACCGAATGTACCGTAACGAACATGTCCTAAAAATAGGTTTCCTATATAAGGTACGTTTTCTTCTTGCCATTTTACATCATCAACCTTATCTGGGTTCTCTTCAAAAACTCCATTGATTCTATGGTTGATTTTTCCGAAAATATCTTGGATTGGTTGTGATTGGTTGGAACGTATTCTACTTATGTATCTTGTTCCTGGCTCTACATTAAATTTTATACTTGCTAATCCAGCACCGTCTTGTCCTCTATTGTGCTGTTTTTCCATTAACAGGTACATTTTATTTACACCATAAAACGCGGTACCATATTTGTCTTTATAGTACTGTAATGGTTTTTTCAAACGAACCATTGCAATTCCGCATTCGTGTTTAATAGCGTCACTCATTTAATTTCAAGTATTTAGTTGTGTTGTAGTTTTGTGTGTTGTATAAAAAAATCCGCAGCAAAAAGCGCGGATTTATAGTTTATGATAGTGCTATATCAAATTGTGTTAATTCTTTAAACGCTTTTAAGCGTGCTTGTACCTCCTCGCTAGTTAACGCCTCCATGCGCTGTGTTCCGAATTTTTCAACACAGAACGATGCTAAGTTAGATCCGTAGATAATTGCACTCTTCATATTTTCGAATGAAATATCTTCTGTTTTAGCTAAATATCCGCAAAAACCTCCTGCAAATGTATCTCCAGCTCCTGTTGGGTCAAACACTTCTGCTAGTGGTAACGCTGGTGCAAAGAACATGTTTCCTTCATTAAACAATAAAGCTCCGTGCTCTCCTTTTTTAATTACAACATATTTTGGTCCCATCTCATGAATCTTCTTTGCTGCATTTACCAAAGAGTACTCCCCGCTTAACTGGCGTGCTTCTTCATCGTTAATTGTAATAACATCTACACGTTTTAAAACTTCATGTAAATCGTTTAATGCTATATCCATCCAAAAGTTCATAGTGTCTAATACTACTAACTTAGGTCTTTCATTCATTTGATCTAATACCGATGCTTGTGTTAATGGGTGTAAATTACCTAACATTACAATCGGCGCATCTTTAAAAGATTCTGGAACTACAGGTTGAAAATGCTCTAACACGTTCAGTTCAGTTACTAAAGTATCGCGAGAGTTCATATCGTTATGATACTTTCCACTCCAAAAGAAAGTTTTTCCTTCTTTTACAATTTCCACTCCATCAGTATTAATTCCTTTATCATTCATCATATCTAAATATGACTGTGGAAAATCTCCCCCAACTACAGAAACCACTCCTGTTTGTACTCCAAACTGTGAAGCTGCTAATCCAACAAAAGTTCCTGATCCTCCTAAGATTTTATCAGTTTTTCCAAATGGTGTTTCTATAGCGTCAAATGCTACGGTTCCTACTGCTAATAATTTACTCATAACTCTACTTAATATTCCTTTACTTAAGGAAATCTATTTATTTCATCAAGTCTTTATAAATAGCTAAGACTTAAAATTTTACTAATTCTACTCATTAAGGCTTAAACTCTCATGTCAACTGCCTTTTTTGTCGTAATTTTGCGTCTTTAATTAAAAACGGTCTTTTTGACTTTGCAAAAATAGTTTTAAAAAATGACTATCAAAGAAATACAAGAAGAAATTATTGACGAGTTTTCTATGTTTGAAGACTGGATGGAGCGTTACGAGTACATTATTGAACTAGGAAAATCGCTCCCTTTAATAAATGAAGCATACAAATTAGATGAAAACCTAATTAAAGGGTGTCAATCAAAAGTATGGTTGCATTCTGAATTAAAAGGTGACACTATTGAATTTACAGCTGATAGTGATGCTATTTTAACAAAAGGAATTGTAGCTTTATTATTGAGGGTGTTTTCTGACCAAACACCTAAGGCTATTTTAGAAGCCAATACTGATTTTATTGACGAGATTGGTTTAAAAGAGCATTTAAGCCCTACTCGTGCTAACGGATTAGTATCTATGGTAAAGCAAATAAAAATGTATGCAATTGCGCAACAAAGTAAGTTAGCGAATTAAAAAGAAGTTTAGAATTATGACTGAAGATAAATTAGAAGAATTAGGAGATAAAATAGTTCGTGTATTAAAAACAATTTTCGACCCTGAAATACCTGTTGACATATATGAACTAGGGTTAATTTACGATGTTTTTATATCAGAAGAGAATGATGCCAAAATATTAATGACATTAACTTCTCCAAATTGTCCTGTTGCTGAAACATTACCTGTTGAAGTAGAAGAAAAAGTAAAAACTTTAAAAGAAATCAATAACTGTGAGGTTGAGATTACTTTTGATCCTACTTGGACACAAGACATGATGAGTGAAGAAGCTAAATTAGAATTAGGAATGCTATAAGACTTTTAATATAACTATTAAAAACACAAGCGTACAGCTTTAAACTTTTCAACTAAAATATGGCAGAAGAAATTATTAATAGAGTTGCTAATAGTAAGCTTACTACAATAGATTTAGAAGACTTTTACCCTAAAGGTAAACGTATAGTGTTTGATATTAAAAATTGGCTGTTTGAAGAATTGATTCTTCGAGAGAAAGATTTTAGAGAATCTGTAAAAAACCATGATTGGGCTCAATATCAAGATAGTTATGTTTCATTAGCCTGTTCTACAGATGCCATTATTCCTTCTTGGGCTTATCTTTTATTAACCACAGAGCTTGCTCCTTTTGCTAAAAAGGTTGTTGTTGGCGACTTAACATTATTAGAAACTGTAATATATCAAGAGATAATTCAAAAGTTAGACACTTCTGAGTTTAAAGACAAGCCTGTAATAATTAAAGGCTGCACAAATAAACCTATACCACCATCAGCATACACCTTATTAATTGAAAAAATTAAACCTGTAGCTAAAACCATCATGTTTGGTGAAGCTTGTTCAACAGTACCGCTTTATAAGAGAAAAAAATAATTAGACTCATAGAATTCCTCAACTTAATCACAAATGAAAAAGCTGTTCTTAATCCTGTTTTCTTGTTACTCTTTTTCTATGGTTTCTCAAGAAACTAAAAAAGATAGTATTTCTTCTGTAGGTTTACAAAACTCACCTTTAGACACTAGTTTTGCTTCTTACATATTTAACAAAAGAGTATTTGCAGAACCTTTGGTTAAAAAAAACCCTCCAAAAAAATGGACTATTGTAGGAAAGTACACTTTCCTTTTCAATCAATCATCTTTTTCCAATTGGGCTGCAGGTGGAAATAACACCGTTGCTGGAAATATGACACTTGGTTACGATTTTAATTACAAGAGAAAAAAATGGAACTGGGATAATAAAGTTATTTCTGCTTATGGTTTGAGTTATGTAGATGGTCAAGGAGTAAGAAAAACAGAAGATCAATTTGAATACAACTCTTTACTTGGGTTAAGAACTTCAAAACTATGGTTTTTCTCATTTTTTAGTAATTTTAAAACGCAATATACTAGGGGTTATGATTATAAACAAGAACCTAAAGTAGCTGTTTCAGATTTCTTTTCTCCTGCATATTGGAGTTTTGGTCCTGGTATGTTATGGAAAAAAAATGATAACGCAAGAATAAACGTTGCTCCAGCTTCAGCTCGTTATACATTTGTTTCTGATGAGTTTTCAGGAAAATATGGTGTAAATGAAGGTAAGAACATAAATTTCAGTTTAGGTTTCAATCTTTCTGCTTACTTTAAAAGTGAAATAATGAAAGATGTAACTATGGAAAGTATTGTAGCAGTATATTCTGATTATTTGAACAAACCACAAAACATTGATATCGATTATCAATTAAATATCTTTGTTAAAATTAATAAAAACCTATCTACAAATCTTGGTTTACATGCCATTATTGATGACGATGCTTCAAGCAAAGTACAATTTAAAGAAGTGTTTGGTCTTGGTTTAAATTATATCTTTCATAAGACGTGACTTTTAGTATAATGCTGTTGTCTAAACCTTAGATTAAGCGTACATTCGCGCCCTCAAAAATTAATTTAAAACTATTAAAATGAAAAAATTATTAGCTATTGCTGTTTTGTTAGGAACTTTAACAGCTAATGCTCAAGAAGAAAAAAAGGAAGAACCTAAAGATGGGTGGAAAAGAAGTGGTAATATCTCTTTTCTATTTAATCAATCTGCTTTTAATAATTGGTTAGCTGGTGGTACAAATAATATTTCTGGTACTATTGGTTTAAACTATGATTTTAATTATACTAAAGGTGATTGGGCATGGGACAATAAATTGATTGCTTCTTATGGAGTAACAAAACTTAAAGGAGAAGAACTACAAAAAACAGATGATCGTTTAGAATTAAACTCTTTATTAGGAAAAAAAGCTAGCGGATATTGGTATTACTCTGCTTTTTTCAACTTTAAAACTCAAATGTCTTCTACCTATGTTTCTGGCGAGCAAACATCTCATTTCTTTTCTCCTGCATACTTCCAGTTTGGACCTGGTATGCTTTGGAAAAAACATGATAATTTAAAAGTAAATATTGCTCCAGCAACTTCTAAGTTAATATATGTACACAAACATTTGACTGATTTAGGCCCTGCTTTTGGAGTAAAACAAAACGAAACCACCCGTTATGAATTAGGTGCTGCAGTTAATGCCTATTACAAATTAGATGTAATGAAAAATGTATCTGTAGAAAATATCTTGAATTTATATAGTAACTATTTAGAAGATTTTCAAAATGTAGATATTGACTATACTGTTAACGTAGTAATGAAAGTTAACAAATACTTATCTGCAAATCTTTCTATGCAAACTATTTATGACGACAACGCCTTTAGAGGATTTCAAACTAGAGAAGTGTTTGGTCTAGGAATAAATTACGGTTTCTAGAAAAACAAAACATAATTGCAAAACCTCAAGAACATATTCTTGAGGTTTTCTTTTTTACGTATTTTAGCCTAAAAATTTTAACGAATGACACTATTAATTGTTTACGCCACCTTATCTATATTCTTCTCTTTTTTATGCTCTATATTAGAAGCTGTTCTACTAAGTGTTACTCCTACTTTTGTGAATGTTAAAAAGAAAGAAGAGAAAGCTTATGCAAAAGATCTTGAGACATTAAAAAAAGATGTAGACAAACCTCTTATTGCTATCTTAACAGTAAATACTATTGCACACACTGTAGGAGCTATCTTAGTTGGTGCTCAAGCAAAGAAAATATTTAATGATGAAGGAAACGGTGTTTTTATCGTTTCTGCTATAATGACTATTTTAATTTTAGTTGCTTCAGAAATTATTCCTAAAACTATCGGAGCAACTTATTGGAAGTCTCTAGCTGGCTTTACAACCAAAGCTTTAAATGTGCTAATTTTCTTCTGTAAATACACTGGTATTATATGGGTACTTCAATTATTTACTAAACTATTTGGTAAAGGAGCACATGGTGAAAGTGTTTTAAGCAGAGAAGACTTTTCTGCTATGACTGATATTGCTGAGCAAGAAGGTGTTTTTCATGAAAGTGAGGGTAAAGTAATTAGAAATATGCTAAACTTTAAAGAGGTTCAGGCTAAACATATTATGACACCTCGTACGGTACTTACTACTGCTGACGAAAACCAAAGCATTGAATCCTTTTTCAATGAAAATAGACCTTTACGATTTTCTAGAATACCTGTATATGCTGAAAACCCAGACAACATAACTGGATATGTTTTAAAGGATCAGTTGTTACTTTCTTTGGTTGATAATAAAGGAAATGAACCTTTAAAGACAATTAAGAGAGAAATTATAATAGCCAGTAGAGAATTGTCTATTCCTAATTTATTTGAAAAATTAATTCAACAAAGAGAACATTTAGCTTTAGTTGTAGATGAATATGGAGCTGTTAGTGGTTTAGTTACTCAAGAAGATGTTATAGAAACGCTTTTAGGGTATGAAATAATGGATGAGAGCGATAACGTAGCTAATCTACAAAGCTTAGCTAGAAAAAGCTGGGAACAACGTGCTAAGCGATTAGGGATAATTAACGATTCTGAAAACGGATAGTAAACTTACAAGTTTATAAAACAAAAAGAGGCGTGAATTAATTCACGCCTCTTTTTGTTTTACAGTTTTATAACTATTTCTAGTCATTAATTGTCCAAGAAACATAGTACATAGAACCAATTAATCCTGATCCTGGTGCAACCATATATTCGTTACCTGTTAAGTTAGTTCCTCCTATTTTAAATCTTGATTTAATAGCTGGTACTCTATAGTTTATTTGTGCATCCAATACAGTTCTTGCATCTACTGTATCATCTAAGAAGCTTGACTGCCAATAGAACTCATCTTGCCATCTTAAATTCACATTAAACCCAAAGTTTTTAAATAAGTTTGGATTTCCAAACATTACCTTTACTTGATGCTCTGGCGTATTAAATCCTGCTTTAAAAGTTGGATCATCACTTTGATCAAAAACTAATTTTGAATATGTATAATTAGCTCCTAAATTAAACGTCTTAAATACTTTCGTATTTAACCCAACACCTACACCATACGAGTCAACATTAGCTGAAGTATTTGTATTAAGTACAAACGAAGTATAATCTCCATTATCTATTGCTGCATCAGCTTGTGCGTCTGGTGTTCCATCTGCTTCTAAACCTCCATAGTTAGCTACAATAACATCTTTGAATGCTACAAAGTCGTTATACTGGTTATAATAACCATTAATGTCTAACTCTAATATATTTCTACTATTTAAATCAATAATACTTCTATATCCAACTTCATATGAAGTAACTTTTTCTGGTTTAATTGGATTAACATCAAGTTTAACTCTATTATCTGTTCCAACTAATGCATTTCCAAAAGCTTGTCTACCTGTAATTTCACTAGTAGAACCATCTTGATTAGTTACTATAGTAGAGAAACGATCTAAGTTCTCTTGCGATGTACCTAAAATATATTTACTAGGCCCTGAACGTAAACCAAAGTATTGCTCTAAAGTACTTGGGTTTCTAAATCCTGTTTGGTAAGAAGCTCTTAAAATATGATTTTTTGATTCACCTAAAGAATAGTTTAGCGCTACCCTTGGAGAAAAGTTACCTTCAAAGTTTTTAGATTTATCATAACGAACAGATCCTGTAAACTTTAATCTATCCTCTAAAAATTTCTTTTGAATTTGGGAGTAAACCCCAAACATATCAAACTCAATACTACTATTCTCATCTGTAAATAAAGTTCCGTTTGAGTTAATATCGAATTTACGGTAAGAACCTCCTACTTGAATCTCTCCCCAACGAATTATATCTTTGAAGTTATAATTAGCATCAAAATGATAAAAAGAAGTTTCGTCTTTTATACCTGCTCCTCCTTTGTTTATTGGAGTATTGATTACCTCTTCTAAAGCTGTTTTAAATTCAGGTGATCCTGGTACGTATCTGTTTCTATTAGCAAACCTTCTTGCATCAGCATCGTTAAGAGGGCTAAATCCAGGGACTGTTATTGCTCCACTATATATTCCAGCATATTCTTGATACCAATTTTGGGTTGGATTATACTTTTCATTTAGAGCAATAGCTGCAAATCGTAAATCGTGACTTTTTCCAGAATCATTTCCTGTATAATATCCTCTTACAAAGAAGTTTTTCCCTATAAGTTCTAATTTATACTGCTCAATAAAGTATCCTTTTTGAGAGAATCTATTTGTTCCTTGATATGTATTATCTCCACGAGAAAAACGAGAGTTTAATATAATTTCTAATGCATCATTTGCCCATGGTCTGATATGTATAGATCCATCAAACTTTAAGTTATAACCATTGTAATTAGTTAAGTCTGATTCATTGTACCCTGTTCTAGTTACATTACCTATACCAGGCACTGGAATTGAAAAATCATCACCATATACATTTACACCATCATAATCAGTGTTTGCATCTCTATCTCCATCAATAGCTGTTCCACCAATTCCTGTGGTGTTTCTAGTATCGACAGCATGCCATTCTTCAGCAGAGAAATAAGTTAAGTTTGCTTTAGCTGCAACATAATCATTAAACTTATATGCCATACGAATTCCTGCATCGTAGAAAGGATTATTACCAGCCGCTTCTTGCGACATACTACCTGTTTTGATATAAGTACTAATACCAGCGTCATCAAAAGGGTTTCTACTTCTCATTAACAAAATACCGTTGAAGGCATTTGCTCCATATAAGGCAGAAGAAGCTCCTGGAAGAATTTCAACATTTTTTACATCTAAATCAGACAGTCCCATAATGTTTCCTGCCGAGAAGTTCAATGCTGGTATTGATGTTTCTACTCCATCAACTAACTGTACAAATCGAGTGTTGTCGAAAGTAGAAAAACCACGAGAGTTAACGGATTTAAATCCATAATTTGCTTCACGTGACTCAATTCCTTTTAAGTTTATTAATCCGTCATAAAATGAAACAGAAGTATTTCTTTTAACATCAACAATCCCCATTCTTTCAATAGTTACTGGTGATTCAATAACTCGTTCAGGAGATCTAGATGCTGAAATTACAACTTCATCTAATGCTACACTCTCTTTTAATATCACATTTACTTCTTGTTCTTGTGAAGTAATCTCTATTATTTCTGTTTTATAACCAAAAGCAGAAACTTGTATAGTTATAGGGTAGTTTGACTTAACTTGTAACGTAAATTTCCCTTCAAAATCAGAAGTTGCTCTTGCTTCTCCTGAAAGAATTACTGCATTAGGAAAAGGCTCCAAGTATTCGTCGTAAATCTTTCCATTTACTGTAGTTTGTGCATAAATAGCCATACTACACACTACCAAAACTAAGGATAGTAGTTTTTTAAACATAATGCTTATTTTAATTGATTTGTATTAAGTTATTATTGGTTTATTTACTCATCAAGAGCAAACATAATAGGGAATCCGTATTTTACAGAGGTTTCATCTCCTGACTTTTTAGCAGGTACAAACTGTGGCAGTTGAGATACTACTCTAACAGCCTCATTGTTTAATAACTCTCCATTTTTAGGCCCTAAGGTTTTAATATTCTTAACCTGACCGTTTTTATCAATAATAAAACGTACCCAAACTTCTCCTTGAATAGATTCTTTTACCGCTTGACTGGGGTATCTGAAGTGTTTTTGAATATGTTTTACCATTTCAGCGTTAAAACAATCTAATCTTTCGTTTTTCTTTGCATTTTTACATGCAGTAAACAAAGGTATCCTATCAACTGTAGTAAATTTTTCAGCTTTTCTTACTTCCTCTGCTGATAGTTTACTTGTTATATTTTCAAGGTTACTTTTAAAAGTTAAAGATTGGTTTAATTCTGCTTGAGGAGTTGCACTTTCTATTGCTGCAGTTCCTGCTCCCGATAGCTCTGTAGCACTTGAAACAGCTTTCTTTTTTGAAATCTCTCTCTTTTTTAGATACCTTCTATTAGCAGATACTTTTACAGAGATTTGTCGTGTACCCTTGTTTTTTTTACTTTTTGGAGCTATGGTACATTTTGTAATACTATTTAAATCTACTAAAGATTCTTCTGGGGTTTCACATACTTCACGTTGTGACACAACATTAGTAGCATAAAAACAAACTAATGTGATAACTAAAATAATTTTTCTCATACCTAAGGGTTTAATATTTTTTTAATCAACTAATTACAGTTAATTATTTGTGAAAAATATGGCGTGCAAAGGTATTCTTTTTTTTACAGAAAATAAATTATTTTAACATTCTAATTTTCAGAGCTATTTAAGCTAAAATTCATAGGAAAACTGTACGCTACTCTTGTATTTTTTCCTTGTTGTTTCCCCGGCTTAAAATCAGGTAATAATAATACAATTCTTTTTGCCTCTTTTTTTAAGATTTCGTGTGCATTTGCTCCTTCCGTTTTAATATCTGTTACTTTACCAGTTTCATCAATTACAAAACTTACTAGCACCTCCCCTTCAATTCCTTTATCTAAGGCTTCTTCTGGGTATTTCAGTGTATTAATTATATGGTTTTGCATTTCATAATTAAAACAATCAACTTTATCCATTAGAGGGTCTGTACAAGATAAAAATACAGGGATTTCATCTACTACATCAAAAGAAGTAGCTTTTTTAGTTATTTTTCTAGTGATTGGAAATATATTATACAAGCGACATGCAGCTAAATCACTAGTGGTCTTAATCAACTTAATTTTGTTAGCTTCTATATCATTAGCTAAACTAATGACTTTTTCAAAGTAAACACGTTTTCTAAAATGTCTTCTGCTAGAAATTGTAGTTACAACCGCAGGAGTTGTTTCTGTATTCTTTTCTACTTTTTTCTCTACTAAACATTTGTCAACTACGTTTACATCTACTAAATGTGAAGTTTCAGATGTACATTTCTCTTGTGCTAAAGCAATTTGCAAACCACAACATAGTAACAAGAGGGTAATTATATTTTTCATCATGATCTATTCAGATTAACACATGGTAACTCAAAAAGAGCGGACATTTCACCTGGTCTTAAATTCTCTATTTAAAACTTTATGAATACTTGGTAAGTTAGCTGGTTAAATAAGATTAATTTACTGACGTAAGTTTTAGGATTTCTTATTAACTAATTGATCTAATGAAAATCGTCTAGATTTTGTTTGTGAAGTTTTATTATTTTTCATTTTCAGGGGGGATAAAATGGTTAAAAATATTAATTTACAATGCTTTATAAAACACAGAAAAAACTATGTTAGCGATTATAAATATAATAAAAAAGAACTTAAAGTTGCAATTCTTTAAGTTCTTTTTAGGTTATGGTTATATTTTTTTACTGTAAAAACTAATATTCTTGATATAAAAAATCATTATAAGGAAAGCGCTGAATGTGTATTTTTTTCACTTCTTCATACACCTTATCTTTAAAATTCTCTAGGTTATCTTTATTTAATGCTGAAATAAAAATACTCTCTGTTTCTAAATCATTCATCCATGTTCTTTTCCAATCTTCTAATGTGTAATGCTCTTTTGTTTTTTCTGTAACTAAGTCATCTCCATCAATAGTTTCATGAGTATAAGCATCTATTTTATTAAACACCATAACTGTAGGTTTATCCTTACTATCAATCTCATCTAAGATTTTATTAACAGAAGCAATATGGTCTTCAAAGTTTGGATGTGAAATATCTACAACATGTAATAGTAAATCAGCTTCACGAACTTCATCTAAGGTAGATTTGAACGACTCTACCAATTGAGTTGGTAACTTTCTTATAAACCCAACAGTATCTGTCATTAAAAAAGGAATATTCTTTATTACTACTTTTCTTACTGTAGTATCAAGCGTTGCGAACAACTTATTTTCTGCAAACACCTCACTTTTACTCACTACATTCATTAGAGTAGATTTACCAACATTGGTATACCCTACCAAAGCAACACGAACCATTTTTCCACGGTTTTTACGTTGCACAGACATTTGTTTATCAATAGTTACTAACTTCTTTTTTAGTAACGAGATTTTATCACGAATAATACGACGGTCTGTTTCTATTTCTGTTTCCCCAGGTCCACGCATACCAATACCCCCTTTTTGTTTATCAAGGTGTGTCCACATTCTTGTTAATCGAGGTAATAAATATTGATATTGTGCTAATTCTACCTGTGCTTTTGCTGAACTCGTTTGTGCTCTACTAGCAAAAATATCTAGTATTAAGTTTGTTCTATCTAAAATTTTACAATCTAAAAAACGCTCAACATTTCTAAGTTGAGCTGGTGATAGCTCATCATCAAAAATGGCTGTTCCAATATCATTTGACTCTATATATGCTTTTACATCTTCTAACTTTCCTGTTCCTATAAAAGTTTTTGGGTGTGGTTTGTCTAGTTTTTGAACAAAACGTTTAACAGCTACTCCTCCAGCTGTAAGTGTTAAAAACTCTAGTTCATCAAGATATTCTTCTGATTTCTTTTCATCTTGATTTTGGGTTATAATACCTATTAAAACCGCTTTTTCTGATATGGCTTCTCTTGTTTCTATCATACATTGCAAAAGTACAAATTTATCAACGCATGTTTTTAACTTTCTTTTGGTATTAAAATCACTACAACAGCTTTTTTACAGTTATTTTTAATATGGGTAAAACATCTTTTTCAAACCACGGATTTTTAGTTAACCAGAATCTATTTCTTGGAGATGGGTGAGGTAATACAAAATAACTAGGTAGATACTCTTCAAAATTGTTCACTGTCTCAGTGAGTGTTCGTTTTGCTTGTTCTTTTAAGTAGTAGTTTTGAGCATACATTCCAATTAAAATAACCAGCTTTACTTTAGACATTTCTTCTAGTAATGGTTGATGCCATTTCGGGGCACATTCTTTTCTAGGTGGCAAATCTCCAGATTTTCCTTTTCCTGGATAACAAAAGCCCATTGGAATTATTCCAAAATTGTTTGTGTTGTAAAACTGCTCATCAGTAACATCTAACCATTTTCTTAATTGTTTTCCACTAGCATCATCCCAAGGAATTCCAGATTTGTGTACTTTGGTTCCTGGTGCTTGACCTACAATAATAATTTTTGACTTTCTATTAGCTAAAATCACAGGGTTAGGCTCTATATGTTCCTCACATATTTTACATTCTTTTATTTTCCTTAGAAGATTCTCCACACTGTAAAGTTAATATTTATTCATAAAAAAACACTCGATTACAATGTAATCGAGTGTTTTTAACTTTAACTATTTAAGTCTTAATTGTTAATTGCATAACTAGCACCATTACCTAAATCTGATAAAAATGCCATAATAGTTTTCATTAATTTTTTTCCTTTTTTGGTTAGTAGTTGTCTTTTCATTTTTTTAGATATTTTATTAATTTCCCTGATGTAAAATTAACACACAACTATCTGAAAACTAATAGGGTTTTTGCCCTTTTCAATCTACTAAACCACTCTTTTTCTATCAGTGAAAAAGGGGAATTAACACCAGAAAATTATAGATATTGGTAATATCGTATCTATAAAATCTTTATAAAATCATCGAAAGCAACATAATAGGGTTTGTTTTTAAAAACTGGTAAATCTACACTTTCAGCATTTGCAATCCCTATACCTGCATACCAAACCTTAGCATTTTGTTTTTCTGCATGCTTTTTAAATGTTTCCATCCACAATACATCATACTCTTGTGGTGACTGAATATTATTAGTAGTCTTTACTAAAACAAATATGGTAGGTTCTTCTTTTTTATACAATACGAACTGCGGATGTCTTTTTAACTCACTATTTATTGCAATAAACTCATAGCCCATTTCTTGTAGCTTTTTACCTACAATGTTCATTCCCAAATTATGAAGTTCTTGTTCTGTAAGTGCTTGCATTATTTTCGTTTCTTATTGCGTTTGTTATAGTTTTTGTCTCCTCTTGTTTTAGGTTTTTTATACTTCTTAGCAATTTCTCTTCGGTATGAACCTCCTTGGTTTGTTTTTTTATTCTTTTCCTTTTTCTCATGAAAGGCAGGTCCTGGAATATATTCTTGTGACGTTCTATTCTTATTAATTTCTCTTTCTTCCTTTGGACGCTCTTCTTCTGTTAATTCCTTAGAAATCTCAACCTGTTCTGGAATTTCTAACTTAGGAATTTCATAATCCATCAACTCCTCAATTCGTTGTTTATCTTCTTGCTCTTTTTCTGTAGCAAATAAAATTGCTTTTCCTTCTCGTTCTGCACGACCAGTACGACCTATTCTGTGCATATAGTTTTCAGGAAAGTGTGGTACATTAAAATTTACTACATGTGTTACTTCTTCTAAATCTAATCCACGAGCAATTACATCGGTAGCGATTAAAATTCGCTTTTCTCCTTTATTAAATTGTTCTATGGAACGTAAACGGTAGTTCTGTGTTTTATTTGAGTGAATAACACAGGCTTGTGATGGATATTCTTCTGCTACACAATCAAACAACCTATCTGCATTTCGCTTATTGGGTGCAAAAACTAATACCTTACTAAACTCTGATTTATCAAATAATAAGTAGTTTAATAAATTGACTTTTGTGTAAAAATTAGGAACATCATAACTCGTTTGCTGAATATTGTCTAGTGGTGTTCCACTAACTGCAATCGCTATTTTATCTGGAGCGATAAAGAAATCGTCAATTAAAGCTTCCACATCCTCCGTCATGGTTGCTGAAAACATGATGTTTTGACGTCTTTGAGGTAATAAATCAAAAATGTTTAACAACTGAAAGCGAAAGCCTAAATCGAGCATTACATCTACTTCATCAATTACTAATTTCTGAATAGACTTTAATTTCAATACGTTACTTAACGCTAAATCGTACAACCGTCCTGGAGTAGCAACAATAATATCTGCACCTTGCATTACTGCTTCTTTATGACGATTTAAGTTGACTCCTCCATACACCCCAATAGTACGTAAGGTCATGTATTTTGCTAACTTTTCAATCTCATCTACCACCTGCACTACTAATTCTCGTGTAGGCACCAATATCATCACTCTTGGGTGTTGTTGTTTCGAAAACTTTAAATCACGTAATATAGGCAATAAGTACCCAAAAGTTTTACCTGTACCTGTTTGTGCTATCCCCACTACATCTTTTCCTGAACGAATTACAGGAAATGCTTGTTCTTGGATAGGTGTAGGGTTTACAAAACCTAATTCTTCAATTGAGTTTCTTAATGGATTTGATAAGTCTAAATCTTGAAAAGTTGTCATTAACAATAATTTGCTGCAAAGGTACAACCAATATTTTGTATATTTAAGGGAGTTAATTCTTTTTGATTATGGAAATACCTAAACGATTAGAACAAGCGCTTATTAAGCTTTATAATGCTTTTCACAACGATGAATTGAAGCCTGAATGTTGTTCAGCATGTGCGGTTGGGAATATATTAGATAATCGAGATAGCTGGAAACACCTAACAAATGGTCATGGTTCATTACAACTAAGCTATGTAGGTAGGGTTCATCAAAATTTGGGTAGAAAATTTAATGGTTACACCCCACTTGAACTATTACACATTGAAAAAGTATTTTTAGAAGCATGTGGTTTTGTTCTTCCATTATGTCACTACAATTCTAAACCTCAAAACCCTACTGATAAAGAAAGGTTATTTAACGGTTTATACGCTGTAGTTGCATATTTATGCAAACTCGAAGACATACCCAATGTTATGGACTATGCTAGGGTTTTTGAATATGAACAAGATAGTCCTGTATATAAATTTGATGTAATTTATGAGTAACTTTTTTTTGCTAAAAACGTTGTCTTGCTTTTATTACATCTAAACCTTATCTTTTTAAATATAAAAAAAACCGATACAAATTTGTATCGGTTTTTATATATAAAAAACACTGAGTGTCTATCCTCCAAAGTCATCAAAACGAATGTTTTCGTCATCTAAACCAAAATCTTCACCCATTTTTTGTACTGCTTTGTTCATTAATGGTGGTCCACAGAAATATAATTCTAAATCCTCAGGACTTTCATGTTTAGATAAATATTGGTCTATTACAACTTGGTGAATAAACCCAACAAAACCATCTCCACTTTCATCATTAATATCTTTTTTAACCTTCCAGTTATCTTCTTCTAATGGCTCAGATAATGCCAAGTAGAATTTAAAGTTTGGAAAGTCTTTTTCTAACGCTCTAAAGTAGTGAATGTAGAATAACTCTGCTTTAGAACGACCTCCGTACCAGTATGTTACTTTTCTACCAGTCTTTAAAGTTCTAAATAAATGATAAATATGTGAACGCATTGGTGCCATACCAGCTCCACCACCTACATATAACATTTCAGCTTCAGAATCATTGATGAAGAATTCACCATAAGGTCCAGAAATAGTTACTTTATCTCCTGGCTTTTGATTAAAAATATACGAAGATGCCACCCCTGGATTTACATCCATCCATCCGCCTTTAGCACGGTCGAAAGGAGGTGTTGCTACACGAACATTTAACATGATTTCTCTTCCTTCTGCAGGGTAAGAAGCCATAGAGTATGCTCTCTCTACAGTTTCTTCATTCTTCATTACTAATGGCCTTAGGTTAAATTTATCCCAATCAGCCTCAAATTTATCAGGTTCACCTGGATGATCTTGTGGATGTGCAGAAATATCCATATCAGCATATTTTACTTCACATGGTGGTATTTCAATTTGAATATACCCACCTGCTTTATAATCCATTTCTTCTGGAATCTCAACTACAAACTCCTTAATAAAAGTTGCTACGTTATAGTTTCTTACAACAGTTGCTTCCCATTTCTTAATTCCGAAAATTTCTTCTGGAATAGAGATATCCATATCTTGCTTTACTTTTACCTGACATGCTAAACGGATACCGTTTTGTAATTCTTTACGTGTAAAGTGTGGTGTTTCTGTAGGTAAAGCTTCTCCTCCACCTGAATTTACATGACACTCACATTGTACACAAGAACCACCACCACCACAAGCTGATGGTAAGAAGATTTTTTCATTACCTAAGGTAGATAATAAAGTTCCACCTGATGCTACTTCTATTGTTTTTTCACCATTGATTGTAATCTTTACAGGTCCAGATGGTGCCAATTTTTGCTTAACAAATAATAATAAAGCTACTAAAACTAAGATTACCGCTAAAAACGCTAATACTGTAATAGCAACTGTTCCTCCTGTGCTTACTTCTAAAAATACCATTATTCTGTAATTTCTTTAGTGTTATTAGCTAATTCTTCTGCTTTCTCTTCAGTCTTTTCAGTTTCCTCTACTACCTTTTCTTCAACTTCTTTCTTTTCAACCTTAACTTCAGCAGTTTCTTCTTTTTTACCTGCATCATCACCTCCAGTTAACATTCCTCCGAAACTCATAAATCCGATAGCCATTAAACCTGTAATAATGAATGTAATACCTAAACCTCTTAATGCTGGTGGCACAGATGAGTATCTGATTTTTTCACGAATAGCTGCAATTGCTAAAATTGCTAAAAACCACCCGATTCCTGAACCAATACCGTACGTAAATGATAAACCTAATGTTGGAATTTCACGAGACTGCATAAATAAAGATCCTCCTAAAATTGCACAGTTTACTGCAATTAACGGTAAGAAAATACCTAAAGAGTTATATAATGCTGGCGCGAATTTTTCAACAATAATTTCTACTAATTGTACCATGGTTGCAATTGTTGCAATAAACATGATAAATGATAAGAAACTTAAGTCATAATCTACATACTCTTCTCCTAACCACTTTAAAGCTCCAGGTTGTAATAAGTACTGATCTAACAACCAGTTTACTGGTACTGTAACTGCTAATACAAAGATTACTGCAGCTCCTAAACCTACGGCTGTTGATACTTTTTTAGATACGGCAAGGTAAGAACACATTCCTAAAAAGGTAGCAAATACCATGTTATCTATAAATATCGATTTGAAAAATAATTCTATATGTTCCATTTTCTATATTTTTAATGAACACTAACTTAGGTTAGTCTTCTACTAATGCTTTATTTCTTGTACGTTGTACCCAAATAATAATACCTACAACAATTAATGCCATTGGTGATAATAACATAAACCCGTTGTTTTCGTATCCTAAAGCATACAATCCTGTTTTTTCGATAGGATCTCCTAGTACTTTAAATCCTAATAAAGTACCTGAACCGAATAATTCTCTAAAGAATCCTACAATAATTAAGATTACTGCATATCCTAAAGCATTTCCTATTCCATCTAAAAACGATCTCCATGGTCCATTACCTAAAGCAAATGCTTCAAAACGTCCCATAATAATACAGTTGGTAATAATTAACCCAATAAATACCGATAAGGTTTTACTTAAATCGTACGCAAATGCTTTTAGCACTTGGTCTACAATAATTACTAACGTAGCTACTACGATTAACTGTACAATAATTCTAATTTTTGATGGAATAATATTTCTCATTAACGAGATTACTACATTCCCTACTCCTAATACAAATAATACCGATATAGACATTACAATAGAGGCTTTTAACTCTGCTGTAATTGCTAATGCAGAACAAATACCTAATACCTGAATTGTAATTGGGTTATTATCTGCTAATGGATCAGTAATTAATGCTGCGTCTTTTTTTGATAAAAGTCCCATATTTATTTTAATGTTTTAAAGTAAGGTACGTATAAACCTATTTCAGATTTAATCATTGCAGCTACTCCGTTACCAGTAATAGTCGCTCCTGCAATTGCATCTACCTCATTATCATTTTTATCTTCATTCTTTGGATCATTGTTAGATTTAGAAACTGAAATTCCTTTAAAAGAACCGTTATTCATTAAATCTTCTCCAATAAAATCATCCATAAAGTAACGTTGCTTAATGTTAGCTCCTAAACCAGGTGTTTCTCCTTTGTGATCGAAGAAAACTCCTTGAACTACCATATTTTTATCCATTGCAACATACCCCCAAATAGCATCCCAAAGACCTTTACCTCTAATTGGAGCGATATAGAATGTTTTTCCTTCTTTTTCACCTACAAATAATGGTAATTTTCTTGTTTTACCTTCTTTAGCTGCTGTTTGTTGCTTTTTTATATCAATTAAATACGCTTCGGCATCTTCAGAAACATTATCTCCTTCGATTACTAATTGTTTTTTAATGTATTTAGCAAACTTTTCTGCTACTTTATCTTTTGAAACAAACTCTACACTTGTTTCATCATTTTCGTTAACACCCATTGCATACAAAATATTTTGCTGCTTCTCGATACGTTTATTAGCATCGATTGTTGGGCGAAGTGATGACGCTGTAAAAGCTAACAACGCACCTACTACTAACACCATTCCTATGGCGAAAAGTACCGTATATAAATTACTATCTGTCTTCTTACTCATAATTAGGCAGTTTTAGCTTTTAAACGTTTTAATCTTCTCTTAACATTACCTTGAACTACGTAATGGTCAATTGTTGGAGCAAATACGTTCATTAATAAGATTGCTAACATTACTCCTTCTGGGTATGCTGGGTTGAATACACGAATCATAATTGACATAAATCCAATTAAGAATCCATAAATCCACTTTCCTTTGTTAGTTTGCGATGCTGTAACAGGGTCTGTGGCCATGTATACCGCACCAAATGCAAATCCTCCAATTAATAAATGCTTCCAGAAATCTAAACTCATTAATCCGTAAAACTTGCTTGTTTCACCAATCCATCCCATATCAACTACTTGGTTAAAGATGAATCCCATTACTAAAGCTCCAATAACTGCAGATAACATAATTCTCCAGCTTCCAATCTTTGTAAAGATTAGGAATAAAGCTCCTAATAAAATTAATAATGTTGAAGTTTCTCCTACAGAACCTGGAATAAATCCAAAGAACATATCAGAAACTGAATAGTTTAATGGTTGCGACTGTGCTAAACTTCCTAAGATAGTTTCTCCTGAAATAGCATCAGCTGTTCCTGCAGCTTCTACAGCTCCTTGAACCCATACTTTATCTCCAGACATCCATGTTGGATATGCAAAGAATAAGAATGCACGAATTGTTAAGGCTGGGTTTAAGATATTCATCCCAGTTCCTCCAAATACTTCCTTACCAATTACAACACCAAAAGCTACTGCTACTGCTAGCATCCATAATGGTAAATCTACTGGTACAATTAACGGAACTAACATTCCTGTTACTAAGTATCCTTCTTCTATCTCATGTCCTTTGATTATACAGAAAATAAATTCTATTGCTAAACCAACAACATACGATACGATTACTAACGGTAATATTTTAACTAAACCGATTAGTAAGTTATCCATATTCCAAAATTCTCCAGAAAAGAAACCAGTTGCGTTTGAAACGGCTTCTATTTGAAGATTATGCTGATACCCTGCATTAAACATACCAAATATTAAACATGGAATTAATGCCATGATTACTGTATTCATTGTACGTTTAAGATCATCTGCCGACTTAATGTGAGTTCCTCCATGAGTTGTCTCATTCGGCATATATAAGAATGTATGAAAACCATTGAATAGCGGAGCTATTTTAGTTCCTTCATACTTCTTTTTTAAATTATGTAAGTTTTGTTTTAAGCCCATATCTTATCCTAATTCTTCTCTCATTAAATCTAATCCTTCACGAATTATTTTTTGGTGAGGTTGTTTCGACACACAAATAAATTCTGTTAACGCAAAATCTTCTGGTGCAATTTCGTAAGCTCCTAATCCTTCCATTTCGTCAAGATCTTTATACATACAAGCTTTTAATAATTGCATCGGATAGATATCTAACGGGAAAATTTCTTCATAAGAACCTGTTACTACAAATGCTCTATGCTCTCCGTTAGTATTCGTATCTAAGTCATATTTTTTCTTTGGATTTAACCAAGAAAAAGTTAATGCTCTAGAAGTAGATATTTTATTAAAAACTGGCTTATTCCACCCAAATAACTCATAGTCATCTCCTTCTGGGATAGCTGTAATTAAGTTATCGTAGTATCCTAAGAAACCATCTTCTTTAACTTCTAAACCACTTAAAACATTTCCACTAATTATACGAGCATTATTGGCATCTAAATTTCCTTTAACAACATCAGCAATTTGCGCTCCTGCTTTTGCAGTTACATACTGTGGTTTGTTAAATTTAGATCCTGCTAATGCAATTGTACGAGTAATGTTAAACTTTCCAGTTAACAATAACTCTCCTATTACTACTAAGTCTTGAGGTGTAACTACCCACACAACTTCTCCTTTGTTAATAGGATCAATTTGTGCTATTTGAGTACTTACATTTCCTACTGGATGTGGACCTGAAACTTTATGCAACTCAACTCCTTTCACATCTTTAAATGGTGATAGTGTTGAGTTTTTAGCTACAGAAACATGTACTTTACCAGCTGTTAATTTTGTTAACGCTGTTAAAGCTGCTTGTAATTCTGCTTCTTTGCCTTTTAACGCATAATCATAATCGGCTGCTAAAGGTGCACTTGCGTAGGCTGATACAAAAATTGCTTTTGGTGCTTGATTAGGGTTTGCAACCACGTCGTACGGACGTTGTTTTACAAACGGCCAACAACCTGAAGCAAACAAGTGGTTTTTAACCTCTTCTCCAGACATTGCGTCTACATCTTTTTTACCAAAATCTTTGTATTCCTGCTGTGCATCAGCAGTGATTTTAATTGCTAAAACTTTTCTTCGTGCTCCACGAACGATTTCTGTAACTTTACCACTAACAGGGCTAGGGAATAAAATACGCTCATCACTTTTTGAATAAAAAAGTGCTTCACCTGCTTTTACTTCTGTACCTTCTTTTGCTAAAATTTTAGGAATAACGCCGTGAAAATCATCTGGCTTTACTGCAAACACACTACCTGATTGAAGTTCGGTAGTTAACTGTTCTGCCTCGCCAACTAGCTTGATGTCCAAGCCTTTCTTAATACGGATGTCTTTTGACATAGGAACTGATTAATTTGATTTTCTTAAAAAACACGCAAATTTAAAAATTTTGAATCCCTTTGCAGAACAAAAACATTTTTATCTTTACGAAACCTTATTATTTATATTTATTCTAAATAAAAAACTTGTCTTTGGCTTATATTTTGATACTTTTGTTACATCATGATAAAAAAAGAACTATCCTTAATTGCCTTTTTATTAGTTGTTTCGAGCTTTGCTCAAAACATAAAAACTGTACAATTACGACCTAAAAATAACCCTAATTTTTACGCTCCAATTGTTCGTTTAGGCGATGTTTTAAAATTGTCTTTTGACGATTTAGATGCTGACAGCAAACAGTATCAATATAAAATTGAACACATGACTCATGATTGGAAACCTAGTTCAATGACCAGCAATCAATATATTGAGGGTTTTGAACAAAATGAAATTATTAATTTCACCAATTCTTTTAACACACTTCAACCCTACACACACTACTCTGTAGAGATTCCTAATCAAAATACAATTATTACCAAAAGTGGTAATTATTTAATATCTGTTATAGATGAGGATTACGAAGTTGTTTTTACAAGACGCTGTGTGTTTTACGAAGACATTACTACCGTTGGGGTTGCTGCTTTTAGAAGTAGAAACGCAGCAACAACCAATCAACAACAAACCGTTCAATTTTCAGTTAACCACCCTAGTTTACAGATAAACACTCCATCTCAAGAAATCAATGTAACATTGTTTCAAAACCATAATTGGAATACAGCTATTACTAATCTTCAACCTATTTTTATAAAACCTCAGCAACTGCTTTATAATCATACTGTAAAAACTAATTTTTGGGGAGGAAACGAATTTTTAAATTTTGATACAAAATTCATAAGAAACTCCAGTTTAAATGTTGCTAGAGTAGAACGTAAAAACCTATATCATAGCTACCTTTACACAGACGAACCTCGTAATGATAAAATATATACATATAACCCCGATATCAATGGACAGTTTGTTGTAAGAACCACAGAACGTGATGTCGTTGACAATAGAGACAATACCGAAGCTGATTACTCCTTAGTTCATTTTTCTTTAGAAGCTTTTGAGCCTTACGAGAACAAAGAAGTTTTTGTTTATGGTGCTTTTAACAATTACGAATTATCTGAAGAGAATAAAATGACTTACGACTCTTCTCAGAAAATTTACAAAGCTACATTACCCTTTAAACAAGGCTTCTACAACTATAACTACGCTACTTTAGACAATAACAAAAATGTTGATTTACATGAAGTTGACGGCTCATTTTATCAAACAGAAAATGAATACACTGTGATTGTCTACTACAAACCTTTTGGTGAAATTTACGACAGAGTAATTGGTGTAGGTTACGGATTTTTTAACCAAAATAGGTAAGGTATCCTTAGAAACATTGACTAAAAACTGAAAAAGAACTATCTTTATCATATGTTTCAACAAGTAACAAAAGGCATTAAGATTTCTGTAAAAACATCATTTAGGGGCTCTGTTTACAGAGGGCATCGACAGTACTATGCTTTTAGCTACTATATTTCTATAGAAAATAGATCAAAAGACACTGTAAAACTACTAGAACGTTTTTGGGTTATTTTTGATGCTCTTAATAGCACTGAATATGTGGAAGGTGAAGGTGTTGTTGGAGAAACCCCTACCTTAAAACCTAACGATATTTATAACTATAGATCTAATTGTTTTTTACTTTCTACTACTGGCGCTATGGGAGGTAATTATAAAATGATTAATGTAAAAACACTCGAGGAATTCTTAGTAACCATTCCAACTTTTCAATTAACCACTACTGCTATTTTAAACTAATGATAAAAAAAAACAAAGTTCCAGTTGTAAGAGATGCTAACTGTTTAAACTGCGGACATCCTTTTACCAACAATGAAAAGTTTTGTCCTGAATGTGGACAAAAAAACAGAGGCAAAAAAATTACCTTAGGCATTTTTCTTCGCGAACTTTTTGCTGGTTTTTTCTCTTTAGACACTAAGTTTTGGAGAACGCTAATTCCATTATTAATAAACCCAGGGAAAGTTTCTAAAGATTATATTGACGGTAAAAGAACTAGATACACCAATCCATTTAGGTTTTATTTAGCTACTTCAATTATCTTTTTTTTAATCATAAGTATAACCGATAGCTATAAAAAATTTGAGGAATTAAGAATCGGTAAATCTTCAAGTAGTAATTCTCAAATTAAATTAAACAATGATAATAGCGATGCTATTGAAGTAGATCTTGACTCGATTCAAGATGTAGTTTTCAAGCAACTTGAAAACCAAGACTCCCTTGAAGCAAAAAAGACACAGCCTAAACCTGATTCCACATCAGTTTCATATAATTCTGAACAAGAACTAGCCAAAGCTGACTCTAACGATTCTTTCAGAATCGTAAAATTTATGAAATTTCAAAAAGCACACCCTAAAGTTCCTATTGAAGCTGCTTTAGACAGCTTAAAAGCAGAGAAAAACTTTAGCAACCGTTTTTGGTACTCACGTGCAAAAGTTTTTAACTCAGTTTTTTTAGATAAAGATGAAGCAAAAAAGTTTTTCCGCCAAGTACTATCCTATGCTTCTATCGCACTATTTATACTATTACCTTTATTTACTTTGTTCTTAAAGTTTATTTACATTAGAAGAAAGTATACATATGTAGAGCATCTTGTTTTTGTATTTCACGTACAAACTGTACTCTTCCTGCTGTTTTCTATTTTTTACATTATAGATTTTTTCAAACACTCTAATAGCTTCTTACCTGTATTTTTAATACTCTTCATGATTTATTTATTCATAGCCATGAAAAGGTTTTATAATCAAGGGTACTTTAAGACATTTATGAAATATATACTTGCTAATACAATGTTTTTTATATTAGCTATGCTTGGCTCTATTGCTATATCGTTTGCTGCTTTTGCTTTTTATTAATCTAGCATTTGTAAAAAGACGTTTTTAGAAGTGTTTTTTAACTCTATAGTTGCATCTAACTGATTATTATTAGTTACTAACAACTGTATTGTTTTTACCTTATCTAGGTATTTATTTTTTAAAGAGTAAATACCTCTGTCTTTTTCTTGATAATTGGCGACATTAAACAAGAAGTAAAACTTATTGTTTCCGTCGATATCTTTAGTTAACTTTTGATTTTTTTTAGATGTAAATTTTAAGCCGTTTCCTTTACAAAAACTGTAAGTAGTAAACAAAGGCATTAATGTTAATAGATCCTCATTCTCAACTCTCTTAATCACTTCTTTTTCTTTCAAGTAATCACAAAGGTCGTTTCCTTGCAACTCAAAAGTAACCTTAGGTGTTATCGTTTTTTGAATATCCTTTTTTTCTACCTTATTAAAATCATCATCATATTCATAAGTTACGATGGTATCTGATTTTTCTATAAAAGAAGTAAGATTACCCTCTACTACTCCGTCCCATTTATTAGTAACTGAGTCTAATGACAATGTTGTGAGTTTTTTAAACTTTTTCTTTAGGTTTTCATCTAATTTATCAGCTATTAGTTCAGTATTTAGCTTTCCTGACACACTCAGTATTGAACCAGCTACTGATGTCGCTTTAAATGGCTCAAAAAAGTTGTTTTCTTCACTCAACTCACCTTTGACTCTTAAACTACTTCCATCTATAACAAACTCAAAAAAGTCTCCTTGCAAAGTACTAATAGCCACTGGCTGTTTACTATTCTTTATTTGTTTAAAAATTAAATCGTTTTCAGAAAAGTAATTTTCTTGATTTAATTTAGATAATAACTCAGGTGATATTTGTGCTTTTTTATGTTTTTTCAACAACACTTGCAAAGAGTTATTTTGCAGCACACAACTTATTATTCCTTTGCTATAAACTGTAGTATTACTAACATTTTTCGCAGTAAACTCCTCTTCTTTTAAAGCTTCTATAAATTTTTCCTTAACAACTATTGGACTACTAATAAAAAAGTCTTTAAACTCTTGTTTATTGGTATAGAAAAACAAACTATTAGGCACTTCTAGTTCATCTAATAATGTTGCTTTCTTTTCCTCTTCTTTTGAAGCTGAAGATTCCTTAAAGTCTAACTGAGAAAGTGGATGCTTTAAAAAGCTAAGAATTATGTTGTATTCTATTTCTCGAAGATTAATATAGACTACTGTTTCAGCTGATGCTGGAACTTTTTTTGTATAAGTTACGGTTGGATTATATCTAAAAAAACCAACCGTAACTATAATACAGCATACTATTATGAGTATATATGCTATTCTTTTTATCATTTAGCTTACTTCGCTACTGCATTGATAAACTCTAACAATAACTTTAACGTGTTTTCTTCTGTTCCTTGAGTAGAAATTTTTAACTCTGAAGAAATTGTATTACCTCTCATTCTAGATACTCTAAACACTCCGTCGTTTAAGTTATTTGTTGAAAAACGCATTGCTTCTTTTTCAGATTTACTCATCCACTTATTAGGAATCTTATTTAAAACCGCATTTACATCAACAAAAAACACTGTTGAATTATCTCTTACTAATTTACTATGTTTCTTAGAGTTGAAGTTATTATTTCCTCTTGCAATACTTAACGCATTAGTTTGTGAGGTTGTTAAATACAACACATCGTTTTTAACTACCGAATATAAGTTGAATGGTATGTCAGATTTTTTAGTTTTAAACTTTACAACGTTATTTTCAATTTCAACCGCCTTATGCTTTTCTCCTAATTTGAAAAACTTATTCAATAAATCTTCTTCTTTTGAACCAATCATTAACGTAAAATCAGGAACAAACTCCTCTTTAGTTTTTGTTACTTCTTTACGTTTATAGTCTTCATCGTACTTGTAAGTAGTATACTCTACTTCTTTTTTAGAAAAATCGTTTAACACTAAAAGAGCATCACCTGTAATTAGTCTTCCAATAGCTTCTTCATCTATAACTAAAGAAAATAAATCTCCTACAATTTCCATTTCTTCTTGAAATTTAGGCAAAATACCTCCGTACATCTTGTTCAATAATTCTGGATATTGCTTTAATGTTTCTTCAGTATCAATAGAAATACTCCAAAATGCTAATGCTTTATCGTGATCAAAGCTATTTACTAGATTACGACTCATTCTTTTATTATAGATCTTTTTAAAAGATTTCTTCATATCAGGACTAACCGACATATCTAATAAAATTCTTGCATCGTTTTTATCAAAAAACAAATTAGCAGTCACTTCTTCAACCCCATAAATATTTTGATCTCCTACATCTGCATATAAAGGGTACAAAGAACTACCAAAAGATTTAAATAAATCTGTCATTAACATACCATAGTTACGAACCCAAAGTGTTGCTGATGCATTTTTCTTTTTACTCTTTTGAAACTTAGTATTAGAAGCAATAGAACTGATAACATTTTTATTAAATAAGTCTAGCACATACTTTTTTGTCCAACCTTTACCTATTCTTTTTCTAAATGAATAACCGTACTCCTTTTCCTCTTTAAGTTTATCTAAACGTTCTTTATGAGTTGAAAAATACCCTCTAGATACATCTCCATGTACTAACAAAAGATAATTCTCATTCCAAATTCTAATATCGCTACGTCCTTCAATAATATTGTAGCCCTCCATTCTTCTTATCTTCTTCTTATTTCGTTTACTTAACATTGACTCAAACAACTCTTTATCTTTCAACTCAACGTAAAAGTTATGATATGAAATACTATCAGTTTTACTGAAAAAATAATAAGCGTTTGATTTAATGTCTATACCAGCGTTAGCTACTGAAGACACTTTATCTTCTTCTCTCCTTCTATTTAAATCTTTTAAAATCTCTTTTCCAATAGCACTTTTGTCAATATCTGATACTTTTATCAACTTAAATAAGTTTTCTGCATTTGCAGAAACTAACACATCTACATTGTTAGGTATTTTAGACTCTAATAGCTGAGCCTGTATAGCTGTATATGTGTTTAATAACAGTAGTGTAGCAATAATTTTTTTCATCCTAAATTTAGTTCTCTAATTGTATTTTATTTTTGATTGTTTGCTTGTTTGCTATAATGTCTTGTGCTTGTAAATGCAACATAATAGCTTTTTTGCTTTTTGATATTCTTGCTTGATTATTCTCTGTAGATTTTATCGGTGACTCAAACCTATAAACACTTGTATAAGTTGCTGTTTCAAACACCTTACGATCTTGGTTTTTTGTTTTCCTAAACTCTTTTCCTAAATCGAAATGATGACTTCTTGTAAATGTTTTACTCTTTTCGTCAAACGTAAAATGTTTGTTTCTTTTGATAGCTTCTATATGCTTTTTAGAGCTAAAATTAGCTATTACTTCATTTAAAGCTTCCACGTTATCAAAATCACACGAAACTGTTACAATAAACTCATCAAAATTTAACGTGTTTTTTACATTATGAACCCCCTTCGTTCCTTTAATCTTAGCTACTATTTCTTGTACTTTTTTTCTTATGGTTACTTTTGAAGGTACTTTATAACCGTTTATACTATCAAGTAGCATTATAGAGGCTAGCTTAGTTTTACTTTTACTTAAGTTAATGGTAAGTACAGCATTTCCTGAACCATCTTCATTAAAAGTTACCTCTTCAACAAACTCAAAACAACTTGTAAATAAGAAAATAGAAATTACAGAAAATAGTAATAATAATCTTTTATTCATAAAAACTTTTTTGCAAAGGTATTAAATAGCTTTTATAACAAACGAATGATTTCTGCCTCTATTTTGTTAATATTTGCATGTAAATCGTAGTAACTCATGGTAAGTTCTTGCTCGCTTTTCATAACAGATGTTACACTTACTGTTTCTACATAAGTTCGTTTCATTTTTAAAGAAATTTCAGGATTTCCCTTGGTTTCATCTTGATGAAAATTAATGATTTCTGATTGATGAAAATCTTTATTATCCAATAACCATTCAGCAAACCAGTCTCTTCTTAACTGCTTCATCTCTTCATTATATAATGTTGATGAAGACCAAATTTTAGGTGTATCATCTAACTGTTGAAAGTGCTTTTTAGCACCATCCCAAACTAATTCATACGCTTGTAAATTGCTACTCCAATCAATCAACACAATAGTAAAAGGCTCTATACCAGAGAAGTCAAAATGATTGATTACCTCAACAGGATTATATACTATTAATAGTTGTTTTACAATAACCCCTCTACTCATTCTATACGACTCTGCTCTTTGATGTTTTGTAAACCCACCATTCAACAGACAAATCAATCTGTTTTTTTCACTTAAACCTATCCAAGTTCCTCCTGCTAATTCATCTTTAGGGTACGTTAACTTCACTCCTTCTTCAATATACGTTTTAGGCGCTATTGTTTTTCGTTTCGGATCTTCATCTCTATTTGAAGTTAATATAAAATCATTATTCCCTAAAGGTAAATAAGTTACCGTACACATGTTGTTTTAGTTTTATATAATTCCAGCCTTATGTCCATTTAAATATTCCTAAAATAACCGTAACTTTGTCATTTAAGAAAGTTCATTATTGGACTTTTTCAATAACAAAGAAAGAAATTTAATTCAACAAACAACATACAAATGGGAAAAGGATTTTTTCACGTACCAACTGCCATTAACGAACCGGTAAAAGGATATGCTCCTGGATCTCCAGAGCGCGAAGCCGTTTCTAAACAATACAAAGAATATTTTAACGGATCTATAGATGTACCAATGTACATCGGTAACGAAGAAGTTAGAACTGGAAATACTCGTAATATGACTCCTCCTCACGATCACCAACACGTGGTAGGACAATATCATATTGGAGATAGATCTCATGCTGAAAAAGCTATTGCTAATGCCTTAGAAGCTCGTACTGAATGGGCACAAATGCCATGGGAACAAAGAGCTGCTATCTTTTTACGTGCTGCTGAGTTAATTGCTGGTCCTTACCGTGCAAAGATTAACGCTGCAACTATGATTGCTCAATCAAAAACAGTTCACCAAGCTGAAATTGACGCTGCATGTGAGTTAATCGACTTTTTACGTTTTAACGTAGAGTACATGTCTGAAATTTACAACGAGCAACCAAACTCTGATGACGGAATTTGGAACCGCGTTGAGTACCGTCCGTTAGAAGGGTTTGTATACGCAATTACTCCATTTAACTTTACTGCAATTGCTGCAAACTTACCTGCATCAGCTGCAATGATGGGGAACGTTGTAGTTTGGAAACCATCTGATAGCCAAATTTTCTCTGCAAAAGTAATTGTAGATGTATTTAAAGAAGCTGGTGTACCAGACGGTGTTATCAACGTAATTTATGGTGATCCTGTTGAAATTACTGATGTAGTTTTATCTTCTCCTGATTTTGCTGGTATCCACTTTACAGGTTCTACTTATGTATTTAAGGAATTGTGGAAAAAGATTGGAGAAAACATTCATACATACAAAACATACCCAAGAATTGTAGGAGAAACTGGTGGTAAAGACTTTATCATTGCACACCCTTCTGCTAATCCAAAACAAGTAGCTACAGGTATTTCTCGTGGTGCTTTTGAATTCCAAGGTCAAAAATGTTCTGCAGCTTCAAGAGTATACTTACCAAAATCGTTAGCTGAAGAAACATTGAACTACGTAAAAGAAGATATCGCTTCTTTTAAAATGGGTTCTCCAGAAGACATGAGCAACTTTATTACTGCAGTAATTCACGAAGGTTCTTTTGATAAGTTAGCAAAATATATTGATCAAGCTAAAGCTGATGCTGATGCAGAGATTTTTGCTGGTGGTAACTACGATAAATCAAAAGGATACTTTATTGAGCCAACTGTTATCTTAACTACCAACCCTAAATACACTACTATGGAAACTGAATTATTCGGTCCTGTAGTAACTATTTATGTATACGAAGATGCAGATTGGGCTGATACGTTAAAATTAGTTGACGGAACTTCTGAATACGCTTTAACTGGTGCTGTATTCTCTACAGACCGTTATGCAGTTGCTGAAGCTACTAAAGCTTTAGAAAACTGTGCTGGTAACTTCTACGTAAACGATAAGCCAACAGGTGCTGTTGTAGGACAACAACCATTTGGTGGAGCTAGAGCTTCAGGAACAAACGATAAAGCAGGATCTGCTCAAAACTTATTACGTTGGGTATCTCCTCGTTTAATCAAAGAAACTTTTGTTTCTCCTGTAGATTATCGTTACCCATTCTTAGGATAAGAAAAGTATTCCCTAACAAGGAATCTTAGATATAAATTAAAAAAGCAATCTCATTTTGAGGTTGCTTTTTTGTTTGAATTTTATTCCCCTTTTAAATATCTTTCGCCAATAAAATTGCTTTTAAAATGAAATCACTTTCTTTTATCATCCTTACTTTATTCCTTTTAAGCTGTAGTAAAAGAGTATATATCAATAAAGAATGGAATACAAAAATCGATTTATCTAACTCTAAGTTTGTATTTGATTCAAAAGTTAGATATAACAAAGTTCTAAACTCTGATTATATAGTATTCAAATTGCCAAAAACTTATTCTAGAGTTCAAAATATTAGTTTTCAACCCGAATTTAAGATTTATAATAAATTTCTTAAAGATAAAAAGCCAGATCATGAACAACTAGCTGAGTTACTTCACATGTATTTAAATAAACACTTTAAAATACTAAATTACATGAGAACCGACAAAGATGATTATGGGTATTTATTTGGGTTTGTTGCTGAAAAAAAAGACAGATACCTATATCATTATCGGTTAATTAATTTAAATGATTATAACTATTTAATTGAAATGAAATACACTTTTGACACGTCTCTTAAAACACAAAAACACTTTAAAGAATTAGTAAAATCAATTAAAGCCATATAAAATCAGCCTAATCTTAAACCCATTACTTTCTTCTATAAGATTTTTATTTGTTTTCAAATAGAATTCAACTAATTTCGTTTAGCATCAATTCGTTTTATTTTAACAAGCAATGAATTATAAAGAAATACTTGAAAACGTGTATCAAAAAATAACTCCTATTGAAAATATTGGAGAGTTAGCTACCTATATTCCTGAATTGGCTACCATTGATGCTGAAAAATTTGGCGTACATATTTCAACAGTTGCTAATACTAATTTTGGATTAGGAAACTTTCAAGAAAAGTTCTCCATTCAAAGTATCGCCAAAGTATTATCACTTTGTTTGGCGTATAAACATCTTGGTGAATCTATATGGGACAGATTAGGTGTAGAACCTTCTGGTAATAGTTTTAACTCATTGATACAACTGGAAACGGATAACGGTATTCCTAGAAATCCGTTTATCAACGCAGGTGCTATCGTAATTGCCGATATTTTAATTAGCAGTTTGGTAAACCCGAAGGAAGATTTATTGAATTTCATTAAAAGTCTTTCTATCAATAAAGACATTGACTACTCTTCAAAAATTGCAGCTTCAGAAAAATCGGTAGGATACAGAAATGTTGCCTTGTGTAATTTTATCAAGTCTTACGGAAACATCTACAACGACCCTGAAGTGGTGCTAGATTTCTATTTCGATTTATGCTCGTTGGAATTGACTTGCGAACAACTTTCTGAATTATTTTTCTTCTTAGCCAATAACGGACAAACCAGACAGGGCGAACAAATATTGACTAAAAGTCAATCGAAAAGAATTAATGCGCTAATGCAAACCTGTGGGTTTTATGACGAATCTGGGGAGTTTGCTTTTAAAGTTGGATTAGCGGGAAAAAGTGGTGTTGGTGGTGGTATTATTGCCATACACCCTAACCAGTATGCGATTGCAGTATGGAGCCCTAAATTGAATAAAAAAGGAAACTCGTATAGAGGAATGCGCTTTTTAGAAGAGTTTACTACGCTTTCTGAACAGTCAATTTTTTAGGTTGATTCTTAAACAAAATTAAACTAGTTTCGCTAGCGTTGAACATAAACAATTAAAACAGGTTCTTATTTATAAAAAGTTACCGATAATCAAAACTGAATATGAAAAGTAAAATTACTGTACTCCTATTATTAATATCAATACTATCTTTTGGTCAAAAAAAGGATTCTGTTGAAATAAAAAAAGTTGAATTTGTAGAAAAATTAACTTATGCTTTTGCTTCTCAAATATTTAAAAAACAGGAATACAATTCAAAAATAGATGAGAATTATAAATTTCCATGGAAAACTCAATTGTACACTGATACTCAATATAAAACTGCCTTAGATACTTTAATAAAAAATGCTACCATTAAAATAAAGAAGGGTAGCTTTTCAAATCACATTTTAGAATTTAACTCATACTTTCCTGAATTTATGAGTGATAACCTGATAGATATTTTTAAATTATCAATTAAGAAAAATAAAATTGTAGATGGTAACACAATCTTAAAAATTCAAGAGAATGGCAGCCATGGGTTTGGATTTCATTCTTCTTCAAGCTTTGAAAACGGAAATAATTACACCTACAATTGGAGAACTATTAATTCCTCCTTTAACATTAAATCTAAAATAAAAAAAGAAGAATTAAAAGGAGCAATAGAATTTGAAAGTGGATTCGTAAAAGGTTATGATTATTTGAAAATTAAAAAATCAGATATTGGTAAATTAATGAAAATTGGTAATCATGAGTTTACCGTTATAGATATTTTAAATAATTCAGTGATATTAGATTTTAAAACCAATGTTGAAGATTTAAAATTCACTCTAATAAATGTAAATAAAAAAAACCAACGTATTACTTCATCAGGAGGTATGTTTACTTATCAAACTCTTTTTGAGGACATGTACCTAAAGTTTAAAGAAAATCCAAACTTATCATTTGAAGATTACAAAAAAGCATTTCACCCTAAATATGTAGAGCTAATTAAAAACGTTGATGAGAATAAAAAAGTTCGAGAAGATATCTTCGGAAAAGAATATAAGGTTTTTCTTACATCAGGAAAGTTAATTAATACTTACTTATACACACCAAAATATTTTTCCAGAACATTTGAAATCACATATGATGAAAATACTGAAAAGCGTATTCCTAAAGAACCTAAAAAATCTTCATTAGATAAAAAACTCGAATTACATTTTGAGAAAGAAGAAGGTATAGCAGTCTTATTAGGTGATAATTTAAAACTATTAGATGATAATCTTAAACCGATAAAAAGTGTTAAAGCAGGAATCAATGTTAAAATTATTGGGAAGACATACAAATACTTTAATGGCAAAAAGTACGATGAAACCTGTGATGCTTATAAATATGTTAAAATAGAGCATGAAGGCAAGGAGTATTTGATTAGAGGTAAAAATGTTTATAAAATAAAAAAACTAGACAAACAAGCTGCTAAAGGTAGTAATTTAGAGTTTTTTAAAGCTGAACCTAACGACTTTTTAAAAGTTCTTAAGCCTGATGAAGATATGGAGTTTTGTTATCAAATTAAGTATTCTCCCATCATAATTAGAAGCATAGAAAAAAACTCTTACAGCCTTATAAATGTGATAAAAGATGATTTATATTCTAAAATAACTAGCCAATTTAAAGAAGCTGATTTTTTTCAATCTGGAAGTAATGAAAAGATTTATAACAAAATAACTCATATAGAAATAGTCAATAATGGGTTTCTTTTAGACTTGAGACATAACGGTAATACATATAAAATTTCACTTATAAAAAAGAAAAACAAATACATTGCAAAGTACTTAGAATAAAGAAAAAACTATTGGTAACACAGTGCAAAATAATTGCTATTTTCATACTAATCTTTAGCGAAAAATCCCAAAACATTTTAGAATGTTTTGGGATTTTTTTACTTCTATTAACTCAACTCAATTTTCATATTCAAATACAACCATTTTGTTGGAACGTCTGACGATTGCCCATTTACTAATTTATCATAATCAATCCCCCAATCTAATAAGTTTACTTGCCCTTGTAATACCAGTTCGCTAGACATGCTTTTGTATGAATCTCTAATTCCTGTTGCAAAAAACTTCACTTCTTTTTCAACTCCTTTAATAGACATCATTCCGTTAATTTGATACCAATCTACCCCCATCACAAAAACATTCGTAGTTCTAAACGTTATGTTGTCGTTCTTATCATTAATAAACACTCCTTTGGTTTTAATTCTTGCTGTTAATTCAGCCTCATCACCTCTGCATACTCTAAATGAGTTTGGATTAACCTCAAACGAAATACGCATGTTTTCCAACGGATTTCCAGCATCCATTCGTACAGGAATATCCACTTTTAAATCGTTTACAATACCACCAAACGGTGTGCTACAATGACCATGTGTTACAAACATATTAATTGTCTTGTTTTTTACAACTTCGGTTACCTCTTTTATTTCTTTTGGTGTAACTGTTGAAGTACTTTTAGCAAATCCGCTTACAAGTACTATAACTAACAATGCCCCAACTAACAAAATTCTATTTTTAATGGTTTTCATACTATTCGTATTTAAAGTTTTCATCAAAACTATCGCAACCTTCCGTTAAAAGTGTAAATCAATTGTCAAAAAAGTGTAAAAAAGCTTTAACCAGTGTACTTTTATTTAAATTTACCTCCAAAAACCACTAAAACCTATTTTTCTAACATTTTAAAATGTCACAAAAAACTCAACTTAAAGAAGTCGCCAAACTATTTTTTAAACTAGGTTGTATTGCTTTTGGCGGACCTGCCGCACATATTGCAATGATGGAAGATGAAGTTGTTAAGAAAAGAAAATGGATGACTCAGCAACATTTTCTGGATTTAATGGGAGCTACCAATTTAATACCTGGACCCAACTCTACTGAAATGACCATGCACTGCGGGCATGAAAGAGCTGGTTGGAAAGGGTTAATTGTAGCTGGTTTTTGTTTTATTTTTCCTGCCGTAGTAATTACATCAATAGTTGCGTGGTTATACCAAGAATATGGTCAGCTTCCTAAAGTTGAACCCTTTATTTACGGAATAAAACCCGCAGTAATTGCCATTATTGTTATGGCTGCTTATCGATTAGGTAAAAAAGCTGTAAAAAACACATCTTTAGCTATTTTAGGGGTAATCACTTTAGTTGCCTGCCTTTTAGGTGTTAATGAAATAGCTGCTTTGTTTGGTTGTGGCTTACTAGGTGCTTTACTCTATTTTTTCAACCAAAACCGTACTAATTTAACCAGCATACTTCCTTTTTTTCTATTTCAGGCAAGTGAAACGCTTCAAGCCAACAACCTGAAAATTTTATTGACCTTTTTAAAAGTTGGTGCAATTTTATATGGAAGTGGTTATGTGTTATTTGCTTTTTTAGATGCAGAACTGGTTGCTAACGGATGGCTTTCTAGACAGGTACTAATAGATGCTGTTGCTGTAGGACAAATAACCCCTGGTCCTGTTTTATCTACCGCTACTTTTATTGGTTGGCAAATGAATGGAATAACGGGTGCACTGGTAGCAACTGTTGGAATATTTTTACCATCCTTCTTTTTTGTTTTAGTTTTAAATCCGTTGATTCCTAAAATGAGGAATTCGAAGCTTATTGGTAGCATTTTAGATGCTGTAAATGTAGCAGCCGTTGCCTTAATTATTGCTGTTTGTATAACAATGGCTAAAGATACTATTACAGATTGGCGCACTATTGTTATTGCCATCATAAGTCTACTTGCTGTTTTTTATTTTAAAAAAGTAAACAGCGCTTTTATTGTTTTAGGAGGTGCTATGTTAGGATATATTTTAACTTATTGGTAAACCCCATAATATCATTCCTTTTAGCCTACCTTTGCAAAAAAATATTTGATGCAGTTTTCAGACCTACAACTTAGCAAGTCTATCTTAAAAGCACTTACCGAAGAAAGACACCACAAACCAACGCTGGTACAACAAGAAGTAATTCCGTTAGTACTTAACAAAAAAGATGTCATTGTAGCTGCACAAACAGGTACAGGTAAAACAGCTGCTTTTGCGTTGCCTATTATTCAAGAGCTTTCTAAAGAGGAAGATGTTGAAAAAAGAGCTAAGAAGATAAAAGCACTAATTGTAAGTCCTACTCGAGAACTGGCAATTCAAATTGAAGAAAACTTTAAAGCATATAGTAAGTATACTAATTTAAGAAGTACTGTTGTGTATGGTGGTGTGGCTACACAACCTCAAAAAGATGTATTGGCAAAAGGAGTTGATATTTTAATTGCTACTCCTGGTCGTTTTATCGATTTACACAAACAAGGAAGTATTGATGTTAGACAACTAAAAACATTGGTGTTAGACGAGGCCGATTTAATGCTAGACATGGGCTTTATTGACGATGTACAGAAAATAGAAGAGTTATGTCCGCGTAAAAAACAAACCTTATTGTTTTCTGCTACAATGCCTGATAAGGTAAATGATTTAGCCAAATCGATGTTGCGTAATCCTGAAAAAGTAGATATTTCACCTGCGGAAACCACTTCTAAAAACATTGGTCAGTTACTATACTACACCCCAAAAAAACACAAAGTCGACTTGTGTTTACACTTACTACGAAACACCATAAAAGGACGCATCATTATATTTCGTCGTACCAAATTTGGAGTTGACAAGTTAGAAAAAACACTACAAAAAAACGGTTATAAAGCAACCAGTGTACATGGTGATAAATCGCAAAACTTGCGTAATCAAGCCATAGAAGACTTCAAAAATAACAAAGCCAATATTTTAATTGCCACTGATGTTGCTGCCAGAGGAATTGATGTAAGCAAAGTAGATGCTGTAATTAATGTAGATTTACCAAACATTCCTGAAACGTATGTACACCGAATTGGTAGAACAGGTAGAGCTGGTAAATCTGGAATTGCTTTTTCGTTATGTAGTGCTGATGAAACTTCTTACATCAAGGCAATTCAAGAATTTATGGATAGAACTATAAAAATTGTAGAAGACCATCCATTCCCTCTAGCAAAACCGAAGAAGAAAAAACAACCCAACACTGTTAGTAAACACAAAAAAGGAAGAAAATCAGAAGCTTCTAAAAAGAAGAAAAAACGCTGGTATTAAGCTTTTTATAAAAAATAACACTAAAAACAGTTGGTGTTTTATTTATTAATCGTAATATTGCAATATAATAATTAATCAATGGGGTTAACCAAATCAGAAATATTTACTGAAGAGCAAAATCAATTAGCTACGATTGCGAAAGTGTTAGGGCACCCAGCTCGTATTGCTATTATACAACACTTATTCAAATTGAATTCTTGTGTTTGTGGTGATTTGGTAAATGAAATTGGCTTAGCACAACCTACTATTTCGCAACATTTAAAAGAATTAAAAAAAGTTGGTATTATTAAAGGAACTATTGAAGGAACTAGCGTTTGCTATTGTATTAATCCTTCAACCTGGAAAGAAATTAAAACCTTACTTTCTTCTTTTTTAGACCTTGATACAAACAATAAAAATTGTTGCTAAAAAAAATTTGGAATCATTAATCGTAATATTACAATAAATACTATAACCATGAAACTATCAGAAATCAAACAACATTTAAGCGTATTAAAAACTATTGCTTTTCAATTACCTGACGGTAGTCTAGTTCCTAATCATTTTCATGTAACGGAAGTTGGAAAGGTTACTAAAAACTTTATCGACTGTGGTGGAACCATTAGAAATGAAGAAGTAGTGAATTTTCAGTTATGGAACGCAAATGATTATGATCACAGATTACACCCAGAAAAATTAATTCACATTATTGAGTTATCAGAAAAAGTATTAAACATTCCTGATTTAGAAATCGAGGTAGAATACCAAGGAAACACCATAGGAAAATACGGATTGAATTTTGACGGAACCAACTTCTTACTTACTACGAAACAAACGGATTGTTTGGCGAAAGATAACTGCGGAATTCCAACAGAAAAGCCAAGAGTAAAACTATCAGATTTACAAAAACAAACTGTTTGTGAACCAAATTCAGGGTGCTGCTAATATGAATACACAAACCTCATCATTATTTACTGAAATACAGCAAACTCTTTCAAGTTTACCAACTGTTTCAGAAGAGCGAAAACAAGTTTTACAACCTCTTGTAAGTTACATTCAGGAAAAACTGAACAATAAAGAAGTTATAAATCTGAATTTTATTTGCACTCATAATTCAAGAAGAAGTCATTTATCGCAAGTATGGGCACAAACGATGGCTTTTTATTATCAAATTCCGAATGTACTTTCTTATTCAGGAGGAACAGAAGCAACCGCTATGAATGCAACAGTTGTAGATACTTTAGTAGATAACGGGTTTAGAATTCAGCAATTATCTGAAGGCACAAACCCTATTTATGCAATAAAGTACGCAGAAAACATCCCTTCTATAATAGGTTTTTCTAAAAAATATGATGATACGTTCAATCCTACTTCTGCATTTTGTGCTATCATGACCTGCTCACAAGCTGACGAAGGATGTCCTTTTATAGTGGGTGCTGACAAAAGAATTCCTGTCACCTATGAAGATCCTAAATTATACGACGGTACATCTTCTGAAAAAGAGAAATACTTGGAGCGTAGTTTACAAATTGCTGCTGAAATGCACTATGTGTTTTCTACTGTAAAAAATTAACCTTTGAATTTCATAGGTAAATGCACTACTTTTTTGGTTTCGAAGAATTCTTCTTCAAAAAAGTCGGGCAAATCATAAATGGTGGCTTTAGGAAAGTTCGCAAGTTCTTCTGTAAGGTCACCACCTTTTAAATATAAAATTCCATTTTTTAGTGCATGATTTTGTTTTTTGTGCACTTTATTTTTTACCCAACGGTGAAACGTTTCCATTTGTGCTACTGCTCTACTTACAATAAAATCGTAGGTGTCGTCTACTTCTTCAACACGCCCATGTGTCGTTTTCACATTCTGTAAACCTAACCCTTCAGCAACTTCATTCACTACTTTTATCTTTTTTCCAATAGAATCTACCAAATGAAATTGTGTTTCTGGGAACAAAATAGCTAACGGAATTCCTGGAAAACCTCCACCAGTACCTACATCCATTACTTTGGCTCCTGCTTTAAACTCCATCACCTTTGCTATTCCTAACGAATGTAATACGTGGCGTAAATACAACTCATCAATATCTTTACGAGAAACAACATTAATTTTTAAGTTCCAGTCTTGGTATAATTCTTGCAACTTAGAGAATTGTTCTAACTGCTTTTCTGATAAATTGTCAAAGTATTTTTTTATAAGTTCCATGAAGTGATTTTTTCCACTGCAAAAATAAAAAACTAATTGGTATTGTTAATTTTTATGCAAAAGATATTAATCTAGTTAAAAAGTTAGTCTTTAGCAATAACCGTGAACCAAAAACGTTTATTTTTGCGGTACAAACAAACAAAAAATGAAGACAGTAAACTTCTCAAGAATAGACAAAGCTAAGTTTTTTAGAACTCTAAATAAAAGAGTTAACACTTACTTTAAAGAAAACAACATTAAGCGTACAGGTAACTGGAAACTATATTCAAAAGCTATTATTATGTTAGCTATGTTTATCGTTCCATTTATATTAATTTTAACTGTTGACATGTCGCAATGGATAAAGTTAGCACTTGCAATTTTAATGGGTGTTGGAATGGCCGGAGTAGGAATGAATGTTATGCACGATGCCAACCACGAATCATTTTCAAGCAAAAAATGGGTAAATAAGCTTTTTGGAAGCAGTATTTATATTTTAGCTGGTAATGTATACAACTGGAAGGTACAACACAATGTATTACACCATACGTACACAAACATTCAAGACCATGATGAAGATATGGATGCAGGTAGAATTATCCGCTTTTCAAAACACACACAATGGTTATGGATTCATAAATTCCAAAAATATTACTCAATCTTTTTATACGGATTGTTAACTATTAACTGGGCAATTACTACCGATTTTAAACAAATGCATAGCTATTTAAAGCGTAAGTTATCATACGGTGAGTTTCCAAATCCAGCTAAAGAGTGGACTAAATTAGTAGTTTCTAAAGTTATTTATTATTCTCTTTGGATAGTATTGCCAATCGCAGTAATGAATGTTGCCTGGTGGAAAGTATTAATCGGATTTTTTGTGATGCATTATACTGCAGGAATCATTTTAAGTGTGGTTTTCCAATTAGCACATATTGTTCCTAAAACAGAAACTCCATTACCAGATGAAGATGGTAATATGAAAAACACATGGGCTATTCACCAATTATACACCACAGCAAATTTTGCTCCAAGAAATTGGTTTATCAACTTTTACACAGGTGGTTTAAACCATCAGGTAGAACACCATATTTTCCCTAATATTTCTCATATTCATTATAATAAGTTAGCTCAAATTGTAAAAGAAACTGCTATGGAATTTAACCTTCCTTACAACGAATACAATACTACACGTAGAGCAGTTATTGAGCACTTTAGACACTTAGCTGAATTAGGGAAAAAACCGCAATTAGCATAAATCAACATACAACATAACAACACAATGTCAAACGCATTATCAAACAGAATTCAAAGTTTACCAGTATCGCAAACTTTAGCAATGGCTGCTAAAGCAAGAGAATTAAAAGCTGAAGGTAAAGACATCATTAGCTTGAGTTTAGGAGAACCAGATTTTAATACTCCTGATTTTATTAAAGATGCCGCTATTGAAGCTATTAATCAAGATTACAACTCATATACTCCGGTTGATGGATATGTAGAGTTAAAAGAAGCTATTTGTGAGAAATTTAAGCGTGATAATAACTTAACATATGCTCCAAACCAAGTAGTTGTTTCTACAGGAGCAAAACAATCTATTGCTAACGTAGCTCAGGTATTATTAAACCCTGGTGATGAAGTATTATTACCAGCTCCTTATTGGGTAAGCTATTCTGCAATTGCAACTTTGTGTGAAGCTAAATTTACCGAAATTCCTTCTTCTATTGAAAATGATTTCAAAATCACTCCAGAACAATTAGAAGCTGCTATTTCGCCAAAAACAAAAATGATTTTCTTTAACTCGCCAAATAACCCAAGTGGAACAATTTATAGCGAGGAAGAATACAGAGCATTAGCTAAAGTATTAGAAAAGCATCCTGATATTTATATTTTATCTGACGAAATATATGAGCACATTAACTACGGAACAAAACCATTTAGTTTTGCTACTATTGAAAGCATGTACGACCGTACCATAACTGTTAACGGATTGGCTAAAGCTTTTGCCATGACAGGATGGAGAATTGGTTATATTGGAGCTCCTGAATGGATTGCTAAGGCTTGTACTAAAATGCAGGGTCAAATTACTTCAGGAACTAACTGTATTGCTCAACGCGCTGCAATTACGGCTGTAAAAGCATCTCCTGAAAAAGTACAATATATGGTAGATGAGTTTAAAAAACGTAGAGATTTAGTTTTACAGTTGTTAGGAGAAATTGATGGGTTTAAATTAAACGTACCAGAAGGGGCTTTTTATGTTTTCCCTGATATTTCTGATTTCTTCGGAAAAACAATCCAAGGAAAAGAAATTAAAGATGCAAATGATTTTTCTATGTTATTGTTAGAAAAAGCAAATGTTGCTACGGTTACTGGTGAAGCTTTTGGTGCACCAAACTGTGTTCGTTTATCATATGCTGCTTCTGAATTACAATTACGTGAGGCAATCAAGAGAATTAAAGAAGTTTTAAGTTAATTAACTTAAACTATTAAGTATAAAAAAATCCGTAAGACGCGTCTTACGGATTTTTTATGTTCTAAAATGGAACTTTTAATTTTCTAACTTTTTTCTTTTTAAGCTTCTTTAAATACAATGCTCTCTTATTATAATCAATAAAGGCTTTCCCCAACTCTAAAATATCTGCTCCTATAATTCCGTCTACCTCATCAGCATCATGTTGTTTTAAAGCCGTATTTACATGCGTTAAATCAAACAATACTAAATCACAATCATTCGCTTTCCACTTCCCTATTTTAAGAGAATTGTTTCCTGACCTATGTGTTTCCATATCCGTCGCTCCTGCTCCAGCAGCTTTCACTTCACTTTCTTCAGAAACAAGTTTAAAACGCTCTATTAAATCTAACCCAACACACGAATTGGAAGCGCCTGTATCTAAAATAAACCTTCCTTTAACACCATTTATCTCCGCATCTAACTCTAAATGATTTGTGATCATTTTTTTGAGTTTTATTTTAATATATTTCTTTTTTCGTAATACTTTTTTCAAACTTGCCATTTCTTGTACTTTTGTCTCGTAAAGATACAGCAATAAATGATTACAGATACACATACCCACTTATATTCAAGTCAGTTTGACGAAGACAGAAACGAAATGATACAACGCGCTAAAAAAGCTGGTGTTTCTCGTTTTTTTATTCCTGCAATTGATAGTTCGTATACAGAACGTATGTTCGACTTAGAAAAAAACTATCCAGAAGATGTTTTTTTAATGATGGGCTTACACCCTACTTCGGTAAAAGAGAACTACCAAGAAGAATTAGCGCATGTAAAAGAGTGGTTGGATAAGCGTGACTTTTATGCTATTGGTGAAATTGGTATCGATTTGTATTGGGACAAAACTTTTTTACCACAACAACAAGAAGCCTTCCGTACGCAAATTCAGTGGGCAAAAGAGAAAAAACTACCTATTGTAATTCATTGTCGCGATGCCTTTGATGAAATTTTTGAAGTTTTAGAAATAGAAAAAGGAGACGATTTATACGGAATTTTCCACTGTTTTACAGGAACTTTAGAACAAGCTGAAAAAGCAATTTCCTACAACATGAAATTAGGAATTGGTGGTGTAGCGACATTTAAAAATGGAAAAATTGACAAGTTTTTAAATCAAATTGATATCAAACACATTGTCTTAGAAACCGATTCTCCTTACCTAGCTCCTACTCCATACCGAGGTAAACGTAATGAAAGTAGCTACATAACTAATGTTGTGGATAAGTTGGTAGATATTTATGGATTGACTTTCGATGAAATTTCGGAAATTACAACACAGAATTCTAAAGACATTTTTGGTGTTTAACCTACAAACTACATATTATAAAACTCCTATAGGAATTGCCAAAATAGAAGGTGATGAAAACGGAATTCAATCAATTTCTGTATTAAATGATGATACTTCCACTAGCCTAATTACCTCAAATGAAACTCCAACTTGTTTACAAGATTGCGTTACTCAACTAAATGAATATTTTACTGGTACCAGAAAAGAGTTCAACCTAAAGTTGAATCCGCAAGGAACAGCTTTTCAACAATCTGTTTGGAATGAGTTATTACATATTCCTTTTGGTAGCACCAGAACATATTTAGAACAAACCAAACAATTAGGAGATGTAAAAGCAATTCGTGCGGTAGCTTCTGCTAACGGTAAAAACCCTATTTGGATTATCATACCTTGTCATAGAGTTGTGGGTTCTGATGGCTCTCTAACTGGATATGCAGGAGGTATTTGGCGTAAAAAATGGTTATTGGAACACGAAAGTGGAGCCAAACAACAGACTTTGTTTTAATTTCTTTTTATAAGGTCTCGAAACAAGTTCGGAATGACTATCGTCAATTTAAGTTGCGTTTTTCAATAAAGAATTTCTTCAACAAAAAGCTACACTCTTCTTCCAAAACTCCTGATATTACTTTTGTTTTTGGATGTATTTTAGTTTGTAAAACAGAAAAACCAAGTTTAGGTTCACTAGCTCCGTACACTATTTTACCTATTTGCGTCCAGTAACTCGCTCCCGCACACATTTGACAAGGCTCTAGCGTAACATACAAAGTACAGTCTTTTAAATACTTTCCACCTAAAAAATCTGCTGCTGCAGTAAACGCTTGCATTTCAGCATGTGCGGTAACATCATTTAACAACTCTGTTAAGTTATGTGCTCGTGCTATTATTTGATCTTTAAAAACAATAACTGCACCAACAGGAACCTCTCCTTTATCAAAAGCTAACTCAGCTTCTTGTAAAGCTTTTCTCATAAAGTAGGCATCATCAAATGGATTCATCAACAAGAGTTTTTGTAAATACGAAAACAAATGTAGCCAAAATTTGTTTGTGTAAACTCTAGGTAAAATACTTATTTTTACCAAAATTTACGATTTGATTTCAATCAATACTTCTGAGAATAAAAAAGTCTATTTTGCTTCTGACCAACATTTAGGAGCTCCAACTCCTGAAGCTAGTTTTCCTCGTGAACAAAAGTTTGTTACATGGTTAAACGAAGTTAAAAAAGATGCTGAAGCAATTTTTATTCTAGGTGATTTATTCGATTTTTGGTTTGAGTATAAAACTGTTGTTCCAAAAGGCTTTGTTCGTGTTTTAGGTAAACTTGCTGAAATAAAAGATAGTGGTATTCCGATTTACTTTTTTGTTGGAAATCATGATTTATGGATGCATGATTATTTTGAAAAGGAATTAAACATTCCTGTATTTCATTCACCTCAAGAATTTAAAATCAACGATAAATTATTTTTAATAGGCCATGGTGATGGGTTAGGACCTGGAGACAAAGGGTATAAACGTATGAAAAAAGTGTTTACATTCCCGCTATTTCAATGGATGTTTCGTTGGCTACATCCAGATTTAGGAGTTAGATTAGGACAATACATGTCGGTTAAAAACAAATTGATTTCTGGTGATGAGGATGCTAAATTTTTAGGCGAAGACAATGAATGGCTAGTACAATATTGTAAACGTAAATTAGAAACCAAACACTACGATTATTTTGTTTTTGGACACAGACATCTTCCTTTAGAAATTCAACTTAAAGAGAACAGTGTTTACTTTAATACAGGTGATTGGATTCAGTATTATACCTATGCGGTTTTTGAAAACGATAAACTATTTTTAAAAGAATATAAACAATAAAAAAAAAGCACCTTTTTGAGGTGCTTTTTTTATGAATTATTTCAGTCTTAATCTAACACAAAACGTAATCTAGCAAATAAATGTCTACCATTAGTTCCGAACTGTACAGAACGTCTAGAGTAGATAAAGCGTCCACTAGATCTAAAAGCAGGATCATTTTCATCTGGATAAACATCTAATAAATTATTTGCTCCTAATGTTAAACTTAGGTTCTTATTAAAGTTGTATCCAAAAGAAAGATCTGTAATTACTTTTCCTCCAAAAGTAGTATCTATAGAAGGATCGTTACTGTTAGTTGCTTCTTCAACTTCTCCAAAATAACTATTTCTTAAAAAGATACTCCATTTGTCATTAACACTTAAATTGTGTGATAAATTCCCTTTTGTTGTAGGAACCGAAGACTCTAAATAAATTCTACTTGTTGGGTCAAAATAAGTATCAGACAATCCCGCGTTTTCTATAGCAGCTGGAATATTCACTCCTTCTACATTCGTTTTCGAAAATGTAAACGCTAAAGTGTTAGTTAACCTCATTTTATCAGAAAGATCTGCTTTGTGATCTACAACAATATCTACTCCTTTTGTTTGAGTATCTACAGCATTTGCAAAAAATGCTGCTTGTGTAGCATTTGCTTGTTGGAACAATCTTTCCAGCTCAGCATCTCCATTATCATCAAAACTCCCTGTTAATATTACTCTGTCATCAATATTTATAAGATATCCATCAACCGTAAACTTTAAGTTTGCACTTGGCACTTTTGCTGTAAAACCTGCTGAAAACCCAAAAGAAGTTTCTTCTTTTAATTTACCTATTCCTAAAATTCTTGCAACTCTCGAAGTATTTGAAAATACCCCAACTTCATTTGGTATACCATCAACGAACAAGGTACTGGTTGAACTGTAAGATATTTGATGCAATGATGGCGCTCTAAACCCTGTTTGTAAACTAGCTCTTAAATTAAAATTTTTAGAAGCTTTTACCCTAGATGCTACTTTTACATTTAAAGTACCTCCAAAATCTGAGAAATTCTCATAACGTACAGCTCCACTTAATAAAAAAGACTCTGTAAAATCTGCTTCTACATCTATGTAACCAGCTATAGAGTTTCTGAATGAATTTACTTCATTTTCTGGTTTAAACCCAGGAAACACTTGAATACCTCCAGGCCTTGAATTACCAAAAAAGTCTTCAGGAACCATTGAGTTAGGGTCTGTTGGGTCATGTACATTCCCCAATGTATTATATTGTGCATACGATGCTTCCTCTCCTGCTACAATACCATAATTTTCTAAACGGTATTCAGCTCCAAAAGCGATATTTAAACCAGACATTACATCTTCGTAAAACTTACTAAGGTCAATGTTTGTTGTATTTTCACTTGAGTAAAACCCACCTGAATTCGCTTCAAAAGGCGTTGAATTACCTAAAGAAGCATTACTTGAATTACTTATCAAATAATTGAACTCATTTCTACCAAATGTATTTGAAAAATCTACATTCCAATCACCTAACTTTCCTTTTATTCCAACCGCATACGATTTGTCTTGAATATTAGAGTTTATCTCTGGTAAGAATCCGTTCATATACGCTGGAGTATATGCCCTAGATTGATTTGGTAATCTATAGAAACCTGCTGCATTACCATTCTTATAACTTAAACCAGCATTACCATAAATAAAGGTTTCATTTCCTAACGGAATTTCCATGTTTGCAAAAAACTGCGCTCCTCTTACCCTTGATTGCCCCACTCTCATGTTAAAATCACTTCTTTTCAAGCCACGAGCTAACAACTCTGCTTCAGTGACATCAGCTCCTAAGATTGTTCGCAATTCTTCTTTTGTTTCAGTACCATTCAATGTAATTCCTGCATCACCTGCATAATTAAAAATATCATCTAAATCATCATCTAATAGGTTTGAAATATTATACCCATCTGCTGCTGCAACTCTTTCAATAGAGTTGTAAGCATTAAATATAGAACCTTCCCATTCTTGCATTCTATTAGTCCATCCTCTAAAATCAAAATTTCCAGTAAAATTTATAAATCCACCATCTTTACCAATTGGTAGTCCATAATTTAACCCTAAGTTTAATTTTTCTCCGTCTATATCTCTCTCAGGACTACTTTTACTTGTAAAATTTGCACCTGTTGTTAAGTTAACTTCTAACTTATTCGTAGATTTCTTTAAGACGATATTTATTATTCCTGCAATAGCATCAGAACCATATTGAGCCGCTGCACCATCTCTAAGAATTTCAATTCTTTCAATAGCAATTGATGGAATTGTTGTCATATCTGTACCCACTGAACCTCTACCAAAAGTACCATTTACGTTTACCAAAGCAGTTTTGTGACGTCTTTTCCCATTAATCAACACTAATACCTGATCTGGACCTAATCCTCTTAATGCTGCTGGCGCAATATGATCCGTACCATCTGAAATTGATTGAGGATTGGAATTAAAAGACGGTGCTGCATAATTTAGAATTTCTGTCACTGTAACTTGAGGTGCTGATTGAGTAAGCTTTGAAACATCTAACACATCAATAGCTACAGGAGAATCTATTGCAACTCTACCTTTATTACGAGAACCTACAATTACCACCTCTTCTAAGGCCTCACTCGATTCATCTATTACAATTGTAATAAAAGAGCTATCAGTAACTTTTACTTCTTTCGTTCTAAATCCTACTGAAGAGACTATAACCATAACAGGCAACTGACTTACTTTTAAAAAATATTCTCCATTATCATCAGTTGTTACACCATTAGTGGTTCCTTTCTCTATTACATTTACAAAAGGCAAAGGTGCTCCATTCGTATCTGTAATTTTTCCTTTTATCGTCTGACCAATCATTGATGTAAACGACATCAACAAAACACAAACAAATAATTTCATTTTTTGTTTCATAATCATATTGCTATTTTATTTTTTTTTGTTAAAAAAGTTAATTTATTATAAACATACTAATATTTAAACTCCATAACAAATATATCCGTAATTAAATCACTCCCAACACATTAACACAAAAACTACTATTTATCAAAACCAGTAAAGCAATCTTATTTTATGACCTCATAAAAGTATCCTATATCTCCTTTTCTTTTAAAATCTCTTATTTACCTACAACCATCTTATAGCATATTCTTTTAATATGTTTATTATAGAAGCTTTATTATTACATATGAACTCATATATAATTTTTAGTGATTGGGTTGTTGTTTTTACTTATTGAGTTTTTATTCAAAAACCTTATAGCAATAAAGAAATAGACCATAAAAAAAAGGTTGAAAAATATTACTATCTCAACCTTTTAATTTATAATTAATTCAAATATTAACTCTAAATATTTTCATTTGCTGGTATTGGTACTGCTGAAGGTACATTATCAGTACTTCTATCGTTAGGTAATTCATCCAACTTATTAAATCTTCTCATATCAACCCATCTATGCCCTTCACCAAAAAGAGAATATCTTCTCTGCATTAAAATTTCATTAGTTAATTCCATTTCTGAAGTTCCTCCTGTGTACGCTGCCAATCCTGCTGCATTTCTAATGACATTGATTGCCATTACAGCATCACTTGGCGAGCTAACCATATTTGCTTCTGCATATAACAATATTAATTCTTCATTTCTAATTATTGGTACGCTTTGAGTATTAGATTGATAAATCCATACATCATGAGTCCCTATTAAACCTGAAGCTTCTCTCGGACTATCTCTTAACACAACTTTGTCAACTCTACTATCATTTGCCTCAGCATCAGCAACAAAACTTTGATGAGCAACCCTTACATTTGCTTCCTGATTTAATGCTATGAATAATGGATTAGCTAAATCTGCTCCTGCTAATGAAAAAGTATGATATGCTCCAAGGTTTAAATCTCCATTCATATCAATAAAAGAATCAGCTAATAAGGTTAAGACATTTGCGTAATTTCCCCTATATGCCTCTACTCTTGCATTGAGAGCTTTATTAAACTTTAAAAAAGAAGAAGGTGTGTTAAAACCAGTGTATCCACTTCCTAATTCAAACGGAAAATCAGAACCACCATTTTCAAGATCCGTTGCTGCTTCTGATAATAGATTAAAAATTGCTGTCAAAGCACTTGTATAATCAACAATTGGTCCCAAATTATCAGGGTCACTAACATCTAAACGTATTCCATTACCTGCTTGATTATTTGACAGCATTAAAAATTCGTGAGCCTTTAATGTATTTAACACCCCTCTAGTAGCTGCTATTTCTTCAGCTGAAAAGTCAGATGTAGTATTTTCCAATCCTTGTAAAGCTAAATTAATATCCTTTATAGCTGCATACCTTGCACCCCAAGGAGCAGTAGTATAAAAAGTGTTATTGTCTAAATTTCCAGTAACAACATCACCTTCAAACCTTGGATCTGAATTTGTAAAATAATAATACTCTCTACCTAATATACTCTGTACATCAACCTGTGTAGCTAGACGAACTCTCATATCCGACAAAACCCCTGAAACAGCTTGAGGCAGCTCTCCCCTAGATAAATCCGAAGATATAGACCCTGTACTTGCTCCATTTAAACTTTCTCCCCCATCTAACTGACATGATGTAAGTCCTAGTAAGGTTATTGCTAAAGCTACTATACCTATTTTTTTTGCTATTTTCATTGTTATACTTTTTTTAAAATTAAAATTGTGCTGATAGATGGAACATATATCTTTTAGAAGATGGAAAAGGAGTCACCTCAACCCCAGTAGAAAGCCCATTTCCTCCAAAGTTAGACACTTCTGGATCATAGCTATTATAATCAAAAATATTAACTAAATTATTTCCAGAAAAGCCAATTTTTAAACTGGAAACCGCTCCACTAAAAACATTATCTAATACTTCTTTATCAAAACTATAATACAACCCTACCTCTCTAAGTCTTAGATAAGAAGCATCTTCTACAAAAGGTCTTGCATTACCAGCAAACAAACCATTATTAATCCTATAAGTCCCATTTGGTATAACCCCATCTGGATCTAAAGTAATTTCATCATAATCATTACTAGTTCCTCCAAAATCTGACAATAATTTAGATAAATTTATATTATCGCCTCCTTTTTTCCAGTGCCATAAAAATGATAAGCTTATATTCTTATATTTTAAAGTATTATTAAATGACATTTGAAAATCTGGCTCTGCATCTCCTAATTTTACTACAGGTGTTCCTGGTCCAGTAGTCCCTACAATTTGAGTTACACTTTTTCCCTCCTCAATTTGAAACTGCCCTAAACTATTACCAAATCCCCCAAGATTGAATGTTGGAACATTCAACTTAGTCATTTTAGATCTATTTCTATACCAACTTACTCCAGAATCCCACGTAAAATCCTCAGAATCAAAAACCTTCGCATTCAATCCTATTTCAAAACCTTTATTCTGAAGTTCTCCTGCATTCACCCATTCAGTAGTATATCCTGTTGATGGTTCAGTATTAGCTGTTAACAACAGGTCTTCTACATCCTTCTTATAATATGTAAATTCTAAAGACAGTCTGTCATTTAAAAAACCTGCATCAAAACCGACTTCTAATTCCTTCTGCCTTTCTGGTTTTATCTTAGCATTTCCTCTAGTTATTGGTACAACAATACCTACATTCCCATCTATTGAAGTATTTCCATATATAGTATATAGAGAACCAAATGCCGCAAAAGTTCCTGCTTCACCATAAGCCCCTCTCAATTTCAGTCTATTGAATCCTTTTTTCTCTCCCCAAAACTTAAAATTATGTAAATTAGAGGCTAAAGATGCTTTTGGATAGTAAAACAATTCGTTCGGATCTCCATTATTTGTTGATTTATCTCCTCTTATGCCTAAAGTTGCAATTATCTTGTTTTGATAATTAATAGCTTCTTGAACATAAAATCCAAAATCTTCTTGTTCTAATCTAAATTGATTAACATTTTGATTAGCACTTTGATCTACATTCGTTTCTGAAGCAATTAAATCCGTTGCCGTTACTCTTACTACATTCTGAGAAAACTGTTCATTTGTAAGACCTGCTTGCGTAGTGAATCTTAGATCGTTTTTTGTATTAAAATTATGCACCAAAAAAGCTGAGTAATTTGAATTTGTGTTTACAGTATTACTAATTGCAGTAAGACCATTTATCCCACCGTTATCAGGCCTCATGAACTGTAACTCTTTGGGAAATATCACAGTAGCTGTAAGTGTGTAATGATCAGTACCTGCTTTAGCCACAAACTTTAAACTTGAATTATCATTTCTATATATGTCATATTCATAAGATCCTCCAACAATGAATCTTTTAATCCTTTCATTATTTGTCATTAAATCTCTTGTTTGAAGAGGGTTTGAAGAATTATTAGGGTGATCTGGATAATTACCATTTGCATCTGGCAATAAATAATCCCAAGGTCTTGTTGCTGTTAGAGCCACTCCAACAGTCGCCCCTGAATTATCATTATTAAAAAACCCTCTGTCAGCTGAAGAGTTTATATAATTACTTGATAAGGATATTTTCATTTTTTCATTTAACTGATGTCCTAAATTCAATCTTACCGAAGTCTTATCATATCCTGTGTTTTTTACAATTCCATTTTCTTGACTTCTAGAAAAACCTGCAAAGTAAGTTGTTTTTTCAGACCCTCCCGACAAACTTAAATTAGTCTTTGTTATTATTCCTTTTTCTCCAAATAACTCTTTTTCATAATCTCTTAATCTTCCTGCATTTTTTGCTGCTGTATAAAGCACCCCTTCTCCTGGAAACTGAGACTCAACTAATTCTTCTGTCCATTTTCTTTGTCCTTGTAGATTAATTATTTCATTAAACCCTACAGATTGTGAAAAATTTACTCTGGCTTTTCCAGTTTTTCCTGATTTAGTTGTTATTATTACAACTCCAGCAGCCCCCCTCGATCCATAGATAGCTGAAGCAGAAGCTCCTTTCAATATTTCTATACTCTCTATATCATTAGGGTTAATATCTGCAATCCTGTTAGTAGCATTATCCTGAGAAGAGGCATTACCACCAGTTGAAGCTTGAGAAACTGTATTTAGTCCTCCTGAAGAAATACTACTATTATCAACATAAACACCGTCAATAATATATAAAGGCTGGGAATTACCATTTATTGATGTTATACCTCTTAGCTTTACAGACAGCCCTCCTCCTGGCGCTCCTGAATTTGAGGTTATCACAGCTCCTGTAAACTTCCCTGCCAAAGCACCATCTAGTGTTTGTGGAGGAGCTACCCCTGCTAGTTTTTCAGCAGAAATAGTAGCTACAGAATTTGCTAAATTTTTTCTTTTTACTGTAGATGCTAAACCCGAAATTACCACCTCTTCTAAAACATCTGAATCTTCTCGTAATGTTACTTGTAAAAAAGTATTTGTATTGACTACGTTTTTTTCTATAGTAACAAACCCTAAAGAAGATATTGTAACTATCGTCGGAAGTTTTTTTACATTTAAACTAAATTCACCATTCTCATTAGAAGTGGTTCCATTTGTTGTTCCTTTTTCTATAATGTTGGCAAAAGGAATACTTTCTCCATTTACGCCCACTATTTTCCCTTTTATTGTTTGCCCGTAAATAAAACTAGAAAACAAGAAAATAAGTGCGTTAATTAGCAGTGTTTTGCTAAATGACATTTTTTTCATAAAATTTAAGTTTAAAGTTAGTAGAAGCTAAATTTCATTTTTTTTATTTACAAAAGCAAATTATAAACAACTTATTTTCAATCAAGTAAAGACACTTATCAAAAACTAAACTTTAAAACACAACACCTTGCTACTTGTAAATACAAGGTTTAACCAACTTTTAACAACTAAAAAAACACTATTATTGTAGCTTTGTTACATATAAATTCTAATTTATTTCAATTACTATGGATATAGATGTAAGAGCCATCAATGAAAAAATAGAAAGAGAAAGTGCTTTTGTAGATTTATTAACTACAGAAATGAATAAAGTAATTGTGGGTCAAAAACACATGATTGAGCGATTACTAATTGGACTTTTAGGAAATGGACATATCTTATTAGAAGGTGTCCCTGGACTGGCAAAAACCTTAGCCATTAACACACTTTCAAAAGCAGTTGACGGAAGCTTTAGTCGTATTCAGTTTACTCCAGATTTATTACCTGCTGATGTGGTAGGTACTATGATATACAATGTAAAAGAAAATGATTTCTCTATTAAAAAGGGACCTATTTTTGCCAACTTTGTATTAGCTGATGAGATTAACCGTGCTCCTGCTAAAGTACAGTCTGCTTTATTAGAAGCAATGCAAGAACGTCAAATCACCATTGGAGATGAAACTTTTAAATTGGATGAACCATTCTTGGTAATGGCCACTCAAAACCCAGTAGAACAAGAAGGAACTTATCCGCTTCCTGAAGCACAGGTAGACCGTTTTATGCTAAAAACTGTAATTGACTACCCAAAATTACAAGACGAGCAACTTATTATGCGTCAAAATTTAAACGGAAGTTTTCAAAAGATAAACCCTGTAATTTCTATAGATCAGATTATAAAAGCTCGTAACGTAGTTAATGAGGTTTATATGGATGAAAAAATCGAAAAATATATCTTAGATATTGTTTTCGCAACTCGTTATCCAGAAAAATATAATTTAGAGAAATTAAAGCCTCTTATCAGTTTTGGATCTTCTCCTCGTGGTAGTATCGCTTTAGCAAAAGCTGCAAAGTGTTATGCTTTCATCAAACGAAGAGGATACGTGATCCCTGAAGATGTTAGAGCAATAGTAAATGATGTTTTACGCCACAGAATTGGTATTACATATGAAGCAGAAGCTGAGAACATTACATCTATAGATATTATCAATTCTATTATTAACGAAGTACAAGTACCTTAATCAATTATCAATGAGCAATTATCAGCCAAAAACACTTTACTGATTATTGATAACTGTTAACTGACAATTGAAAACATGGATACAAAAGAGTTACTAAAAAAAGTTCGAAAAATAGAAATAAAGACACGTAGGCTGTCTAATCATATTTTTGGAGGTGAATATCACTCAACCTTTAAAGGTAGAGGTATGACTTTTTCTGAAGTACGTCAATATCAATATGGAGACGATATAAGAGCTATTGATTGGAATGTTACCGCTCGCTACAATGAACCTTATGTAAAAGTTTTTGAAGAAGAACGCGAACTTACCATGATGTTGGTAGTAGACATTTCTGGTTCTGAGTTTTTTGGTACTTCTGAACAATTTAAAAAAGATACCGTAACAGAAATTGCCGCAACATTGGCATTTTCTGCTATTCAAAATAACGATAAAGTCGGGTTAATTCTGTTTTCTGATCAAGTTGAACTGTATATTCCCCCTAAAAAAGGGAAAAGTCACGTATTACGAATTATTCGTGAGCTTATCGAGTTTCAACCAAAAAGCAGACAAACTAACATTAGTGAAGCTCTCAAATTTTTATCCAACATCATGAAAAAGAAAGCGATTGTTTTCATGCTTTCTGATTTTATGGACGATGATTACGAACGTACGTTAAAAATTGTTGGTAATAAACATGATGTAACCGGTATACGTGTATATGACAAACATGATGAGGAAATCCCTAATTTAGGAATGGTTCCTATGATGGATGCTGAAACAGGAAAAACTCAATTGGTTAATACGAGTTCAAAATCAGTTAGAACTCACTACAAAGCTAACGCTTTACGTTTAACAAATTACTTTGAATCCACTTTTACCAAAAGTGGTGCAGGAACTATCAATACTAGAGTTGATGAAAGTTACGTACGAAAATTGTTAGGTTATTTTAAACGAAAAGGATAAGAACAAACAATGAAACATAAACTACTTTACATATGCTTGTTTTTAACTTCTTTTGCCTTTGCACAACAACCTCAGGTAAAAGCAGAAATTGACACAACAAACATCAGAATTGGTGAACAGTTTCAATATAAAATATCTGTTGATGAAACTGAAAATGTTATCGTTCCTAAGCTAGAAAACCTAAAAGGATTAGAGGTTATCGATACACTCAAAATCGATACTATTGAAAACAAACTCATTCGAAAATATATTTTAACAGGTTTTGATAGCGGTGCTTTTTACATTCCGCAACAACAAATATTTATTAGAAACCAAGCTTATTTAACCGATAGTTTACTAGTTAACGTAGCTACTGTTCCTATTGACACTACTAAAATTAAAAAATTTCCTATTAAAGGAATTAAGGGAGAACCATATCAGTTTGACGATTTCAAACAATACATCTGGTGGGTTGTAATAGCCTTTATTATTATAGCTCTACTACTCTACTTCTTTGTTTTCAAAAAGAAAAAAGAACAAGAAGAAAAGGTTATTATCCCTTTATTGCCTCCTTATGAAGAAGCAATACAAAAACTGGAGGAACTTGACAAAAAACTATTATGGCAAAATAATCAGGTTAAAAAATATTATAGTGAACTAACAGACATTATAAGAGGTTATATTGAAAGAGAGTTACATGTACCTGCCTTAGAAAGTACTACTGATGAATTAATTGACGTTTTAAAAGACTTCAATGACACAAAATCAATAGAAACCTCTAGGGAAATTATTGACAAATTAAAGGGACTGTTACAAGAGTCTGACTTAGTAAAATTTGCAAAGTCTAAGCCTTTATCGCACGAAATAGAGGAAGATCGAAAAGATGCAAAGCTTATCATAGACAATTTAAAACCTAAAAAACAAGAAGAAGATGATGAAGTGGAATAATTTCGAGTTTCATAGTCCTGAGTTTTTATGGTTGCTAGTAGTAATTCCTTTATTAGCTTTTTGGAGTTTTTATACCCGAAAAAAAGATAGTGCTCAGCTTAGAATGCCAAGTACTAAAGGTTTTAAAGCACAGGGTTCAATTTTACCTAAACTAAAACCTTTACTACAATTCTTAAGGTTATTAGCTTTAACCTGCTTAATAGTTGCTTTGGCACGCCCTAGAAATGTAGCTGTTAGTAAAAAAACTAAGACGAATCGAGGAATTGATATTGTAATGGCTGTTGATGTTTCAGCCAGTATGTTAGCAAAAGACCTTAAACCAAACCGTCTGGAAGCTTTAAAAAGAGTTGCAACTGACTTTATAAGCCGACGTCCAAATGATCGTATTGGTATTGTAGTTTATGCAGGAGAAAGTTTTACACAAACTCCGATAACTAGTGATAAATCTATTGTAAAAAGAACCATTTCAGAAATTAAATGGGGACAACTAGAAGGAGGAACAGCTATAGGTATGGGCTTAGGTTCTGCGGTTAACAGACTAAAGGATAGTAAAGCCAAAAGTAAAGTTATTATCTTATTGACAGACGGTGTAAATAATGCTGGTTTTGTTGATCCTAAAACTGCTACTGATTTAGCAAAGGGAAACGGTATTAAGGTTTATACTATTGGTATTGGAACTAACGGAATGGCTCCTTTTCCTTGGGCTAAAGACCCAAGAACAGGGAAAATTTCATTTAAAAACCAACAAGTAGAAATTGACGAAGATTTACTAAAACATATTGCCAACGAAACTGGTGGTAAATATTTTAGAGCAACTAACAACACTAAGTTGAAAGAAATTTATGACGAGATTGATAAGTTAGAAAAAACTAAAATCGAAGAGTTTAAATATTATAATTACTCTGAAAAATATCGTTTTTTGGTTCTTCTAGCAGGAATATTTTTACTCTTAGAATTCACCCTAAAAAACACAGTATTTAAAAGTTTTATTTAAGCAAGATGTACAAATTAGAAGAACCAATATATTTTTATCTTTTTGCAATTATTCCTGTAATAATTGTGGTTTTCCTATTAGTTTTATGGTGGAAAAAACGAACTCAAAAAAAGTTTGCTAATCCAGCTCTTTTATCTAAAATAGCACCAAACACATCAACCTTTAAATCAGTATTAAAACTTGTTTTCTTTTTAGTAGGATTATCATTTTTAATTCTGTCATTAGTTAACCCTAAAATGGGAACAAAACTAAAAACCGTTAAAAGAGAAGGTGTTGATGTAGTGTTTGCATTAGATGTTTCTAAAAGTATGTTAGCTGAAGATATTGCTCCTAACAGATTAGAAAAAGCAAAACAAATTATATCTAAAACTATTGATAAGTTAGGAAGTGATAGAGTTGGTATTATTATCTATGCAGGTAACGCTTATCCTTTACTACCTATTACCACTGACCATGCTGCAGCAAAAATGTTTTTGCAAAACGCTAATCCAGATATGGTTTCAAGTCAAGGAACAGCTATTAATGAAGCTTTAAATCTAGCAAACACTTATTACGATAACGATGAGCAAACTAATCGTTTTTTAATAATTATTTCTGATGGTGAAGATCACCAAGAAGAAACTAAACAAGTTGCTCAAAATATCGCCAACGAAGGAGTAAAAGTTTACACGGTAGGTGTAGGAACTGAAAAAGGAGGCCCAATTCCTATTAAATTAAATGGCGCGCTTATTGGTTATAAAAAAGACAGAATGGGAGAAACAGTAATTACCCAAAGAAAGCCTGATGTTTTACAAGGAGTTGCTGATGCTTCTGACGGACAATATTTTGATGGTAATAAAACTGAAAATCCAGTAGAAGCCATTGAGAAGATTATTGGAAATGCACAAAAAAATGAATTTGAGACAAAACAATTTTCTGATTATAAAGACCAATTTCAATGGTTTGTAGGAATTGGACTGCTGTTTTTAATTTTAGATATGTTTTTGTTCGATAAGAAAACCAAATGGTTGAAGAAAGTAGATTTGTTTAACGAAGAATCTTAAAGTGTAGTATGAAAAGTTTACAAAATTTAATATTCATTCTAGTTTTTGCAGTTTCTGCAATGGCAAATGCGCAACAAGACACACTTAAACTACAACGTGAAGCACGTGCTTTGTTACGAGAAGGAAACAAACTATACAATAAACAAAAGTTTAGTGATGCTGCTATTGCCTACCGAAAAGCTTTAGGTAAGAACAGCAAGTACGAAAAAGCAAGTTATAATTTTGGTAATACTTTATACCAAGAAAAGAAATACAAAGAAGCTATAGAACAGTTTAAAGTAACTACTGAGACTTCAAAAGACAAAATGGCTCAGGCTGAAGCTTATCACAACATAGGTAATGCTATGATGGAACAAAAGCAATATGAACAAGCTGTTGAAGCCTTTAAAAATTCCTTACGTAGAAATCCGAATGACGATGAAACACGTTATAATTTAGCTGTTGCTCAAAAAGAAGTTAAAAAGCAACAACAAAACCAGAAGGACAACAAGGATAAAAACAAAGACAAAAATAAAGATCAACAAAAACAAAACGACAAAGACAAAAAGAACGACAAAAATAAAGATCAGAAAGGCGACGATAAGGATAAAAAAGATGACAAACAAGATCAGAAAAATGACGATCAAAAAAATCAACAAAAACCTAATCAAGACCAAAAAGACAAACAAAATCAAAAGCCTCAAGGTAAAATGACTCCTGAACAAATGAAACAACTTTTAGAGAGTTTAAATAATGAGGAAAACAAGACGCAGAAAAAAATGAATGCGAAAAAATCAAAAGGAAGAAAAGTAAAACAAGAAAAAGACTGGTAATTTTACAGTTTTTAAAATCTTATTTATTTTTAGACATTTTTGAAAAATAACATGAAGTTGAAAATATACATATCGTTATTAGTTAGTTTTATAACATTAACCATTAATGCGCAAGACGCTGCATTAACGGCTACCGTTAGTAAAAACAAATTGGGTGTAAACCAACGGTTACGTGTTGAGTTTTCAATCAACAAACAAGGAGCAGATAATTTTGAAGCTCCTAACTTCACAAATTTTAAAATAGTTGGTGGTCCTAGTCAATCAGTAAGTCAATCCTGGATTAACGGTAAAGTCTCTTTTAATCAATCATATACTTTCATACTGCAACCTAAAAGAAAAGGAGAATTTAACATCCCTTCAGCCAGTATTGAAATTGATGGAAAAACAATAAAATCAAATCCCGTTAAAATTATTGTTTTAGATGCTGTTGACATTCCCAAAAACCCAAATGACCCTAGTTATATTGCTGAGCAAAATATTCATTTAGTTGCTGAAATTTCTAAATCTAAACCTTATGTTGGCGAGGGAATTTATGTAGAATATCGATTATATTTTAGCGATAATGTTGGTATTTACGACAATGCAATAACCGAAGCCCCACAGTATAACGGTTTCTGGAATCAAGAAATTAAACGTAACGGAATGCCAGTTAAAACAGGCACCTATAATGGAGAGAATTATCGTTACGCTGTTCTACATAAAGCCTTATTAATTCCTACAACTTCTGGAAAACTGACAATCGATCCTATGAAAATGGATATAATTGTGGCAGTTCCTACCGGAAGAGCTGACTTTTTCGGAAATGTAATTACACGTCAAGTTCGTAAAGAGTTTTCTTCTGCTAAGAAGATTGTTAACGCTCAGGCTTTACCTCTCAAGAACAAACCAGAAGACTTCACAGGAGCTGTTGGTGAATTTTCTTTTGATGTTTCTTTAAGTAAAAATACCTTAAAATCAAATGAATCATCACAAATTAAAGTTTCGGTAAATGGTAAAGGAAATTTAAAACTTTTTGAACTTCCAAAAATTGAAACTCCTAAAGAACTAGAAGTTTATCAACCAGAAAGAAAAGAAAACGTTCGTATTACTGGAACTGGATTATCTGGTTCCATTACTGATAACTACACTGTTGTTCCTGAGTTTAAAGGAAAATATAGAATTCCAAAAACTAGCTTTTCTTACTTTAACCCTAAAGAAAAAGTATACCAAACCATCACTACAGATGATTTATACGTTGATGTTTTAGAAGGAAAAGAAGTTCCAACAAACTCTGATGCTAATACAGTAGTCAAGCAAGATATAAAAGTTACAGGTAGTGACTTTAGGTATATTCAAACAAATACTAATTTACAACCTATAAAAACAGATGATTTCTTTAAATCGACCCTATTTTATATTCTTTTGCTACTTCCTATTTTAGCAATTCCCGTTGGAATCGTTATTCAGAAGAAGAAAGAAGAACGTGATAGCGATGTGCTAGGAAACAAACTACGAAAAGCAGACAAGCTTGCTAAGAAATACTTATCAGAAGCACAAAAGCAATTAGGTAATAAAGAAGCTTTTTATGAAGCTCTAGAAAGAGCATTACATAATTACTTAAAAGCAAAACTAGGTGTGGAAACATCTGACATAAGTCGTGAAAAAATTACTGATTTATTAGCTAACAAAAACGTTAATAAAGAAACCATTAATAATTTTATTGAAGTATTTAACGATTGTGATTTTGCTAGATACACTCCAATTACTAATGTGCAAATGAAAGAGGAATATGAAAAAGCAAAACAAGTAATAACGCAATTAGATAGACAGTTATAATGAGAAAGCTAATTATATATTTATTCTTATTTGTGTCAACAATTACGTTAGCACAAAATGCCAACGATTTATTTTCAAACGCTAATTCTTTATACAAAGAAGGTAATTATGAAGAAGCTATTAAACTATACGAGCAAATAGAAGATGAAAATCTAGCATCCTCCGAAGTATATTACAACTTGGGTAATTGTTACTACAAGCTTAATAAAATAGCTCCTGCAATTTATAATTATGAGAAAGCATTACAGTTAAACCCTTTAAATGAAGATGCAAAAAACAACTTAATTATAGCAAGACGCTTAACTCTTGATAGAATTGAGGCATTACCAAAATCAGTTTTTCAAAAATTCAATAAAAGCTACTTACAAAAGTTTACCTATAACACTTGGGCTGTAATTACCATTGTACTTTCTTTTATTGCCTCTATTTTATTTTTACTCTTTTACTTTGCCTATACACCAAGTAAAAAAAGAACTTACTTTACAACTAGTATTTTATCATTTTTACTTTTAAGTATCTCTTTAGTTATTACATATACACAATACAATCAAGCTAAAAACACTACTGAAGCTATTATTTACATTGAAGAAGTTTCTGTTAATAATGAACCTACAGATAGCTCAAATGAGATTTTCACATTACACGAAGGAACCAAGGTTAATGTGCTAGATTCGGTAGATAATTGGAAAAAAATAAAGCTTGCTGATGGTAAAGTCGGATGGGTTAAATCCAAAATTTTAAAAGAACTATAACATTTTAGCGTTAAAAAATTAACTACTTTTGCCTCTAAATAAATAAAAAAATATTGAAATCTAAAATTGCCATCTTTTTTTTCGTACTGTTTGCGAGCATTATTGTTACGCCTTCGATAATTACGTTGGTTGATAAAGATCAAGATATTACTATTTTCTTAAACCTTAGTGAAGAAGAAGAAAACACTAAACACGTTAAGGTAGCTGAACTAAAAGCTCACCCTAATGAAGATTATACTTCTTTTTTATATAAGAAAATCCAAAAAAAGAAAAACGTTAGTTTTCTATCTAAAAACTACGTTTCACAATACCCAAAAATTCTTACCCCACCTCCTGAGTTTTTTACTGCTTAATAATATTTAAGTAAGTACCTCCTACTAGAGGTCTCAAATAGAAAACCTGGAAAAATATTTCAATACGCAGCAATAACACCATTGCTTCATTGAGACATTTTGAGTTTCTCTTATTAAAATCAATCATTTAAATTAAATACGCTCTAAATTTTTATTTGGAGTCTAAACAAACGCATATATTATGTTTAAAACTATTAAAAGCGACTTACCCGCTAGTATTGTTGTATTCTTTGTTGCCTTACCTTTATGTTTAGGTATTGCTTTAGCTAGTGGAGCTCCTCTTTTTTCAGGTGTAATTGCTGGAATTATAGGGGGTACTGTTGTCGGAGCCTTAAGTGGTTCTAAAATTGGAGTTAGTGGCCCTGCAGCTGGTTTAGCTGCCATTGTATTAACTGCTATTGGTGCCTTAGGTGGTTATGAAAACTTCTTAGTAGCTGTTGTATTAGGAGGTATTATTCAAATACTTTTTGGTGTTCTTAAAGCTGGAGTTATTGGTTACTACTTTCCTTCATCAGTAATTAAAGGAATGCTTACCGGTATTGGTATTATTATAATTTTAAAACAAATTCCTCATTTCTTCGGATATGATGCTGAACCAGAAGGAGCAGATAGCTTTATAGAACCTTCAGGTGAAAACACTTTTTCAGCTATTTTAAGTATAACTGATAATATTACCATAGGATCAATGGTTATTGGTTTTATTGGGTTAGCTATTTTAATTCTTTGGGATAAAGTTTTAAGTAAAAAAGGAAAAATATTCCAATTAATTCAAGGACCTTTAGTAGCTGTAGTAACAGGAATTATATTTTTTACAGTAACACAAGGAAATGAAACATTAGCAATACAAGCTTCTCATTTGGTAAGTGTACCAATTCCTGAAAGTTTCGATTCTTTCTTAACACAATTTACATTCCCTGACTTTAGCGCTATTACAAACTATGAAGTTTGGGTAACTGCGTTTACAATTGCATTAGTAGCTAGTTTAGAAACTTTACTTTGTGTTGAAGCTACAGATAAATTAGATCCAGATAAAAATGTAACTCCAACAAATAGAGAATTATTAGCACAAGGAACAGGAAATATCTTATCTGGTTTAATCGGAGGTTTACCTATTACTCAAGTAATTGTTAGAAGTTCTGCCAATATTCAATCAGGAGGTAAATCTAAAATGTCAGCAATTATTCACGGGGTATTATTACTACTATCAGTTATTTTAATTCCTACCTTATTAAATAAAATACCTTTATCTGTTTTAGCAGCAATACTATTAGTTGTTGGCTACAAGTTAGCAAAACCTAGCTTATTTAAACAAATGTTTTCTTTAGGATGGAAACAATTTGTTCCTTTTATTGTAACTGTTTTAGGTATTGTTTTCACCGATTTACTTACAGGAATTTCTTTAGGATTAGCAGTAGGAGTTTTTGTTATCTTAATAAAAAGCTACCAAAACTCTCACTTTTTACATATTGAAGATAAAAGTAATGGTGTACATAAAATAAAAATGACACTTGCTGAAGAAGTAACTTTCTTTAATAAAGGAGCTATTTTAAAAGAGTTAGATAGTTTACCTGAAGACACTCATTTAGAATTAGATGTAAGAAAAACTAGATACTTAGATAATGATATTATTGAAATTTTAGAGGATTTTGCATTCAAAGCAAAAGAAAAAAACATCAATATTAAACTTATTTCAGAACGCGGTGTTGTAGAAAACCCTGAAAGCTTTATTAAATTCTTTAAACTTAGACCTAAAGCAGCGTAAAACCTTAAAATACTTTACAAACAATATTCTTAAACTTGTATTGTTTGTAATAATAAAAACGATATAACATAACTTATAAAAATATATACAATGAAAGCGCACACTAAAGAAACTCAAGCTACAATGACTCCTGAAAAGTCATTACAATACTTAAAAGAAGGAAACCAAAGATTTCAAAACAACTTAAAAGCTAATCGTAATTTATTAGAACAAGTTAACGATACGAGAGAAGGACAATTCCCTTTTGCTACAATTTTAAGCTGTATCGATTCAAGAGTTTCTGCTGAATTAGTTTTCGACCAAGGTTTAGGAGATATTTTTAGTGCAAGAATTGCTGGTAACTTTGTAAACGAAGACATTTTAGGTAGCATGGAGTTTGCTTGTAAATTAGCTGGCACCAAATTAATTGTTGTCTTAGGACACACTAGTTGTGGAGCAGTTAAAGGAGCTTGTGATAATGCTCAATTAGGTAACTTAACTAAAATGTTAGGTAAAATTAAACCAGCTGTAGAAGCTGTAACAGAACCTAAAGATGAAAGCTTGAGAAACTCTTCTAATTTAGAATTTGTAAATAATGTTGCCGAAAAAAACGTACAATTAACTATTGATAGAATCTTAAATGAAAGCGACGTATTAGCAGAAATGCATAAAAACGGTGAAATTATGATTGTTGGAGCTATGTATGATATCAAAGACGGTTCTGTTACTTTTTATGAATAAAGAGTACAACCTATAATTATTATAAAGAGAATCTAAATTTAGTTTTAGGTTCTCTTTTTTTATTAACTTCGGAAGTTGTCTTGCTTAAACAAAAAAAGCAAGAGTAAAAGATTCTTCTAACAAACAATTTTAATACTAATGAATCTATCTAAAATTTTTGAAAACAATAAAGAGTGGGTAAAAAACAAACTCTCTACCAATAAAGATTACTTTAAAAAATTAAATGAAGGACAAAGTCCTGACTTGTTATATATAGGTTGTTCTGATAGTAGAGTTTCCGCAGAAGATTTGATGGGTTCAAGTCCTGGTGAAGTTTTTGTACATAGAAACATTGCTAATATGGTACCTGCAATTGATTTAAATTCCGCTTCAGTAATTGAATATGCTGTTGAACATTTAAAAGTAAACCATATTGTTGTTTGTGGTCACTATTCTTGTGGTGGAGTTAAAGCCGCAATGCAATCTGCTGATTTAGGCCTATTAAACCCATGGTTACGTTACATTAGAGATGTATATCGCTTACACAAAGATGAATTAAATAAGATAAAAGACGAAAATGCCCGCTACGATCGTTTGGTAGATTTAAACGTGCAAGAGCAATGTGTTAACCTCATTAAAACTGCCGCTGTACAAAAAGCTTACAGAGATAGAGGTTTAAAAGTACATGGTTGGGTTTTTGATATTAAAACAGGTAACCTCATCGATTTAAATATCGATTTTGAGCATATTTTAGAAGATATTATGGAAATTTATCATTTAGACTAAAAAAAGCGGATAAAAAATTATCCGCTTTTTTTATATTGTTAGATTTACCTCTTCACTATTATTATCCTCTTGCTCATCCTCGTCTTTTATAATTGAAGGAAAAATTGTTGGAGCAATCTTTTTTACCGGTTTAAATAAAATAGACTCTTCTAGGCTTTCCTCCTTTACAAATGGAATAGTATCATTCATTTTTCCGAAGAAAATAAAAATTACACTTAAAATTAATCCGATTTTTAAAGCTCCGAAAACACCACCTAAAATTTTGTTCAAAATTCCTAAAGCAGCAAAATCAGCTATTTTGGTTAAAATTTTTCCTAATAGTGCTATCGCTACAATTATTACCACAAAAGTTCCTGCAAAAGCCGCTAAAGAAATATACTTTTCATCCCAAGTAACACTGTCTTTTAACCAATCTCCAATAAAGTATGAAAAATGGATAGCTCCATAAACTCCTGCAACCAAAGCAACTAAAGAAGCAACCTCTACAAACAACCCTTTCATTAAACCTCTTACAAAGCCAAAAAGTAGTAATGCAGCAATAATAATATCAAAAGTATTCATAAATATAAAAGCGTTCTACTATAAAATCTATGCTCAAATATACATAACTCATTTGTATCTTTGCTTTTTCAAAAAACACAAATGACAAAAGAAACCAATTTAAAAGAAAAATGGGATTTTGTAATAACTCAGTTATCACAACAATTTGCAGATGGAGATGAACTGAATATTGACGGAATCATCTACTTAATTGGTGTTCAAGAATTAGGGCAAGGACATCGTAAGTTTAAAAAGGATGAAAAAGTCAACCTTATGCATATTGCTATTTGTAAATTATTAGAACCATACGGATACTATGAATTCGATTTTTTTGATAATGATGGATGGCCCCATTATAAAACACTAACTGAATTACCTAACTTAAGACCTGGTGAACAATCGGTTTTAATGAAAGAAGCTATCATTAATTATTTTGAAGTAATTAACTTTTTTGATTAGGTAACACTTAACTTCCTAATCATTTTTGATAACAACTTAGGAAAAAAGCGCTTGGTATATACACCTAGTTTTTCCTTTGCTCCTGCAATATAAACTTCTTCTTTTCTATTTTTTATAGCTTTTAACATCGTCTCGGCAAACCTATCTGGATGTATTCCATTTGCTGTGGCTGTATCCATAGTATTTTGTGGAGTACCATTTCCTGTCAGTGCATTTTTTGACACATTCGTAGTTACAAACCCTGGGCAAACTAACGTAACAGCAATATTATCTTCGTAATGCTCTGCTCTCAAACTATCAAAAAAACCATGCAAAGCATGTTTGGTAGCAGCGTAAGTAGAACGTAATGGAGTTCCTATTTTTCCAACAATACTTGTAGTTACAACAAAGTGTCCCGATTTATTTTCAATAAAATGAGGTAGTAAAGCTTTTGTTAATGACACTGTTCCTAAATAATTAATATCCATTAAACGTTTATCTACTTTTATTGAAGTATCTTTTACTAACGATCGTTGACTTATCCCTCCGTTATTTACTAAAACATCAACTCTCCCAAAAAATGAAATAGCTTCGGTTACCTTATTTGTAAGGTTTTCATAATCTTCTAAATCTAGAGGCAGAATCATAACTTTTTCAGGAACTTTACAAAGTTTTTTCACTTCTCTTAAAAAGCTTTCATTTCTTGAAGATATAATTAACTTTGCTCCATAATTAGATAACGCAACAGCTAGAGATTTACCAATTCCTGAAGAAGCGCCAGTTACCCAAAATATTTGTTCTTTAAAGTTCATGTTTTCAAATAATTAAAAAATCGTTTGTAAAATACGTAAGAAAAAATAAAAGTGGTACACTTCTTGGATAGAAGTTCGTAAATGACTAGTTTTAAAACCTTATTAATAACCCTTTAAAATATTATGATGAAAAAATTACTGGCTCTATTAATATTCACCACATCACTTGTAAATGCTCAGTACACTGTTAAAGGTACTATGACCCCTCCAGATAAAGGAGACTGGGTTATTTTATATAAAATTGAAGGTGCAAAGCAAAAGTTCCTTGCGAATACTACAATTAAGTTTGACACTGTTGCAATAAGTGGTGAAAAACAAGTTTTAGGAAAGTTTAGTTTTGAACTACCTAACACAGCAACTTCTGGAGCCTACAGAGCTACTTATAGAAATACTGGTGCTGGCTTTGTTGATTTTTTCTTCAATAAAGAAAATGTTGAATTCGTTTTCAACCCAAGATACCCTGATCAATCAGTTCTTTTTACCAGCTCTAGAGAAAACAAACTATATAGTGAATACTTACAAGCATATAACGCTGTACAAAAAAAGATAGATTCTTTACAAGCTTCTTATATAGAAACAGAATCAAGAGATGCGAAAAAAGCTTATAAAAAAGAGCTTAAAGAACTTGAAGACGTGCAAGAGATTTATGAAAATAAATCTCAAGGAATGTTAGTAAATAGTTTTATAAAAGCTTCACGCCGATATAATTCATACAATCCTCACAATAATTTACAAGATTATTTATCTGCTACTAGTGAAAACTTTTTTGAGTACATTGACTTTAAAAGCGATGATTTATACAACTCTTCTTTTTTAATTGATAGAATTAACGATTATGTTTTCTATTTAAACTATTCTGAAGATAAAAAAGTTCAACAAAAACTTATTAAGGAATCTATTACCAACGTTATGAAGAAAATTTCTTCTGACAAATTAGAAAAAGCAGTAATTGATTATTTAATTAGTGCACTTACTGATAAGCGTAACGGACCTGCTGTGGATTGGATGTTTGCTGAATATTACGACAAACTTCCTGCAAAAGATCAAGACGCCGATTTTAAGAAGGAAAAACTGGATATATTACTTGCAACTGTAGGTAGAGTAGCTCCTGATTTTTCTTGGGAAGAAGATGGTCAAGAATATAAATTATCAACATTAAACGATGGTAATAAGTATTTACTAGTATTCTGGAGTACTGGTTGTCCACACTGTGTAAAAGAAATTCCTGAACTTTATAAGTTTATGCAGACTCATAAAGAAGTATCTGTAGTTTCTTTTGGTATTGAAAATGAAGAAAACGAATGGGATGAGTTTGTTAAAAACTTACCTGGATGGCATAATGCTATTGGAACGCATCCTGAATATAAATTCGATAACGAAACAGTTAAAAAGTATAACTTACTTGGTACACCTTCTTATTTTATATTAGATAAAGATAAGAACATTATTGCAATGCCTGATCATGAAGAAGATGTAGAAAAGTATTTTAATGGTGACAACAAATAATTTACTTTTAACAACAATATAAAGAAAAGCCCAACAAATTTGTTGGGCTTTTCTTTTTAAAAGTACAAAAATGCATCTTCAATATGTTTTATTACAAACTCGCTTCGTTGTTTAACAACAGCAATAATATCAAACCGAATCTCTACATCTAAATCATTTTTTGTAACATAATCATCAATAGCAGTTACTAATAGTTTTATTTTCTTCGGATTTACAAAATCTTGTGGGTTTCCAAAGTAAGCTGTTGATCTTGTTTTAACTTCTACAACAGCTAAAGTTTCTTCCTTTTGAGCAATAATATCAACCTCAGCTTTTTGAAATCGGTAGTTTTTTTCAACAATAGTATACCCATTCTCAACAAGATAATCCATTGCTAATTGCTCTCCTTTCTTACCAAGTTCATTGTGTTGTGCCATTTAAAAACTTATATTTGAGTAACCTTAAATCTTTTTATCATGAAAAAAAACATGGGAAACACCGATAAAGCTATTAGAACTTTAATCGCTCTAATTATAGCTGCGCTGTCTTACTTTGAATTTATTACAGGAATTTTTGGTAATATCTTACTTGTACTAGCAATTATACTTTTAGTTACTAGTTTGGTAAACTTTTGTCCTTTATATAAGTTATTAGGAATAAACACATGTAAAACAAAAAACAACTAATTAAACTCTAACAAACACTGCTTATCCTTACTTATCGATAATTTAACTTCTCTACCCATTATCAATGCTCTATTATCTGGTTCGTGACCTGCAGGAAAATTAAATAGCACAGGAATATCTTTAGGAACAACCTCTAAAATTAACTGTTCTATCGAGCTTCCCCATGGTGTTGTATTTCTCTTAATTTTAGTCATATCACCAACAACAATCGCTTTAACTTTTGTGAAATATCCAGCCCGTTTTAAGCTTTGCAACATTCTATCGATTGAATATTTATATTCACCTATTTCTTCTATAAACAAAATTTTTCCATCTGTGGAAAGTTGACTGTCTGAGCCTAACATAGAAGCCAAAATAGCTATGTTACCTCCAACTAACTCTCCTGAAACCTCTCCTATCCTATTCTTTTTTGAAGCAGGAATCTCATAACGTAATTTTTCTCCAAATAATGCTTTTTTAAAAGTTGCAATAGTTTCTACTATATCTTCAGAACTCTCTTCCATACTTGTAGCCATCATAGCATGTAAGGTTTCCACTCCTAAGTTATGAATATGATTATGAAACGCTGTAATATCAGAATAACCAATAACCCATTTAGGATGCTTTTTAAACTCAGTAAAATCTAACTTGTCCAAAATTCTCACAGAACCATATCCTCCACGTGCACTCCAAATTGCCTTAATACTAGGATTATCCAATGCATCTTGAAAATCTTGACATCGCTCTTCATCAGTACCAGCAAAATGATCATTCTGATTAAACATATATTTACCATATACTACTCTCAACCCCCAGCTTTCTGCTAATTTTTTAGCTTTATCAATAGTAGGTTTACGGTTTTTTAAAATTCCAGCAGGAGCAAGAATTGCAATAGTATCTCCTTTTTGCAAGTATGGTGGTGTGGTTAACTTCATAATTTCATTTTGCGCATAGACTGATGTAATTATCAGTAAAAAAAATAAGATGAAAATTCTTTTTTCCATAAACAAGTCTCTTTTCTTGATCTTAAAGGTTTAAAATCCATCAAATGTACCTAATTTATAACAGTATAAAAAATTGCTTTTTCGTACTTTTGCGCTTTAATTTTAGTAGAAAAAAACATGAGTACACCAAAAAGATATACAATTACAGCAGCATTACCTTATACAAATGGACCAATCCATATTGGACATTTAGCAGGTGTATATGTTCCTGGAGATATTTATGCGCGTTATCTGCGTCAAAAAGGAAAAGACGTAGCATATATTTGTGGTTCTGATGAACACGGAGTTGCGATACCTATGCGTGCTAAAAAAGAAGGTGTTTCTCCACAAGATATTATTGATAAGTATAACGGAATTATCAAAAAATCATTTGAAGATTTCGGTATTTCTTTCGATAACTATTCTCGTACCTCGGCTGAAATCCATCATAAAACAGCTTCTGATTTCTTCACGAAGTTATACAACGATGGTGAGTTTACTGAAGAAGTTACCCAACAACTATATGACGAAGAAGCAAATCAGTTTTTAGCAGATCGTTTTGTGATTGGTACATGCCCTAAGTGTGGAAACGAAGAAAGTTATGGAGACCAATGTGAAAAATGTGGTACAAGTCATAATGCTACTGATTTAATTAATCCTAAATCAGCTATTACTGGAAATGTTCCTACCTTAAAAGAAACTAAACACTGGTTTTTACCATTAGATAAACATGAAGCTTTTTTACGTGAATGGATTTTAGAAAGCCATAAAAATGACTGGAAACCAAATGTATTAGGACAATGTAAATCTTGGATTGATGACGGTTTACGTCCGCGTGCGGTAACCCGTGATTTAGATTGGGGTATTCCTGTACCTGTGGAAGGTGCTGATGGAAAAGTATTATATGTATGGTTCGACGCTCCTATTGGTTACATCTCTTCTACTAAAGAATGGGCAGAACGAGAAGGTAAAAACTGGGAAGATTATTGGAAAAAAGACGACACTAAATTAGTCCACTTTATTGGTAAAGATAATATTGTATTTCACTGTATCATTTTCCCTGCAATGCTAAAGGCACATGGCGACTTTATTCTACCAGATAATGTACCTGCAAATGAGTTCTTAAATTTAGAAGGAAATAAGCTATCGACTTCTAAAAACTGGGCGGTTTGGTTACATGAATATTTAGAAGAGTTTCCTAATCAGCAAGATGTATTGCGTTATACCTTAACAGCCAATGCTCCTGAAAATAAAGACAACGATTTTACTTGGAAAGATTTTCAAGCAAAAAACAATAACGAGTTAGTTGCTATTTTTGGAAATTTCATCAATCGTGTGGTAGTATTAACAAACAAATACTACAACGGAGTAATTCCTGAAGCTGGTGATTTATCAGAAGTTGATAAAGATACCTTAGAACAATTAAAACAGTTCCCTGATATAATTGCTAAATCTATAGAACGTTATCGTTTTAGAGAGGCTTCTCAAGAAATGATGAATTTAGCTCGCTTAGGTAACAAATATTTAGCTGATGAGGAACCATGGAAGGTAATTAAGGTTGATGAAGAGCGAACCAAAACCATTATGAATATTGCCTTGCAAATCGCAGCAGGTTTAGCAGTAGTATCAGAACCGTTTTTACCGTTTACCTCAGGTAAATTAAAGTCAATTTTAAATATTGACGACAATCTTTCTTGGAATGATATTGCTGAAAAAGATATTTTATTACCTGCTGATCATCAAATTAATAAAGCTGAATTATTGTTTTCTAAAATTGAAGACACTGCAATTCAAGCACAGTTAGATAAATTAGAAGCTACAAAAAAAGCTAACGAAGCTGAGAATAAGGTAGTAGAACCTCAAAAGGATACTATTGAATTTGATGATTTTACTAAAATGGATATTCGAATAGGGACTATTGTTGCAGCTGAAAAAGTAGCTAAAACAAAAAAACTACTAAAACTTACCGTAGATGTAGGCATTGACACACGTACTATTGTTTCTGGAATTGCTGAAAGCTTTAAACCGGAAGATATCGTGGGGCAGCAAGTATCTGTACTATGTAATTTAGCTCCAAGAAAATTACGTGGTGTAGAAAGCCAAGGAATGATTTTAATGACAGATACTCCTGATGGTAAATTAGCCTTTGTGCAACCTTCAGAAAAGGTAAACAACGGAGAGTTTATTGCTTAAAAACGAAATCTCTTTTTATTTACATATACAAAACCTTGCTAAAAAGTGAGGTTTTGTTTTTTTTATATCTTTATTAAAGAAATTTTAACCCCTTACTTATCTATCATAAAGCATTTTAAAGCTACAGCTTCATTAAATTTCAAATTTATCTTATAACACACTTAATTTAAGGCATCATTTTTGAAGAATTCTGAATTCATTGCTAAAAAAATTACATGAAAACTGAAGTCATATTCTACAAAAAAAAGCTAATCAAAATCTTTAAATTATTTTTATTTATTAATCTCCTTTTTATTAAAACCTTCTCCTTTGCACAAAAACAAAAAAGCAATTTAATAATCAATAATTTTCAAAACTATGCTTCTGAATATAGAGAACTAGCCTATTCTCAACTTAATAAATCTACCTACATAAAAGGAGAAACTTTGGGATTTTGTAGTTATATAATTGATAAAGCTAAAAAAACACCTTCACTCTTAACTAAAAACCTGTATTGTGTTATTACAGATGAAAACAACCAAATTATTAAGAGCAAATTAATTAAAGTTAATCGAGGAATTGCATATAACTCGTTTGGAATCGACAGTCTTTTTTCTAGTGGAAAATATACTTTTAAAGCATATACAAACTGGATGAAAAACTTTAATGAGCCCAATGCTTTTATTGAATCTTTTAAAGTTATAGATCCAGAAAAAAAATCTTACTTAAAAAGAAGTACTCTTTCCAACTCAATAGATGCCCAATTTTTACCCGAAGGAGGTCACTTTGTTAATAATATAAAAACCAAAGTAGGAGTTACTATAAAGGATAATAACGGATATGGTATTCCGAATGTTGTAGGCGAAGTATACGATTCTAACAACACCTCTATTGCCACTTTTAAAACAAATTTTGTAGGTATTTGTAATTTTTCTTTACTTCCAAAGACGAAACAAAATTACATAGTTAAAATTACTCATTTAGATAAAGAATACAAACACACTATTACAGGAGCTAAAAGCAAAGGAGTTTCGATTAAACTAAGCCAAGTAAACAACAAAGTTCTTGTAGAATTAAATACAAATCAAGAAACATTAAAAAACATTAAAAACAAACCTTTTAAATTAATTATACATAATGGAGATATTATAAAAGAAGGTGTAGTTAAATTTAACAAAACTGGTTTTATTAAAATAATTGATCAAAAAAACTTACTTCCTGGTATAAATATTTTTACTCTTTTTGACGAGAACAACAATCCTATTTTAGAACGTCTATTTTTTAATTATAAAGGTATTGAAACGTTAAGTTTAGAGGAGGCTAAGTTTTCAAGAAAAGAAGATTCTTTACAAATTAACGTTCCCTTTTCTCAACCATCTTACAATACTAAAAACGATTTACACCTAAGTGTATCTGTACTACCAAAAGAAACTAAAGCTTATCAAAAAAACCATAATATAATTTCTTACACACACCTACAACCATATGTTAAAGGATATGTAGAAAATGCGGGGTATTATTTCACTAATATTAATAGAAAAAAGAAATATCATTTAGACAATTTACTCCTCACTCAAGGTTGGAGTAGTTATGATTGGAACTCTATTTTTGAAAACAACACTTCAAGTCGATTTGCTTTTGAAAATGGTATTACCATTAAAGTAAATAAAAACAATATTAATAACTCTGAATTTTTTATTTCTCCATTAAAGCTTAGTAATCCAAGTATTATAAACATCCAAGAAAATAAAAAGTATTTTATTGAAGACGGCTTGTATCCATTAGAAGAAGAATCTTTAAAATTAAGTGTACTAAATAAAAAGGGGAAACTAATTAAACCTAATTTATATGTTCAATTTTCTCCTAATAAAATTCCTTTAATTAATAACTATTTAAAAACATCTTTACCTCCCAAAAACAGTTATTATTCTTATGAGTTTAAGACTAGCCCTTTTTCATACTCTAATCTTGATGAATATCAAAACCTAGACGAAGCCATTATTAATGTAAATTTAAGACAACAAAGAATCGATAAGATTCAATCTAAAAATTGGGGTGATATTTATTTAATAGATGACTCTCATAGAAGGTTTAATTTAAGATTATCTAACTATATCACTTCATATGTAATGGGTTTTACAGTTACTGAATATATGGGGCAATTTATTTTAAGTAAAAGTTCAGGAAAATCATCTTTCAGCTCCGCTCCTCCAACCGTTTACTTAGACGATGTGATTCAGTCAAATCTTGACTTTTTACATCATTTCAGTATGGATGACATAGATTATCTGATTGCAAATCGACATGGATTTGGTGAGGGCATGCGTGGATCTAATGGAGTTTTAAAAATTTACACTCGAAAAACTTCAAACATAAAAAGAAAAATTGACAATAATAGGAAGTTTGATTTTCCATTAACCTTTTCAAGTAACAAAAAGTTTTACACTCCTAAATACACGACTTACAACACTTCTTTTTACAAAGAATATGGTGTAATAAACTGGATTCCTAATGTTATGTTAGACAATGAAGGAAATTTAAGTTTTAAAATACACAACCCTGCTAATACAAACATCCTTCTTTTTATAGAAGGGATTACCCAAGACGGAAAATATATTGTAGCTAAAAAAATATTAAATATTGATTCTAATAAATAAGACAGAGAGACTTGTCAAAAAATAAAAAGCACTCCTAAAAAAAGTGATATTGGTTACACTATTTTTAAATATAAAGATTTTTATATCAGAAGTGATTATACCCCTAGTGACAAAACATATCACTTAAGAAAATTCACAAGATAAATTAACCTTTTACTATATTTGAAACCTCGCTATTCATGCGAGTTTTTTTTATTTAAAATAACTTTCAATGCAACTCATCTCATATATAACCTCTCGTACTCAAATTTCACAAAAATCAATTCAAAATACGATTGAATTATTAAACGAGGATTGTACAGTTCCTTTTATAGCCCGTTACCGAAAAGAAAAAACAGGTAATTTAGATGAAGTTGAAATTGGACAAATAGTTCAACTTAAAGAGCAATTTGAAGCCTTAGAAAAACGAAAGGCAGCCATTTTAAAAGCTATTGAAGAACAAGATGCTTTAACAGACGAGTTGAAAGCTAAAATTGAAAAAACTGAAGATTTAACCACTTTAGAAGACATTTACCTTCCCTATAAAAAGAAACGTAAAACTAAAGCAGAAACCGCTCGTAAAAATGGCTTAGAACCTTTGGCGAAAATGATTATGAGTCAACGTGTAAACGATTTAGACTACACGGCTTCAAAATATATAAATAACGAAGTTGAATCTGAAGAAAAAGCTTTAGAAGGCGCTCGTCATATTATTGCGGAATGGATTAATGAACGAACTGATATCCGTAATAACATTCGTTACCAATTAGAACGTTTTGCTACCATTGCAACCAAGATTATCAAAACTAAAAAAGACGAGGAAGCAGCTCAAAAATTTAAAGATTATTTTGATTGGGAAGAAAACCTAAGTCGTATTCCTTCTCACCGATTATTAGCTATTTTACGTGCCGAAAAAGAAGGTTTTATTCGTGTTAAGATTATTATTGATGATGAACGAACGCTTCAAAAAATAGAAGACAGAATTATTCGCTCACACAACGAATGTGCTGAACAAATTGAAATAGCAATTGCTGACGCTTATAAACGTTTACTTTTTCCTGCTTTATCTAATGAAGCTTTGTCTCTTGCCAAAGAGAAAGCTGACGAAAGTGCTATCAAAGTATTTACTAAAAACTTACAACAATTACTATTAGGGTCACCTTTGGGTGAAAAACGAATTTTAGCCATTGACCCTGGATTTAGAACAGGTTGTAAAGTAGTGTGTTTAAGTGCTCAAGGAGATTTACTACATAACGAAACTATTTTCCCTCATGCTCCTCAACATCAATCTAAAGAAGCAATGAATAAAATTAGCTCTTTAGCCGATGCTTATAAAATCGAAGCTATTGCGATTGGTAATGGAACTGCTTCCAGAGAAACAGAGCAATTAGTGAAACGTGTGTATTTTAAAAATCCTGTAGAAGTATTTGTAGTAAGTGAAGCAGGAGCTTCTATTTATTCTGCTTCAAAAATTGCACGAGATGAATTTCCTAATTATGATGTAACAGTTCGTGGTGCAGTTTCAATCGGACGTCGATTAGCTGATCCTTTAGCTGAATTGGTTAAAATTGAAGCTAAATCAATCGGCGTTGGGCAATATCAACACGATGTAGATCAAACACAACTAAAAAAATCGTTAGATACCGTAGTTGAACACTGTGTAAACAAAGTTGGTGTAAATGTTAATACAGCTAGTGCTTCTTTATTGAGTTATGTTTCAGGTATTGGTCCTAAGCTAGCAGAAAACATCGTGAATTACCGAAATGAACATGGTGCTTTTACTAACAGAACCGCTATTAAAAAAGTGCCTCGCTTGGGAGGAAAAGCTTTTGAACAATCAGCTGGGTTTCTTAGGGTAAAAAATAGTGACAATTCTTTAGATGATTCAGCAGTACACCCTGAACGCTATGCATTAGTAAAACAAATAGCAAAAGATGCTGGTAAAAAAGTAGATGATTTAATTGGAAACTCTTCTGCATTAAAACAAATTAAATTACAACAATACGTAACTGATTCTTACGGACTACCTACACTACAGGATATTGTAAAAGAATTGGAAAAACCAGGGTTAGATCCTCGTGAAAAAGCCAAAGCTTTTAGCTTTAACGAACATATTAAAACGATTGATGATGTAAAAGAAGGTATGATACTTCCAGGCATTGTAAACAACATTACCAATTTTGGTTGTTTTGTTGATATTGGAATTAAAGAAAGTGGTTTAGTGCATGTTTCTAATCTATCTGATACTTTTGTTAAAGATGTAAATGAGCATGTAAGCTTGCATCAACACGTTCAAGTTAAAGTATTAGAAGTTGATGCTACAAGAAAACGTATTCAATTAAGTATGAATTATTAAATAAAAAAACGAGCTAATTAATTAGCTCGTTTTTCCCAATCAAAATCAACAAAAGGAATATGGCTTCCTTTAATTGACACGTTTTATAACCAACCTTCTATCATTTGCTTCTAAAACCACCTCTGTTTCAGAAGTTGTAGCAACTGCCCATTCTTTATTAAATTCATTTACAGGAGCATCAGAAAAATTTAATGCTAACACATTAGCATCACTCGATACTTCCCAGGTACCTTCAATAATAACTCCATCTTTTTTTGCTTTAACAATATTATCTGAATAAAAATAAAGTTGATAATTTGCATAATTTTCTGTTTCGTCTACTCCATTATTTTTATAGCTTTCAACTGCCCATACACTTCCATCAGCTAATAAAATATCACTTAATTCATCTTTTACAATAGAGCATTGACTTTTAAAACGAAGATGGTTTCCTTCAAGTAATAAACGTATACTTACTTCCCCTGAATCTTCTTTGACTTCATGTAAGTACCACATTGCATTGAAATCTGGATAATCGGGGATATTTATTGTAAATTTAATATCGTTTTCACTACCTGATGCTTCCCAGGTTCCTTCTGAAATATTTCCGTTATTATTTACTTTAATTACACCATTTTCTGTGAAAGAAAAAACAAACATTTTAAACTCCTCTGTAAGATATTGCTCGTTGATGTATAATTTCTCTACTATCCATTCATTACAATTTGCAAATATTTCTTTTACTGCTTCTATAGAACAATCATCACAATCATCATCATTATAATCATTATCATCATCTTCGTCACAACTGTTTTTTGCTGCTTCAATAGCTTCTTCTAATTCTTGCATATTGTTTATATACACATAAGTATCACCATTTAAAATCACTTTAAAAGGGAAATTAATGGTTACAGCAGTGTAGTCTTCTAAATCTTCAATTAACTCATGCATCTCTTCATCATTATTAACTTTGATTGTAAGTACTAGTTCGTAATTAGAATCGAATACAGATGCTGTAAGTGGGTAGTAAAAATCTAGACATTCAATATCATCATCTTCTTCATTATCTCCTTTACAGTTTTGTGCTAAAGCTTCTAATTCTTCGTCAGAATTAACCGTTTTTACAGTATAATCACTTAGTATTACTTCAATAGGATAAGAAATAACAATAGAATCAACATCATCATCAAAAAGATCAAAAAGATCTTCAATTTCTTCATAACCATCTTCATCATTTACCGTTATTTCTTTTGAATTTACGGTAACTGTTACTGGTAATTTTACGCTTAAACAACTAGCACCATCTATAATATTATCGTCAGAACCATCTTTTGTAACGGTACTTTTCATTAAGTTAGCTACTTTAGAGTTTGCTGCAAGGGCATTTTGTATTGGTGGATCTATAATTTGAATCTCTTCTGTTCTACATGAAGATAGAAATAGTATAATACTTAATACTAATAGGGTGGATTTTAAAAGTTTCATAATTTCAGGGTAATTTATTTGTTTTAGTTTAACTTATTATTGCAATTGCCTTTATTATAAAACAACTAACTTCTTTAATATCCCGAAAATTTTTTTTTATACCTTTCTAAACCTAAAAAACTTATTTTAATTTGTCTAAGCCTCTACATAATAACATTTGTGATAAAAAAAGGTTTTCGTTACTTTATGAAAAGTATGCCCAAGAATTGAGTAATTTCCTTTACTATAAATATGGAAATACTTTAAACCCTAGCGACAAAACTCAGGATGCTTTTATAAAGTTATGGGAAAACTGTGCAAAAGTACTTCCTGAAAAAGCCAAATCTTTTCTTTATACTGTAGCTAATAACTTAATGTTAAATGCGGTAAAACATCAGAAGGTGGTTTTTAAACATCAAGAAATAAAACCAAAGGATTACACCAACGAGTCACCTGAGTTTATACTTCGTAAAAAAGAGTTTTTACAGCGTTATGAAAAAGCACTATCAAATTTAAAGGAAGAAGAACGTGCAGCTTTTATGTTGAGTAAAATAGAAGGTAAGACTCATAAAGAAATAGGAGAAATTTTGGGGGTTACCAAAAAGGTTGCCGAACATAGGATTTATTCGGCATTTAAAAAATTAAAAGATCAATTAGGCGATTTTAAATAAAAGTTTTGGGATTTTCTCAAAGTAAAGTGTTTTATTAATACAGGCAATCACTCATGGAGAAGGATTATTTAATACAAAAATGGTTACGTAACGAGTTAACTAAAGAAGAACAAGCAGCCTTTAACGCACTAAAGGAAGCTAAGCTCTATGAAGAAATTATTGAAGAAAGTCAGCGCTTTAAAGCTGATAAACATATTTCCATCCCAGCTTTTGAAGTTTTAGAAAATCGTTTATCTGATAAAAAAACTATAACCTCAGCAAGCTGGTTGACACTAATTTATAAAATTGCAGCAATCGTTATTATTAGCTTAGGTGTTTTCTACTTTTTTAATAATAAAAAGTCTGAGTATTTTCAAACTAAATATAGTGAAAACAAAACCGTTGTGCTACCTGATAATTCTATTGTAGAATTAAATGAGCTTTCTAGTCTTAAATACAATGCTAGTACATGGAAAAAGCAAAGGAGCTTACTATTAAATGGTGAAGCATACTTTGATGTAGAAAAAGGGATGCGTTTCGATGTTAAAACTTCTAATGGAATTGTTAGTGTTTTAGGAACTGAATTTAATGTACTTGATAGAGATAGCATTTTTAAAGTTTCTTGTTACGAAGGACTAGTAAAGGTTAATTATAAAAATAAAATTACAAAACTACCAGCTGGAAAAGAACTTATTATAGTTAGAGGAACTGAACAGCATACTCAAACTGTTTTAGCTCAACCAAAATGGCTAAAAAACATGAGTATTTTTGAAGATGTATTGTTTACTGATGTCGTTTTTGAACTCGAACAGCAATATAACGTCAAAATACATATTAACCTTACAGGTGATGATCAAATGAAGTTTACAGGCGCATTTACAAACAACAACCTAGACAGCGCACTAAAATCTATTACTCATCCTTTTAATTTATCTTACGAAATTAAAAATAAGAAACAGATCATTATTTGGAATGAATAACAATAATTTTTTCTTTTTTTTAATATTCTTCTGGTCTTTTTCTTTTGGCTTTCAAGCACAAATAGTTACAGAGAAAATACCTCTTAAAAAAGTATTAAAACAAATTGCCAATACACACAATATTCAATTCAATTATAATAGTAATTCAATCAATAATATATTGGTGTCTTCTATTCCTAAAAAATTGAGTCTAAAAGAAAAACTTAAAGAATTAGAAGATCAAACAGATCTTATTTTTACACGTTTAAACACTCAAATAATTGCAGTTTCATCTTCAGTAAAAATTTGTGGTTATTTAAAGGATGCTACTACAAATACTGCTTTAATTGGAGCTACTATTAAAGCTGAAACTAACTATACAACAACTGATAATAATGGTTTTTTTGAGCTTAAAGTTAGGAGAACTTCAGAAACAGTAAGCATTCGGTTTATTGGATATCACACAATTAAAAAATTATCAAGTGACTTGTTTTCTAAAAACTGTAACGTATTGTATTTGAGAGAACATCAAGAACTAATTCCTGATGTTACCATTAACGGATATTTAGTAAAAGGGATTGATAAAACCATTAATGGTAATACCGTTATTGATTTTTCTAAATTCACACTACTTCCAGGATTGATAGAAACTGATGTACTACAAACTGTTCAAGCTTTACCGGGCATTCAAAGTGTTGATGAAACAGTTTCAAACATAACTATAAGAGGTGGTTCTCATGATCAAAACCTTATTTTATGGGATGATATAAAAATGTATCAAACAGGACACTTTTTTGGGTTAATTTCTAGTTTTAATCCAAAGATCACACAAAATGTTCAAGTGATTACTAATGGTACTTCTGCGTCTTATTCTAATGGTGTTTCAGGCACCATACACATGAAAACTGAAGATATATTACAAACAGCTTTTACAGGAAGTTTTAGTATTAATTTTATAAATGCTAATATTTTTACCGATATCCCACTAGGTAAAAAGTCTTCACTTCAACTTGCTGCTAGAAGATCCATTGACGACTGGATAAAAACCCCAACATATCACAATTACTTTAAACGTGTTACACAAAGTACCGAAATAGAAAACAACGAGAAAAATGTTACCAACTCAAACCAAGAGTTTAATTTTTACGACACTTCTTTACGATGGTTATATACTCCCAGCGATAAAGACTTTATTCGGGTAAATTTTATTTTAATTGATAACAGCCTAACTTTTGATGAAACAGCTGTTGTAAGCAACTCAATAGAAACCAAACAAAGTAGTTTATCACAAAAAAGTATTGCTAGTGGTATTAATTATCGCCGAAAATGGAACTCTAAATTTAGCACAACCTTAAATATTTATGAGACTGATTATACACTTCAAGCTATTAATGCAAATATTTTAGATAGTCAGCGTTTTTTACAAGAGAATATTGTTTCTGAAACAGGCATAAAACTAGAAGGTAACTATACCAATAATAGCTGGAAATACAATAGTGGTTATAGTTTTACTGAAACACAAATTACCAACCTTAATGATGTTGATAACCCCAGGTTTGTAAGACTATATTCCAACGTTATTAGAGAACATGCTGTGTTTGGACAAACACAATATCAAAACTCAAATGCCAATATTATAATAAAACCAGGAGTACGTGTTAATTATATTGAGAAGTTTAAAGAAACTTTCATAGAACCCCGGTTAAATATTCATAAGAAAATAAATGATACTTTTTCTGTAGAAGTTTTAGGAGAATTTAAACATCAAAATGTTTCTCAAATAATAAATTTTCAAAATGATTTCTTAGGAATTGAAAAACGTAGATGGCAGCTATCTGACAATGATAGTATTCCTATAATAAGAAGTAAACAAGCCTCTGTAGGTTTTACTTATAAAAAGAAACAATGGCTTCTCGACGCTACAGGTTATTACAAGGCTATTGACGGCATTACCACTCAAAGTCAAAGTTTCACCACTAAATATGAGTTTAGTAAAAATAAAGGGAGTTATAACGCTCTAGGGATTGATTTTTTATTGAGAAAAAACTTTAAAAATCTGAACACTTGGTTAAGTTATTCTTTTATTAAAAACACGTATTCTTTTGATAATTTAGTAGAGAAAAAATTTCCTAGTAATTTTGATATCACTCACACTGTTACATTAGGAAGTACTTATTCTAACGAGTATTTCAATATTTCTTTGGGGTTAAATTATACTTCTGGAAAACCTACAACTCAGCCTATTTTTGGAAGTGAAATTACTAATGATAAGATTAATTTTGATACAGCTAATAGCAGTAAAATTGATAATTACTTAAGAGCTGACGCTTCTGCTATGTACAAAAAGCAAATAACCGATAAGATAAATGTAGATGTTGGAGTTTCAGTATGGAACTTATTTAATACCCGAAATACTCTTAATAATTATTATAGGGTAGAAAATAATAGTGCTAATAAATATGCACGTTATTCATTAGGTACAACTCCCAATTTCTTACTAAAATTAAACTTTTAACATTTGTCTCTTAATTCAAAAAGCAGTATAAAGTTTAAACTTTATACTGCTTTTATCTTTATAATTTATTAAGAATAATAAAATATCTTAGTTATTGATAATCCAAGATATATAGTATAATTGACCTATTTTTCCTGATCCTGGAGCAACATAATACTCTTTTCCAAATAAGTTTGTTCCTCCAACTTTAATTCTAGACTTAATTGATGGAATTCTATAGTTTAACTGTGCATCAATTACTGTTCTTTCAGCAACATTTCCTTTTACAAAGGTAGAAACCCATCTGTATTTATCTTGCCATCTTGCACTTACTCCAAAACCAAAATTATTAAAAAGGTTTTCGTTACCAAACTGAGCCTTTACTGTATGTTTTGGTGTGTTAAAGTTAGGTTCAAATAAACCATAATCTTTATCCTCATATTTAAAGTCAATAAAGTTATAGTTAAGACCAAAATCAAAATTGCTAAATAATTTAGTGTGCATTCCTAAGCCAAAACCGTAAGACTCTACTTGTGAGTTTGCATTTGTAGTTATTGTAAAATCTCTTACTAATCCTGAACTAAAAGCCTGATTAGCTTCCTCATCTAATATAACTACACCATCTCTAATAAATCCATACTTGTTTTGTGGTTCTTCTAGCTCAGCTTCCGTTGCTTTTCTATTTCCATAAGGGTATACTTTACCTGCATTAGGTACTGTTACGTCTTGGAAAAACACAAAATTATCATGTGTACTGTAAAAAGCATTTATATCTACATCTACATTTGTTTCGTTATTTAAACGGAACATACTTCTATATCCTAACTCAATTGTTTTTACTACTTCAGGTACTAACTCATCATATTGAGATTCGATATAGGTGCCTCCATTATATGTAGCTTCATCATAATAAACACTTCTGGTTAATAATGAGTTTTCAAGAATCTCACCTCCTGTTACTGTTCTAGTATCGTAAACGTATTGGTTTTGTTGATCATCCCATCTTATAAAGAAACTATCTGGATAAGAAATACGACTTAAATTATCTCCTATTGCTCCTACATTAGTTTTTACTTGAGAATCAAAAAACATATATTGTTCTTGTATACTTGGGTTACGGAAACCTGTTTGGTATGATGCTCTTAAAACATGATTCTTCTCTTCCCCTAACGCATAATTTACAGCTAATCTAGGAGAGTAATTCCCTTCAAAATTATCTGATTCATCATAACGAATAGACCCTGTCAACTTTAATCTTTCTTCAAAAAACTTTTTTTGAATTTGTGTATAAACTCCATACTCCTCTATACTAACTTTTTCTTCTTTATCATTAAATAAAGTTCCTTTAGAGTTTGGGTTATATTCACGGTAAGAAGCTCCAATTTGTACATCTGCCCAATCGTTTAACAATCTTTTAAAGTTATAGTTACCATCTAAATGGGTATAAGAACTTTTCTCATAAAGTTTACTTCCTCCATCAGATATCAATGTTCCTGTTATTCTATTAAACTCTCTATTAAACCCACTAGTATTTGGTACTAACCTATCTCTATCTGCATACGCTCTTGCTTCCTCTAATGATTTTCCTTGTACATATCTTTGGTCATAAAATTCATCAGTGTAAACCCTCATTGACTTAACTACATCATTTAACGCGTTTCCTGTTCTTGTTAAATCATAAGAGTTTCCAGAATCATTACTTGTATAATAACCTCTTATGTAAAAGTCATTACCCTTTACTTCTAATTTATGTTGTCCAATAAAGTAATTACGTTGAGCTAACCTACTTGTTCCTTGAAAAAGGTTATCTCGTAATGATAATCTTGAGGTAAGTTGAATCTCTAATGATTCATCTTTAAAAGGTCTAAAATATAAAGACCCTGAAAATCTAGCATTTTTCGATTTAAAATTATTTCTAACAAGCTCAGCTTCTGTATACCCTGTTCTTCTTAAAAGTGTACCCCAAGCTATATTATCACTGTCATAGAAGTTTAAGTCACGGTAACTCTCATCTCCATAAGTATTAACCCCATTATAATTAACAGTTGAGTTTATTGTCCCGTCTATTAATTCATTGGTATCAATTTCTTTATTTCTTAAGTCATTAGCATGCCATTCTTCAGCTTCATAGTATGAAAAGTTAACTTTTGCGGCAAAAACCTCGTTAAACTTATATCCCATTCTTACTGCAACATCATAAAAAGGATTATTTCCTCCAGCCTCTTGACTTGTATAACCACTTTTGAACATAGTTGTTATTCCAGTATGATAAAAAGGGTTTTTAGTATTCATAAGCATGATACCATTATAGGCATTGGCTCCATATAATGCAGAAGATGCTCCTGGTAAAATTTCAACACTTTGAATATCTAATTCAGAAACTCCAGAAAAATTCCCTGTACTATAACTCAAAGCCTGTGCTGCTGTATCCATTCCGTCAATCATTTGAACAAAACGTGTGTTAGCAAAATCAGCAAATCCTCTCGTATTTATTGATTTAAAACCATAACTACCTTCCCTTGAGTTAATTCCTTTTAAATTAGTTAACCCATCGTAAAAAGAGTTAGAAGTGTTCTTTCTTATATCAGCAAGACCTAATCTTTCAACTGTTACTGGAGATTCTATAATTCTTTCAGGAACCCTTGAGGCTGAAATAATTACTTGATCTAATAACAAGTTTTCTTTTAGAACTACGTTTACCCTTTTTTCAAAAGATATCACTGACACCTCTTCTGTTTTAAAACCAAAGGCAGATACTACTAATGTTTGAGGTAACGTGTTACTTGATAAAACGATTGTAAAATTTCCTTCTTCGTCCGAAATTGCAAAATTATCACCACTTGAAATTTTTGCATTGTAAAACGGCTCTAAATATTCGTCATATACCGAACCTGATATTTTTACCTGCGCATAACTTGTTATAGCAGCTAAGGTAAAAACAATCATTACTAATTGTTTTTTTAACATTTTAAATTTAATTGATTTTTATTCTTCTAATGAAAAGTTAATTGGAAAACCATACTTTACAGGTACACGTTTTCCTTTATTTTTACCTGGCTCAAAGCGTGGTAGCTTAGATACTACTCTTCTTGCTTCTTCATTAAGGATTTCTCCTCCGTCAGGACCTAAAGTTTTGATATTAGTTACATAACCATCTCGGTCTATCACAAATCGAATCCATACTTCTCCTTCAATATGATTTCTTACTGCTTCTCCTGGGTAACGGAAATGTTTATTAATATGCTTAACCATTTCTAAGTTAAAACAATCAAGCCTTTCTTTTTTCTTTGAGTTTTTACATTTATCAAAAGATGGTACTTTTTCTACGTAGTAAAGCTTTTTTGCTTTTGATAGTTCTTCTTTTGATAATTTCTCAGTAATTCTTGTTAAGTTATCTTTATAACCTATTTCTTCCTTAACTTCTTTTACTTTTTCTATCTTAACCTCTTCAGAAGCTGAAACATCGTTAACTTTCAAAGTGCTAACTGAACTTAGGGCTTGAGCCGCTTTTTTCTTAACAACTCTCTTCTTAAGATACCTTTTACTTGCAGAAATTTTAACTTTAATTTGTCGATCTCCTTTTTTCTTTGAATTTTTTACAGGCTCAATAGTACATTTTGTTATACTATTAACATCCAATACAGACTCATCAGGAGATTCACATACTTCTTGTTGAGCATAAAAATTAAAAAATGACAACAAAAAAACCACTAAAAAATACTTTCTCATATAAATAATTACATAAATTAAAAAACTGTAGTATAGTATTCTAAGAAATTTGGCCGGGGGTAGTTAGCTGGCAAAAGTAAGTTTTTTTTTCTTTTCACAAAAAAAGAATCTTAAAAAAATAAGATTCTTTTTAAATTCTTTTTCAGCAACTTACCCACTTATTTGTTTCCTAACATTAGTAATTCGTTACAAATTACTTCTGCTATATAACGTTTATTACCTTCTTTATCGTCGAAAGAGCGAGAAGTTAACTTACCTTCTATCATAACTTCTTTTCCTTTTTCTAAGTATTTTTCAACAATTTCTGCTGTTTTATTCCAAGCAACTACATTGTGCCATTGTGTATCGGTTACTTTTTCGCCTTGAGCATTTTTATACGTTTCATTAGTTGCAATAGAAAACTTTGCAAGTTTTTTCCCACTTTCCAAAGTGATGATTTCTGGGGTATTTCCTAAGTTTCCAATTAACTGTACTCTGTTTTTTAGTGCGTTCATAATATTTATTTTTATTGTTAAACAGTTAAGACTTTGTCATTCAATCGAATTAACACTGCAAAGATGAAACAGTATGCAAATTAAAATCGGTTAGTAATCATTTGTTTTCGTTTGTAATTGAATGTAATCGTTTATATTTGACTTAATAAGTGTAAAAAAAATATTATTACTACTATTTTTTTTAAATTAAATTTACATTTGTTTCTCTCTAATTATTAAAAAGTTACACTACCCAATATAATTCTATATCATGTTTAAAAAAGCAACTAACAATCGTCTTTCTGTACTCATATTTTTTGTACTACAGTTTCTTTCTATATCTTTTATTTTGAGATTGGTTTTTTATTTTTGGTCATTTTCTGAAATAGACTTTTCAATAATTAACTTACTTAAAACAATTATTATTGGTTCCTTTTTTGATATAGGCGTCATCTCATTTTTCTCATTTAGTTATCTTATATATCTAATAGTATATCCAGACAAATGGATTGGAAGTACTTTTGATAGAGTAGCTACTTATGCCTTCTATTTTATATCAACCCTTATTTTAACTTTTTCATTTTTTGCTGAGATAACCTTTTGGGAAGAGTTTCAGAATAGATTTAATTTCATTGCCGTAGATTATTTAATATATACCTACGAAGTAATACAAAATATTAATGAATCGTATCCTATCCCCTTACTTTTAGCCATTATATTTCTTTTGCTATTTATACAATATTACATACTAAAAAAGCTTACGGCTTTTAAAAGTTCTTTCAACTCTAAGAAAAACTCTAAACAGCAAATAATACTATACTTAGGTCTATTAATACCTTTGATTTTTGTTTTTTTTATCAAAAACAACATGGCTGAGTGGTCTAAAAACAGGTATGAAAACGAAATCTCAAAGGCCGGAATTTATTCTTTTTTTTCTGCCTTTAGAAACAACGAATTAAGTTATACTGATTTTTATAAAACACAAGATTTGGCTTTATCTTTTAAAAAACTTAAAAAAGAATTAATCACTAAAAACGATAGTTTAACCTCAAAAGAAGCATTTGTAATTGCACGAAATGTAAAAAGTTACAACCCCACTATAAAACCAAATGTAATCTTTATTTGTTTAGAAAGCTTTAGTGCTAATTTTTTAAAACACTTTGGTAATAAAAATAACATTACACCTAATTTAGACTCTTTATTAAGTAAAAGCGTATACTTTGAAAACATATATGCTACCGGAACTAGAACAGTAAGAGGTATGGAAGCAATTGCATTGTCTGTTCCTCCTTCTCCTGGAAGAAGTATTGTTAAACGAGTTGACAATGCTAATTTGTACAATATTGGTTCTATCTTTGAAGAAAAAGGGTATTCTAAAACTTTTTTTTATGGTGGTGATGGTTATTTTGACAACATGAATACTTTTTTTGGAAATAATGGTTTTGATATAGTAGATAGAGGAAGAGGTTATTTGTTTGGTGATATGTTTACTGCTAAAAGAACAAATATTGACACCAAAGATGTTCAATTTGAAAACGCTTGGGGTGTTTGTGATGAAGATATATATAAACAGGTAATTATACAAGCAGACAAAAGTCATGCATCTAAAAAACCTTTCTTTAACTTTATTATGACAACCTCAAACCATAGACCCTATACTTATCCTGACAACAAAATAGATATTCCTTCTGGAACAGGTAGAAATGGGGCAGTAAAATATACTGACTTTGCTATTGGTAAATTTATTAATTCTATAAAATCAAAACCTTGGTTTAACAATACTGTTATTGCAATAATGGCCGACCATTGTGCTAGTTCTGCTGGTAAATGGGAATTAAATGTAGGAAAATACCACATACCTGCATTAATTTATAACCTCCCAAATACTTCTTCTCTTTCAATAGAAAAACAAGCATCACAGATAGATTTTTTCCCTACTCTTTTCGGTTATTTAGGCTGGAATTACAGTTCTAATTTTTATGGAAAAGATATAAATACGATTGACACAAAAGAACAAAGAGTATTTATTGGTAATTATAGAAAGCTCGGTTTATTAAAAGGTAATCAATTGACTATTTTAGGAGATCAAAAAAAATCATACTATTATAACTATGACAAGTCTACAAACACCTTAACCCCTAGTAACGAAAACAAAACTCAATTAGAAGAAATAATATCGTATTATCAAACAAATGATTATCGATATAGAAATGGTTTAATGAAAATACATAATTAATCCTACTTTCAAAATGAAATTTTATTTAGAAACCGAACGGCTAATTTTAAGAGAATTCCAAGAAAGTGATTTGGAAGGTATGTTTGAGTTAGATTCTAACCCAGAGGTCCATAAATATTTAGGAAACAATCCTATTACGACACACAAACAAGCTGAAGATAGTATCGCTTTTATACAAGAACAGTATAAAGAGAGGGGCATTGGTAGGTTTGCTTGTATAGAAAAAGCTTCTGGTGACTTTATTGGTTGGTCTGGATTAAAGCTTAATCAAGGAGAAAAAGAAACCTTGAACGGCTTTATCAATTTTATTGACATTGGTTATCGTTTAATTCCACGCTTTTGGGGTAAAGGTTATGCTTCAGAATCTGCTTTTGCTTGTTTAGACTTTGGTTTTAAAAAAATGAATTATGATTTTATTTATGGTGCTGCCGATGTAGAAAATATTGGTTCTAACAAAATTCTACAAAAAATAGGGCTACACTTTATAAATGAATTTGATTATAAGGGAATTGATGTTAACTGGTACGAACTTAAAAAATTAGACTATGAACGATAAAAAATGCTTAGAATGTGGAGATAGAGTTATTGGTAGGGTTGATAAAAAGTTTTGTTCTGATTATTGTAGAAATGCATATAATAACAAAGTTAACAAGGAGAGTAAAAACCTAATTAGAAATACCAACAACCGCTTACGAAAGAATTATAAAATTCTTTCTGAGTTGAATACTTCTGGTAAAACTAAAGTAACTCGTCGTAAGTTATTTGATAGAGGTTTTGATTTTAAATTCATCACGTCTCTTTACACTACAAAAGCAGGAAGTACCTATTTTTATGTGTATGACCAAGGATATTTAGAGCTAGAAAACGAAATTTATTTACTGGTTAAACAAGATTAATTACTTCCACGTATTCCCTTTTAACTTCATGGCTGCAATTAGTACATCTTTTTGACTAATTTGTCCTGCTAACTTACCATTTTGAACTATAGGGAAACGTCTTCTACGTGATTTTAAAAATTTATTAGCAGCATCTAAAATATTCATATTTGCATCAATTGTCTCAACTTCTCTAACCATGGCTTTTCCAACCGTGTTACTCTTACCAATTGTTGAGTTATAATACCTATTTTCTGATATTTGCTTTATACAATCTCCTTCAGAAATAATTCCTATTAATTCATTTTTTTCATTAACAACAGGTCCACCAGATATTTTATGCTTTATAAGTATATCTATTGCATCTTCAATAGGTTGTTCTTCTCTAAATGTTATTAATTTTTTTGTCATGTAATCTGATACCAAGATCGGTACACCCTCTTCTTGAGGTGTATTCGTCCTTTTTCCTTGAAAACTTTTAATTGCCATAATACTAAAATTTACTCTTAAATATACTGATTTTTAATCGATTACAATTTACTCTTCTTAAAAAATAAATTACTTACTTTTATAAGTACTAAAATCCAACTATGAAATCATCAAGAAATTACCTTGCAGTTCTCATCATTATTTTAACTGTTTATTGGAGCTTTAACGATATAATACCCAGTGTAACCTCTTCAAAAAAAGAAATTAGTGCTACCGAATTTTCAATTGATAATGCACTGTATCATTTAAAAAACATTTCTCAAAAGCCGCATCATACTGGATCTGAAGAACACAAAAAAGTACAAGATTACCTGGTTAAGGAGTTAAAGAAACTAAATTTAGAGCCAGAAATTCAATATCAAACTGCTATTAATAAAAAATGGAGAGCAGCTACTACTACTGAAAATATAATTACTAGAATTAAGGGTACCGAAAACGGAAAAGCCTTATTACTTCTAACTCACTACGATTCCAACCCTCACTCATCACTAGGAGCAAGTGACGCTGGCTCTGGTGTAGTAACTATTTTAGAAGGTATAAGAGCTTACCTTGCAACAAATAAAGCGCCTAAAAACGATATTATTATACTTTTTTCAGATGCTGAAGAGTTAGGTCTTTTAGGAGCACAAGCTTTTGTTGAAAATCATCCATGGGCAAAAGACGTTGGGTTAGTACTGAACTTTGAAGCTCGTGGTAGCGGTGGTTCAAGTTATATGTTGATGGAGACTAACGGAAAAAATAAAACATTATTAACCGAATTTTTAAATGCTAACCCAAATTACCCAGCTGCCAATTCTTTAATGTATGGTGTATATAAAAAGCTTCCTAACGATACCGATTTAACTGTTTTTAGAGAAAAAGGCAATATTAACGGATTTAATTTTGCCTTTATTGATGATCATTTTGATTACCATACTGAACAAGATTCATACGAAAGATTAAATAGAGAAACATTATTACATCAAGCTGATTACTTTACCACTTCATTAAATTACTTTACAAATGCTGATTTAACGAACTTAAATAGCGATACAGATTATATTTATGTAAACTTTCCTTTTACTAAGTTGTTAACATATCCATTTTCTTGGGTGCTACCAATGCTAATCATTGCCTTTTTGTTATTTATAGCGCTGATTGTAGTAGGCATATATAAGAAGAAGATGACAGTAATAAGTGTATTAAAAGGTTTTATTCCTTACATACTGTCTTTAGTATTATGTATAGGTATTTCATACGGATTATGGCAACTGTTGTTGATTATCCATCCACAATATATCGACATGCTTCATGGTTTTACCTATAATGGATATCAATACATTATTGCTTTTGTACTTTTAAATCTTTGGATTCTTTTTAAAGTATATAATAAACTAAAAGAAGCTAAAGCTATCGATTTACTAGTCGCTCCTATAACTTTTGGATTGTTTATAAATGTTATAATTTACATGAATTTACCAGGAGCCGGCTTCTTTATTATTCCTGTTTTTGCTTCTTTATTTATTTTAGCAATCTTACTGTTCATGAATATAAATAAGGCATCTAGAGCTACGCTATTTGCAATTATATCTATTCCAACAGTATATATGATTGCTCCTATGATTCAATTATTTCCTGTAGCCTTAGGTTTAAAAACATTATTTATTTCTGCCATACTTTTGGTGTTTATTTTCGGATTAATGCTTCCTGTTTTTTATCAAGAAAAAACTAAAAACGGATGGCAAACATTAACTGGTTTTCTTGCGTTATTATTTTTTGGTTATGCAACTTTTAACAGCGGTTTTTCAATTGAAAAGAAAAAGCCTAATAGCTTAGTTTTTATTCAAAATTCTGATACTAACACTTCATATTGGGCAAGTCACAATAAAACATTGGACGGGTACACAAAACAGTATTTTAGCGATGATTCTAAACAAGGTGGGGCTGATTTAATTGCAGGAAAAAGTAAATACAACACTTCTTTTAATTATTATCAAAAAGCTGAAAATAAAAATATCCATATTTCTAACATCAAAATTAATCAAGATACAATTATTAATAACCAGCGAAGTATTTCTTTTACAATCACTCCTACTCGTAACATTGATAAATACGAGTTATATACAAACACTCAAATAGAGTTAACTAATTTTACTGTTAACGGAACTTTATACGATAAAGGAAAGGCTTTTGTTGCTGATAAAGGAACCTTGTTAATTTATCAAATGGCAAATACTGATAAAGACTTGACTATTTCTTTTACAATTGATAAAAACACCGAGCCTGATATTGTAATTAATGAGATATCAAACGATTTATTATCGCATCCTAAGTTTACCATACGACCTAGAAGTGAAATAATGATGCCAATGCCTTTTGTGGTTAATGATGCTATTATTTGTACAAGAAAACTTAAACTATAAAATAAACAAGCTCAACTTTAAAAGTTGAGCTTGTTTATTTTTTGTTGTCTTTATTTAGTCAATATGAGAAACACGTAACGTGTTTACCATACCTTTTGCTTTTACAGGCATTGAAGAAAGGTTAATTATAAAATCTCCCGATTTTACATATCCTTTTTCTTTAGCTATTTCATTAATATCTTCAATAGTATCATCAGTACTTAATTCTCTATCGTAGAAATAAGCTCTTACACCCCATAAAAGATTTAACTTTCCTAGAATTCTCTTTTCTGATGAAAATGCTAATACATGTGATTTTGGTCTCCATGCAGAAATTTGAAAGGCTGTGTACCCACTATTTGTTAAAGTTGAGATTGCTGCCGCATCGATATCATCAGCCATTAACGCTGCATGATGACATACCGATTTGGTTATAAATCTTTTCGTACGAATATGAGGTGGTTCTTGTGGAACTTCAATTAAATCTGAAAACTCAACACTACCAATAATTTCAGTCATTTTTTGAATAACTCTTACAGGATGCTTCCCTACAGAAGTTTCTCCTGAAAGCATTACAGCATCTGCTCCATCCATAATAGAGTTTGCTACATCATTTACCTCTGCTCTTGTTGGTACAGAGTTTTCAATCATAGTTTCCATCATTTGTGTAGCAATAATTACAGGAATTCTTGCCTGTTTCGCTCTACGAACCAACATCTTTTGAATTAAAGGCACATCTTGCATAGGTACCTCTACTCCTAAATCTCCACGTGCTACCATTAACCCATCACAATACGGGATTAAAGCATCAATATTTTCAACAGCTTCTGGTTTTTCTATTTTTGCTATTACTGGAACTCTATATCGTGATTTCTGTTTAATTATATCACGCAAAATACGCAAGTCTTCAGGAGTTCTTACAAATGAAAGAGCAATCCAGTCTACTTCTTGCTCTAGTGCAAAAACTACATCTTTTTTATCCTTTTCTGTTAAAGCTGGTAACGAAATCTTAGTATTTGGCAGATTAACTCCTTTTTTCGATTTTAAAGCTCCACCAACAACTACTTTAGTAACAACTTCACTTTCTTTATCAGTTGCTGTTACTTCAAATAGTAACTTGCCATCATCAACTAAAATCTTCTCTCCTACCTTTACGTCTTTTGGAAAACGCTGGTAAGTCATATATGCTTTTTCTTGTGTTCCTTCACATTTCTCAGTAGTAAAAGTAAAGGTATCTCCCGCTTTTAATTCTACTCCTTCTTGCATTACACCAACTCTTAGCTTTGGACCTTGTAAATCTGCTAAAATGGCTACATTATAGCCTCTTTCTTCATTTATTTCACGTATTTGGCGTACACGCTCTTTTACTATTTCATAATCGGCATGTGAAAAATTAATTCTAAAAACATTTACACCAGCTGCAGCCATATCAGCTAAAATTTCTTTCGTGTTTGTTGCTGGACCTAATGTTGCTACAATTTTTGTTTTCTTGTTGTGTGGCATATAATTAAAAAATTAAAAAATCTTTCGATTTTAATGAGTTTACCTCTATTTCATAAGAGGTTATTATTTGAGGGATTTGTTTTATTACTTCTATAATTTTTACAATTGATTCGTAATCAAAATCTCCTTCTAACTTTAAAAAAAAATCAACTTTTTTCTTTTCTGGTATCAAGCGTGTAATTGAATCACTTTGATTAAAAAGACTTATTGATTCTGCTTCAAGAGTTGACTTAAATACATTTGCTATTAAAAACCAATCTTGACATAGTTTTGCATTAGTATATTCATATACTGTATATGATGATTGACTACCTTTTTTAATAAAGTCTAAATCGTAACCTGCTCTATTAAACTTAATTTGTAAATGTTCGTTTAATAGATATGCTAATTTATACTCGTTTAAAGTAGTATGAATTCCAATTAATGTATAATCATCATTGGAAAATTCATTTATATTCACCTCATAAATTGGCATATAAACAATTATTTGTTTTTGCTAAATTAATGAATGTATAGAAAATACTATGTAAAATTTACGAAAACGTTTTTGTTTACGTGTTAAGATTTTAGCATTTGATTTTGCATAGCAAAATATACTCTTTTAGCAGCAATTTCTTCTGCCTTTTTCTTAGATGTTGCTCTACCTTTAGCTATGATGTTTCCATCAATACTAACACGTACACTGAAGTGTTTTTTACTTTGGTTACCTGAATCTTCGTATGATTCAAACTTGTACTTCTTTTTCTGCTTTTGGCACCATTCTATAACAAAACCTTTGTAGCTAGATATTTTACCTTCTAATCGCTCAATATCCACATAAGGCATTATTACTTGTTCATAAATAAACTGATGACAATAATTGTAGCCTCTATCTAAGTATATTGCTCCTATTAAAGCTTCAAAAATATTCCCATGAATATTATTACTAACATGTTCTTTAGAAATATTACTTTTCACAAACCTAATTAACTCAAGATCTTTTCCTAAGTTATTTAAATGCTCTCTACTTACAATTTTAGATCGCATTTGAGTTAAATACCCTTCGTCCCCTTCAGGTACTTTTTTAAATAGGTAAGAAGCAATTACAGTACCTAAAATGGCATCTCCTAAAAACTCTAAACGTTCGTAGTTAATAGGACGCCCATTACTATCTACCAATTTTAAAGATCTATGCGTAAAAGCTTTTTTATAATACGATAACTTAATTGGTTTAAAATTAAGCAGTTCTTTTAATTCGTAGTAGAAGTTTTCATCCGCTTTGTTTTGGGGTTTAACAATTCTACGAAGAAAGTTCATAAAAGATTAATCTAGTTTTCTAAAGGCTACACAAGCATTATGACCACCAAAACCAAATGTATTGCTCATGGCAACTTTAATCTCTCTTTTTTGAGCTTTATTTAATGTTAAATTTAACTCTGGGTTGATGTTTTCATCAACGTTAGTGTGATTAATTGTTGGGGGAACAACACCGTGCTCCATTGCTAATAAAGAAGCAATTGCTTCAATAGCACCAGCAGCACCTAACAAATGTCCTGTCATAGACTTTGTTGAGTTGATATTAATGTTTTTAGCATGATCTCCAAAAACCTCAGAGATTGCTTTTAATTCTGCAACATCTCCTAGGGGGGTTGAAGTACCGTGAGTGTTGATATGGTCTACGTCTTCTGGTTTTATTCCAGCGTTTTCAAGACAGTTTTTCATTACTGCAATTACACCAATTCCATCAGGATGCGGTGCTGTCATGTGGTAAGCATCTGAAGATAATCCTCCACCAATAACTTCTGCATAAATTTTAGCTCCACGAGCTTTAGCATGTTCATATTCTTCTAAGACTATTGCACCTGCTCCTTCTCCTAAAACGAATCCATCACGTTCAGCATCAAAAGGTCTTGAAGCTGTTTCCGGACTTTCATTTCTAGTAGATAAGGCATGCATAGCATTAAAACCACCCATACCAGCAATTGTAACAGCAGCTTCACTACCACCAGTTACAACTACATCACAATGACCTAGTCGAATATAATTTAAAGCATCAATCATTGCATTAGCTGATGATGCACAAGCAGATACCGTAGTATAATTTGGCCCCATAAATCCATTTTTAATAGAAATATTTCCAGGAGCAATATCTGCAATCATTTTTGGGATAAAGAACGGATTGAAACGAGGAGACCCATCTCCTTCAGCATAGTTTAACATCTCATTTTGAAATGTTTCTAGCCCTCCAATACCTGCTCCCCAAATAACGCCAACTCTTAATTTATCAACGTCATCAAGGTTTAACTTCGCATCAGCAATTGCTTCATCAGAAGCAACCATTGCGTACTGCGTAAATCTATCCATTTTACGCGCCTCTTTTCTATTAATAAAATCGGTCGCGTTGAAATCTTTAAGCTCACATGCGAAACGAGTTTTGAACTTGGCAGCATCAAAATACGTTATAGGTGCTGCTCCGCTAACTCCGTTAACCAAGCTATTCCAATACTCTTCTTTATTGTTTCCTATTGGCGTTAATGCGCCAAGTCCAGTTACTACAACTCGTTTTAATTGCATATAATCTTATTTTTTTGCGTCTTCAATATAGCTAATCGCTTGACCTACAGTACCAATATTCTCTGCTTGATCATCTGGAATTTGAATATCAAATTCTTTTTCGAATTCCATGATTAACTCAACTGTATCTAAAGAATCTGCTCCTAAATCGTTTGTGAAGCTTGCTTCGTTAGTTACTTCGTTATCGTCTACTCCTAATTTGTCTACGATAATTGCTTTTACTCTTGATGCAATGTCTGACATAATTTGTTTGTTTTAAAATTTAAAATCGAGGCAAAAATACAAATCTTAGCTATTAATTCTAACTTTTGCTCAAAAATGTGATGTCTAAAATAAAAAAAATACCTGAATATTTTGCTACAAACACCACCATTGTTAATAATTATTCTTTTTTTTGTAGTAACAAAACAACTAAATTTTAACATGAAACGCATCGTAATTTTTGCTTCTGGTTCTGGTTCTAACGCCGAAAACATCATAAAATACTTCAATTCTACTAAAACTGCGATTGTTACTCATGTGCTTTCTAACAACCAGCATGCCAAAGTTTTTGATCGTTGTGAAAAATTAAATATTGATGCTTCATTATTTGACAGAGAGAGTTTTTCTAAAGATGATACTGTGTTAAATTTTTTACTCGCTGAAGCTGATATTATTGTATTAGCGGGCTTTTTATGGCGTATTCCTTCTAAAATTGTTGACGCTTTTCCAAATAAAATAATAAACATACACCCTGCTCTATTACCAAAATATGGAGGAAAAGGAATGTATGGCATGAATGTACACAATGCTGTAAAAGAAAACAATGAAACTGAAACTGGTATTACCATTCATTATGTAAATGAAAATTATGATGAAGGAGCAATTATTTTCCAAGCTAAAACGCCTATTTCTTCAGAAGACACTCCAGAAACTATAGCTCAAAAAGTTCATGAATTAGAGTATGAACATTTTCCTAAGATTATTGAAGAGGTAATATTACAGAATGAGTAAAAAGAAAAAATATTATGTAGTCTGGAAAGGAAAAAAAACAGGTGTTTTTTCGTCTTGGGCGGCATGTAAAAAGCAAATTGATGGTTTTACAGGTGCACAATACAAAGCATTTGCTGATAAAAATGAAGCTGAATTAGCTTTAAAAAAAAGCTATAACGACTATAAGGGAAAAGACACTAAAAAAATAAGCCTTTCCGCAGAAGAAAAAGCCAAATACGGCTCTCCTATTCTAGAAAGTATTTCTGTTGATGCTGCATGTGCTGGAAACCCTGGTTTAATGGAATACAGAGGTGTTTTAACTCATAATAAAAAAGAAATATTTAAAATGGGACCATTTAAGAATGGTACTAATAATATTGGTGAGTTCTTAGCCCTTGTACATGGACTTGCTTTGTTAAAAAGTAAAAACATGAATTCTCTCCCTATTTATTCGGATTCAAAGATAGCCATGAGTTGGGTTAAAAAGAAGCAATGTAGAACCAACATTACATTTGACAGCTCTAATAAAGAGATCTTAGACTTAATTAAACGTGCTGAAACCTGGTTACAACAAAACTCATTTAAAAACCCATTATTAAAGTGGGAAACTAAAGCTTGGGGCGAAATCCCTGCTGATTTTGGCAGAAAATAAAAAAACCGAGTATTTAAAATACTCGGTTTAATTCTCTTATTCTGCAAAATATTAACTTATTTCACTGCCATTTTGGTCTCTTCCTTCCAAGTTTGTACGCTTGCTATGGCATTATCTTTAAAATCGATTTCTTTCAATCCATCTTCTTTCCACATAAACCATTTACCTACTTTTTTTCCTGCTTCATAATGACCAATAGCCACTTTATTTCCTTTCTTATCAAAAGAAGTCCAAGTACCGGTTAACTTTTTATCTTTGAAAAAACCTTGCTCTTTAATAGTACCATCTTCATAAAAATAAGTGGCTTTTACCAAATTACCTTCAACTTCATATTTTGGTTCTACATCTTGAGCTTGTAAAAACGATACTGATAACACGTAAGCTGCTATTATTAATTTTTTCATAATCTAAATCTTTTAAAGTTAATACCTGTTAACACAAATATACAAAAAATTTACATATTTAAAACGTTTACGTAACATTAAATTAACATTGAAGGTTTTTTAAAATCTATTTATCTATATAAAAAAGTTTAAAAACCTTATATTTACATGTATTAATCTTTAAAAAAAATTATTATGGCAGTAATGAAAGTTATTGAAATTTTAGCTAATTCTGAGAAAAGTTGGGAAGATGCCACAAGAAAAGCTATTAAACAAGCTTCAAAATCAGTAAAGGGTATTAAATCTGCCTTTGTACAATCACAAAGTGTCGTTGTCAATGATGATGAGGTAACTGAATTTAGAGTAAACCTTAAAGTAACCTTTGAAGTAAACTAACCTTAATATAAACTAACTACTTACTATGTGCGGTTTTGATAATTATCTAAGCCGCATATTTTATCTTTAAATTATTATGAACACTACACAATACATCCTTTTAGGCTTTGTAGCTTTTATTCATTTATATATTCTTATACTAGAAATGTTATTATGGTCTAAACCTAAAGGAATAAAAACTTTTGGTTTAAAATCTAAATCTTTTGCTGAAGAAACTAAGGTTATGGCTGCCAACCAAGGTTTATATAACGGTTTTCTTGCGGCTGGTTTAATTTGGTCTATTATATCACAAAAAATTGATGTTGGTATATTTTTTATGGCTTGTGTTTTTATTGCTGGACTTTATGGTTCTTTTTCTACAAAAAAACCTCGTATTTTTGTCATTCAGTCTATACCTGCTTTATTAGGATTAATCAGTTTAATGCTATAAAACCTAACCACTACTAACTAAAATCATTTATTAACAACTAAAATTTACCATAAGAAATGGAAAAGTATTTAGAAAAATTTCAAGAACTGATAGTTACATATGCTCCAAAAGCTATTGTTGCTATTATTATTTACATTGTAGGTTCTTATATTATTAACTTAATTCTTAGAGCAGCTAAAAAAGTAATGTCTAAAAGAGATGTAGATATTACATTACAAAAATTCTTAGTAAACCTTTTAAACTGGTCTTTAAAGATCATTTTAATTATTACGGTAATAGCTAAGCTAGGTGTTGAAACTACTTCTTTTGCTGCCATCTTAGCTTCTGCTGGTTTAGCTGTTGGTTTAGCCTTACAGGGCTCATTAGGTAATTTTGCTGGTGGTGTTTTAATTATGCTTTTTAAACCTTTTAAAGTTGGAGATTTAATTGAAGCTCAAGGAGAAATTGGTGTTGTAAAGGAGATTGAAATCTTTACTACCAAGCTTACAGGATTATCTAATAAAGAAATAATTATTCCTAACGGTTCTTTATCTAATGGAAATATTGTTAATTATTCTTCGGAAGGAACTCGTAGAGTGGATTTAACTTTTGGTGTTTCATATGATGCAGATATTAAACAAACTAAAGAAATACTAATGAATGTTATTACATCTCACCCTAAAGTATTAAAAGACCCTGCACCTACAGTAAATGTATCTGAATTAGCAGATAGCTCTGTGAACTTTGCGGTGAGACCTTGGTCTAAAACAGAAGATTATTGGGCTGTATACTTTGATATAACTGAAAACACTAAAATTGCCTTAGATAAAGCTGGAATTGAAATTCCTTACCCTCACTCTGTGGAAATTCATAAATAATTTGTACTTTGTACATCTATTATTATTTATCTAAATAAATTATTATGAAATTTAAAAAAAAATTTTCTTTTTTAGTATTTAGTTTTTTTATCACTTGTAATCTTGTTGCTCAGCAAGATGGTGACGTCTACAATAACAGAGGTGTTAGTACTTTGAGCACATTCAATAGTTTTGATTATTCCAAGATAAAAGGAACTCCTTTTATAACTGATGAATATTTACCTCTTAAAATTTCAGACTTTAAGGACGATTTGTTAACTGGTAGGTATAATGCCCATAGGGATTATTTTGAAATAAGGACAGGTAATAGTATAAAATCATTTTTACCTAATGAAAATGCGCTAAATAGAGAAGTTTTCTTGAACAAGAAAGTATATAAAGCTTTTAAACACAGTGACGGAAAAATTGGCTTTTTTTTAATTACTTTTAGTGGAAAAAAAGTAACTCTTATGGTGAAAGAAGAAATAGAATTAATAGAAGCTGTTGAACCAAAAACTGGATATGATAAATTTAAACCTGCTAACTTTAAAAGAAAAAAAGATGTTTTCTTTATCCACTTTAAAAGAAATAATTCGGCTTCAGAACTACCTAAAAGCAAGAAACAATTTATCAATTTATTTGGAAACAACTCTGTTAAAATTAAAAATTACATTAAACAAAACAGATTAAATATAAAAAAACTAGACGATGTTAAAAAGGTTTTAAAATTTTACGAGATTTTATAATTTTTTTCTTTCAGACGTTACCACAAAATCTTTTAAATAAAAAGGTTCAAAATAAGCGACATCTTCGATGTCGTTTTTTTTGTATTTATCAAAACTCAATTTTACCATTTCTTTCGCAGATGGAAACTTTCCATCAATAAAAACTGCATTTTCGTGCGTAATAACTTCTTTGCACTTTTCTGCTCCATCACCTAAAAAATATACTTTTCCTTTTAACAAGTACTCTTGAAAAGAATTTTCGTCTATAATTTCAGCTTTTATATCTCTTACTCGTTCGTGTTTAGAATTATATACAGCTGCATATACTTCCATACGACGAGCATCTAACATCGGAATAATTACTCCTTTTTCCATAGAAACTTTATGAGCCAAAGATTGTAACGTTTCTATAGATATTAAAGGTTTATCAAATGCAAAGCACAAACCTTTTGCTGCTGAAACTCCTATACGCAATCCTGTATAAGAACCAGGCCCTTTACTTACTGCAACAGCATCAATATCATTAAAAGAAAGTTTTGCTTCTTGCATAACTTGCTGAATAAATGGGTGTAGTTTTTCAGCATGTGAATAATTCCCATCATTTAACTCTTGTATTGCTAAAAGTTCACCTTTATCTGCTACGCTTACCGAACAGTTTTTAGTTGCAGTTTCTATATGTAAGATTGTTGCCAAATCCGAAATTTATTTTTGGCAAAGATACATTATAAAGAAAAACCTCATTAGTAAAATTCTAACAAGGCTCTTCCAACAATAAATATATCTTTCTTAGTTAGTCAACGATTGACTCTCCATAGTAAAACTTCAATACTTTCGTTTTAAACACATAATCGTATTTAGCTCTAATCATTGCTCCTTCTGCATTCACTAGTCTATTACGCACTTGATCGAAATCAAATTGAGTCATTGATCCATAGTCATAGCTAACTTGAGCATTTTTAAAGGCTTCCTTTTGGGCTTCTAATGATACTTGTGCTGCTTCATAAGTTTTAGCTGCAGCTTTTGCATCTAAAAAAGCGCTTTCTATTTCTTGTTGTAACTGTAATTTTTGATTTTCTAAAGCAAGTTCAGAAACTTCTTTGTTTATAATAGATTTAGCGACTCTATTTTTTGTTTGAAAACGATTAAAAATTGGAATATTAAGTGATAAACCTACTCCGTAACTTAATTGTTCATCTATTTGTTTAAAAAAACCAAAAGGTTCAAAAACAGGTTGATTTGTTATTGGGTCATTACCTATAAATCTTTGATCTGGCTCTCCAAAAACGGTAAAATATGAAGTCCCTGCATTAGCTGAATATGTTAATGTAGGTAGATAAGCACCTTTAGCTAATTTAATCCCTAAATCGGCATTTTCTCTATTTAATTTAGCTCTTTCTATTTGGGGCAATTCTGTTAATGCCTTTTCATACACCATACCTGCGTTATCGTACAATAGTGCTACTGAAGGTGAATCTACTTCAATATCAGCTATATCAAAGTCTTCCGAAGAAACTTGTAATAACTGACTCAATCGTAGCAAAGCTATACTTAATGTGTTTTCTTGCAATACTATGCTTTGAACATCATTCGCAGCAGTAGACTCCACATTTAATAAGTCTCCTTTTGGTATTACCCCTCCTTCAAACTGAGCTCTAGCTCTTTCTATTTGCTTTTTACTAATCTCAGCTTGTACTGTTGCAACTTCTAAATTTTCTTTAGCAAACAACACATTTAAGTATTCATTTACTACATTTAAAGAAATGTCATTTTCAATTTTTGCTAAGTCCAACTCACTTCCTTTGACATTTAATTGAGCCTGCTTTTTTTGGTTTAGATTTCTGAATCCATTGAAAATAGTACCACTTGTATTTAAACTGAAACTAGTAGAATATCTATCTTCACTTGTGTTTACCCCACTAACACCAGAAGATAACCCGAAAGAACCTCTATGCGAATTACTAAACCCTAAATCAGGCAAAAAATTCCCTTTAGATATTTCAACATCCTTTTCAGCTAATTGAACGCTTAATCGATTTTGTTTAACTGTTATGTTATTTTTTAGGGCGTAATCTACGCACTCTTTAAGTGTCCATTGTTTTTGTGAAAAAACAGCTACAGAAGTGAAAATAGCTGCAAATAATGCAATTTTAGTTTTCAAAAGATCAATATTTTTTTATTTAAACTCAGTTAGTTTATATTTCTAAAAGTAGAAATATATTGCTTTTCTATTAATTAGAAAAACTAGCAAACAATTTTATAACCTAACGTATAAAATACGGTAAGTTATTTTCTACTGCGACTATATGACGATTAAAACTGAGAAATGTTACAAAAAATATTCTTAACTTAAGAATACTAATTTTGAGCTTTCTTTTTATGACGGTAAATAAAGTAAAATAAAAGTCCTACTAATATATATGGAAACACCATTAAATAAGTAATTCCATTATTTACTCCTTCAGCAATAGTTTCATTACCACCTTCAATCACTGCCTTACACATTGCGCATTGTGCAGAAGCATCAATCGAAAATGCAACAAACATTAAAAGTATAATCTTTTTAAACATAATAAGGTGATATCATTAAATAAACAACTACTCCTGTAACCGCTACATATAACCATAACGGAAATGTAATTTTAGCAATTTTCCTGTGCTCAGAAAAGTTACCCAAACGAGCTCTCATAAAGGTTATTAACACAAATGGGATAATGATGATTGATAATAATATATGAGTTATTAAAATGAAAAAGTACACATATTTAACTATTCCTTCTCCTCCAAATTTAGTAGAATCTGAAGTCATATGGTACGCTACATACATTACTAAGAATAATGCTGAGCAAATTATAGCAGTCGTATTTAGTTGTTCATGCAATTTTCTCTTTCCATTTTTAATCGCTACTACCGAAGCAACTAACAATACTGCTGTTAACCCATTTATACTAGCATAGATGGGAGGTAAAAAAGACAATGGCTCTACATTAGGTATTTTAATCCCAAATAAAGCAGCTACTGCAATAGGAATTACAATAGAAACTATAGTAATAAACTTTTTATATTTTTTTTCTTCTGCTGTACTCATGTTACTCTTTAAGTAATAACTTAATATCTTCTTTTAACTCACTAATTTGGTTTCCAAAATTATGTTCATCTAAAGCACGATAATACATAATTGGGTTTCCGTGTTCATCATATCGAGAACGTATATATCCATCTTTATCTACCAAAGCAAATAATCCAGAATGCTCAAAACCACCATGGCTAGCTTCTCCTTTACCAGCATACAGCTTGAAACCTTCATTTGATAAATCATATACAACATCCTCTGGCTTCCCTGTTAATAAATGCCAATTTTTATGATTTATTCCGTTATTCTTTGCATATTCTTTCAATTGATGTGGTGTGTCAATTTCAGGTGTAATTGAAAATGATGCTATCCCAAAATTAGGATTTCCCATAAATTCATTTTGAATTTCTACCATTTGTGCATTCATTAAAGGACAGATAGTAGGACAAGTGGCAAAAAAGAACTCAACTACATATACTTTACCTTCGTAGTCCTTATTAGTTATTGTTTCACCGTCTTGATTGATAAATTCAAAATCTGGCACTTTATTGAATTTATGCAAATTAGCTGTTTGGAAGTGTGCTACAATTTTAGGAATTGCATAAATACCAAAAAGCAATACTATTAGTGAAATACCTATGTATGAATAATTTTGTTTTTTCATGTCAGTCTTCCTTAAATTTCTCTATCTGCGTTATTCTTTTTTAATGCCAATCGATATTCAGCCAATACTACCTTAACATCATCTTTCATTTTATTGTTTAATTCAGCTACAGACTTCATATTATAACCAAACAATTTACCTCCTGCACTATCCTCATCATCTGTTCTTCCTCTTAAACTCCCACTTTTATCAATTATAAAAGCCTTTGAAGAATGTAAGTTTTTATCTAATGACTGATTTGTTTTAAAACTATCGTACAATACTTCAATTTCTGCTTCACTTGCATAGATAAAGTTCCATTTTATCATGTTTGTAAAAGCTCCTATTTCTTTCTGAAGTTTTTCTACATCTTCCTTAGATTCATTTGAAGCAATAACAATTAACTGGAAATCTTTAAATCCATAAAATGGTTTGTAAATTTTTTCATTAAGGTTAAATAACTCTCCCTTTGCCTCTTCTATACTACTTCCTAAAAAGGTTACAATTGATATTCTTTTATCAAACTGATGTTTTTTACTTATTGAAGAAACATCAATTACATTTTCTGTAAGTACAGGTAACTTTGCAAAGTTATTAATTCCTAATGATAAAAATATATAAAACAATAATGGCACAATAAACAGTGCAAATAATACTATATTTCTTTTTGTTTTATCCATTTTATTATAAATTTAAGTATAAAAAAAGGTGGTTATAACACCACCTTTAATTTTTATTTTATATGATTACCATTTTACTAATGGTGCTAATGTATCGTATAAGTAACCACCTTCTATTAATACTAAGGTTACTAAGTAACATATTAGGAAAACAGCTGTCCAAACGATAGCACGTCTAAACCAAGGTTTTTCTCCTTCTAAGTGCATAAAAGCCCATGCAATGTAGTATGCTTTTACAATTGTTAAGATAATGAATATCCAGTTTAACCAACTAGTACCCCATCCATGTAAGTGTAAACCTGCTGGTTTTACAATACCTAAAGCTACCTCTACTGTTGTTACTATTGTTAAGATTGCTAAAACAATCCAAATTCTTTTTGTATTTGATTCGTGTGCGTGACCCATTTTTACTATTGTTTTTTGATTATACTAAGTAGAAGAAGGTAAATACAAATACCCAAACTAAATCTACAAAGTGCCAATATAAACCTACTTTTTCTACCATTTCGTAGTGCCCTCTACGCTCATACGTACCTAACACAACATTAAAGAAAATGATAATATTGATTACAATTCCTGAGAATACGTGGAATCCGTGGAATCCTGTAATAAAGAAAAAGAAATCTGCAAAAATTGGATTACCATATTCGTTTACGTGTAAGTTTGCCCCTTCAACAACCATTTTAGCCTTTCCTAAATGAGCTAAACTCTCTTCTCTAGATAAGATTATTTTTTGTTTGGTTTCAGGATTAACTTTTTCAATTCTGATTAATAAAGATGGATCAGCTTTAAAAGCTTCCTGTACTTGAGCTACTGAATATTGAGAAATTGTTGCTTCTTTTTCAAACCACAATCCATTTTCTCTTTGATGTTGAACTCTTTCATCTTTTCTATCATTATGAACAAAATCTGCTAAAGCAATTTGATGACCATCTTTTACAAATTGTAAAATATGGTTATCTGTAGTTTTAACAGCTCCATAAGAACCATTGATAAAGTTTTTCCATTCCCAAGCTTGAGATCCAACGAAAATCAAACCGAAAACTATAGTAGCAAACATATACCAAGCTACCTTTTTTTGTTGCATTTTATGACCTGCATCTACCGCTAACACCATAGTTACCGATGATACAATTAATATAAATGTCATTAATGCTACGTAGTACATCGGTGCGTGTACACCATGCAATCCTGGAAAGTGTGTAAATACTTCATCAGCAATAGGCCAAGAATCGATAAACTTAAAACGTGTTAAACCATACGCTGCTAAAAAGCCCGAAAAAGTTAATGCATCTGATACGATGAAAAACCACATCATCATTTTACCATAACTAGCGCCAAATGGTTTTACACCACCTCCGCTCCAGGTCTCTTTGTTGTCAGAATTTACAGCAATATTTGCTCCCATAAATCTCTTATTGTTAATTTTTGTTAAATCAGTGCGCCAAAATTACGCATTTTTCATCATCTAATAAAATAGAAAAAGAAAAATAGATAAATCCACAGTACATCAACGAAATGCCAAAAGATTGCACCGAGTTCAAACCCAAGCATATCGGCTGAAGAATACTTCTTTTTAAAATGATTATAAATAACGACTAAAAGCACTATTACACCTGCTAATAGGTGTAAAATATGCATAAATGTAATTCCTATAATAAACGATGTAGACACCGTACTTTCAGGTCCTGTAAAATAAAGTCCCACAGCCTTCAACTCATTAAAGCCTACATATTGATACCATACAAAACCTAAACCTAAGACTAAAGTTATTAGTAATAAAGTAAACGAAGCTTGTATATTATCCTTTTTTAATAATTTTTGAGAAAAGAACAATGTTATACTACTCAACACTATTAATACCGTACTAATATAAAACGCTTGGGGTAAATCAAACGTTACCCAATCTTCACGATTCATACTAACTACATAAGCACTTGTTAACCCTGCAAAAAACATCACCATGCTAATCATGGAAATCCATAACATTGGTTTTGCCGATTTACGTTTTGCTACTTTTAATTCTTCTTGTAACGTTTGTTCACTCATTAGTGTAAAAATTTATCTACCACATATATTATGGGTACTATTGTAATATAAAAAACACTTGCCAGCATTAACTTTCTTGCATCAATGTTTTTTTCTGTTTTATATAATTGAATTGCATAGTACAACATTAACAACCCTAATAATAAAATAACAACTGCTGTTAATGGATATATATAAAAGTTCCCAGTTACTTTTAACACAGGTGCTATTGACATTAAAATCATAATACAGGTATAGAAAATAATTTGCACTACTGCTCCTTTGTCTTTTTTATCCATAGGAAGCATGTGTAAACCTGCTTTATTATACTCTTCAAACTGTAACCAACCTATTGCCCAAAAATGTGGAAATTGCCAAAAAAACTGGATCATAAATAAGAATCCTGCTTCAATACCAAATTTACCTGTTGCAGCTACCCAACCTAACATAAAAGGAATAGCACCAGGAATGGCTCCTACAAAAACAGCTAAAGGTGTTACTGCTTTTAACGGTGTGTAAGCACTCGTATATAAAAAAATAGAAATCGCTCCAAACAAAGCACATTTCGGGTTAATCGCATATAGTATAGCTATACCAGCAATAGTAAAAATAGTAGCAATAATTAATGCTGTAGTTGTAGACATTCTTCCTGAAGGTAACGGACGGTTTTTTGTGCGTTGCATTACAGCGTCAATATCCTTTTCTATTACTTGATTAAAAGCATTTGATGCTCCAACCATTAAGTAACCTCCTAAAGCTAATAAAACTATTGTAGTATAATTAATCGATTCTGCTCCTAATAAATATCCTGTAACAGAAGTAAAGACCACACTAATTGACAACCCAACTTTCGTTAACTGTTTAAAGTCTTTAACTATTGATTTTATGGAAGTTTTAGTATGTACAGATGAAACAGAATCCACTTCTAATTTTAAAAAATTTCTGCAAAGATATTCCATTCTTATTGAACCACAATAAATTTTTATTGGAATTAAAATTGAAAAAAATTAAAAACTGCTTTGTAATTAAAAAAATGGTGTTATATTTGCACCCGCATTCGCAGTAATGCACGTTCATTAAAATAAAAAATGACTACGCGAAAGTAGCTCAGGGGTAGAGCATCACCTTGCCAAGGTGAGGGTCGCGGGTTCAAATCCCGTCTTTCGCTCAAGCCTTTTTATAAAAGAGTATGCTGAAGTGGTGGAATTGGTAGACACGTTGGACTTAAAATCCAATGAGCCGTAATGCTCGTGCGGGTTCAAGTCCCGCCTTCAGTACCAAGAAACCTCACTTGTATGAGTGAGGTTTCATTTTAAAAAAGTAGTCATTAATAAAGCACATACGCTGAAGTGGTGGAATTGGTAGACACGTTGGACTTAAAATCCAATGGGCCGTAATGCCCGTGCGGGTTCAAGTCCCGCCTTCAGTACAAAAGCCTTAACATTTATTTGTCAAGGCTTTTTTTGTATCTAAACTTTTTGAAATATTCTTTGTAATGTATCTTTCATACACACGTCTAAACTTCAAAATCGACATCATGCGAAAGATATTTTTACTTTGTAGTCTTACTTTTTTCTTACATACCTCTGCACAAACTAGTGTTTTTGATACACTATTAAAAGACCATGTAGACTCCAATGGAAATGTAAATTATAAAGATTTTAAAGCAGACGAGGCACAACTTCAAACCTATTTAAATTATTTAGCCGTAACAAAACCTCAAAAATCTTGGTCAACTGCTAAAACCAAAGCCTTTTGGGCTAACGCTTATAATGCTTATACTATTCAATTGATTTTAGACAACTATCCATTAAAAAGCATCATGAACATAAAAAAGAAAGGAAAAGATGCTTGGAATATCCCTTTTGCTAAAGTTGGCGGTACAACATATACCCTAAATCAAATAGAACACGAAATACTTCGCAAAAAATATAACGACCCTAAAATTCATGTCGCTGTAAACTGTGCTTCAAAGTCTTGCCCTAAATTGGCAAACTATGCTTTTACAGAAGATAATTACGAGACAAAAACAGGAGTACTAATGCAAAATTTTGTGAATGACCCTTCTAGGAATAAAATTTCCAAAAACAAGGTGCAGCTCTCTAAAATATTCGAATGGTTCAATGGAGACTTTACTAAAAAAGGTGATTTAATAGACTTCTTGAATCAATATTCAAATGTAAAAATCAATAAAAAAGCTAAGATTGGCTATTTAGAATATAACTGGTCTTTAAATGGAAGGTAGTATCTCTACAATTTGGTATTTTTACTTTTTATTGGCACCGCCAAAGGGTAAAACATCCTAGAAGCTTGCCTCGAAATTAAAGTCAGTATTAATAAATGCCTCGTGTCCTTGCTCTGAGGTAGTTTACTAAAAATAAAAAACATGTCTAAAACATATTACGACCCTGCCGACTTACGTAAGTTTGGTAAAATAACAGAATGGAGCGAAGAATTAGGAAACAAATTCTTTGATTATTACGGAAAAGTTTTTGAAGAAGGTGCTTTAACCGCACGTGAAAAAAGCTTAATTGCTTTGGCCGTTGCACATACTGAACAATGTCCTTATTGTATTGATGCTTATACTAAAGACGGATTACAACGCGGAATTACCAAAGACGAAATGATGGAAGCAATTCATGTAGGAGCTGCCATTAAAAGCGGAGCAACCTTAGTACACGGAGTTCAAATGATGAACAAAGTCAATAAATTAGAAATGTAAGCAGAGAACCAATTTTGAAAATCAAAATTGTGTGAATCGCTTATCCCAACTTTTGATGGGATCTCATTATTAAAACAATAGAAATGAGCAGCTGAAATAAGTTCAGCTTTACAGGAAGGATAATGAAAAAATCTTTAAAATCTAGAAACAACGATTTAGCAAACACGCAACGCCAGCTTGAAATCTTATCAAACGGAGTTTTTGCTGATGGCGAGTTACCTACGTTTGCCAAAAAAATAAAAGAAACCAATCAGTTTCCATTACGTCCTAAAAAATTAGAAATTCTTCAAATTAATTTAGGATACATGTGTAATCAAGTTTGTGCACATTGTCATGTAGATGCAGGTCCTGATCGAAAAGAAATCATGACCAAAGAAACTATGGAGCAATGTTTAGAAGTGATTCGAAAAACAGGAGCACACACGTTAGATTTAACGGGTGGCGCACCAGAAATGAATCCAAATTTTCGTTGGTTTGTAGAAGAAGCATCTAAAGCAGGAATTAAAGATTTTATTGTGCGCTCTAACTTAACAATCATCAGAGCGAATAAAAAATATCACGACTTACCTGAATTCTTCAAAAAACATAACGTACATGTGGTTTCTTCTATGCCACATTGGACTCGTGGAAAAACTGACAAACAACGTGGTGATGGTGTTTTTGATAAATCAATAGAAGCTTTAAAAATGCTAAATGCTGTGGGTTATGGAATTGAAGGAACTGGTTTACAACTAGATTTAGTCTACAATCCGTCAGGAGCTTTCTTACCAGGAGATCAGGTTGCCTTAGAAAACGATTTTAAAAAAGCCTTAGATGAAGATTTCGGAATCTCATTCAACAGTTTATTTGCTATTACTAATTTACCTATCAGTCGATTTTTAGATTACTTAATTGCTTCTGAAAATTATGAAGACTATATGTATTCATTAGTAGAAGCCTATAATCCAATGGCTGTAGAAAATGTCATGTGTACCAATACACTATCGGTAAGTTGGGACGGATATTTATATGATTGCGATTTCAATCAAATGTTAAATCTGAAAGTAGCAAGCAAATCACAACACATTTCTGAATACAACGAAGCATTGTTACAAAACAGGAATATTATTATCAATCAACACTGTTATGGTTGTACCGCTGGTGCAGGAAGTAGTTGTCAAGGTACAGTAGCATAGTTTAATGAATTAATAAAAAAATGTAGTAATGTAAAATAATGTCACATCGAGTGATTTTTCTGATATTTTGGAAGAAAAATTGTATCGAGATGTAATCACTTTAATTCTCTATAGATTTCATCAAACACCTTTGAATATCTTTAAACATGAAGAACCTCATCTTTCTCATCTTTTTAATATCCGTAAATTCTTTTTCTCAAAAGAACCTACATCAATTATTGAAAAAATATAATACTGAAAGTGTTCCCTATATATCTATTAGTGAACTACAAAAAGAAAAGGAAGTTGTTTTATTAGATGCTAGAGAACCCAAAGAATTTGAAGTTAGTCATCTTAAAAATGCGATGTGTGTTGGCTATGATTTTTTTAACTTAGAACACACCTTAGCAACACTTCCTAAGAACAAAAACACCAAAATTGTGGTGTATTGCTCTTTAGGAATTCGTTCAGAAGACATTGCCGAAAAGTTACAGAAAGAAGGTTTTACCAACATTTTTAACCTATATGGTGGCATTTTTGAATGGAAAAACCAAGGAAACATAACCGTTAATCTACAAAACAATCCTACAGAAAAAATCCATGCCTTCAATAAAGAATGGAGCAAATGGTTACATAAAGGAGAAAAGATTTATGAGTAAAAACTTATTATTAATCTTTACCAGAAACCCTGAATTAGGTAAAGTAAAAACACGTTTAGCTAAAACAATTGGAGACGAAGCTGCATTAGATATTTATAAATTCTTATTAGAACACACAAAACAAGTCACCCAAAATTTATCTTGTGACAAAGCTGTGTACTACTCAGTAAAAGTTCGTGAAAATGATATTTGGGATGCTTCAGTATATCAAAAGCACCTACAAGATGGAAACGATTTAGGTATACGAATGCACAATGCCTTTCAACAAGCATTTTCTACTGGATATGAAAAAGTAGTGATTATTGGTAGCGATTTGCCCGATTTAACTTCCGAACACATCAATAAAACTTTTGAAAAACTCAACTCAAACGATGTTGTTATGGGTCCTGCTGAAGATGGCGGTTATTACCTATTAGGCATGAAAAAACTTCATGCAAACATTTTTCAACATAAAGACTGGGGAACCCCAACTGTTAGAAAAGATACGTTGAACGATTTACAAAACGAATCAGTACATTTGTTGGGAACCTTAAATGATGTAGATGTTTTTGACGACATCAAAAACAACCCAACATTCAATCAATTCTTAAACTAACCGTCATTACGAGGGAGTATACGACCGAAGTAATCTGTCTATCTCGAAGTCATAACTTAAAGATTGCTTCGCTTTAGTCTATCTTGAGCGACAGTCGAAAGGCTCGCAATGACAAACACGATATTAAAATGCAAAAAAAACAACAACTACAAGAAACACAAGAATTTCTTCAACATAAAGGAATTACCAACCCAGAAATAGGAATTGTTTTAGGAACAGGTTTAGGAAAATTAGTAGATGAAATAACCATTGAACATGAAGTACCATATGCTGATATTCCGCACTTTCCACAAGCAACTGTAGAATTTCACTCTGGAAAGTTAATTTACGGAACCCTATCGGGTAAAAAAGTGGTGGTTATGTCTGGGCGTTTCCATATGTATGAAGGATATAATTTATGGGAAGTAACCTATGGTATTAGAACCATGCACGCATTAGGTATTAGAACTTTGTTAGTTTCTAATGCTGCAGGCGCTATCAACCTTTCTTATAAAAAAGGAGATCTAATGCTATTGGAAGATCACTTGAATTTACAAGGAGGTTCTCCCCTAGCCTTTAAAGGAGCAAACGAGTTTGGGAATATTTTTGCTGACATGTTAGAACCGTATTCAAAAAAATTGAACACTCAAATGAAAGCTATTGCTAAAACTAACGACTTAGACCTGAAAGAAGGAGTATATGCAAGTGTTGTAGGTCCGCAATTGGAAACTAGAGCTGAGTATAGAATGTTACAAATTTTAGAAGTAGATGCGGTAGGAATGAGTACCGTACCTGAAGTGATTGTAGCAAAACAACTCAACATTCCGTGTGCAGCCGTTTCGGTATTAACCGATGAGTGTGACCCAAAAAACTTACAACCTGTAGATATTACCGAAATCATTGAAGTTGCTGGAAAAGCAGAACCAAAAATGATTACGCTTTTTAAAGAATTGATTACTAATTTATAGAAGCAAGACTATTAGACTCAAGAACCAAGACAAACAATACAAGTCTTTATTCTTTTATCTAACAGCGAAGCGGTCTTTAATCTTAAAAATATGAGTTACTTAGAAACCACTAAAGATGTATATAAAGAAGCAGCCTTAACTCCAGATGTTGGTTTATGCTGTACAACAAATCCTATTTGGGAATTACCTGGATTAAAAATTCCGAAAATTATGCAAGAAATGAACTACGGATGTGGTTCTACCGTGCATGCGCGCGACTTAACCAACAACCCTAAAATACTCTATGTAGGTGTTGGTGGCGGTATGGAATTATTACAATTTGCGTATTTCTCACGTCAAAAAAGCGGTGTGATTGGAATCGATGTGGTAGATGAAATGTTAGAAGCTTCTGAAAAGAATTTCGTTGAAGCAGAAGCTCAAAATCCTTGGTTTAAAAGTGAGTTTGTTGATTTACGAAAAGGAGATGCGTTACACTTGCCTGTAGAAGATAATTCGATTGATGTGGCTGCTCAAAACTGTTTATTCAACATTTTTAAAGCAGAAGAACTAAAGAAAGCCATTGCTGAAATGTACCGCGTATTGAAGCCTCACGGACGTTTGGTTATGAGCGATCCTACCTGTGAGCAACCGATGAACGAAACGCTACGTAACGACGAACGTTTGCGTGCCTTATGCTTAAGTGGAAGTTTGCCTATTGCTGAATATGTTAAAATGTTGACTGATGCTGGTTTTGGAACCATTGAAATAAGAGCTCGTAAACCCTATCGAATTTTAGACCCTAAAAATTACCCTACCGAAGAATTGATTTATATTGAATCAATTGAGGTAGCAGCGATTAAAGATCCGATGCCTGCTGACGGACCTTGTATTTTTACCGGAAAAGCTGCCATTTACTTTGGTGATGAAGACTATTTTGATGATGGCGCAGGACACACCTTATTAAAAAACCAACCGTTGGCGATTTGCGATAAAACAGCAGCAGCTTTAAAAGCGCTAGGAAGAGACGATATATTTTTCTCAGAATCTACCTATCATTACGATGGTGGTGGATGTTGTTAAAAGTAAATTTGACACCCTAATTAATTACCTTAACCACAAATAAAATGAAATCCTTAATTTTTATTTTCTTTATTACATCAATTATTCTAAACATTCACAACAAAGAAGTTATACACATCCCTGACAGAAACCTTAAATCTTTTTTATTATCAAATACTCAGATAAACTTAAATGGAGACAGTGAAATACAACTAACTGAAGCTGAAAATTTTAACGGTAAAATAGTTTGCCGTAATAAAGGAATAAAAGATTTAACTGGAATTGAGTTTTTTCCAAACCTTAAACATTTGGATATATCTTTTAATGAGTTAGAAAAAATTAATTTATCTAAAAATAATTTTCTTAGAACTTTTAATTGCTCTGGAAATAGAATTACTTCAATAAGTATTTCTAAAAATCATAACTTAACATATTTAAACTGCTCTCAAAATAAATTAACAGAATTAAACTTATCTACTACACCTAATTTAACTAAACTGTATTGTTCAGAAAATTTGCTAAAAAGTTTAGATATTACTTCTAATCTTAAACTTAAGATTGTCACATGTTCTATGAATAAAATAGAAAAACTAGACATATTTAACAATACTAAACTAGAAGTTTTAGAATGTCACCAAAACAAACTAAATTCTATAAATTTAAGTAAAAATCTAACCTTAAAATCTTTAAGCTGTGGATACAACCCTTTATACAACTTAGAAATCAAAAATAATTTAAATTTAGAATATCTTTATTGTGATAAAAATCAATTAACTAGCTTGGATTTATCAAAAAATTTATTACTAAAAACTCTTTATTGTACCGAAAACTTTCTGGAACAATTAGACTTATCGAAAAACAAAAAATTAGAAACTGTGATTTGTTCAAAAAACAATTTAGAAAAGATTAATTTAAAAAATGGTAATAACACTAAACTGGAAATTTTCAAATTCTTTAACAATCCATCTTTAAATTGTATACAAGTAGATAACAAAGATTTTGCTAAAAACAGGAATAAAGCCTTTTGGGGAGGTCGTCACCCCAATAACCCAAAAGAGATCTTCAAAATAATATGTTTATAAAATTTAAATTTATCAGGTAAACATAATAACTCCTCCCACAATTTTACCAACTAGCGTTCGTTTTAGTACAATGAAAACACTCAAAGAAATACTCCTTCAACTTAGAGAAAACAAAAAACTAACCCTTGTATTAAAATATATAATAGGACTAATACTATTTGGGGTTCTATCGGTTGCGCTTTTATTTTCCTTAGTGTATTTTGAAGTGTTTGGGAAGCTCCCAAATAAAGAAGAATTGACATCTATCATCAATGAAGAAGCTTCTTTAATTTATTCATCAGACGAGGTGATTATAGGTAAAATATTTGCTAAAAACAGAACCAATGTTCGACTAGAACAAATCCCAAGTCACTTAAAAGAAGCGTTAATAGCTACAGAAGATAAGCGTTTCTATTCACACAACGGATACGATGGTCAAAGTTATGCCCGCGTTTTCTTTAGAAGTATTTTACTACAAGATGCCTCAGGTGGTGGTGGTAGTACTATTACACAACAATTAATTAAAAACCTCTACGGAAGACAATATCATGGTTTTTTGAGCATGCCTATCAATAAAATTAAGGAACTCATCATCGCTAGTCGAATGGAAAATTTATATTCCAAAGATGAAATCTTATTGTTGTATTTGAATTCGGTTCCGTTTGGCGAAAATAATTTCGGAGTAGAATCGGCTGCTAATCGATTTTTTAATAAATCTGTTAACGAATTAAACATTGAAGAATCAGCTGTACTTGTGGGTATGTTAAAAGCCAACACTTATTACAACCCAAGGTTAAATCCAGAAAACGCAAAAAAACGTCGTAACACGGTGCTTCAATTAATGAACAACGAAGCGTATTTAAGCAATGAAGTTACCGATAGCTTACAAAAACTACCTATTACACTCAACTATCATAACCTTGATATAAATACAACAGCGGGTTATTTTACCTATCAAGTAAAGAAAAAAGCTGCTGAACTCATAAAAAAGAGCAATGAAGCTTCTAACAGCAACTATAACTTAGAAACAGACGGGTTAAAAATTCATACAACGTTGAATTACGATATTCAAAAGATTGCAGAAAAATCTGCTAAGGAGCAACTCATTGTCAAACAACAACAATTAGACAAAGAATTAGCTTCAAACAGGTTAAAAAATAGATGGCTACAAAAGCAACAATTCACAGAAAAAGATAAACAAAAGAGAACTATTCAACTTTTTGATTGGGACAGTACAAAAACCATTACCAGTAACAAAATTGACAGTCTTTGGTATTATGATAAAATGCTGAATGCATCTGTATTAGTTACAAATCCGAAGAATGGCGCAGTAATCAGTTGGGTAGGTGGAAATAATTTTAACACACTTCCTTTCGACATGGTATTGTCGCACCGTCAAATAGCTTCGGCATTTAAACCATTCTTGTATGCTACAGCGTTGGAAAATGGAATTTCTCCGTGTGATTATTTTGAAAACGAAGAAAAAACCTATCCAGAATACGATAACTGGAAGCCACAAAATGCCAATCATAGCACTACTCCCGATAAAAAAGTTGCCATGTGGTATGCCTTAATTAAATCGATGAACATTCCTAGTGTTAATCTATATTTTAAACTAGAAAAAGAGTGGCTAATTGACACTTGTGAAAAGTTACTGTTCCCAGAAATTACAGGCGATGCTCCTTCTATTGCTTTAGGAACGTTAGATTTATCCCTATTTGAAGCCACAAGAGCTTACGGTTCATTTGCTAATAATGGTGAAATGAACGACTTGTATATGATTAGCAAGATTACCGATAAAAAAGGGAATATCATATACGAAAGTGAAAAGCAAAAGACAGAAAGAGTATTTAAAGAAGAAAGTACACAAACGTTAACTACCATTTTACAACAAGCTGTAGAACAAGGAACAGGAGCTAGCATAAGAAACAGGTATAAAATTAAAAGTCCATTAGCCAGTAAAACAGGTACAGCTCAAAACTACACCAATGCTTGGTTTATGGCATACACCCCTAACATTGTTCTCGGAACTTGGGTAGGAACTTCTAAAAACGACATACATTTTACTAGTGGAAATGGTTCAGGTTCTTCATTAGCATTACCTATCATTGCCAATATTTTGAAGGAAATAGAAAATAATCCTGAATTAAGAAATAAATATTTAACCTCTTTTGAGATACCAGAAGAGGTTTCTTCCTCAATCGAATGTCCTCCATTTAGAGAAAAAGGAATTAAAGGTTTTTTCAACAGACTTTTTGGAAAGAAAAAGGAATAGTTTGTTCTATTAATCGATAATAATCATCATGTTTTTTAAACAAAAAAAGAGAATCTAAAAAGATTCTCTTTAATTCTTTCTTTTATTCGAAAGTATAAGCAAAGCTACCATCTCTTAGTCTATGAGCTATTATTCCAGGAGAATCATAGTTCTCAACATCCAACTCAAAAGTACCTTTCACTACTTTTTTATCACTATCAACCAATGTTATTGTTATACTTCCTGATACCGTTACTTGTAAATCATCATCTAATAAATCTATATACTTTATATAAGTATCATTATCTACACTTTCTCTATTTATTTCTATTGTTTTTCCCACAACCAAATGCTCTCTATTAATCCACATATTTACTTCTTTAGGTAGTAAAGTCCCTTGCAAGTAAATAAATTTATCATTTGGATAATTAGTATTTATACTGTTAGACGCCTTCTTTGTCCCCAAAGCATTATTCATCTCATACACTTCTCCATTAATAGTTACTTTCATAGCATAATTTCCTAGACTTAAATCTTCATCTTCTCCCGAAGAAGAACAAGAAGCAAATCCAAAAAACATTAACATTACAAGAGGGATAAATAAATTCTTTTTCATTTTTTAAAATATTTAGGTTTATAATTAATTTTCTATGCAAACAACGTAGCAAAAGCCTCTTCAATCTTACTGACTAAAATCAGTTTTATCGAATGATTTTTACTGGTAATCTTGTTGTATTTTGAGGTTACAAAGGTTTTATATCCTAACTTTTCAGCTTCGGTAATTCGTTGATCTATTTTAGAAACAGGACGAATTTCACCTGCTAAACCAACTTCTGCTGCAAAACACACATCGGGATTGATGGCTAAATCTTGATTTGATGATAAAATAGCAGCAACTACTGCTAAATCTATTGCTGGATCATCTACATGAATTCCACCTGTAACATTTAAAAACACATCTTTTGCCCCTAGTTTGAAACCTGCACGCTTTTCTAGCACTGCTAAAATCATGTGTAAACGTTTTAGGTTATATCCTGTAGTAGTTCGTTGTGGCGTTCCGTAAACTGCTGTTGAAACCAAGGCTTGAATTTCGATCATTAAAGGACGAATACCTTCTAAGGTGGATGCAATGGCTGTACCACTTAAATCGGCATCTTTTTTTGAGATTAAAATTTCTGAAGGATTTGATACTTCTCTCAATCCATCTGATAACATTTCGTAGATTCCTAATTCAGCCGTAGAACCAAAACGGTTTTTTTGCGAGCGTAAAATTCGGTAAGTATGATTTCTGTCTCCTTCAAATTGCAACACCACATCTACCATGTGTTCTAAAATCTTTGGCCCTGCAATATGCCCTTCTTTATTAATATGACCTATTAACAATACCGGAGTAGCAGTTTCCTTAGCAAACTTGATGAGTTCTGCGGAAGTTTCTCGTATTTGCGAAATACTTCCTGGTGAAGCTTCAATAGAATTGGTATGTAAGGTTTGGATGGAATCGATTACCAATACATCGGGCTGAACTTCTTCTATGTTTTTAAAAATCTGTTGGGTATTGGTTTCGGTAAGAATTAAACAGTTAGGATTTTTTCCTTCTACACGCTCAGCACGCATTTTTATCTGTGACTGACTTTCTTCCCCAGAAACATACAACACTTTTTGTGGAATTTGTAAGGCTATTTGTAACAATAAGGTTGATTTACCAATTCCAGGCTCTCCTCCCAGTAGCACCACAGCTCCTTTTACCAATCCGCCACCCAAAACAGTGTCTAATTCTTGATTCTTCGTTCCAAAACGTTCTTCTGGATTTAGTCGAATCTCATCAACTCGCAACGGCTTCGCTACTCTTTTTTGCTTATTTTCAGGTGATTTCCAACTTCTCTTTTCTTCTTTTTGAATGACTTCTTCAACAATAGTATTCCATTGTTTACAAGATCCACATTGCCCCACCCATTGTGCATGTTGTGCTCCGCAGTTTTGACAGAAAAAAGTTGTTTTGGTTTTTGCCATTCTATTTGTAAGATTTACTTACAAAGAAAAGAAAACTATTTGTTTTTATTATAGATGGGTAAGAACAAAAATGCCAATCCTCCAAAGACAATAATCATAGCCGTTTGAGCAGTCCACATAATCCAACCAAAAGCAGTTGCGGGTTCTTCTGCTATTCCGAATAAAGCTAAAGCCCCTGCTACAGCAACTGGATATAAACCTATACCCCCGTTAGTTGCAGCAATTGCAAATCCACCAGCGATAAACCCAATTAAAATACCTCCTAATGGAACATGTAATCCGTCAATTGCTGGAATGGTTGCCCAAAACATTAACACATACATTACCCAAATAAATACGGTATGAAAAATGAATGCCCATTTGCGCTTCATTTTCAAAATGCTAGTAACTCCCTCAACAAGTCCTGCTACAAAATTTTTAATTTTTAGTCCAATTCCTGATTGTGCCTTTTTTACAAAACGTGTAAAAATCACAAATACCAGCACCAAACCTCCTAAAAGAACCCCAATTTTTATCGGATCAAAGTTTTTAGTTAATAATTCAAAAATAAAATCGAATTGTACAAAAAGGGTAATAGCTATAATACTCAACATCATTAACAAATCTGCCATTCGTTCGGCAACGATGGTTCCGAAACCTTTTTCAAATGGAATATTTTCATAGTTAGTCATCACTGCTGCTCGAGAAACTTCCCCTGCTCTTGGTACTGCATAATTCACTAAATATGCTACTAAAACCGCCATGGTACTATTACCAAAATCTGGTTTATAGCCCATCGGCTCAAGTAAAAACTTCCAGCGATAAGCACGAGATAGATGACTTAACACCCCAAAGAACAATCCTAAAGCTATCCAACCGTAATTAGCATCTTTAAAATATTGAACTAAGGTTTCAATTGAAATTTTTGATAATGAATACCAAACTAAAAAACCTCCCAAAATGAGAGGTAATAGTATTTTTGTAATTTTTTTGACTGATAAACTCAAACTATTCTAGCAAGTTGTTTTCTTCGTTAGGAAATACTAATTGTGGTTTAAACTTTTTGGCTTCTTCTAACTCCATAAAAGCATATACAATTAAGATAAGTACATCTCCTTTTTGAACTCTACGGGCTGCTGCTCCATTTAAAGTAATTTCACCACTTTTTCTTGGTCCTGGAATCGCATATGTTTCTAAACGCTCTCCATTATTGTTATTCACAATCTGAACACGTTCTCCTTCAATAATTCCAGCAGCATCCATTAAATCTTCATCAATGGTTATGCTTCCTATATAGTTTAAATCCGCGTTTGTAACTTTAACACGGTGTATTTTAGATTTTACTACTTGTACTAACATGCTGCAAAAATAGTTGTTTTTTAATGAATACTAAGTTGTTTTTTGATGATTTTAACATTATTACAAAGCTCATTCTTAAGCTTAAACATTAACTTTTTAATTATTCTTTAAACGAATATTATCTATTAAGCGAATGTCTCCTGCAAAAACAGCTATAAAAGCACGATACTGTTTATTTTCTTTAATCTCTTTTGCAGTTTGTAATGTTTCCTCATCTGCAATGGTAAAATATTCCAATTCAAGTAATGGATGTTTTTTGAATTGCTTTTCTACCCATTTGGTTAAATCTTCTGGACTTTTTGCTCCAAATTTCTTTTTTGCTTTTTTTAATGTTTTATAAATAAATGGTGCAGCTTCACGGTGTTCTTTTGTTAATCTCGTATTTCGAGAGCTCATAGCTAACCCATCATCTTCTCTAAAAATTGGTCTTCCTTTAATTTTTACTGGTAAATTATATTTTTCGACTAACTTTTTAATAATTTGTAATTGCTGAAAATCTTTTTTGCCAAAATACGCAGTATCTGGCTCTACAATTTCAAATAAAGTTTTTACTATTGTTCCAACACCATCAAAATGACCATCTCTAAATCTCCCTTCCATTTGATGTTCTAACCCATCAAAATCAAACTCTTCAGAAGCTACATTTTCGGCGTATATTTCTTCTACTGAAGGAAAGAATAACACATCACAATCTACAGATTCCAACAACGCTACATCACTTTCGTACGTTTTAGGGTATTTGTCTAAATCTTCTTTGTTATCAAACTGTGTAGGGTTTACAAAAATACTAACTACAGCAATATCCTTCTTTTTTTTCGCTCTCTTAATAAGCGATAAATGCCCTTGGTGTAGCGCTCCCATAGTTGGGACAAACCCGATTGACTTTTTATCCATTTTTAGAGCGGATAAAAACTCTTTTATTTCGGATTTACTTGTAAAAATTTTCATTGTTATTTTATTGAAATGCATGCAAAATTAGCAATTTAACACGATTTTTGCATTAAATTTCGTATTTTTGCACCTTCAATAAAAGAGACCGATTTAATGAAGGATAAGAGAATTTTATATGTTTCATCAGAGGTAACACCATATTTACCAGAAACAGAATTATCGTCTACCGCATTTAACGTTGCTAAAAATGCACATTCTAAAGGAATTCAAACCCGTATATTTATGCCTCGTTTTGGGGTTATTAACGAGCGAAGGCATCAGTTACATGAAGTTATTCGTCTATCGGGTATGAACTTGATTATTAACGACATGGATATGCCGCTAATAATTAAAGTTGCTTCTATACCTAAAGAAAGGATGCAAGTTTATTTTATTGACAATGACGAATATTTTAAGCGTAAGGCTGTATATTCTGACGAAGATGACAAACTATTTGACGACAATGATGAACGTATGATTTTCTTCGCCAAAGGTGTTGTTGAAACTGTTAAGAAGCTAAACTGGGCTCCTGATATTATTCATGTTCACGGATGGATGGCTTCGTTACTTCCATTATATTTAAGAGAATTTTATAAGGAGGAACCATTGTTTGCTGAGAGCAAGATTGTAACTTCGCTTTACAATAGTGATATTGAGGATTTGGGTAAAGAATTAGCTAACAAAGTTCGCTTTGATAAAATTGAAGATTCTAAAGTGGCTACAATAGCAACGCCAAGCCATACTAACATTTTAAAGAGCGCTATTGAAAATTCAGATGCTATTATAAAAGGTAGCGAAGTTTTACCTGAAGAAATTGAAACTTTCATTGAAGAAAGCAATGTAAAGGTTCTAGATTTCCAATCAGAGGAAACTTTAACTGAAGCATATTTAGAATTTTATAAAGAAAACGTTTTAGAATTAAGCGAATAATGATTAGAAAAATTGGTGTACTTGGTATTAGCTTGCTATGTTTAGCAGCTATTACATCTTGTGAAAAAGATTTTAGTGAGGTTGGAACAAACGTTGTTAACAACGATAAGTTTGAAACAGGAGAAATATTATTGGATGTTGAAATAACACCTATAGATATAGAAAGTGTACAAGCCGACAATATTAACGCTAGTATCAGTGATTATTGGCTTGGAGTATACAATAACCCTAATGCAGAAAAAATTGAAGCCTCAATCATTTCTCAACTTGGTTATATCTCAAACTTAAACAACAAAGATACTGACACAACTGTATTCAATCTTGATAAGGTTATCTTAAAAATTCCATACCAAGCTACTTCTACAGGTACAACAGATGGAGTTACAAGTTTTAAATTAGATTCTATTTTAGGAAATCCTAATGTCGCAACCAATATTCAGGTATTCCAAAATGAAACATACTTAAACACATTAGACCCTAGTGATCCATCTAAAAGAAACACTTTCTTTTCTGATAAAGAATACTTAGGAAATAATGTATTAAGCGAAGGTGGTATTTATGAATTAAAACCTAAAGCTACAGACACTACATTCATTTTTGATAGAATTGACAGGTCCTCTTCATTAGCAAGTACAACTACTTATAAAGATACTGTTAGAGCCTTAAACTCACAAAAACTTAAAGTTCCATTTTTAGCAATTCCTTTAGATATGGCAAAAATGAAAGCTTTATTTTGGGATAAATTTCATAGCGGAGAGTTTGCATCTAAAGAAGTTTTTGATAATTATTTTAGAGGGATTAAAATAGTTGCAACTGGAAGTGATGGATCACTTGTTCCATTAAACCTAGCTTCTTCACCTACTCCATCTGTAGATTTTCACTACACTATATCTGAAGTGGATGGTACTACCGTTAAAGATACTCTTCAAAAAAAGTATTCTTTCCCTCTTTCTGGTATAAGAAATAGTCATTACAAAATGTCTCCTGCTACAACCTCTGCTCCTGCTAATAATTTTGTTATTCAAGGAACTGCTGGAAGTATGGCTAAAGTTAAAGTTTTAGACGAAACTAAAGTTCAAGAGTTAAAAAGCAATAATTGGTTAATCAATGATGCTTCTCTTACTTTTTATATAAATCAAGCAATTAATAATGATGCTGATATTATTCCTCAGCAATTATTCTTATATCAAAATAAGAAAAATGAAACAGGTGGCATTTCACCAACTCAGTTAACAGATGCTTATGTTGACCCTACTTCTTTTGGAGGTCTTTTAGAGAAAACTGAAAATAAAAATCCTGAAAAATATACATTTAGAATTACTGATTATATTTCTAAACTATTATCAGGAGAAGAAAACACAACTGCTGATCCTTTAGTTTTAAAAGTATATAATCCTACAGATGTACCCGTTAACAATAATGTTTTGACAACTTCTGTTAAATCTTATAACTGGAACCCGAGAGCAGTAACATTACTTAACGGGAATGAATCTGCTAATGGAAGCAAAAGAGCTGTTTTAAAAATATCATATTCAAAAGAAAAATAACGAATTGTTATGTGCGGAATTACAGGATATATTGGACATAGAGAAGCTTACCCAATTGTAATTAATGGGCTTAAGCGATTAGAATATAGAGGTTACGATAGTGCTGGAATCATGATGTATGATGGTGAAACAATGCACTTATCAAAAACAAAAGGAAAGGTTTCTGACTTAGAAGTAATTACAAATAAAGAAGAGAAAAGAAAAAAAGGAAATATAGGAATTGGTCATACTCGTTGGGCAACTCATGGTGTTCCTAACGATGTAAATTCTCACCCACATTTTTCTCAATCTGGAAACCTTGTAATTGTTCATAATGGAATTATAGAAAACTACGACACCATTAAAAAAGAGTTAACCTCAAGAGGTTATGAATTCAAGAGTGATACAGATACAGAAGTTTTAGTAAACCTTATTGAAGAAATTAAAAAAAGTGAAGGTTGTAAGTTAGGAAAAGCTGTCCAATTAGCTTTAACTAATGTTATCGGAGCTTATGCAATTGCTGTTTTTGACAAAACAAAGCCTAATGAGTTAGTCGTAGCTCGATTAGGTAGTCCTATTGCTATTGGAGTTGGAAAGAACAATGAAGAGTTTTTTGTTGCCTCAGATGCTTCTCCTTTTATTGAATATACAAAAGATGCTATTTACCTTGAAGATGGTGAATTAGCCATTATAAAAAAGGACAAAGGGATTAAAGTTCGTAAAATTGAGAGTGATAAAGAAATTGATGCGAATATTCAAAAATTACAATTAAGCCTTGAACAAATAGAAAAAGGTGGTTATGACCACTTTATGCTAAAAGAAATTTACGAACAACCTAAAGCTATTATAGATACCTATAGAGGTAGAATGCTTGCCAACGAAGGAATTATAAAAATGGCAGGTGTTGATGATAATATGTCTAAGTTCTTAAACGCTGACAGAATTATTATTGTAGCATGTGGTACTTCTTGGCACGCTGGTTTAGTAGGAGAATATCTTTTTGAAGATATGGCTCGCATTCCTGTTGAGGTTGAGTATGCTTCAGAATTTAGATACCGTAACCCTATTATTTCCCCAAAAGATGTAGTGATTGCTATTTCTCAGTCTGGAGAAACTGCTGATACTTTAGCAGCTATTAAATTAGCTAAATCTAAAGGGGCTTTTGTTTTTGGTATATGTAATGTAGTAGGTTCTTCTATCGCTAGAGAAACACATGCTGGTGCTTATACACATGCTGGACCTGAAATTGGTGTAGCGTCAACCAAAGCATTTACAACACAAATAACAGTACTTTCATTAATTGCTTTAAAGCTAGCTCAAGCTAAAGGAACTTTATCTACATCTGCTGTGAATACTTATTTACAAACGATGCAGCAAATTCCTGCTCAGGTAGAAAGTTTATTAAAAATTGATGCCCAAGTTAAAGAAATAGCGGCCGTTTATAAAGACGCTAAAAACTGCCTATATTTAGGTAGAGGGTTTAATTTTCCTGTGGCTTTAGAAGGAGCTTTAAAATTAAAAGAAATCTCTTATATCCATGCTGAGGGTTATCCTGCAGCTGAAATGAAGCACGGACCTATTGCTTTAATTGATGAAAACATGCCTGTTTTTGTGATTGCTACAAGTAGAGGTCATTATGAGAAAGTAGTAAGTAATATTCAAGAAATTAAGTCTCGTAGCGGAAAAATAGTAGCAATCGTTACTGAAGGTGATGAAACTGTTAAGGAAATAGCTGACCATGTAATTGAAATTCCAGACACAGAAGAAGCTTTTTCTCCTTTATTAACAACAATACCGTTTCAATTACTGTCATACCATATAGCAGTTATGTTAGGCAAAAATGTTGATCAACCAAGAAACTTAGCTAAATCGGTTACTGTTGAATAACAATCGATTTTATTTAAAATATAAATCCTGAGAAATTTCTCAGGATTTTTTTATACTTCTTTTTCAAGGGTTATATATATAGGAAAATGATCTGAAAAGCCTCCTTTGTAAAAAGGACCTATAAAAGTTCTAAATGGACTTCCTTCATATTTTCCTTTGTATATTTTTAACCAATCTCTGTTATAAACCTTAGCATGTAAAAAACTGTGCTTACTTTTTTCCATATCAAAAAAATCTCTTGAAAAAATAATTTGATCAAACAAATGCCATTTTTTATAATGTGTTGTGGTTCCTATTCCTCTTTCATACAAAGGTTTCATTGGATTATACAAGTCTTCAGACATTAAATGATCTTCAATACTTTTATTTATTGGATTATCATTAAAATCTCCCATAACAATGAATTTTGGAGCACTTTCTTCCTGTTTAATCTTATCCATAACACTACGAGTCAATTGAGCTGCCTCAATTCTATTTTTTTCGGTTTCTGTTTCTCCTTCTCTTCGTGAAGGCCAATGATTAATTAAAACATGCACTACTTCATCATTAAACATTCCCTTAACCACTAATAAATCACGCGTATAATCTACATCACCTTCATCATCTGTTAGTGAAAGAGGATGTGTTTCAGAGAATATCACTTCAAAGAAATCTTTATTATACATCAAAGCAACATCAATACCTCTTTCATCTGGTGAATCGTAATGAACATAGTCGTAATTAAACTTTGATAGATTTTTATGCTTTACTAAGTCTTTTACAACTTTGGCATTTTCAACTTCCACCAAACCAACAATAACTGGTGGATGAGCAGATTGGTTATTCCCAAGCTGACTAATAACAGATGTAATTTTTTTAAGTTTATGATTATATTTCTTTCTCCCCCATCTTAATTTACCATTTGGCGTATAATCATTGTCATAGGTATTAGGATTATCAACAGTGTCAAATAAATTTTCGACATTATAAAAAGCAACGGTGTACCTATTTCTTCTTCTATTTGATGTCATTTAAAATTTGTTTATCTCTCGAAAGTACAAAAATGTACGCATCTTATAACATAAAACTAACCTTAGTAATTAACGAATTATATAAAGCTTGAAAATAAATTTATAGGTTTTAATAAAAACCACTGATTTATTTAAAATTCATCAAAAAAGGGAAGTGAAAAATAAAAATATCTTCAATATTAATTATATGTAAAAAAGTTATAAAACGCTTATATACTTTACTTTAAAACAATATTTTATTAATTAAAAATAACACCTTAAGAAACTCATTTACAATACTTTTATATCGTTAAATTTTAACAAAAAAACTTAAAAACAAACCCTAAAACTTAAAAAATGAAAAAGTTATTTGTATTAATGTTCATTACTCTAATGAGTACATCAGTATTTTCAACAAACGAGAACCCTGCAAAAGAGCAAATAAGATCAAAAATCGTTGAACTATTAGGTAACCCTAATTTTGTTCTTGATAAGGAAGTAAAAACTACTGTAGAGTTTTTAATAAACAAAAAAGGCGAGATCGTTATTTTGAACGTTAACTGTGATACAGAACAAGTTTGTCACTATGTAAAAAGTAGATTAAATTATAAACTTATAAATAAGGAATTAACGGTAAAGAACCATATCTATAAGATGCCTTTAATCATAGAAAAAAGTAGCAATAAATAATTACTACCCGATTATTCCCTAATAAAAAAGCCTCATAGAATTCTATGAGGCTTTGGTTTTATTTATTGTTCTGTAGATTATACTGCTCCTTGATCAAGCATTGCATCAGCAACCTTAACAAAACCAGCAATATTTGCTCCTTTAACATAATCAACATATCCATCTTCTTGTGTACCATATTTTACACAAGCTTCGTGAATATTATTCATAATAGAGTGTAACTTACTATCTACTTCTTCACGAGTCCAAGATAAACGTAAAGAGTTTTGAGACATTTCTAATCCAGATGTTGCTACACCTCCTGCATTTGAAGCTTTCCCTGGTGCAAATAAGATTTTTGCATTGTGAAACACTTCAATAGCCTCTGGAGTAGACGGCATGTTTGCTCCTTCAGCAACACAAATACATCCATTATCAACTAATGCTTTTGCTTCTTCTCCATTTAACTCATTTTGAGTTGCACAAGGCAAAGCTACATCACACTTAGTTCCCCAAGGTCTTTCTCCTTTAAAGAATTTTGCTGATGGATATTTTTCTACATACTCATGGATTCTTCCACGTTTTACATTCTTTAACTCTTGTACAAAAGCTAATTTTTCAGCATCAATACCATCTTCATCATAAATATAACCTGATGAATCAGATAAAGTAACAACTTTAGCTCCTAATTGAGTGGCTTTTTCAGTAGCATACTGTGCAACGTTACCAGAACCAGAAATAACTACAGTTTTTCCTTCGAAAGAATCTTCTTTAGTTTTTAACATGTTTTCAGCAAAGTACACATCTCCATAACCTGTAGCTTCAGGACGAATTAATGAACCTCCCCAAGAAGCTCCTTTACCAGTTAATACTCCAGTAAATTCGTTACGTAAACGTTTGTATTGACCAAACATGTAACCAATTTCACGACCACCAACACCAATATCTCCAGCAGGAACATCTGTATCAGGACCAATATGACGTGCTAATTCTGTCATAAATGATTGACAAAACGCCATTACTTCACGATCAGACTTTCCTTTAGGGTTAAAGTCAGATCCTCCTTTACCACCACCCATAGGTAATGTTGTTAATGAGTTTTTGAAAACTTGCTCAAATCCTAAAAATTTTAAGATTGATAAGTTTACTGAAGGGTGAAAACGTAACCCTCCTTTATAAGGACCAATTGCTGAGTTAAACTCAACTCTATATCCTCTGTTTACTTGAGTTTCTCCGCTATCGTCAACCCAAGGTACTCTAAACATAATAGTACGTTCAGGTTCAACCATACGCTCAAGTAATTTCTTACCTTGATATTTTGGATTATTTTCTATAAACGGAATTACTGTTTCTGCTACTTCATGTACAGCTTGCAAAAACTCTGGTTCATATGTATTACGCTCTTTTACGTAATCCATAAATGCTTGTATCTTAGATTCCATAAACTTAGTTGTTGTTCTGTTATTTTATAATATTAACAATTTTACTATGCAAATATAATTATTTTAGTATTCGTTAATTTCTATTTTTCTGTTTATTTCCCTTATTTTATTGGTGTTTTTGCAAACACAACCAAAAGTCCTTTTTTTTACACAAAAAAACGTAAATTTGCACCTTAACTTTTGGAAAGATTATGTTAGACAAGGTAAAAGAATTGATTGGAGAGGTAAATGCTTTTAATACCACTTCAAAAGAAGAAATAGAAACATTTAGAATTAAGTATTTAGGAAGCAAAGGAATTTTAAAAGATTTATTTGCTGAGTTTAAAAATGTACCTAACGACCAAAAGAAAGAATTTGGGCAAACCATTAATTTACTTAAAAATTCTGCTGAAGAAAAAGTAAACACTTTAAAAGAAGCTATAGAAAATGCTGTTGAAGAAAAAGGTGTTTATGGTGACTTAACACGTCCATCAGAGCCAATTAACCTAGGTTCTCGCCACCCAATTTCATTAGTAAAGAATCAAATTATCGAAGTATTTAACCGTATTGGTTTTACTGTTTCTGAAGGACCAGAAATTGAAGATGATTGGCACAACTTTACTGCTTTAAACTTACCAGAATATCACCCGGCACGTGATATGCAGGATACTTTCTTTATTGAAAAGAATCCTGATACGTTGTTAAGAACACATACCTCATCGGTACAAGTACGCTATATGGAAAACAACGAACCTCCAATTCGTACAATTTCTCCAGGGCGTGTGTTTAGAAATGAAGATATTTCTGCACGTGCACACTGTATTTTCCACCAAGTAGAGGGATTATACATTGATACTGATGTTTCTTTTGCTGACTTAAAACAGACCTTATTATACTTTACCAAAGAAATGTTTGGTAAATCTAAAATACGTTTACGTCCGTCATATTTCCCATTTACTGAGCCAAGTGCTGAAGTAGATATTTATTGGGGATTAGAAACTGAAACCGACTACAGAATTACCAAAGGAACTGGTTGGTTAGAGATTATGGGATGTGGTATGGTAGATCCTAATGTATTAAAAAACTGTAATATCGATCCAACTAAGTATAGCGGATATGCCTTCGGAATGGGTATTGAGCGTATTGCAATGTTGTTATACCAAATTCCAGATATTCGTATGTTCTACGAAAATGACAAGCGTTTCTTAGAGCAGTTTAAATCTGTAATTTAATTTTAAGATAAATTCAAACAAAATAAAAGACGAAAGCACTAAACTTTCGTCTTTCCTTTTAAAGAAGTATTCAATGAAAAAAGATATTGAAATCCCTAAGGTAACAGGTGTAGAAATAGCCGTTGTTTTAGAAACAAATGAAATTGACAATAAAGAGGATTGGAATGTATACATTCTTAACAAGAAAGATGTCGATTTAGAAATGGTAGTTATTGTTTCTCAAGGATTCTCAGACACTAAAACCACTTCAGTTTTTCGAAGAAAAATAGATAAACTTCCCGCAAATAGTTATCAAAAGTTTGAGTTAATGCAACCTGAGTTATTTGATTTAGACAATCGTTTTCAGGTAACTTTCTTTGAAAACAACAGACTACATGACAAAACCTTTATTTTTCAAGCCGAGACTATTCAAGAAGGCTTTTTAAGGGATATTGAGTTCTTAGGAAAAAGAGGAATTGTTTGTAAATAAACATAACATATATAAAAAACACAAAAGAACGATAGTTGTTAATTCACAGCTATCGTTCTTTTGTTTATACTCACTTTTAGTACTTTCGCTTAAAATATCACTTTATGTTTACAAATATTCAGGACTTAGTTACTCAATTTTCTTCTTGGGTATGGGGAATTCCATTATTAATACTACTCATAGGAGGCGGTTTATACCTATTTGTGTATTCTGGGTTAATTCCTTTTAGATATATAGGTCATGCCATTGCTATTTTAAGAGGAAAATATGACAAAGCTGATTCTCCAGGAGATTTATCTCACTACGAAGCTTTATCTTCTGCCATTGCAGCTACAGTAGGTATGGGAAATATAAGTGGAGTTGCTATTGCTATTGCAACTGGAGGCCCTGGTGCTATTTTTTGGATGTGGGTGAGTGCCTTTGTAGGTATGGCTACCAAGTTTTTTACTTGTAGCCTATCGGTAATGTATCGTGGAACTGATGAAAACGGAAATGTAAAAGGTGGACCAATGTATGTTATTACTGAAGGGTTAGGAAAAAAGTGGAAACCTTTAGCTTTATTTTTCTCTGCTGCGGGGTTAATAGGAACTTTACCTGCTTTTCAAGCAAATCAACTCACGCAAACACTGGTAGATGTTTTTCAAGTACAAGAAACCAATCATTTTACAGCTAAATTATTATTAGGTATCACCACTGCTATTATTGTGGCCATGGTGATTTTTGGTGGAATAAAACGAATTGGTAGTGTTGCAGGAAAACTAGTTCCTGTAATGGTTGTAGTATATCTTCTCACCGTTTTAACAATTTTGATGTTACGTTTAGAACAAGTTCCTGCAATTTTTTCTTTAATTTTTGAAGATGCTTTTTCGGGAAAATCTGTTTTGGGTGGTGCTTTAGGAGCATTGATAATTACGGGAGTAAAACGTGCTGCATTTTCTAATGAAGCTGGTTTGGGTACTGCACCTATGATGCATGGAACTGCTAAAACAAAAGAACCTATTCGTGAAGGATTGGTTGCTATGTTAGGCCCAGCTATTGACACCTTGTTAGTTTGTTCTTTGACCGCACTAGCTATTTTGGCTTCGGGGGTTTGGAAAGGTTTTGAAGGTAACGGAATTTCTATGACTTTAGCTGCGTTTGATGCTGTACTTCCTCATAATATCGGGAGTGTTGTTTTAACTATTTGCGTATTGATTTTTGCTTTTTCAACGTTATTTACTTACTCTTTTTACGGGTTGAGTTGTTTAAGCTTCTTGACCAACACTAAAATAGGAAAGAATTACAACTACATTTATATTTTTACAATTGCTGTCGCTTCTATTATAAAGCTAGACTTTGTAATTAACTTAATTGATAGCGCTTATGCCCTAATGGCAATTCCAACAGTAATTTCAACATTAATTTTAGCTCCTAAAGTAAAAAAAGAAGCCAAAAAGTATTTTCAGAAGTTAAAGACTAATTCTTTTTAATAAGTTTTAGCTCTTCTATAATTTTAGAAGATACAGAATCTATTTTTTTAGACGTTTCTTTTATATATTCTTGATGCTTTGGTGAATCCTTTACCATATCTAATGTTGTTTTGGTTGAGTTAATATACCAATCTTTCCATGCTGAAATAATTGATAGTTGTGTTGATAAAGAATCGCCTTTTTTTAATGCTATTTCACTTTGTTTCTTTTCTTCTTCAAGTCTTGATAAAGCTGCTTTTTCAATATTTTGGAGTATTGATTTTGCTGTAGTACTGTCCGCATTTAATAAAGTATAAGCAGAAGCTAATGAAGCTATCCCAACATTTTTTAGCGTTTTTTGAGATACTTTATCTATTCGATCGTTATCGGTATGATAAAATTGGTCGGTAAAATGCCAGAATAAAACACTAGGAATGTTTCTCTTTAAAAAAGGTACATGATCGCTACCACCTTCAAACGGATTTGTATTCACTACCCAATTTGTTCTCTTTCCTTGCTCTTTGAATTTATCAATTAAAAAATCATTTAGATAGTGTGGAGTCATTTCTTCAAGTTTCATTTTTCTTCCTCCCCACTCAGTATGTTTATCATTACCTCTCGTCCAAATAGCACTAGGGTCAGGCATTTTTTCAATTAAAAAAGTACCGCCCGTTTTTTGGGTATCTTCTCCTACCATGTCTAGAGAAATTCCCCACTTAATATCCTTTACCCTTATACTATCTTCTTTTACATACCTGTTTGTAGAAATAATTTCATCTCCCCATAAAAAGGTTAAGGTTCTATTAGGTATAAATATGTTATTTTTGATAAGCTCAGCTGTAAGTGTAGCCATTTCTAAAGCAACACCTACACCTGTAGCATTGTCATTTGCACCAGGTTCTTGTATGTGAGCACTAAAAACTAATCGTTCTTTAGGATATTTATTTCCTTTAATATCTGCAACAATTGTTAACTCTTCTGATGGATAGATATTCGTTTCAATATGTACATTTAGAAAAACTTTTCCTTTTAACAATTCCTCTTTTAATTTTTCTTTAGCCTTGTAAGACATCGCAATTGCCCAAGATTTTACTTCTTCATTTAACGGGATAGTTCTAAATTGAATAGAAGTGGTGTTTTTTTGAGGTTGTAAATATTTTGGATTACTATAGGTTATTAATCCCAAAGCTCCTCCTTTTACAATAGCTTGGTTAAAAATTTTATGAGGACTTGTTTCAGCAAAAACAATCTTCCCTTTTACATCTAAACCCTTTAACTTTTTTAAGTCTTTAATATAAACGACCTCTGCATTAACCCCTTCTTTTGGTGTACTGTAAGAGTTTAAAGCTATCATATTCCTATTTGTGCTATGTTGTAATAGAGGAACCTCTTCTCCAACTATTTTTACAGAAGCATCCACAGATTCCCAAGTAGGATTTTTTAAGGGTCTTTTTTCTATCCTGTAGGTTAAAATATCATTACTCGTAGCACTATCTTCTTTAACAAATCCTGAATTTTCTAATTCTTCTGCAATTTTATATACGGTTTTATTAAAGCCAGTATTACCAACAACACGCCAATATTTTTCTACAAAAGAAGTTGTTTCATAAGCCAAATCACCCGTAAATTCTTCATTTAAAACATCAAAATAATTAGAGGTGTTTAAAACTGGAACAACTTTTTCTTTCTTACAACTTATAAGTAATAGAATGATAGATAATAGATAGATTTTTTTTAGCATAACGGGATTTTATGGCTTTAAAAGTACACTTTTTAAATATAGTTTTACTCTCTCCCTATCGGATAATCTTCATAAAAATCTTCAAAGGTTTTATCGGTGGTGTAATGGTCTTTTAATACTTTGTAAACCATTAACACTACTAGTAATTGACCGATAACTGTAAGTATAAACACCCAGCTAAAGCCTATATTAGTATAGACCAAAGCAGTAAGCACTAATAAAAAAATAGTGACAAACAACACCAAAAACATCGCCGAATTCTTCATAATCACACATTACCCTATAATTTACAAAAAAATCAATAAATAATAAAGCCTTTATTACTTTATAAAAAGTAACCTTAGGTTTTTAATATTACTGTGGAGCATTTATTTGAGATAGAAGAAGTAGACTAATTCTCTAAAAAATCCTTAACGCTTTTTTAGCGCCTCTCCTTCAAAAAATAGGCCTTCAAAACCAGTTTTTATAAAATTTCTAATGTTTTGGTGATCTGTTCCTTCAGTTTTTTTTAAAACATCTTCAAAATAATACTGTCCAAAACAAGCCAAGGTTTCTTCTTTACTGAACCCTTGTTGTATAGCAAACGAGAATACTTTACATGAACCTTGATTTTTTTCAGCTTCATTGTATAAATCTCCATTTTTAAAGGCAGTGGGTGTAAAATTATATACGTTTTCAATCACTGACATAGTATCAGAAAACTTAACTTTTTCTGGTGTACTTTGTATCGTTTCTTTAAATCTATCTAGTGTCATTTTAAAAAGGTTTTACGCTACAAAACAAAAGATTAAAACTCATAAAAACTAACTCGTAGTAATTTTTTACAAACTAACATTTATAGTTAAATTTGCACAGCAAAAATTTCAAGAAATGTACAGAACGCATACTTGTGGTGAATTAAGAGCATCGCACATCAATACTGAAGTTACCCTTTCTGGTTGGGTACAAAAATCACGTGACAAAGGTTTTATGATTTGGGTAGATTTACGTGATCGTTACGGAATTACACAGTTAATTTTCGACGAAGAACGTACTTCTAAAGAGTTAATGGACAAAGCAAAGACCCTAGGACGTGAGTTTGTAGTACAAGTAACTGGTAAAGTTATTGAGCGTCAATCTAAAAACACCAATATCCCAACAGGTGATGTAGAAGTTTTAGTATCGAACTTGGAAATTTTAAACGAAGCTAAGTTACCACCTTTTACTATTGAGGATGAAACTGATGGTGGTGAAGATTTACGTATGAAGTATCGTTATTTAGATATCCGTCGTAACCCAGTAAAAAACAGCTTGGTTTTCCGTCATAAAGTATCAATGGAAGTTCGCAAATATTTATCTGACAAAGGATTTATTGATGTAGAAACTCCATATTTAATTAAATCTACTCCAGAAGGAGCACGTGATTTTTTGGTGCCTTCACGTATGAATGCAGGACAATTTTACGCATTACCTCAATCTCCACAAACCTTTAAGCAGTTGTTAATGGTAGGTGGAATGGATAAATACTTTCAGATTGTAAAGTGTTTTAGAGATGAAGATTTACGTGCCGACCGTCAACCAGAATTTACACAGATAGACTGTGAAATGGCGTTTGTTGAGCAAGAAGATATTTTAGAGATTTTCGAAGGAATGACGCGTCATTTATTAAAAGAAATCAACGGAGTTGAAGTAGAGAAATTCCCAAGAATTACTTTTGATGAGGCAATGCGCAAGTATGGTAACGATAAACCAGACATTCGTTTCGGAATGGAGTTTGGTGAGTTAAATGAAGTTGCACAACATAAGGATTTCAAAGTATTTAACGATGCTGAATTAGTGGTTGGTATTGCAGTACCAGGAGGAGCTTCATATACTCGTAAAGAAATTGATAAATTAATCGATTGGGTAAAGCGTCCTCAGGTAGGAGCTTTAGGAATGGTATATGTAAAGTGTAACGAAGACGGAAGCTTTAAATCTTCAGTAGATAAATTTTACGATCAAGAAGATTTAGCTAAATGGGCTGAAGCTACAGGTGCGAAGGCAGGAGATTTAATTTGTGTGCTTTCAGGAAACACTAACAAAGTTCGCGCACAATTAAGCGCTTTACGTATGGAAATGGCTGAGCGTTTAGGTTTACGTAAACCTGATGAGTTTGCTCCGTTATGGGTAATCGATTTCCCTTTATTAGAATTAGATGAAGAAACAGGTCACTACCACGCAATGCACCATCCTTTTACTTCTCCAAAACCAGGACAATTGGCGTTATTAGACACCAATCCAGGAGCTGTTAAGGCGAACGCTTATGATTTAGTGTTAAACGGAAACGAAATTGGTGGAGGTTCTATTAGAATTCACGATAAAGAAACACAAGCTATTATGTTTAAGCATTTAGGGTTTACCGAAGAAGAAGCGAAAGCTCAGTTCGGTTTCTTAATGGATGCTTTTGAATACGGAGCACCACCACACGGAGGTTTAGCTTTTGGTTTAGATAGATTGGTAGCTATTTTAGGAGGTCAAGAAACAATTAGAGATTTTATTGCCTTCCCAAAAAACAATTCAGGACGCGATGTAATGATCGATGCACCTGCAACTATAGACGATGAGCAACTACAAGAATTAAGCATCAAATTAGATGTAAAAGAATAAAAATAAAAACCCTGCAAAATTTGCAGGGTTTTTTATTACCTTTAATCTACGTCTTGAAAAGGTAAAAACTTCACGAAAACAAACCAATAACATATTATGAAACAAGCTATTTCTAAAAAGCTTAATGAACTAGAATCAACTGCTATTTGTGGTAACGACATTAGCTCTTCTGTTTTATATGTATCAGCATTGGCTATCGCGTTTGCTGGTCAATACGCATGGATAACACTATTAATCGTATCAGTAGTATTATTTTTATTTCGGAAAATTTATGGTGAAGTAGTTGGTGCAATGCCTTTAAATGGTGGCGCATACAATGCTTTACTTAATACTACCAGTAAGTTAATGGCTTCTTTTGCTGCAACACTTACCATACTTTCTTATATGGCTACAGCTGTTATTTCTGCCAATGAAGCAATTCATTACCTGCACCACTTAATTCCTTCAATGCCTATTATTATATCAACTGTTGGCCTATTATTGTTTTTTGCTTTATTAACTATTGGGGGTATAACGGAATCAGCTAAAGTGGCTGTCGGAATTTTTTTATTTCACCTACTATCGTTAATCGTTCTTGCCCTTTTTATCATTATTTATTTGTCTCAAAACGGAATTGACATTCTTTTTAGCAACTGGGGTCATCAATCAGAAAACAGTATTTGGTATGCTATATTTTTTGGTTTTGCAGCTTCAATGCTGGGAGTTTCTGGTTTTGAAAGTTCTGCAAACTTTGTTGAAGAACAACAGAAAGGGGTGTTTCCAAAAACGTTAAAAAACATGTGGGTAATTGTAAGTATCATTAACCCTCTAATGGCTGTTTTTGCCTTATCTCTTTTCGCAATCCCTGTTTTACAGAGTACTGATTACCAAAATACTTTATTAGTTCAAATGGGAGAATTTGTTGGAGGTGATTGGGTTGCTGCTGTTATAGCTATAGATGCTTTTTTAGTATTAAGTGGAGCCGTTTTAACGAGTTTTGTTGGTGTTACTGGTTTACTGGAACGTATGACATTAGACCGAATTATGCCTCAATTCTTTTTAAAAAAGAATAAAAGAGGTAGCTCTTACCGAATTATTATTTTATTCTTTATCCTCGCTGTTTCTGTATTACTAATAACTAATGGAAATGTTGGCTTATTAGCTGGTGTATATACTATTTCTTTTTTATCGGTAATGGCGTTATTTGCGATAGGAAACATCTTATTAAAGATAAGGAGAAATCAGCTTCCTAGACCTGAAAAAGCAACCTGGGCTTCTGTTTTATTAGCTATAATTGCTGTGTTATGTGCTTTAGCTGGTAATATTTTAATGGAACCAAAAGATGGTTTACCTAGCAATACTTCAGTCTTTTTAAACTACTTTATTCCAACCATAATTTTCATTATAATTATGTTAAACCGCACTGCTTTATTAAAATTAGTGCTCCAGATAATTTATGCTATTTTTAATCCTCTGAGACGACTCGTTTCAAGTATGGACAGAAAAATTACTAAAACCATTAACAAAATAAATGATCAAGAGTTCGTCTTTTTTACCAAAGGAGACAATATAGCTACTCTTAATAAAGTTATGCTCTACATTATTAAAAATGAGCACACTAAAAAGATAAAAATTGTATTAGCTCTTGATGAAGGAGACACAATTCCTGAAAACTTACCTAATGAGATTACTTTTTTAGATAGAGAGTACCCAAAGATTAAAGTAAACTTTCAAGTTGTTCAAGGAAAATTTAGTCCTGAACTTATTAAAGAACTTTCTGAAAAATGGAATATCCCTATTAATTTTATGTTTATAGGAGCTCCAAGTAATAAATTTCCTTATAAAGTTGAAGAACTTGGTGGTGTCCGATTAATCGTTTAATAAAAATATTTCTTCTTATTTAATAAATCAAAAGAGGATAGTATCTTTAAGTATTATTAACTAGCTTTTCAAAAATTAACTAAGAGTCTAGAAAACAATGCCTACATCTAAGGAAGCTTATAAAAAAGTATTAATTTGGAGATATAAACATATCTCTGAACGACAGTTTGTATATGTTTTAAGCGTTTTAGTTGGGTTTTTAGCAGGTATTGGTACCTTAATTCTTAAAAACCTTACTTTCTACTTTCATAGGATTTTAGAAGATGGTCTTATTAAGGACTATCATCATTCTTTATACTTCATCTTCCCTATTTTAGGGCTGTTTTTAGTGTATTACATTAAAAAATACCTCATCAAAAAAGATATTGGTCATGGTATTTCTACCACCCTACAATCCATTTCTAAAAAAAATGGAATTATAGAGCGTTATAAGATTTATGCTTCTTTAATTACAGCTCCCATAACTGTTGGTTTTGGAGGGTCAGTAGGACTACAAGGCCCTGCTGTAAGTACCGGTGCCGCTTTAGGTTCTGGAGTAGCGCAATTATTTCATATGAACATGAGAACTCGTATGTTATTAATTGGTTGTGCTACTGCTGGGGCTATGTCTTCAATGTTCAAAGCTCCTATTGCTGCTATTATTTTTGCAGTAGAAATTTTTAGTTTAGACCTTGCTTTTGCATCGTTAGTTCCATTATTATTAGCATCTGTTTCTGCTGTAATTACTTCTTATTTCTTTTTAGGAAAGGATGTACTATTTAGTGTGCAACTTCAGGATGCTTTTGAAATTAACGACCTCATCTTTTATATTGCTTTGGCTATTTTTACAGGGTTCTCTTCTGTATATTTTTCTAAAATTTATTTTAGAATTATTAATTTTTTCAAAAAATACAATCCTTTTAAGCGATTAGTCTTTGGCGGAATCGCCATTGGTTTAATGCTTTTTTTAATTCCTCCACTATTTGGTGAAGGTTATGGAATTATCAATAATTTATTATCTGAAAACGCTAGTGATGCGCTTAAAAGTATTCATTATAATATTGATTTTGAAAATGTTTGGATGGTTATTATCTTTCTGCTAATCATTGGTATTTTTAAAGTAATTGCCATGACGACAACTTTTGCTGCTGGTGGAGTTGGTGGAATTTTTATCCCTACACTTGTTATGGGAAGCGCTTTAGGAAATGTTACTGCTAAAATTATTAACCAATTTGGATTTGATGTCTCAGAAACTAACTTTACGTTAATTGGAATGACAGGCTTAATGGCAGGGGTTTTACATGCTCCTTTAACGGCTATTTTCTTAATTGCTGAAATTACTGGAGGTTATGATTTATTTGTTCCGCTAATGCTTGTTTCTGCCGTTTCTTATGCTATTACTAAGTATTTTGTTTCTAATTCTATTTACACTATCGAACTAGCTAAACGTGGTGAACTTATTACTCACAATAAGGACAAGAATGTAATGATGATGATGAAGATTAGTAAAATTATTGAAAAAAACTTTATTAAAATTCATCCTGAGATGACTTTGGGAGAAATGCTAAAACAAGCTGTTTCAAAATCAAAAAGAAATATTTTTCCTGTGGTTGATAGTGAAAACAAGTTTAGAGGAATTGTTTTATTAGATGATATTCGTCCCATGATGTTTAATCAAGATCTTTACGAAACAACCACAGTAAGGGATATTATGAAAATAGCTCCCGCCATTATTTTTTATGATGACGACACTGAAAAAGTGATGCAAAAATTTAAAGAAAGTGGCGCATGGAACTTACCTGTTGTTAAAAATGGAGTTTATGTTGGTTTTATATCTAAATCAAAACTGCTTTCTGTATATAGAAACAAACTAATTGAGGTTACTGTTTAGTTAAATATTGTACCATTTTATCAGGAAAATCGGTAAAACCGCCGTCAACATTTGCTTCGAAAAGCAATACTTGCATCATTTCTTCAAAAGAAGTAAACTCATCTAGTTGATCTGATCTAAAGGTATATGGATGTACTTTTAAACCTAGTTTATGAGCTTCTTCAACCAATGTTGTAAACTTCCACTGAGTTCCTTCTTTCTTATCTAAAATTTGCTTGTACCAAGGTCCTAACCCATCAACATAGGCTGCAAAATGTTTAAGCTGTTTGGTTTCCTCAGGGAACTCAATTAACTGCACTAAAAACAATTCCGATTGTAATTGAGTACGCACTCGCTCTAGTTCTTTGGCATCAAAACACTGAAACATACATTTATCTTTCCTGGTTATATAACCATACTCTGAAAGAATGTTCAGCGTAATTTTGGCAATGTCTTTTCCATTTTGATGATGAAATTCAGGGTTTTTAATTTCTGGATAAATTCCAATATTTTTTCCTGTAGAAGCATTCAATCCTTGAATTAACTCTATTTCCGATTGTAAAGAATGTAATTTAAAGTTTCCTTTTCCCTTTGGGAATCGATTCGGATACACTTGTACTCCTGTTTTTGGATTGAATCGCTCAGTTACACTCAATTGTTGTAACTCATCAAATGTAAAATCAACTACATAAAAACGTTCGTCTTCTCGTTTTCTTTCTGGAAATTTTTCAGCCACATCAGTAACATCATCCAAATAAATATCATGAATCACTACAGGAACATTATCTTTACTTAATACTAGATCTTGTTCTATATAATCAGGATTCATAGCATACGCCATGGCTTTAGCTTCCATAGTGTGTTCTGGTAAATATCCTGAGGCACCTCTATGGGCAATTACTATTTTCTTTTGCATATTAGTTGTTTTAGTTTCTGTCTTGCATCCGAAGAAAAGAGATAAGAAAAACAGTACATAAATTTGTTTCATTATTTACAGATATACTTGAGCGGTTAGAACTAACATTGTAAAAACTGTTAAAATAATTACTAACGGAATTACAAACTTCAACCATCTATCATACCCTACTTTAACAATTGCTAACGATGCTAAAATTAAGCCTGTCGGATTGATAAAAGCAAATAACCCCATTCCATATTGATATGTGTTTACAATCACTTCTCTACCTACTCCAACGGTATCGGCTAAAGGTGACATGATAGGCATTGTTAGTACTGCCATACCTGATGAACTTGGAATAAAAAAGGATAAACCTGAGTAAATAAACAGCATTACATTAGTAAAAATTCCTTTAGACATCCCAGTAGTAAACTCACTTGCATGTTGTAAAATAGTATCGCTAATTAAACCTTGCTCCATTAATACAGAAACTCCACGAGCAATACCAATAATAAAAGCTACTCCTAATAAATCTCCTGCCCCTTTAATAAAAGTATTTACAAAGTTTTCTTCTTTCATTTTAGCTAAAAAACCTATTAAAATAGCCCCTATTAAAAACACAACAGTCATTTCTTCAAACCACCAACCTAAGCGAGAAACTCCATAAATCATGATTACAAAGCACATTGCAAAAATGGTTAGTATAATTCTTAACCTACCTGTTAAACTGTGCGTATTTGAAGTTGAGCTCCCAAAAAGATTTTCAATCATCTCTTTTTGATCGTAAATAATAGATTTTGTTGGGTCTTTTTGAACTTTGTTTGCGTAACGTAAAATATAAATGACACATATTACAATTCCTCCAATTAACATTAACAACCTTCCTGTAAATCCTGTTGTCCAGTTAATTCCTGCCGCATCTGAAGCTATAATAACACTAAACGGATTTACTGTTGAGCACATTGTACCTATAGATGATCCAATATACACACATGCTAAAGCTACTATGGCATCGTATTTTGCTGCTAAAAATATTGGAATTAATATCGGATAAAAGGCAATGGTTTCTTCTGCTAATCCAAAAGTTGTTCCTCCTACGGCTATTAAGGTTGTTACTACAAATATGAGCCAGTATTCTTTTCCTTTTAATGTTTTTGCTAACCAAGCTATTCCAGCATCAAAAGCGCCTGTGAAGTTCATTATTCCTATAATGCCTCCTAAAATCAAAACAAATAAAATTATATCAGAAGATTGAATAATTCCTTTTATAGGAGATTTAAAAAATTCTAAAAAACCTTGTGGTTTTGGATCTAATTGTGTGTATGTTCCTGGTACACTAATTGGTTTTCCTATATCTCCATTGGTAAACTTTTCTAATGGGATTTTAATACCTAAGTCTTCTAATGTTTCTTGACTTACAGGCATTGTCTTTTTATTCTCTAAATGTATGTAAGTAAAAGAATTGCTGTTTTCTTGATACTGTAAGGTATCGAACTTGCCTGCAGGTATAAACCACGTTAAAACAGCAACTAATCCTGCTATTAATAATAAGATAGTATGTGGAGTTGGAAATTTAATATTCTTCAAGACAGTGAATTATTATTTATCTCCATAAAAGTAAAAAAAACCAAGAGATGCACATCTCTTGGTTTAATAATAATTAAAATAATTATTGGGAATATTGAAAAAAGACTTTGGTTTTCTAATTTAACATAGAAGCTCTAGCTCCTCCTGGCTGAAAGATTGCTCTCATCCTATTTCGTTGACCATCTGTGAACATATACATACAAGCATCGTCTGTATAATCCATATAGTTCATTGTCATATCTGCAGATTTACAATTAACTGTTGGATATGAAGGACAACCATAATTAGGTCCATCAGAAGCTGGTGTATCTTCTACAAAATCGTCTTGACGACATCTACCATCACCCCAAATATGACGTAAGTTTAAATAATGTCCTATTTCATGAGTTAAAGTTCTTCCTTCATTATAAGGTGCTGCAGAACCTCCTGGTAAACTAGAATATAATAAAACTACTCCATCGGTAGCTGAGTTTCCTCCTGGAAATTGAGCATATCCTAAAATTCCACCTCCAATATTACATACCCATACATTTAAATGAGTTTCTGGGGTAATTGGTGGGTAAGCTTGCTTTACTGCATCATTTGTTCCCCAAGAAGATGTAGAATCATCGTATCTAAAAGTGCCTGCTAACGTAAATGTTATTTCAGTATTAGTAGCATCATTAATAAAATCAGTAGCTCCTGATGGTAATTGATTTGTGTTTGGACTTGTAAAATCACTATTAATGACATTCATTTGTGATTGTACTTGTGAGTTTGTAACCGCACTAGCATTTGGAAGTACAATATGAAAGTATACAGGGATATCAATGCTTAAACCATCATCTATTGGTTCAACATCAACGTCTCCATCACCTCCTCCATTATTTCCTCCGTTTCCACCTCCTGGTGTTCCGTCTGGCTTCTTACTGTTTAAAAACTTCCTTGTAGCATATTCTATATTATACATTTTCTTATACAATCCAGGATTTTCTTTTACTTGTCGATTTAAAACCTTCATAGAATAACATTTGTTAGATATAGTTCCTTTCGATGCTACCTCATCAGTTTTTACATAAAAGTCACTCATATCTACACCTACTTCCTGAGATATTTCTTGTTTATCATTAGTTTCATCTTGACAGCCAATTAATAGACTTGCCATTACTGCAAGCCCTAGAAAAAGTTTTTTCATTTTTTGAAATTTTAAAGCATTAGTTAAAATTTTCATTTTATAGCTATCTAATTTACAAAGAGTAAAAACAAATAAAAACAGGAAAAACACCTGATAAACAAAATGTTAACCTCTTTTTTTTGTTTAAAACTTATTTTTAAACAAAAAAAGCCAAGAGATTTAAATCTCTTGGCTTTATAATAATTGTAATAATTATTGAGAACGCCTTAAAAAAGACTATTGGTTTTCTAGTTTAACATAGAAGCTCTAGCTCCTCCTGAAGCAAATAAAGCTCTCATTCTGTTACGTTGACCATCTGTAAACATATACATACAAGCATCGTTTGTATAGTCCATATAATTCATTGTCATATCAGCAGATTTACAGCTAACATCTGGAAAAGTTGGACATCCGTAGTTTGAAGCATCAGAAGATGGAGTATCAGCTACGAAATCGTCTTGACGACATCTTCCGTCTCCCCAAATGTGACGTAAATTTAAGTAGTGACCAATTTCGTGAGTTGCAGTTCTACCCATGTTGTATGGAGCAGAAGAACCACCTGGTAAACTTCCTGCTAATAATACTACACCATCTGTAGATAAAGAACCTCCTGGAAATTGAGCATATCCTAAGATACCTCCTCCTATTTCACACACCCAAATGTTTAAGTGAGTTGAAGGAGTAACTGGAGGGTAAGCAGCTTTTACAGCATCGTTAGTTCCCCAAGAAGACTTAGAGTCATTATGTCTAAAAGTACCTGCTAATGTAAATTGAATTCCTGTATCAGTAGCATCATTGATAAAGTCAGAAGCTCCTGAAGGAAGTTGATTTGTATTTGGATTACTAAAGTCATCATTTAACACATTCATTTGTGCTTGAATTTGACTATCAGAAACACTATTTGCATTTGGTAAAACAACGTGTACGTATACAGGAATATTAATAGTTCCTAAACCGTCTTCGATTGGTAATACATCTACATCTCCTCCACCAGTATCTCCTCCACCTGGTTTACCTTTCGCTGTTGTTAACTTTCTTGTAGCATACTCAATATTATACATTTTCTTGTATAATCCTGGGTTTTCTTTTACCTGTCTGTTTAAAACTCTCATTGAGTGACATTGCTCAGATCCTCCTTTGTGAGAAACTTCTTCAGTTTCTACGTAGAAGTCGCTCATGTCGATTGATTGTTGAGGGTCTAACGCTTCATCTTTAGCGTTTTCTTGACACCCTACTAAAACTGAGGCTGCTACAGCTAGTGTTAAAAAAATTCTTTTCATGTTGTGAATAATTAAAAAATTAGTTATTGAAAAACTGCCCTATAGGGCAACAAATTTGTTAAAAAACTCAAAAGAAAAGGCATCGTCAATTAAATTGTTAAATACCTACCACTTTGACAATTATTTGAAGGGTTTTTTAACGATGTGCAATATATAATTTTTTTTTAATGCTAAGAAAAAGTTAAAGAAAAGTTAATTTCTTAGGCTTTATCACTTGGGAGCCTTTAATTATTAACAATATCGAAATGTTAAATTTTAACAAAAACAATAAAAAAACGTCAATTTTAAACAAACTAAATCATTAATGTGATAATTTTAAAATCAAAAAACCATTTTTTTCACAACGCAAATAGGCTATTTTAAAATAATCTAAAAAACATATCTTTACCTTCTATTAAAAAATTAATTATGGAAAACTCATTTAATTCAAAAGTGCTTGTTGCACAAGTTTCAGAAGCTGACAGAATTGCTTTTTACAAAAAAACCTATACACATGTTGCTGGAGGTGTATTATTATTTGTTTTGTTTGAATATTTATTTTTACAAAGTGCTACTATTGTTGAATTTGCCTTATCTATGACGCAAGGCTATAAATGGTTATTACTACTAGGTGGTTTTATGTTAATTACCAACTACGCTGAAAGTACTGCTTTAAAAACCTCTGATAAAAACTTACAATACTTAGCATATTCAGGGTATATCTTTGCTGAAGCGTTTATTTTTATTCCGCTAATTTATATTGCGATAGCGTACACTAACAACTTTGATGTTATAAAACAAGCAGGAATTGTTACACTATCGTTGTTTGTTGGAATTTCATCAATCGTTTTTATTACCAAAAAAGATTTTTCTTTTATAAGAGCTGGATTGTCAGTTGGATTCTTTATTGCAATAGGATTGATTATCGCTGGTGCTTTATTCGGGTTTAATTTAGGATTATGGTTTTCTGTTGGAATGTGTGTATTAGCAGCTGGTTCTATTTTGTATCAAACTTCTAACTTAGTTCACAAATTTTCTACAGATGATTACATTCCTGCTGCACTAGGGTTATTTGCTTCTTTGATGCTATTATTCTGGTATGTATTACAAATATTTATGTCAAGAGATTAACTAAGAAACTATTATATAAAAAAGCCTCCACTTGGAGGCTTTTTTATTTTTATCTAAATTAAGTTCTTTTTAACTTAACATCATCTGCGCTTTCTTAACAGCACTAACCAATACATCAACCTCCTCTTTAGTATTATAAAAAGAGAAAGAAGCGCGCACTGTACCTGGAATACAATAAAAGTCCATAATAGGTTGTGCACAATGGTGTCCTGTACGAACCGCTACTCCTAGTTTATCTAAAATTGCACCAACATCATATGGATGAATTCCTTCTAAATTAAAAGATATTACTGATGTTTTATTAGAAGTACCGTAAATTTTCAATCCATCTATTTTTTCTAATTCTTGGGTTGCATACGATAACAATTCGTTTTCTTGCTTTTCTATGTTATCAAAACCAACTGAATTCATATAATCAATAGCAACTCCAAATGCTATTCCACCACAAATATTAGGTGTCCCAGCTTCAAATTTATGAGGCAATCCAGCGTAAGTAGTTTTTTCAAAAGTTACAGTTTCAATCATTTCTCCTCCTCCTTGGTATGGCGGTAATAGCTGTAACAATTCTTCTTTTCCATACAACATTCCAACACCTGTTGGTCCGCACATTTTATGAGCTGAAGCTACATAAAAATCAGCATCTAATGCTTGAACATCTGGTTTTATGTGAGGTACTGCTTGTGCTCCATCAATCAACACATAAGCACCAAATTTATGAGCAGCGTGGATAATTTCTTTTACAGGGTTAATTGTTCCCAATGCATTCGACACGTGGTTACAAAAAACTAATTTTGTTTTTGGATTCAATAATTCATGATAAATATCCATTCGTAGCGAACCATCTTCATCCATCGGAATTACTTTTAAAACAGCTCCTGTTTTTTCGCATAACATTTGCCAAGGCACAATGTTAGAATGATGCTCTAAAGCAGATACAATTATCTCATCACCCTCTTGTAAAATAGATGCAAAACCTGATGCTACAATATTAACCCCATGTGTTGTTCCTGAAGTTAAAATAATTTCATACGAATGCTTCGCGTTGAAATGTTTTTGAATCTTAATTCTGGCTTCCTCATACTTGTCAGTTGCTTCCTGACTTAATGTATGTACACCTCTATGAATATTTGCATTGTAATTAGAATAATATTCAACAATAGCATCAATTACTACCTGTGGTGTTTGTGAGGTTGCTCCGTTATCTAAATACACTAATTTTCTCCCATGTACTTCTCTATTTAAAATAGGAAAATCAGCTCGAATTTTATCTATACTAAACATGTAAAATATCAAATTTAGCACAAAGGTAGGGCTTGCGTTTCAAATACAAACATCAAACAATTAAATTCTTACATTTGCTAGAAACCTCTCACATGAAAAATTTTAAAAGAATCCTTTTTCTTATTTTAATTGCCCTTGCAATTACTATTTTTTACAACTACCCGAAGCTAAATATTCTTGCAGGATACTCCGCTAAAAACACTGCTTCTTCTGTATTTCTAGCAGGAAGAAGTTTAGAGTTTACAGATGCTAATGACAATAACTTTTCTCCTATAAATATTACTTCTGATGAAATTAATACGGAAGAAAAATCTGCTACAGGTTCAGTGTACGGATTGCTAAAAAGAAAGGCTGTATACAGAGAAGGACTTGGTGCTGTTTTAGTTACAGATGATTTTGACATCACCAAACCTCAACTAACTCCTAAACGTTCCGAACCAGACAGTATAACTCCTTTTCCTTACGGAAATGCAGATCATAAAGACACTATTTTCGCTAACATTAATTATACAAAACTAAATGAGACTATTGATACTATTTTTAATGATAGAAATCAAACACGTTCGGTAATAGTGATATATAAAAATAAAATTATTGCTGAAAAATATGATACTGGTTTTACCAAAGAATCGAAGCAACTAGGTTGGTCTATGACCAAAAGTATTACGGGTACTTTGTTCGGAATTTTAAAATGTCAAGGAAAAGTTGATGTTCAAGAAAACAACTTGTTTTCTGAATGGGAAAACGACGACCGTAAAAACATTACAATCCATAATTTATTACAAATGAATTCTGGTTTAGAATGGAACGAAGATTACAATAGTATTTCTGATGCTACCAAGATGCTTTTTTTAGAAAAGGATATGACCAAAGTTCAAGTGAACAAACCTTTAGTAGGAAAACCCAATGAAACTTGGAATTATTCTTCGGGAACTTCTAATTTGTTATCTGGTATTTTACGAACAAAATTCGACACACACCAAGAGTATCTTGATTTTTGGTATAGTGCTTTAATTGATAAAATAGGCATGAACTCTATGATTGTTGAAACCGACATGAGCAATCACTTTGTTGGGTCTTCATACGCTTGGGCAACTGCAAGAGATTGGGCTAAACTAGGCTTATTATACCTACATAATGGTGAATGGAACGGAGAACATTTGTTTGATAAAGATTGGGTAACTTATGCTACAACTCCTACTCCTACTTCAGATGGTTGGTATGGTGCTCAAATTTGGTTAAATGCTGGTGGTAAATATCCTGATGCTCCAAAAAATATGTTTTCTTTTAATGGGTATAAAGGTCAAAATGTATTTATTTTGCCTAGTCAAGATTTGGTAGTTGTTCGTACAGGACTTACCAAAAATGCAGATGTAAATACCTTATTAAAGGGAATTATAAATTCTATTAAAAATTAAACCATGAATCCTTTTTATTACGTGCTTTCCATAAACGGATTGCTTTTTTTATTCAGTGTTATTTTTCACTTTTTCCCACCTAAAAAAATTAATGCTATTTATGGGTATCGTACTAATAAAACCATGAAGAATGATACTATATGGCAATTTGCCAATGCTTTTTTTACCAAAGAGTTTATGAAGTATTCAGCAATTTCATTAGTTGCGGCTTTAGTATTGGCTTATATATCAAAAGAATTAACATGGCAACCTATGGCAATTATGTTATTGTCACTAGCTGTATCTGTTATTAAAACCGAACAAGAAATCAATAAGAATTTTGATAAGGACGGAAATAAGAAGTAAAAAATTCTTCAAGACGTTTTAACTAAAAGACCTTGATGTTTTTACAAAAACATCAAGGTCTTTTTTTAAACTCATACGTATCTTTTGTAAAGATTACATTGACAAACTATTTTTTATACTCTTCTTTGAGTACTGTAATATCATCTATAATTTTCTGCATATTTTCTTTTTTAGTTCCATCATACGAACCTCTTATGCGTCCTTCTTTATCTATCAACACAAAGTTTTCAGTATGTACCCAATCACTCTCTCCCCCATCACCTTCATCCAACACAGCAAAATAGTGCTTTCGTGCTAAGTTGTAAATATGTTTCTTTTTTCCTGTAGTTACATTCCATTTTCCATCAATTACCCCTTTTTCATCAGCATACTTTCGTAATTGTGGTACGCTATCCATTACTGGAGTTACTGAGTGTGATAAAAACATGATATCATCATCATTTTTATAATGCTCTTGCAACTCACTCATGTTATACGCCATCGCAATACAAATAGTTTGACAACGCGTAAAAAAGAAATCAGCTATATAAATCTTTCCTTCATAGTCAGCATTCGTAATGGTATCTCCATTCTGGTTAATTAAGGTAAAATTTCCTACTCTATGATTCTTTGTCCTATTTCTTACAGAAGCATCCACAAGTTTAGGATTAATATCAGCAGGGTTATAAATAGGTAACTTTTTATCAACCTTTACTAAGTGATAGAAAACAGGCACACCAATAGCACAAAAAACTAAAATAAAAATTAAGGTGCTTTTTGATTTTTTAAAGAATTTAAAATCCACAGTACTAAAATTTTCTACAAAAATACGACTAAAAACAGCGTTTATAAACCACTATACTAAAAACTTTGTTAAAACAAATGCGCAACTGTTACACAAACTTTTAGAACTGTACTGAAAAACGTACATTTGTCAGATTTTAAATTTAGACGAACACCATTTATGGAAATTTTAATAAAAGCATCACAATTCATTTTAAGCTTATCGCTCTTAATCGTTTTACACGAATTAGGACACTTTATTCCAGCAAAATTATTTAAAACTCGTGTAGAAAAATTCTACCTGTTTTTCGATTATAAGTTTTCGCTATTTAAAAAGAAAATTGGCGAAACGGTTTATGGTATAGGTTGGATTCCGTTAGGTGGTTATGTTAAAATTGCAGGAATGATTGATGAGAGTATGGATACCGAACAAATGCAAAAGCCTGCGCAACCATGGGAGTTTCGTTCTAAACCTGCATGGCAACGTTTAATTATTATGCTAGGTGGAGTTATTGTTAATTTTGTGTTAGGTATTTTAATTTACATCTGTTTAATGTGGGCTTATGGTGAGAAATACTTACCTAATGAAAGTTTAAAAGACGGTGTTTGGGTTCAAGATCAACTAGGAAAAGATTTAGGTTTAGAAACAGGAGATAAAATTTTAACAATTGACGGACAAAAAATAGAAAAATTTAGAGAACTTCCGTTAGAGTTTATTAACGGTACTTCTTATACTGTTGAAAGAAACGGAACTGTTCTTGAAAAAGAAATCCCTACCGACTTTATCTCAAAGTTAGTAGATAGAGGTAAAGATGCTGGCGCTTTTATAACTCCAAGATACCCATTTGTTATTGCTGGTGTACAAAAAGATTCGTTAAATGCTGATAGTAATATTTTACCAAAGGATATTATAACTGCTGTAAATGGACAAAACATAACTTATTACGATGAAGCTAAATCTATTTTATTAAATTCAAAAGGACAAGAAATTAGCTTATCTATAAAAAGAGGTAAAGAAAACTTAACTATTCCTGCTAAAGTTTCAAATTATGGTAACTTAGGTGTGAAATGGGGAGCAATTTCTTTACCAGACTTAGAAAAGTTAGGGTATTACAACCTAGCTGAAAGAACCTATTCTTTTGGAGAAGCTATACCTGCTGGTACTCAAAAAGCGTGGACAACCTTAACCAACTATATTAAGCAAATGAAAAAGATTTTAAATCCTAGTACAGGTGCTTACAAAGGTTTAGGTGGATTTATCTCTATCGGAAGTATATTTCCTTCGGAATTTAGCTGGGAAACATTCTGGAACATTACAGCCTTCTTATCAATTATGTTAGGTTTTATGAATTTATTACCAATTCCTGCTTTAGATGGTGGACATGTTGTATTTACCTTGTGGGAAATGATTACAGGTAAAAAACCAGGTGATAAGTTCTTAGAATATGCTCAAATTACAGGATTTATCTTATTAATAGCATTATTACTATTCGCCAACGGAAACGATATATTTAGGTTATTTAAATAACCTATAAACAATACAAAATAAAAAAGCATCGTACTAAGTACGATGCTTTTTTATTTATGTTATATTTTAACTTAGCTTACTTATTTAAGTTTTCCGCTGCGCGACGTTCTAACTCTGCTTGAAATTCTTCCATAACAGGTTTTACAGTACTTTCAGGTATATCAGCTACCTTTATGTACATTAACCCGTCAATAGCATTATTAAACTTAGGATCTACGTTAAACGCAACTAAACGTGCATTTTGTTTCACATACTTTTTAATCAATACTGGAATACGTAATTCCCCTGGCTCAAGCTCATCAATAATCTTATCAAACTTTTGCATATCTGCCTCTGTAGCGTCAAATACAAAATCCTTATCTGCATCCTTTAGTTTTACCTTAAACTCTTTCTTAGGATGAATATATTGTGCCACATACGGATCGTAATAATGAGATTTCATAAACTCAATCATCAATGATTTTGAGAATTCAGAAAACTGATTACTTATACTTACCCCTCCCATTAAATATTTATGTTCAGGATAACGTAATGTAACATGCACAATTCCTTTCCACAACAAGAAAAGTGGCATTGGTTTTTGTTGATATTCTTTAATAATAAAAGCACGTCCCATTTCGATGGTTTTTTCCATCATTGGGTACAACTCTGGCTCAATTCTAAACAATGTTTGAATATAAAAACCATTTATTCCGTGTTTCTTAAAAATATCTTTTCCTAATCCCATTCTATAGGCTCCTACCAACCTGTTTTGTTGGTCATCCCATAAAAACAAGTGGTGATAATATTTATCAAACTTATCTAAATCAATAGGTTTATTGGTTCCTTCTCCTACTTCTCTAAATGTAATTTCACGTAACCTTCCTATTTCATGTAAAATATTTGGTATTTCTTTTGCGCTAGCAAAAAACACTTCATAATTTTTACTTTGTAATAGCCTACTTCCTTTTTCTCGTAAAGCATCCACCTCTTTTACAAATAGATCTGGCGACTTTTGAGAAATAATTTTTTTAGCTTTCTTTGGAATTTTTAAATTGTGTGTTGACAAAATCTTTGGAGATGCTTTCTCATACGGATTTGCCAACATGTAAGTTTTTCTACGTAAAAATTGATAAAAATCAGGTATTTCAGTAAATGAATCTTGATCTTTTACTGATATTGGCTTACCAATTCTTACCTTAATAACTCTGTTTTTTTGAGATAGTAACTCTGACGGTAGCTTTGCTGTTCTTAGTGTATCGCTAATTTTAGATAATGTGTAAAACAGCTGACTGTTTTTAGCATGAAAATAAATAGGAATTACAGGTACTTTTGCTTTTTTTATTAAGCGTACTGCCCCTTGCTCCCATTCTTTATCTACCATTAACTTTCCATCACGATATGTAGATACTTCCCCTGCAGGAAAAAGCCCTAATGGTTTTCCTTCTTTTAAATGTAATAAAGCATTTTTTATTCCTGCAACACTCGATTTAGCATCCTTATGATTCTCAAAAGGGTTTACTGGCATTACATAGGGCTTTAAAGGCTCTATTCTATGCAGTAAAAAATTTGCTATAATCTTGTAATCAGTTCTATGCTCTAATAAGAGTTTTAACAATAAAATACCATCTATCCCTCCAAGCGGATGGTTAGAAATAGTTATAAATGGCCCTTCTTTAGGAATACGTTTTAAATCTTCTTCTGGAATTTCAAACTCAATCTGAAACTCATCTAACAAGCCATTTAAAAAAGGTAAATCTTTTTTGTGTTTGTGCTTGTTATAAATTTCATTGGCGGTAGAAATTCGCAAAACTTTCATCAGCAACCAACCTGAAAACGTTCCGAAAACGCCGAACTTATCGGCCCCTATTGCTTTTGCAACTTCTTTAGGTGTTACTAATCCCATACATAGTTATCAATTGACATAACTGCAAATATAATCGATTTTTTGCAAGCTTTACATGTTTTCTTGAATCACTAACTGTGCAGTTTCAGTATTTATTTGACGAATGATTGATTTTCCTCGTTTTCTTATCGTTTTTATAGCTTCATCATTAAAGTGACGAATTGTATATAATGTAGCTCCTTTGTATGCTCTTATTTTATAAGCTCCTTTTAAGTCGTTATAAAAATCTTCAAAATTATTGTACTTATCTTCTATACAAACAGAAAAACTAATCGCTGAATTCTGAATTAAGTTTACTTTTAAATTATAGTCGTGTAGCTTCTTAAAAACATCGCTAATATTATCTTCTACCATAAAAGAGAAATCTTTTGCTGAAATTGCTACTAAAATTTGATTTTTCTTTACGATAAAACAAGGAACTTCTGGTGTTATTTTTTTCCCTCTTCCAACACACGTTCCAGATTTTGTAACATCTTCAAAAGAACGCACATACAGCGGAATGTTTTTTTGTTCTAAAGGCTGAATTGTTTTTGGGTGAATTACCGATGCTCCATAAAACGCCATTTCAATAGCTTCTGTATACGAGATTTCTTGTAACAAAGCCGTTTCTGAAAACACTCTAGGGTCAGCATTTAATACTCCTTGAACATCTTTCCAAATAGTAACACTATCAGCATCCAAACAATAGGCAAAAATACCTGCGGTATAATCGGAACCTTCTCTTCCTAATGTAGTTGTTTCTGTTCCAAACCCTCCTAAAAACCCTTGTGTAATATTTAGTTTAGATACATCAACTTTTTCTTTGATTTGTTGCTCAGTTTGCTCCCAATTTATTTTAGCATCGCGATAAGTACCGTCGGTTTTTATATACTCTCTTACGTCTAACCATTGATTTTCTACTCCTATTTCAGATAAATAAGCACTTACAATAGTAGTAGATAGTAATTCTCCAAAACCAACCATTTGATCGTACACATAGTTGTAATCTTTGGATGTATTTCGAGCCATGAAACCGCTCAATTCACCAAACAAATGATTTACCTTGTTATATATCTCGTCATTTGGACTGAATAAATCTCCCAGCATTTTTTGATGGAAGTCTTCTACAAAGCTCAAAGAATCTTTAAGGCTTTCTTTTTTGTAGAAATAATCATTAACCACTTGCTCAAAAGCATTGGTCATTTTTCCCATGGCAGAAATTACAACTAGTGTATTTTCTGTTCCTTCATGTTGCAATACTTTCGCAACATTTTTCACTCCATTCGCATCTTTTACTGATGCTCCTCCAAACTTAAATATTCTCATTACAAAATTGTTCTAAGCTTTGTTCATTCATATGGCATACTCTCCACTCATCATACACAGTAGCTCCTGTATTTTTGTAAAAATCAACAGCTCCTGTATTCCAATCTAATACTTCCCAGGCAACTCTTTTACAATTATTTTTATATGCATAATTCATTACGGCACTATATAGTGCCTTTCCTGCTCCAATACCTCTTTTAGATTGCGTTACCATGAGATCTTCTAAATGAATTGCTTTTCCTTTCCATGTAGAATAACGTTCATAAAACAACGCCATTCCTATAATCTTATTATCTTCTTCAGCCACAAAGGTTTTAAACTTCGGTTTATCAGAAAACCCATCTTTAACAATGTCTTCAACCGTAATTTTAACCGCATCTGGCTCCTTTTCAAAAACAGCTAATTCAATAATTAAATCTAATATAGCTTGAGCATCTTTTTGCTCTCCTGGTCTGATAATAAAACTCATTTCTTAATTTTTTTTGTAAAGATACTTCTCTTAAAACTTTCTGATAAAACAAATGAAAAATTAAAACACATCATATTTTTTTGTTGAAAATTTTAAATTACTAAATAAAAGTTGGCATCTTTGTACGCACAACACAAAAATTTGACATGAGTAACAAGCATATGACGCTGGGTGAGTTTATCATCAGCAAACAAAAAGACTTTAAATATTCTTCTGGTGAATTATCTCGTTTAATAAATTCTATCCGATTAGCTGCTAAAGTAGTAAACCACGAAATTAGAAAAGCTGGATTGGTTGATATTACCGGAGCTGCTGGTGATATTAATGTACAAGGTGAGGCACAACAAAAGTTAGATGTTTTAGCAAACGATTTATTTAAACAAACATTAATTAATCGTGAGATTGTTTGTGGTATTGCTAGTGAAGAAGAAGACGATTTTGTAATTGTTGAAGGTCAAAACAAAGCCAACGAAAATAAATATGTGTTGTTAATGGATCCTTTAGATGGATCATCTAACATTGATGTAAATGTTTCTGTAGGAACTATTTTTTCTATTTACAGAAGAATTTCTCCTGTTGGAACTCCTGTAACTAAAGAAGATTTTTTACAAAAAGGTAGCGAACAAGTAGCCGCTGGTTATGTAGCTTATGGTACCTCAACCATGTTAGTTTTTACTACTGGTAATGGAGTAAATGGGTTTACCTTAAATCCTGCCATTGGTACTTTTTATTTATCACACCCAAATATGAGTTATCCTGAAATTGGTAGAATTTACTCAGTAAGTGAAGGATATTTTACACATTTTCAAGAAGGAATGAAACGTTTCTTAATTCACTGTAAAGAATTAAACGAAGCAGATAACCGTCCATACACAGCACGTTATATTGGATCGTTAGTTTCAGATTTCCATAGAAACATGGTAAAAGGTGGGGTTTATATTTACCCTGCTACAGCTATAACACCTAAAGGAAAGTTACGTTTATTGTACGAATGTAATCCTATGGCGTTTATTTGTGAGCAAGCAGGCGGTAAAGCTTCTGATGGTTTTACTCGTATTTTAGATATTAAACCTACCGAGTTACACCAACGTGTTCCTTTTTACTGTGGTAGTATACAAATGGTTGAAAAAGCTGAAGAATTTATGACTGAATTTTCTGCTGATGAAAAGCCAACCTATTAAAGAATAGTTATTATTTATACTCAAATAAATTATCCATAAGGCAAACAGTTGTTTGCCTTATTTTTTTGGGTTAAATTTACATTCGGAAAAACGAAAAAATTAATCTATTAAAAAACAAATAATTATGGCTTTTAACTTACCAGAATTAGGATACGCTTATGACGCTTTAGAACCACATATAGATGCTAGAACTATGGAAATTCACCATACTAAGCACCACAACGGATATACTACTAAATTAAATGCTGCTATTGAGGGTACTGATTTAGAAGGAAAATCTATCGAAGATATTTTAACAAATTTAGATATGAACAATGCTGCTGTTCGTAATAACGGTGGTGGTTTTTACAACCACTCTTTATTCTGGACAGTAATGAACCCAGAAGATAGAGGATATTTATCTGGAGAATTAAAAGATGCTATCGAAGCTGAATTTGGTTCAAAAGAAGCTTTTATCGATGCTTTCTCTAAAGCAGCTGCTACACAGTTTGGTTCAGGATGGGCTTGGTTATGTGTACACAAAGGAGGTAAAGTAGAAGTTTGCTCTACTCCTAACCAAGACAACCCATTAATGCCAGGTGTTACTTGTGGCGGAACTCCTATTTTAGGATTAGACGTTTGGGAACACGCTTATTACTTAAACTACCAAAACCGTCGTCCTGATTATATTGAAGCTTTCTTCAAAGTAATCAACTGGAACGAAGTGGAAAGAAGATATGCTGCTGCTAAATAATTAATAGCTTTAGCAATAATAAATACAAAAGACCTGCAAAAATGCAGGTCTTTTTTTATACCGTTTTTTGTAATCGGAAACTTTTTGTTCTTTCTTCAAAACTTGTTTGTTCTATCGGTAATACTGCGTTTTCAAATAACTCTAGTAAATCCTCAGTATGTTTAGCTGAAGATAATTTTAATAAATCAAAATACACGAAAGAACTCCAAAGTATGGCTTTTAAGGCTGTTTTATCTTCATTCCACATACATATTTCAACTAACAAATTTCTATCGCTATAATTAATCAATTGCGATTCTATCGTTACAGTTTCCATTAAAGTTGCTGGTTTTAAATAGGCTATTTGATGTGAGCCTACCACCCAGCTTTTTCCTCGTTCTTTTCCATGTTGGTAGATATCTAAATTATAATTGGCTATCAATTGATCTTCTCTGGCGTTGATTAAATAATTAAAATAAGAAGCATTATTTAAATGATTGAAAGGATCGCAATCTTGAAATCTAATTTTTGTTTTACTTTCTAAAATTTTTGGTATTTCCATGGTATTATATTTAAAATATACCGAACGGTATATTTTTGATTAAAAAAATAGTTATTTCTGTAATTCTTGTTTTATAATTTGTTGCAATACTGTAGATACATCTTTTAAGTAACTATCATCTTTCATTATATGTGTCATATAAACTGCTCCTTCAATCATGTAAAAAAAACGTTTTGCATACAACATACTATCTATTGATTTTTTTATTTCATTGGTGTCTTTTGCTTTTTCAATTAGCTGAGAAAACCGCTCTAAAATTCTGTGATTGTACGATTGAACCAATTGAGTAATTACCTTATTTTGATTGTTAGCATCTACACCGATATTTAAAATAGGACATCCACCAAATTGTTTATTGTACTCATAATAATCTTCATAAAAAACTGCTATGTTTTTCAGCATCTCTAAAGGTGTTTCGCCTTTGTTTACAGTCTTATTTAAGTCCTTTAGTACCTTTCTTACTGAAAACTTAAACGATTCTATAGCTAGCTTTTCTTTATTTTCAAAATGACCATAAATAGCCCCTTTGGTCAAACCAGTTGCTTCTGTTATTTTTGATAAACTCATCGCAGAAAAACCGCTTCTATTAAAAATAGGAGCTACTGTTTCAATTATAAAAGCCTTTGTTCTTTCTGATTTAGACACTTTTCAAAATATTAGAGATACAAATATATACAAAATATACTGAACGGTATATTTTGTGTGTTATAGAATAAAAATCCGAAGCTTACATACTTCGGATTTTTTGTTTTTATTTTTAATAGCCTTTCTACTTTGAAAGCGCTTGTTCTAAATCAGCCAATAAATCGTCTATATCTTCTACTCCAACACTCAAGCGAATTAAAGAATCGGTAATTCCTATTTTTAAACGATCAGCTTCAGGAATAGAAGCATGTGTCATTGTTACCGGATGGCTTACCAAGCTTTCTACTCCTCCTAGCGATTCAGCCAACGTAAATAGTTGAGTATTTTCTAAGAAAGTTAAAGCAGCTTGTTTACTTTCATCTTTCAATCTAAAAGAAACCATACCTCCAAAATCATCCATTTGTTTTTTGGCTATTTCATGATTTGGATGACTCTCCAATCCCGGATAAAATACCTCTCTTACTTTTGGATGTTCTGATAAATATTTAGCTACTGCTTTTCCATTTTCACAATGACGCTGCATACGTAAATGCAAGGTTTTTACTCCACGAAGTGCTAAAAACGAATCCATAGGTCCTGCAATAGCACCTGCAGCAAACTGAATAAAGTGTAATTGTTCTGCTAACTCAGCATTTTTAGTCATTAAAGCTCCCATCACCAAATCAGAATGCCCTCCTAAATACTTAGTTGCTGAATGCATTACGATATCTACACCCAAATCTAACGGACGCTGTAAATACGGTGTTGCAAAAGTGTTATCTACCGCTACTACAATAGCCGGTTTTTTATTTTTCACTGCTTTGGTTATTTCCTCTATATCCGCAATTTTCATTAACGGATTTGTAGGTGTTTCTATCCAAATTAGTTTTGTTTTTTCTGAAATTGCATTAACTACATTGGCAACTTGATTCATGTCAACATACTGAAACTTCAATCCATATTTTTCAAACATGTTGGTAAACATTCTGTATGTCCCACCATAAATATCATCCCCTGCAATAACCTCATCACCTGGATTTAATGTGCGAAGCACACAATCAATAGCCGATAAACCAGAAGAAAAAGCAAATCCGTGTGTTCCATTTTCAAGAGATGCAAATGCATTTTCTAAAGCGGTACGTGTAGGATTCGCTGAACGTGAATAAGCATATCCTTTATTCACTCCTAGGCTTGACTGTGCATAGGTTGACGTTTGAAAAATCGGAGGCATTACTGCTCCTGTAGCTTCTTCATGTTGCTGACCTCCATGTATGGTTTTTGTGTTGAATTTCATCTGTTAACATTTATTGTTGCCATACTTTAAAGCAATATCAAATTATTAGAGTACTAAACCAGTTTGCTCAAGTTCATGATAATTCCTAGGTGCATTCCTTCATGTAAATTATTAAAAGCTACAGCACTTTCAAAAGAATCTATCACAAAACCTGTGCTTGTTTCATATTCTTCATATTCTTTAAAAATACCTGCTTCAAAGTCTTCTTCTAAGGTTTCTGGTAAACCAATTAATAGTTCTTTTACCTCTTCAAATTCTTCTTCGGTAAAATCTTTCGTTGGAAAAGTTCCTTTTCTATAACCTTCAATTAACTCATCTGGCGCTAAACAATTTAATCCTGATAACTTGTAATGTAATAATTGTTGTGTAACTACTAAATGTGCTACATTCCATGCAATGTTATTGTTAAACCCTTCAGGGATTATGTGCAATTGTTCTAATGATAACCCTTCTATTCTTTTTAAAACTAAGTCTCTTGATCTTTTTAAAACTTCAAACTGTTTGTTCATTTTTCTACTTATTTTAGCTACATCAAAGATACCTATTTAGCCATGAAAACCTATAATGAGTATTTGTTATTTAATGGTTAAAACTAATCTATAGCTAATACGATAAAAACTTATATAATGAAGAAAGTTTATTTTTTACAAACCTGTGATACTTGCCGACGAATTTTAAAAGAAGTAAATCTTGACGGATTTGAAAAACAAGAAATAAAGGCAAATCCGGTTACTGTTGCTCAATTAGAAGAAATGCGCAAATTGACAGATAGCTACGAAAGCTTATTTAACAAACGCGCAAAACTATATCGTGAAATGGATTTGAAAAATCAGAATTTAACGGAAGCTGATTATAAACAATATATTTTAGATGAATACACGTTTTTAAAACGTCCTGTTTTTATTGTTGATAACCAAATTTTTATTGGGAACAGTAAAAAGGTGGTGGAAAGTTTAAAAGCATTACTAAATTAATTAAAAAACTCCGACTTTAAAAGTCGGAGTTTATAATAGGATTCTTTATTATTTATATTCCTTCTACTGTGCTCAGGAAGTATATTTAATTACACATAACGATATTAGTTAACAGCAACACTACTATTCTTGGTGGAAGCCTCAACCATAGCCGATAGTTCATCCATCGTAAGGTTTGTTTTAATCCCTAACAATACCATTTCGTCACTTTTATCATGAACATTTACAATAATTTCTTTGATACGGTCTTTTGTCTTTCTAAAATATACTGTAACTCTTTCCTTACCATCCTTTACTCTTACTAAAGTTTTTAAATTATTTCTTCGAGCAAACTTTTTAAAATCTTTTTGCACTGAAGCCATGTTGTTATTGAACACCATGATTTTATAATTTTTAGATTTCTTCAAGAAAACGCCAAACTCATCGGTGTCTTCATCAGAGATGAACATGTTAGCAAAAAAACTAGGAATATTTAAAGATACTTCAGCTCTATCTTTATTAGATTGGTAAAATGTTTTAAAATTTTCTTTTTGTGCAAAAGAGCTTAACACAAAAAAGCAGAAAAAGATGGTTGCAATTCGTTTCATAATAATAGTGTTTTAAATGAAGACGACGCTAATAAGAATTTGTTACAAACAAAAAAGCCTTAACTTATTCAGTTAAGACTTTTTAGTTGGCCCACAAGGACTCGAACCTTGAATATCGGTACCAAAAACCGGTGTGTTACCATTACACCATGGGCCAATGTTTACAGTGCAAATATAAAAACAAACTTTTATATTTAGAAATCATTAAACACTTTTTATAAAAAAATCCTCACGAAGTTCGTAAGGATTTTGTTGGCCTACAAGGACTCGAACCTTGAATATCGGTACCAAAAACCGGTGTGTTACCATTACACCATAGGCCAATTGCTTATTGCGGGTGCAAATATAAAACAAACTTTTATTTCAGCAAATTTTTTACGCTTTTTTTCGTTTACTTCTTTTTTCACCTCTTAAAATTCATTTAACAGAACTTTATACCGGAGGTTATTTTAGAGAAACTGTTAAAATTATATTTTTGTTTTCAACTAAAAAATCATTAGTAATTAATACATTCGTACTTTATATCTAGATAAAAAACTATGACTGAGTTTAACTATAAAAAGTGGAACATCATTTTAGGATGGGTTTCGTTTGCAGTAGCGTTAATTACCTATACCTTAACTCTTGAGCCTACAGTGAGTTCATGGGATTGTGGAGAATACATTGCAACTGCTGTAAATTTAGAAGTTGGACACCCTCCTGGTGCTCCTTTATTTCAAATGTTAGGTGCTTTTTTTGCTATGTTTACTAGTGACCCTAGTCAGTTGGCAAAAATGGTCAACTTTATGTCTGGGTTAGCAAGTGCTTTTACCATTCTTTTCATGTTTTGGACAATTACCAATTTAGCCAGAAAAATGGCCTTTAAAAATGGTAAGTTAGGTAATAATGAAGCTATTGCTGTTTTAGGAAGTGGATTAGTAGGTGCTTTAGCTTATACTTTTTCTGATAGTTTTTGGTTTAGTGCTGTTGAAGGTGAAGTATATGCCATGTCTTCTTTCTTAATGGCGCTACTATTTTGGTTAGGATTACGTTGGGAAAGTGAGTTAAATACTCCTAGAGGAAATAAATGGTTAGTATTAATCAGTTTTGTAGTTGGACTATCTTTTGGAGTTCATATACTTTCTTTATTAGTAATTCCATCAATCGTTTTAGTATATTTCTTCAAAACATATAAAGACATCAACATAAAAACAACTGCAATTGCTACCCTAGTGGCAATACTAGTATTAGCTTTTGTATTTAAGTTTTTATTTCCTTTTACTTTAAAATTCTTTAGTGTTGCTGAATTATTCTTTATCAACCAAGTAGGATTGCCTTATAACTCAGGAACCATCATTGCTGGAATTGTTTTAATAGGTTTGTTCTTTTACGGTTTAAAGTACACTCGTAAAAAGAACTTAGTTACGGCAAATACTTTAGTACTTTCAGTATTATTTATTATGATTGGATTCTCGTCTTGGTTAATGTTACCAATTCGTGCAAATGCTGATACTATTATCAACGAAAATAATCCATCAAGTGCTCGTGAATTATTAGCTTACTACAATCGTGAACAATACGGTGATTCTAATGTTTTTTATGACAACTACTATTCTGTAGCTAAAGATGGAGAGTTAGATGCTGACACCCCATATAAAGATGATAAACCTAAGTACGAAAAAATAGATGGCAAGTATGTTATTGTTAATAAATACAAAAAAGTACTTCCTAATTACTCAAGCAAACATAAAGGATTCATTCCTCGTATGGTAAATCCTGCTTCTGAACAGCAATACAAAAGTATTGCTGGCATTCCTGCTCGTAGTAAAAGACGCCCAACGTTTTTAGAAAACATAAAGTTCATGGTTGATTTTCAATTTGGGTATATGTATGGACGTTATTTTATGTGGAATTTTGTAGGTCGTCAAAACGATATTCAAGGACATTTAGATGAAAATGGAAACTGGTTAAGCGGTATCACTTTAGTTGATGAATTCTTTCTAGGCTCACAACAAAACTTACCAGACGATATTAAAAATAATAAAGGACGTAATACTTACTTCTTTTTACCTTTTATTTTAGGTCTTATTGGTTTATTATATCAACTCAATAGAGATAAGAAGAGTTTTTATGTGTTAACACTGTTTTTTTTATTCACAGGTCTAGCTATCATATTTTACACTAATCCAAAACCTTTTGAACCTCGTGAGCGTGATTATGCGGTAGTAGGTTCTTTTTATGTATTTGCCATTTGGATTGGTTTCGGAGTACTAGCCCTTTATGATTACTTTAAAAAGTACGCTAGTAAAAAGGTAGTTGCTATTGCTGTTTCAGTAGTTTCATTGCTAGCTGTTCCTACTTTAATGGGCTTCCAAAACTGGGACGATCATGATAGATCTGACCGTTATTTAGCACAACTAAACGCACAAACCTATTTAGAAAGTTGCGATCCGAATGCTATTATATTTACTATTGGAGACAACGATACTTTCCCTCTTTGGTATATGCAACAAGTAGAAGGTGTTCGCAGAGATATTAAAATAGTAAACACAAGTCTTTTTCAAACAGATTGGTACATCGACCAAATGAAAAAGAAAACTTATGATGCAGACCCTATTCCGTCGCAGTTGACACATGATCAATACAAGTACGGAACACTAGATATGGCATATTACTATCCTCTCCCACAGTTAAAAGACTCTTTGCTTAACATAAATGATTTTATGCGTTGGATAGCTAGTAATAATGATGCTACTTATTTAGATGCAGGAGATGGTGCTAAGGAAAAATTCTATCCTACTAACAGAATTCGTATTCCTGTTAACAAAGAAAACGCGTTAAAAACTGGATTAGTAGCACAAAAAGATGCTGATAAAATGGTAGATTATATCGACATTACTGTTGATGATAGAGGTTTATCAAAAGCAAGACTTTTAATGCTAGATATCTTGAACAATTTTGATTGGAAGCGACCTATTTACTTCACTGGCGGTGCAAATGCAGATGAAGAATACATTTGGTTAAAAGATTACTTACAATTAGATGGAATGGCATATAAGTTAGTACCTATTAAAACATCTAATAAAGGGCGTACAATTTTTGATATGGGGCGTATAGATCCTGAAAAAATGTATGATAACGTTAAAAAATGGGATTGGAAAACAATCAATAACGGAGAGATTTACCTAGATGAGCAAAGTAAGCGTAACGCAATTTCTTTACGTAATAACTTAATTCGTTTATCAGAAGAATTTTTACAGAAAGGAGATTCTGTAAAAGCAAAAGATGTATTAGATTTATCGTTACACAAAATGCCTATTAAAGATTTTGATCATTACAATTTCTCTTTAGGTTATCCAGAGTTATATTATCGTATTGGTGACATTAATAAAGCTAGGGAAACGGCTGAAATTTTAACCGATATTTTTCAACAAAAATTAAAATATTACAGTACATTTAATACTCAGGATATTGATTTAATCATCGATAATTTAGAGACTAGTTTATACATGTATCAAAACTTAGTTCAACAAATTACTCGATACGACAAAGATGAAGAGTACAGTAAAAAGTTTTTTGAAGATTATATAACACATGCTCGTTTATTTAGTCACTTAATGCCTGAAGACGAACCTGAGTTACCTCAAGAACTCGATACTATTAAACCTTAATACATGAGGTTATACTTTATAAAAACACCACGTATACTTAAACAACTTTTTGCTAAGTATACGTGGTCTTTTTTTACCAATAAGAAAGAAATATACCTCACTTTTGATGATGGACCTATTCCTCAGGTTACTGAATTTGTACTAGACCAACTACATAATTTTAATGCAAAAGCTACCTTTTTTTGTATTGGTGATAATATTCGAAAACACCCTGCTGTTTTCTCAAGAATTGTTAACGAAGGACATTCGGTAGGAAACCATACTTTTAATCACTTAAACGGCTGGAAAAGTAGCAATACAACTTATATTGAAAACATAAGTAAATGTGAAAGCTTATTACCTGATCAAAAAACAAAATTATTTCGTCCTCCGTATGGAAAAATAAAAAGAAAACAAGCTAAACAACTTCTTGCTAGCGACTATAAAATTATTATGTGGGACGTATTATCCGCAGATTTTGATTCGAGCATCACGAAGGAAAAATGTTTGCAAAACGTACTTGAAAATGCACAAAACGGAAGTATCATCGTTTTTCACGATAGTATAAAAGCTAGCGACAAATTGTATTATGCGCTTCCAAAAGTTTTAAAAGAATTTTCGCAAAGAGGTTATGACTTTAAAGCAATCACTTAAACAAACTGCTGAACCAATCCTATTAACGTATTAGCATCTTGCTCTCCTGTTTGACGCCATTTCATCTCACCATTTTTATAAATCATAAAAGTTGGATTCCCCTTAACTCTTAAGGCATCGGCAAGAATTTCATTCTTTTTAATGTCTATTTTAATTACTTTGGCTTTGTCACCTAATGCAGCAGCTACATCACGAAGTGTATCTAAACTAGGTTCTAGTTCACTCCAATCTGCATAAAAATCGATTAACACAGGTTTGTTAATGCTTATAATTTCACCAAACTTTGTCATCTTTTGCATACGTTTAATCACTAAAGAGCCTAAAATTACTAATTTTTTGTTAGGTAATTATTATGAAAATCTTAAAAATACTGAAAATCAAGCTTTTTTTAACTCAATTACAGTAATTTCTGGCCAAATTCCTACTCTACCAGGGAAAGCATGATACCCAAAACCTCTATTTACGTTAATATATCTATCAAACTCTTTATACAATCCTGCCCACTGTTTATATACATATTTAGAAGGACTCCACTTAATCCAACCTGGAATTTCAATACCAAACTGTAAACCATGTGTATGCCCACTTAAAGTTAAATGATAATTAAAATCATCTTGCTTTACTTTATGTTCCCAATGACTAGGGTCATGAGATAGTAAAATTTTAAAATCATCTTTACTTATCCCTTCTGATGCTTTTTTAAGGTCTCCTGCTTTGCTAAAACGTCCTTTTCCCCAATTTTCTACACCAACTAAAGCAATTCTCTCTCCATCTTTTTCTATGTACCTATTTTCATTCAACAATAGCTCAAACCCTATTTTTGGATGAATATCTTTTACCGCTTGAAAATTTGCCTTTTTATCTTCTGGAGTTTTCCAATCAGAATAATCTCCATAATCGTGATTTCCAAGGATAGAGTATTTTCCCATAGGTGCTTTTAGTTCCGAAAACATTGGCACCCAATCTTCCATTTCATGAGCAAAATTATTAACGATATCACCTGTAAACAAAATCATGTCTGATTCCTGCTCGTTAATTAAATCTACTCCATACTGGATTTTTTCTTTGTTATCAAAACTTCCTGAGTGAATATCAGTTATATGAGATATGGTGAAACCATCAAAAGCTTCTGGTAAATCTTTAAAACTTAATTGATATTTTAACACCTTGTAATTATACTTTCCTCTAACCATACCATACAACAAACTTGTAAATGGTAAAGCTGCCAACCCTAAAGCTATCTTCGATATAAAAGCCCTTCTTCCATTTAAATCTTTAGTTTCTTCTTTAGATAAAAATGAAATTCCTTTTTGAATCCATCTCACCACATCTTCCCCAAACATTAATATAAAAACTACCACTTTAGGAACTAAAACAAGTAAAAGCATCCCCATTGCCCATTGAAACTCTCTTGTTTGACCTGAACTTCTATCAGAAGTAAATATCACATAAAAAAAGTTTGCATAAGCTAGCAATCCAACTAACAACCATCCATAACGAATAATTTTACTTTTAGTAAGTGTTTTTATTGCCTGAAAAGCATATGCTTCAAACACAATAATTATTGCTGATATTATAATAATTGTTACTAACCAACGAGACATCTATTTCATTTTTAAGGAGAAACAAAGATACAGCGATTCTTAAAATTGATTTTTAACATCTTGTTAAAGTTTTGTAGCTTTACCTCCAAAGTTCATAGAAACTATAGTTTTCTACTTTTTTCTGTAAACAAATCGGTATCAACATTTTATTTCAATAGGCTTAAGACAAAACATGGCAGATCATAAACGACTTTTTTTACTCGACGCATACGCTTTAATTTTTAGAGGATATTATGCCTTTATTAAAAATCCACGTATCAACTCTAAAGGATTAGACACTTCTGCAATTATGGGGTTTACTAACTCTTTACTAGATGTAATAAAGCGTGAAAAGCCTGATTACCTAGCGGTATGTTTTGACAGAGGCGGAAGTGTAGATCGTGTTGAAGCTTTTGAAGATTACAAAGCAAACCGACAAGAAACTCCTGAAGCCATTCGCTTAGCAGTGCCTTATATTGAAAAAATATTAGAAGCCATGAACATTCCTGCCATTGTAAAAGAAGGGTATGAAGCTGATGATATTATAGGAACACTTGCTAAAAAAGCCGAGAAAGAAGGGCTTCACACCTATATGGTAACACCTGATAAAGATTTTGCTCAACTAGTTTCTGAACATATTTTTATGTACCGTCCGCCTCGTATGGGAAATGGTTACGAAAAATGGGGTGTTGAAGAAGTTAAAACAAAGTTTGGTGTTGAAGACCCATTGCAAGTAATTGACTTTTTAGGAATGATGGGTGATGCTGTTGATAACATTCCTGGTTTACCTGGTGTTGGAGAAAAAACAGCCAAAAAATTCATTGCTGCTTATGGAAGTATGGAAGGCTTGTTTGAAAATATACATGAGCTAAAAGGAAAAATGAAAGAAAAGGTAGAAGCTAATCAAGAATTAGGTCTGCTTTCTAAAAAACTAGCTACTATTATACTAGATGTTCCTGTTGAATTGGAATTGGATAAATTAGTTTTTGAACAACCTAATGTAGAAGCTACCAAAGAAATTTTTACGGAGCTAGAGTTTCGTCGTTTAACAGAAAACTTCTTAAAAACATTTGCTCCTACTGAAGAAAGCACTACCACGACTGAAAAACCAAAAGCAACAAAGGCTAGTGCAGCTGGTCAATTTGATTTATTTGCTGCTCCCGGTAGTGGAAGTGCCTCTAAAGACACAAATATCAACGGCTTTAAAACCATTGAAAATACTAATCACTTCTATCAATTAGTAGATACACCTCTTTCAAGAAAATTATTGTTAGAGAAATTAATGCAACAAAACTCTGTTTGTTTTGATACTGAAACAACAGGATTAAAAGCCTTAGAAGTTGAGTTAGTTGGAATTGCATTTTCTTGGGAAGCTGGTAAGGGCTATTACGTTCCTTTTCCTGAAAACCAAGAAGAAACAAAGACTATTCTAGAAGAGTTCCGATCATTTTTTGAAGCCGAAACCATTGAAAAAATTGGTCATAATTTAAAATACGACATTAAAGTACTGTCAAACTACAACATGCCTGTACAAGGTAAATTGTTTGACACCATGATTGCGCATTACCTTATCAATCCAGATATGCGTCATAATATGGATGTACTTGCAGAAACATATTTAAACTATCAACCACAACCTATTACAGAGTTGATTGGTAAAAAAGGTAAAAATCAACTTTCAATGCGACAAGTTGAACTGCCTAAACAAACCGAGTATGCGGTTGAAGATGCTGATATTACTTATCAATTAAAAGAACACTTTTCTAAAGAGCTAGAAAGTGGTAATGTTACCAAGTTATTTAACGAAGTAGAAACTCCGTTAGTTTCTGTATTAACAGCTATGGAAATTGAAGGTATTAATTTAGATGTCGACTTCTTAAAAACTCTTTCTGAAGCATTATCTAAAGATATTTCTCAACTTGAACAAAACATATACGAACAAGCTGGTGAAGAGTTTAATATTGCATCACCAAAGCAATTAGGACCTATTCTATTTGACAAGTTAAAACTGGTTGACAAACCTAAGAAAACCAAAACAGGGCAATATTCTACAGCAGAAGATGTACTTTCGTATTTAGCTAAAGATCATCAAATAGTAGCTGATATTTTAAAATATCGTCAGTATAAAAAATTACAAAGCACCTATGTTGATGCACTTCCTAATGAAATTAACCCAAAAACAGGAAGAGTACACACTGTATATGCACAAGCTGTTGCTGCCACTGGACGTTTAAGCTCTAACAACCCAAACTTGCAGAACATTCCTATTCGTACTAAGCGCGGACAGGAAGTGCGTAAAGCATTTATTCCAAGAGATGAAAATTATGTGTTGTTAGCAGCAGATTACAGTCAGATAGAATTACGAATTATTGCTGCTTTAAGTGAAGAAGAAACCATGATTAAGGCATTTAAAGATGGTGAAGATATTCACGCTTCTACTGCTGCAAAAGTATTCAACGTTCCTATTGAAGAGGTAACTCGTGAGCAACGTAGTAATGCTAAAACAGTAAACTTTGGAATTATTTATGGGGTTTCTGCCTTCGGATTAAGTAATCAAACCGATTTATCTCGTAAAGAATCAAAAGAATTAATTGACACCTATTATGCAACCTATCCGAAACTAAGAAATTATATTTCTAAACAAGTAGATTTTGCTCGTGAACACGGATATGTAGAAACTGTATTACATCGTCGTCGTTATTTAAAAGATATTAATTCTCGTAATGCTATTGTTCGTGGTGCTGCGGAAAGAAATGCCGTAAACGCGCCTATTCAGGGTTCTGCTGCGGACATTATAAAACTTGCCATGATTAACATTTACAAGCGATTTGAGCAAGAAAATTTTAAATCGAAAATGTTATTACAAGTACACGATGAATTGGTATTTGACGCACATAAAGATGAAGTAAACATCATTAAGCCTATCATTAAACAAGAAATGGAAAACGCCTTTAAAATGACTGTTCCATTAGATGTTGAAATTGATACAGGAGTCAATTGGTTAGAAGCGCATTAAAGTTTAGTAATTGCTTTCTCTAAAATCTCTTTTACCTGAAGTTTTAAACTTTCAGGTTCAATAATTTTAGCATAGTCAGAAAACACAATATACCATCTGGAAAAGCCATGTTCAACATAGGAGGTCATAAATGTCATTTCTACTTGGTTCCCTTTCACTTTTTCAGACACAAAACCATGGTGCATTTTGCTGTTGTTTATATATCGTACCACACTTTTATCAACAGAAATAACAACTTTTGTTTTTGGTGTGTTTTCATATTGACTGCGATATTCATCTAACGTAATATGTTCTCTAGTAAAACTATTTTGGGTTGATTTAATAGCTAGCATTCTATCGGTTCTAAACTGCCTGTAATCACTCCTTAAATGGCAAAAAGCTAATACATACCAAAATCCTGATTCGTGATAAATACCTACAGGTTCCACAAAACGCTCAGAAGGTGTTTCTCTATTTAATGCTTGATATTTTAAAAATACCTGTCTTTTTTCAGCAATGCTTTCAAATAATGTTTCAAGCGCATTTGGTAAACTATCGTTGAATAATTTATTTGTAGGATCAACCAGTATTTGTGATTCTAAAGCAGAAATCCAATCTTTTTCACGACCACGTAAAACTGATTTTAATTTCATCATGGCAGATTCGTAATAATTCCCCAACGATTTATCTACAAATTTTTGCATTAATTTTTCGGCAGCTACAAAACTTCCCACTTCTTCTCTAGTAAACATAACAGGTGGTAAACGGTATCCTTCCATAATAGAATAACCAACTCCTGCCTCACTTATAATGGGTACTCCCGAAGCTTCAAGTGTTCGTATATCACGATAAATAGTACGTAAACTTACTTGAAATCTATCAGCTAATTCTTGTGCTTTTACAATACGTTTGGATTGTAACTGAATAAGGATGGCTACAATTCTATCAAACCGTTTTACCGTGTCTAAACTCATAATGCTATAACATATTTCCCAAAGATAGGATTTCAGGCTGAAGTATTTTTTAAATTTTAGCTTCAACATAATGACTCTACTTCTTATGATATACAAATAAACATACAGTAAGTGACAACCCTTTGTCAATAGACATTTTTAAAATTTATTTTTTCCTACTGACATAAAGCTGTCACTACCCCATACTAATTTTGACTTCAAATAATAAAAATTACAATTATGGAATCAACAACAAGCACATTATTAAAACAAGTAATTACACCTTCTGAGTTATTAAAACATTGGCAAGGGCATCGAGGTTTAACCCGAAGAACTATTGAAGCTTTTCCTGAGGAAGCCTTTTTTAATTATTCTATAGGAGGCATGCGTACTTTTGCTGATATGGTTATGGAACTTTTAGGTATAGCAGGTCCAGGTATTAAAGAAATTGCTACAGGAGAAATACAAGAGTTAATTGAAGAGATGGATCACGGTAATAAAAAGGCAAAAATTCTGGAACTTTGGGATAAAGCTACTGATGAAATAAATACCTATTGGGCACAAATTAAACCAGAACAATTTCAGCAAAGCATTAAAATTTTTGGTCAATATGAAGGTACGGTTTGGTCATCGATTTTTTATTTTATTGATAATGAAATCCATCATCGCGGACAGGGATATGTTTATCTACGTGCTTTAGGTATTGAGCCTCCTTATTTTTATGAACGTTAATAAAAAGCACCTAAAATGAAAACAGTTTTGGTATTTAAAACATCAGTTACAAAAAACAAAGAAATTAAAATTGTTCAACCTACTTTAAATCGTTTGATTACCAAAAATGACCGCTGGAATTTTGACTTAGAAGATTGTGATAATATCCTTCGAGTAGAGACTCAAATGGTTAAAGCTGATGACGTTTTAAAAGCAATACAACATCATGGGTTTTATTGTGAAGAATTGTTATAAAAACAATAAAGTATAATGTAACAAGAAACCGAATAGAGAAGCAATTAGTTTCTGTATTCGGTTTCTTTATTCTTTCAAGATGACATATCTACTTTATTATAAATGTTTCATTTTGTACCCAGTTAGCCCTTAGCTTAAATATTGTTTCTAAATAGATGATTTGCTCTGGCTGTTTTCTTAATAAGAAATTACCAGTATCCCACATACGATTATTATTTTCATCGACTGTAGCTCTAACGCTATATTCTTTTGGTTCTAATAGGGTAAACTCTATTTTTTTAGAAGAAGTAATGTATTTTTTTTCTACAACCTTATCTTGACTTAATAGTTCAATAATAACCGGAGATTCTGTTTCTTTTTTAACATCTAATACAATACTTCCATAATCTTCTACTGTTCGTGTCGAAAACTTATAATCTAACGTATCGTTTGTAGTTTCATAAATATCAGTTATCCCTTCTGGTAACCCTTTAAAAATATAACCGTATTTGGGTTTCTTTTCAAACAATACTGCTATCTTATTAATTGATTTTTTTTTCAATTCAAAAGGTACATCAACAGTATCTTTATCAATTAATGAGAATTTAGATTTATCAAAAGAAACAATTGGGTTGTTTGTTTTGATAAACATTGTATCTTTTAAATTCAGGTTTCCACTTACACTAGATGACACAGATAAAGAATCGATTTTCTTTTTTCTTAAAAACACTGTAACAGTATCTTTAAAATTCTCATTATTCACTATAAAATTCAATGAATCTCTTTCTATAGGCGTGTACCAATAATTTAGAGTGTCTTTATCTTTTTCAAACTGAGTAAACGACTTAAAATCTTGTGGAACCTCTGACAACAATTCAATATTCATATTTTTCTGCCTACCTTCAAAACCAAACTGAATTTTCCCTTTCGTTACCTCTTTTCCTCTTTTAAACTCATATGGCTGAATTTCTTTAAAGAAACGGATAGGCTTACTTATTAAAGTATCTTGAGGTAACGTAATTGTATCTACTACAAACCCAATTTTATCTGTTCTACTATTAAAAATATAATTGTTTGATGGTTCTTTTAATGCTAACATTAAATATTTTCCTTCACGTAAATTGTTAAACTCAAAATTTGTAGAATCTAATGTACTTGTTACATAATTTGGCTTTTGTTTGAAAATAATAGAATCGTTGTATGTACTATCAAGCTTATACAACAAAACACTTACTTCTTTCACCTCTTTTTTATCAAAAGCATCAGCTACTTTCCCTTTAATTTTTAAAGAATCAATATAATCTCCCGTTGAAAACACATATTTAAAACTCTCTAACTTATTGTTTTCATTATTGTCTTGAACTGCGTTTCCAAAATTAAAGGTATAAGTAGTGTTCGGTTGTAATGTGTCTAATATTTTAATATTTATATACTTGCTTGGTGTTCCTTGAGGTGTAATTAATGGTGGATTTTTCATTGGAGGAGAAACTACCAACTGTTTTTGTAAGTCTTTTAAAACAATATATTCATCAAAATAAATACGAATGTTATCATCATCAAAATGAATAGTTTCATAAGGAGGATTTGCAGTAACCATTATTGGTGCAGTTTCATCTTTTGGACCTCCTTCTGGTCGTCCCTTACGTGCACAACTACTTATTAAAAAAGCGAAAAGAGTTACTAAAATAAAGTGTTTATTTTTCACAAATTAATGGTTTAAAATCCATTTTCAAAAGTAGTAAATTAAGATGGAATGGTATTAGTCTTTTTGTGTATAAGCCATTGTCGCTACACTTATAGTTATGTTTTGCGTTTTTAAAAGTTCATTTACACAAGCTTCTAATGTTGCTCCTGTAGTAATAACGTCATCAATAAGCAAGACGTGCTTGTTTTCAAAAAAAGTAGTATCAACAAGTTTAAACTTTGTTTTATTATTAGAAAATCGTTCGAATCGTTGTTTTAGAGTTTGTGTTTTGTTTTTAGAAGTTCTAATTAGAATATCTGATTTATACCCAATATTCAAAATATTGCTCAATCGTTCACCAAACATAGTTACTTGATTATACCCTCTCTTTTTAAACTTTTTTGAATGTAGTGGCACAGGAATAATGTAATCTACATCCACAAAAATATTTGATTTCTTTAATTTTTCCCCAAACCAGTCTGCTATAAATAGCCCTATTTCTGGTTGATTTTTATATTTTAACTGATGAATAAGTTTTTGGGTTACTCCTTTCTTTCTATAAAAAAGAAAAGAACGTACAGCTTGTACTGGCACTTTTCCATAAAAACTTGACATTAATGTAACATTTGTATGCTTATTATCGTCTATAATTGGTAAGTCGTTTATACAAATAGTACATACGAATGTTTCATTTTGTAACAACGTCTTTTCACAGTTAGCACATAAATTGGGATAGAATAAATAGAATATCTCTTTTAAAAATTGCATCTTTACAAGCCTTTTTTAACAGAAAGATACAAAAAACAACAAAAGTTATATTTTGAGTAAAAAGTTTAATTTTTTCAAAGAAGCCGTAAAAAACTACAAAACATCTGGTACTGTAGTACCTAGCTCTAGATACTTAGCAAATAAGATGCTAAAAGAAATTGATTTTAAAACTGCTGAAGTCATTGTAGAACTAGGACCTGGAAATGGAGCCATTACACAGTATATTTTAAAGAAGCTTCACCCCAACACTATATTAATATGTTTTGAAATAAATGATGCTTTTTACAAAGAGCTAAAAAAAATAAAACATCCACAATTGGTTGTTTTAAAAGCCTCTGCTGAAAACATAAAGTTTGAAATAGAAAAGTTAGGATATTCAAAGGCAGACTATATAGTTTCTAGCTTGCCCTTAACTATAATTCCTAAAGAAATATCACACTCTATCTTAACAAAAAGCCATAGTTTTTTGACTACCACTGGGCTTTTTATTCAATATCAATATAGTTTAACTTACTACAAAAAACTAAAAGAAGTATTTGGTAATGCTATCGATTTAAGCTTTGAGCCTCTAAATTTTCCTCCTGCTTTTATTTACAAATGTGTTAAAAAATAAATAGTATATTAGCACGGAGCATAACCCTCATTATAACCCCTTAAATGATGCCTGCCTCAAAAATAAAAAACAACGGCTTCATTGCCTTTTTAATTTTACTAATACTTGTTATTGGATTTTTATCCTACGAAAATGCTAGAGATTACTCTGAGCTTAAAGCTGTTTTTGAGCTTGAAAAAAAGGAGTTAGAAAACGAGTTAACAAATATTATTGAAGATTATGAAGAAACAAATTATAAGAAAAGTGAATATTCATTAAAACTAAAAGATGAGATTCATAAAGTAATCCAACTTAGAGATTCTGTTAAAAACTTAAAGGAAGTAGATTATAAGTTTATTAGATACTACAGAAAAAGAACAGGAATACTTATTGAAGAAAACGAAAAACTTTTCACTCAATTAAATCATCTTAATACAATTAACAACGAATTAATTACAAAAAACGATAGTGTTCAAGAAGCTTTATTAGTAAAAGAAAAACAAAATGCTAAACTTACTAACATAAACCGTTTTTTAAGTAAAGAAAAGCAAGACTTAAAGAAAAAAATAGCCACTGCTGAAGTTATTGAAATATCTACCATAAAGGCAGAGGCTATGAAAAAGAAAAGAAATGGGAAATTTACCTCAACAACAAGATCTAATAAGGTAAATGCATTTAAAATAGAATTCGATTTACTAGAAAACAAAGTGGCCTCCCCTGGTCCTAAAAAAGTTTATATTCAAGTAATGGATACGAATAAAAAAGTTATTACCCCATTTAAAGAAGTAAGTTTGCAGAACAATAAAAAAATATGGTGTAGTGATATTTTAACTGCCGAATATAATAACAAACAGTTATCTATGATTTCTTTTGTTAATGTAGATGGCGAAATTGGTGCTGGAATCTATCATATTAATACATTTGTAAACGGTATTCAGGCCGGTAATAAATCCCTAGCACTAAAATAAACCCCTTAAATTAATAAAACTTAATATAAATCAATCCCCCCTAAACCATGAATCAACCAAAAACCAAGAATGTTTTAATTTTAGTATTAATTATCTTATCTCTTTTCCTTTTTTATTACTCTTTTCAAAAGTCAAATGAAAACAAAAACCTTCAAAACATCTTCTTAGAAGAAAAAGCTGAATTACAGCAAGATCTAGACGAAATGATTAAAGACTACACCGATGTTGTTGTTGGAAAAAAACGTTTAGCTGACAGATTAGAAGTAGAGCTAATAAAAATGAAAAACTTAAGAGACTCTATCAAACTCTTAAAATCTGACAATTTTGGACTTATAAGAAAATACAGAAGTAGAATTGCTAGTTTAGAGCGTGAAAACAAAAAGCTTTTTATTCAAATAGACTCTTTAAATAGTGCTAATGATGCTTTAACTCAAGAAAATGTTATAGCTAATGAAATTTTACAGCAAAAAGATAGTGTAAATGAAACATTAACAGAAAAGAACAAAGAATTAGAAGCTAAAGTTGCTATTGGTGGAATTATTAAAACAAGCCCTGTAAAAGCAGTTGCCATGAAAGAACGTAGCAGCGGAAAGTTAACATCTACAAGTAGATCTAGCAGAACTGATGCTTTTAGAATAAATTTTGATTTGTTAGAAAACCCAATAACTACGGCAGGTGAAAAACGCGTATATATTCAAATTGCTGATGAAAATAAAAATGTAGTTGCTCCAAAAGGGAAAACTGACCTAAAAAATGGACAAAAAGTTCAATATACAGACTCTCTTGAGGTTAACTACAGTAACAATCGTTTAAGCCTTGTGTCTTTAGTATTAGTAAACAGAGACGATATTAAAAAAGGAAAATATGTAATTAGCGCTTTTGTTGATGGTGTTTACTCTGGAAACACAATAATAAAACTAAGATAAACAACGATAACAGGTACAAAATGCAACTAAAAAGTGAAGAGTTTAATTAATTCTTCACTTTTTTCTTTTTCCATACCCTTAGTTTAAATCCTTATTTTATTTTTGCAACATGGCAAAACAAGAAGATCAATTTAAAAAAGTATTATCGCACGCAAAAGAATACGGTTATGTGTTCCAATCATCTGAAATTTATGATGGTTTAAGCGCGGTGTATGATTATGCTCAAAACGGAGTAGAATTAAAGAAAAATATTCGTGATTATTGGTGGAAAGCAATGGTGCAAATGCACGAAAACATTGTAGGTATTGATGCAGCAATACTAATGCACCCAACTACTTGGAAAGCCTCAGGCCACGTTGATGCTTTCAACGACCCTTTAATTGACAACAAAGACTCTAAAAAGCGTTATAGAGCTGATGTTTTAGTTGAAGATTACAGAGAAAAAATCAACGAAAAAATTCAAAAAGATATAACCAAAGCAAAAAAGCGTTTTGGTGATGCTTTTAATGAAGATGAATTTAGAAGTACAAATCCTAACGTTTTAAGACGTCAAAAACAAATTGACGAGATAACTATTGAACTAACAAGAGTTCAAGAAGAAAACGATTTAGAAGGGTTTAGAAATTTAATTATAGACTTAGGTATAACATGTCCTGTTTCTGGTTCTAAAAACTGGACAGAAGTTAAGCAATTTAACTTAATGTTTGGAACGCAATTAGGAGCGTCAGCAGACAGCTCTACGCAAGTATATTTACGACCTGAAACAGCACAAGGTATTTTTGTAAACTTCTTAAACGTACAAAAAACTGGACGTATGAAAATTCCTTTTGGAATTGCACAAACTGGTAAAGCTTTTCGTAATGAAATAGTTGCGCGTCAATTTATATTTAGACAACGAGAGTTTGAGCAAATGGAAATGCAATTTTTTGTAAAACCAGGCACTCAAAAAGAATGGTATGAGAAGTGGAAAGAAACTCGCTTAAAGTGGCATATGTCGTTAGGAATGGGAGAAGAAAACTACCGTTTCCACGATCATGATAAATTAGCTCATTACGCTGATGCTGCTGCTGATATTGAATTTAATTTTCCTTTTGGATTCAAAGAATTAGAAGGGATTCATTCTCGTACTGATTTTGACTTAAGTCAGCATGAAAAATTCTCTGGAAAAAAACTACAGTACTTCGATCACGAAGACAATACTAGTTATGTTCCTTACGTAATTGAAACTTCAATTGGTTTAGACAGAATGTTCTTAGCGGTTTTCTCTAACTCTTTACAAGAAGAAGAGCTAGAAAATGGTTCAACAAGAACAGTTTTAAAATTACCTGCAGTTTTAGCACCTACCAAAGCAGCTATTTTACCGTTGGTTAAAAAAGACGGTTTACCAGAAATTGCTCGTAAAATTGTTGACGATTTAAAATGGGATTTCAATGTTGTTTATGATGAAAAAGATGCTGTTGGAAGAAGATATCGTCGTCAAGATGCTGTTGGTACACCTTTCTGTATTACAGTAGACCATGAAACTTTAGAAGACAATACTGTTACCATTCGTCATAGAGACACTATGGAACAAAAACGTGTTAAAATAGAAGAATTAAGCAACATTATTAAACAAGAGGTAGATGTACGTTCTTGGTTACAAAAAATGGATGCATAAATCTTAAAACGACAAAATAAAGCAAGAATCCTAAACGTAACTGTTTAGGATTTTTATTTTTGCAATAGTAAATAACTTTACATACAAATCTTAACATCAAGTAAGAGTTTTAACTAACCGATAAAATAGAAAACAGATGAAAACTGTACTTAAAATATTATTCATCATCTTTTTACTTTGGATGATAGCAGGAGCTTATCTTTTAAACACAGAGCACCCTAAATCACAAGTAGTAATGGGCCTAGGTGTTTTATACATGTCATTTATATTAATGCCTTTATTTATTTACTATAGATATAAAGATGGTAAGTATAAAAAGTATGTTATGAACTCTGATAAAGACAAAAAAAAAGCTGAAGATTAATCTTCAGCTTTTTTTATTTTATATTTTGCTCACTATTGTAAAGTAGGTGAGTAATTTGTTGGGTAATCATCCGGTTTAGCTAAACCGTCTTTACCTACAGTAAAATTAGATCCGTATGTAGCATCAATAGCTGCTAACATTTTATTAGCCATTAATGCATACCCTCTACCAGTTAAATGAACTCCGTCTAAACCAACTAAACCACCAGTTACTAAACTAGTATTCATATTATAATTTCCAAACTCTAACCCAGAAGTAGAGGCTTCTTGTAAAATAGCTTTAAAATCTACAAAAGCTAAACCTTTTGCTTCAGCAACTGCTTTAATAGTTGCATTATATGAATCTGTAGCATTCTTAACTCTACTTACTTCATCTTGGGTTAACACCCATTTATCTTCAAGAGGTAATGAAACTCCTTCTACAGAAAACATTCCTGCTAACTGTTCTGGTAGACCTTGCAACATTAAAAATTCAACAGAATCAGTATTCACTTCTCCTATTATAGTACTACTTGGCAATACTAATAAATCTTCTTCTGTTGCTTGTCTTGCTTGACCGTAATAAGTACCTAATAAGCCTGCTACTTTTTGTAATGTAGTTGCATCAGTAGGTAACCCAAAGCTTGCCACAAAAGGAGGAAACGTAGGACTTGCTAATAAAGCACCAACAATTTGAGCAGTTTTATCTTCTAAAGACTCATCTTTAATTACAACTGCACTTGCAGCATCTGTAGCAAAAACTATTGATCTTTCTGGAACACCAATTGCTTCAAAAACTCCATTAATAGCTCCAAAAACATTATTTAATGTCGGAATTTGTGCTCCAAAATCAGGATTACTAGGATCTAATGGTGCATAAGGTACTGTAGTAAAGTAAGGTAACGATGTTATATATGGTAAATTAGCCACAACTCCTTTTCTATCTCCTGCTGCTAAAGCGTCAACAGTACTTGAAAAAACTGAAGCAAAAACATTAGAGTTTGTAATATCATTTATTCCATAAGTTGTTGGGTCTACATTTCCTGTTTCATTATGATCTTCACCTACACCACCAGCAATAGAGTAACCTAAAACATCATTTCCTCCTATTTCAGATAATGTAAAAAATGTTGGTTGTTGCATTAACACATCTTGTATAACACTTGCCATAGGGTTAGATGCCATTCTTACATAATAAGGGTTAGCATTTGGCAAAGCTGCTAATGCTCCATAACCTTCTACTCCTAAATGAAAACTTTTTATTCCTGGCACACCCATATTACTATAAGGTCCTGCCTGTATATTACCTATTTCAGTAGTTGGAGTTGCTGATAACCTTGTAGGTCCAGTTCCGTTAAAATAAAACCTTGGCTCAGCTTTTTCTACCCCAGCTATTAAAAAACCACCTATGTTATCACTCATTAGAGGCTGTGTAAAATCTCCTCCGCCTACCATAGCAAACTTACTAGCTAATATATTTGGAAAAGAATTTTCTTGAGAAGCTTTAAATAAAGCACCATCTGAAAAGCCTGCTGTAAAGGAAGCTCCTACTGACACATATCTGGAAAAATCTACGCTACCAGCCTGCAATGCTACAGTGCTCTCCGCCTCTCCTTTAATTTCAGGTAATGTATTATCTACATCACAGGCGGCTAAACCTAAAAATAATGCAGACAAAAAAGTATATTTAATTGTATTTTTCATTGTTTCTTTTTTTAGTTGTTGATAGTCCAAGAAATGTAGTATTGAGAACCTACCGCTCCTACTCCAGGTGCACTTAAGTATTCTTCACCTGTTAAATTAGACCCTCCTACTTTAAACACTGACTTAATTGAAGGAACAGAATAGTTAATTTGAGCATCAAGAACTGTTCTTTCTTCTACAGTTCCTTCTAAGAAGGTAGACTGCCAGTAGAACTCATTTTGCCAACGAGCACTTATGTTAAATCCAAAGTTTTCAAATAAATTTGTGTGTCCAAATTGCATTTTTACTTTGTGTTCTGGTGTATTAAATCCGGCTTCAAAATCAGGGTCAGCAGCTTGATCAAAATCAAATTTAGACCATGTATAGTTTAATCCAACATCAAACCCATTAAATACCTTCGTGTTTAACCCTAAACCTACTCCATAAGAATCTACATCAACTGTTGAGTTAGTTTTTACACTAAATGTTCTTACTAAATCTCTGTTAGTTAAGTTATTCACAGTAACTGGTGTGTTTGGATCTACTAATACAACTACATCTTTATTAGAAATAAAGTCAGAATACATATTATAGTATGTACTAAAATCAATAGACAACTTATTTTCTCCTAAAGGAACTGCTGCACGGTAACCAACTTCAAAAGATTTTACTTTTTCTGGCTCTACTAAATCTGTAGTTGCCAAAGTAGGATTTCCGTTTGCTATAGAGTTAGCAGAGTAACCTCTATCAAACACATCTTGTCCTGTTAAAACAAAACTTCCTGTTGTTGTAATTGCTGGTGCAGAAAAACGCCCAATATTATCTGGAGCTGTTCCTAAAATAAATCCTGCTCCTGTTGCTAAACCAATATATTGGTCTTGCGTTGTTGGGTTACGGAAACCTGTTTGGAAAGATGCTCTAAAGTTATGATTTTTGTTTTCTCCAGCCGCATACGCTAATGAAACTCTTGGTGTAACGTTTCCATCAAAATTATCTGACTTATCATAACGAATAGATCCTGTAAATTTTAAACGATCATCCATCATTTTTTTCTGAATTTGAGTATATAACCCATATTCTCCATATTTAATTGGACCATCACTATCAGTATAAATAGTTCCATAAGAGTTTAATCTATATTGTCTATATGAACCTCCTACTTGAACCTCTGCCCAATCGATATAATCACGTAAGTTTAAGTTACCATCTGCATGATAATAGCTTGTATTATCTCTAAACTTTGACCCTGTTAGTAAATCTGGATCAGCAGTTACTTCATTAAATAATCTTGTAAACTCAGCAGACCCTGGTTCTGGTCTTCCGCTATCAGCTACTGCTCTTGCCGCTGCATGATTAGAAGCAGGAACACCTGGGATAGCACCTAAGTATGCTGCTGCATATTGTCCAAACCAATCTGTGTTAGATTTCCATTTGCTATTAATATTAATTGCAGCAAAACGAGTATCATAAGAATCTCCTGCATCTTCCCCTGCATAATACCCTCTAATAAAAAAGTTCTTACCTCTTACTTCTAATTTATGTTGCTCCATAAAGAAGTTAGCTAAGTTGTAACGGTTTTGTCCTTGATAAATAGTATTACCTCTACCGTATTTAGAATTCCAAATAATTTCAACACGGTCATTACCTAAAGGACGGTAATGAATAGCTCCATTGAATTTTACACTTTTAGCTTCATTAGACATTAAGTCTACTTCTCTATATCCTGTTCTACTAACCTTTCCAATAGCTCCTCCTAAATCAACAGATACCTCATCTCCATACACATTTGCCCCATCGTAGTTAGGATCATCATTATGATTCATTCCAGGAATATATGTACCTCCAATACCTGTTGTATTTCTATAATCAGTTGCATGCCATTCTTCTCCTTTTAAATAAGAAAAGCTAGCTTTAACTGCAAAGTAATCATCAAAAGCATGTGCCATTTTAATTGTAGCGTCATAATAACCATTATCTCCTGCTGCTTCTTGACTTGTTAAACCAGTTTTTAAACCAACACTAATACCTTGTTCATTAAATGGGTTCTCACTACGCATTAACATAATACCATTAAATGCATTGGCTCCATATAAAGCCGAAGCTGCTCCTGGTAAAATTTCAACACTTTTTACATCTACTTCAGAAATTCCTAATAAGTTTCCAATAGCAAAGTTTAATGCTGGAGAAGCATTATCCATACCGTCAACTAACTGTACAAAACGCTCATTACCAAACGTAGCAAAACCACGTGTGTTTACTGTTTTAAATGTTAAACCTCCTGAGTTGATATCAACTCCTTTTAAATTTTCTAATCCATCGTAATATGAAGCAGAAGCTGTATTCTTAATCGCTCTAGAATCAAAACGTTCAATTGTTACAGGTGATTCCATAACACGTTCTGGAGTTCTCGAAGCCGATACAACTACCTCATCTAAAGATGTTGCATTTTCTGTTAAGCTAACCTCAACAACTTGGTTGTTTTTTGTTATTTCAACTGTTTTTGTTTGATACCCTAAAGAAGAAATTTCAATGGTAAACGGAGGGATATCTGTTACCGTCATTGTAAACTTACCATCAAAATCAGTAGACGTTCCTACTGCTTTTCTCGAAACTTTAATGTTTGCTCCTGGCAATGGTCCACCAAGCGAAGCATCATTAACCGTACCTGTAATGGTAGTTTGAGCAACCATCATTGCTGTACCAAATAGCACAAATGCAACAAGTAATAGTTTTTTCATCATAATGTAAAATAATTTGTTAACTGTAGTGCAAAATACAATTTTTTTTCATTTGCGAAATATTTACCCTCTTTTTTTGTAATTATAGTAATTATGAAGATAAAAACTTACCAAAAACTAATTTTAGATTTTATTTATTAATTTATTATTTATCATCTTATACAAATTGTATTTTTGCCTAAACTTATTAGTAGTCTTGGAAATTATACATTCTATTTTTGATCTTACCCCCTCTCAAAAAACAATGGTAACAATTGGTACTTTTGATGGAGTTCATATTGGTCATCAAAAAATTATTGAGAAACTAGTTAGTGAAGCAAATGCTAGTAATAAAAAATCGGTATTGCTAACATTTTTCCCTCACCCAAGAATGGTATTGCAAAAAGATGTTTCCATTAAGCTAATAAACACTATTGATGAAAGAGCTCAACACTTAGAAAAATTAGGATTAGATTATTTAATCATTCATCCTTTTAGTAGAGAGTTTTCAAGACTAACCGCTTTAGATTTTGTTCGTGATATTTTAGTTAATCAATTAAACATTTCTAAATTGATTATTGGTTACGATCATCATTTTGGAAAAAATAGAGAAGGTAATATTGAACAATTAACTGAGTATTCTCACTTATATGATTTTACTGTTGAAGAAATTCCTGCTCAAGATATTGATGAAGTATCAGTTAGTTCTACCAAAATTAGAAAAGCTCTTGCTAACGGACATTTAAAAACTGCTAACAATTACTTAGGATATAACTTTTCACTTACAGGAAAAGTTGTAAACGGAAAACAACTAGGTGGAAAAATAGGTTTTCCTACAGCAAATATTGATGTGCCTGAAGACTACAAGTTGATTCCAAAAACAGGTGTTTATATAGTAAAGTCTACTATTAATAACACTACTATTTATGGAATGATGAATATTGGCAATCGACCAACGGTTGATGGAGAACATCAAACAATTGAAGTACATTATTTCAATTTTAACCAAAATTTATATGGTAAAGAGCTAACTATTGAGCTACTTTACTATTTAAGAGACGAACAAAAGTTCGATTCTGTTTCTGGCTTAATTTCTCAATTAAAAAAAGACAAGCAAAATTCAATACTCTTTTTAAAAAGTTACGCCAAGCTCTAACCTTATATCATACTCAAAGCCCCCCGGTTTCAAATAGCTTTAGAATTAGTATTATTGACGTAACTGCATACAAAGTTAATTTTTTTAAAACCTACATAATGACAAGTATGTCATTATGTATTTCATATGTTTTTAAGATTTTGTATCGAAAAAGAATAATGCTGTCAAAAAATGAGGTAACCTTAAAAAAGGTAGCCCTTTGCGTAAAAACTTTAAGAGAAGAGTATCATATTACTTCAAATGAGTTTTATATTGATACTGGAATACATTTGGCAAGAATAGAACAAGGAAAAACAAATGTCACTATTACTACTCTTCAGAAAATATGTGATTATTTCAATATTACTTTATCAGACTTCTTTATGATGCTTGAAGAAATTTAGTACACAAAACACATTGCTTAAGTCTATAGCTTCTTTTATCTTTGCTTTTCTTAAAAAATTAAAAAGATGTTACAGGTTCAGTTTATTAGAGAAAACAAACAAACTGTTTTAGACGGATTAGCAAAACGTAATTTTGCTGATGCCGAAACAATTATTGAAGAAGTATTAACTGCTGATGAAACGCGTAGAGCTACACAAGTTTCTTTAGATAATGTTTTAGCTGAATCGAACAAAATATCCAAAGAAATTGGAGGGCTTTTTAAATCTGGAAAAGTTGAAGAAGCAAATAAACTTAAAGCAAAAACAGGTGAGTTAAAAGAGCAATCTAAACAATTAACAGAAGAATTAAACTCTGCTGCTGATAAGTTAAACGAATTGTTGTACCAAATTCCTAATATTCCTCATCCTTCTGTAAAAGCAGGAAAAAATGAAGAAGATAACGAAGAGATTTTTAAAGAAGGAATTATTCCAGATTTAGGAGAAAAAGCATTACCTCACTGGGAATTAGCGAAGAAGTATGATATTATTGATTTTGATTTAGGTGCCAAAATTACAGGTGCTGGTTTTCCTGTGTATAAAGGAAAAGGAGCTCGTTTACAACGTGCTTTAATTAATTACTTCTTAGATAAAAACACAGCAGCTGGATATAACGAAGTACAAGTTCCTCATTTAGTAAATGAAGCTTCAGGTTTTGGTACAGGTCAATTACCTGACAAAGAAGGACAAATGTATCATGTAACTGGAGATAACTTATACTTAATCCCTACCGCTGAAGTTCCAGTAACTAATATGTTTAGAGGTGATTTAGTAAAAGAAGCTGATTTACCTATTGCAGTTACAGGCTATACTCCTTGTTTCCGTCGTGAAGCTGGAAGTTACGGAGCTCATGTTCGTGGATTAAATCGTTTACACCAATTTGATAAAGTTGAGATTGTTCGTGTTGAACACCCTGACAATTCATACAATGCTTTAAATGGAATGGTTGAACATATCAAAGAAATTTTACGTGAGTTAAAATTACCATACCGTATTTTACGTCTTTGTGGTGGAGATACAGGCTTTACTTCTGCCCTTACATTTGACTTTGAATTATATTCTACAGCTCAAGAACGTTGGTTAGAAATTAGTTCTGCTTCAAACTTTGAAACTTTTCAAGCAAATCGTTTGAAGTTACGTTTTAAAAATAAAGAAGGTAAAAGTCAATTAGTACACACTTTAAACGGAAGTTCTTTAGCCTTACCTCGTGTGTTGGCTGGTATTTTAGAAAACTACCAAACTGAGAATGGAATTAAAATTCCTGAAGTATTAGTTCCTTATTGTGGTTTTGACATGATTGATTAATCAATTTTCAATATAAAAATAAAAAAATCCCAAGCCTCAATTACGATGCTTGGGATTTTTAATTAATCAATCCCCATTGAAAAAAATATGTTTAGTTGGCAACTACCGCTACCATTAATCTCTTGTATTTATTCATTTCTAACAATGCCTCAAAATATTGAGTTATTTGACCTTTTCTCATAAACTCATTTGCATTCTGCTTTGCTATTTCATATTGTGTCGTAAAGTTTCTCATAGTTTACATTGTTTAGTTGTTTTATTAATAAGACAAAGTTCGTGCCAAAATGTTACACTGCTTTTCAAAAAAGCACCTCTTTTAATAGTATTTTAACAATTATCTTCTGTATTTTTGATAGACAAAATCCTCTTAACTGAATTAAGCACAAAAACACAACGCTTAAAATTTTCAAAATGAAAAAAGCCATTATTTTATTTAATTTACTGATCTTAAGTTTGTTTTGCCAAGCACAGCAAAACGAATTTATCATTGCTGAAAATTATTTTAGAAATAATGAATATGAAAAGGCAATTCAGTTATATAAAAGATTATACGATCAAAGCCCATATAACACAACTTATTTAAAAAAGTTAATCACTTGTTATCAGGAGACTGAACAATTTACTGCTGCTGAAAATTTACTCACTCAAAAACTAAAAGAAAAACCTAACTTATCTTACTTATATGTAATTCTAGGTTATAATAGTGAACGGCAAGAAAAAATAGAAGACGCTAATAAATACTATCAAAAAGCAATTGAATCCATTAATAAAAAAGCAAATTACGGTTCTTTAATCGCAGGGTTGTTTAAAAACTATAGTAAATTAGATTTAGCTATTGAAGCTTTTAATAAAGTAATGGAAATTAACCCAAAAGCTAATTATGGGTTTCAATTAGCGCAAATTTATGGTGAAAAGGGAGATTTTGAACAAATGTTCAAATCATACATTGATTTGGTTGACAAAAATAGTGGTTACCTCAACAATGTAAAACGTTATGCTGGTAAATATTTAACTGATGATAGCGAAGATGAGAACAATGTTTTATTCAAAAAAGCACTATTACGAAAATCTATAAGCAACCCTAAAGACATTTGGAATGATTTACTTTCTTGGTTATTTATTAGGCAAAAACAATACAGCAAAGCTCTTATTCAAAACAAGGCATTACTTGCAAGAGACCCAGATAATTTGGGTAAAATTAATGATTTGGGTAAAATAGCTCTAGAGAACAAAGACTATGAAACTGCAAAAGAGTGTTTTGATCTTATTATTGAAAAAACGAATTACCCTAGAGACAAGTTTAAAGCTATAAATAATAACCTTAAAATAGCAATTGAGACAAAACAACCTGATGTAGATAAACGTTTTAATTCTATTTTTAAAGAATATGGAATTAACTCTAAAACACTTTTCACACAAATAGAGTACGCTAACTATTTAACATTTACAAAGAACAACCCACAAGAAGCATCTGTTATTTTAAAGAATGCCTTAAATTTTACCAATTCAAAGTTTATAAAAGCAACTATAAAACTTAAGCTTGGTGATGTTTTTGTATATATGGGTAAATTTAACAAAGGATTAATTTATTTTTCTCAAGTTCAAACGCTATTCAAAAACAATTATATAGGTCAAGAAGCCCGCTTTAAAGTAGCACAAGCTTCTTATTTTAAAAATGATTTTACTTGGGCAAAGGCTCAGCTAAAAGTTTTAAAAGGATCAGCAACACAACTTATTGCTAACGATGCTGCTGATTTGTTCTTGACAATTTCAGATAATGAACCTAAAGATAGTATTGGTACTGGCTTAAAAGAATATGCCAAAGCTGATCTGTTAGCTTATCAAAATAAAAATGATGAAGCAATTGCTATTTTAAGCAATATAATTGCTAATTACGGTGGGCAATCTATTGAAGATGAAGCATTATTTAAACAAGCTCAATTATTTGTTAAAAAGAAACAATATGACGAAGCCATTTTAAATTATGCCAAAATAATAGCTTTAGATAAAAAAGGGATTTATGTTGACGATGTATATTATCACATGGCTGATTTATATAACAATGAATTAAATAATCTAGAAAAGGCTAAAGAATACTATCAAAAGATTATTTTTGACCACCCATCGAGTATCTACCTAGTAGAGGCCCGAAAAAAGTTTAGAAAATTAAGAGGAGACGACATTTAAAAAACTGAAGACGTTCTTATTACTTTATTTTTAAAATTAAAAACTATGTACATATACAACGTAACAATAAATATAGACGAAAGTATACATGCTGAATGGTTAACTTGGATTGAAAGCCATATACCTGAAGTATTAGCAACAGGACACTTTTTAAGTGCTAAAATGACGCAAGTGTTGGTTGAAGAAGAAATGGGAGGTATTACCTACTCTATTCAATATACTGCTAAAACACGTGAAGATTTAGACAACTATTACAAACATAGTGCAGACAAACTACGCAACGACGGATTAAAAAAGTTTGCTGATAAAATGCTTGCTTTTCGTACTGAATTAAAAGTTGTTAATGAGTTTTTCCCTACAGTAAATAGTAATTAGTCAAGACCCAAAACCAAGATTCTAAACGTATTACGTCTATAAAAATCTATTAACCTGAATCCATGACCGTAAGAGCAAAAAAACATTTAGGACAACATTTTTTAAACGATGAAAACATCGCTAAGAAAATTGCTGATTCGTTAACCGAAAAAGGATACGATAACGTATTAGAAATTGGTCCTGGTATGGGAGTTCTAACTAAATATTTATTAGAAAAGAAACCAAAAGTTACGGTAATGGAATTAGATTCAGAATCAGTAACCTATTTACAAGAAACATTCCCTGTTGAACACATAAAACTAAATACTTCAAAAGAAAAGTTTACCATTATTGAAGGTGACTTTTTAAAAAAGGATTTCACTGAAACTTTCAATAATCAGCAAGTAGCAATTATCGGAAACTTTCCATACAACATTTCATCACAAATTGTTTTTAAAGCTATTGAAAACCGCGAATTTGTTCCAGAGTTTTCAGGAATGTTTCAAAAGGAAGTTGCTCAACGAATTGCTGAAAAAGAAGGAAGTAAAACTTACGGAATACTCTCGGTATTAACACAAGCTTTTTATGATGCTGAATACTTATTTACCGTACCTCCTTCTGTATTCAATCCACCGCCAAAGGTAGATTCTGGAGTTATTAGACTTATCAGAAAAGAAAACTACACACTTCCTGTTGATGAAAAATTATTTTTTAGAGTGGTAAAAACAGCTTTTAATCAACGAAGAAAAATGTTACGTTCCAGTTTAAAATCTTTTAATCTTTCGGATACCTTAAAAGAAGACCCTATATTTGCGATGCGTCCCGAACAGTTGTCGGTGCAAAAATTCATTGAGTTGACACAAAAAATAGCTCAAAACAATAGTTAAGAGTCCTTTTTTATATAAGAACAAGTCTTCTTTTTGAATTAGATTTCAACATATTCAAAACCTCGATTATCGAGCAAAATTGCAAGCAATGGCATTAGAAATCACAAAAGACTTATTAGAAAACGTAAAAGAACTGATTCAGCAACAAAAAGACACAGCTCTTTCTGAGGTTTTTTCAGATATTCACTACGCTGATATTGCTGAAGTTTTAGATGAACTTACTTTTGAAGAAGCAGTTTACATTATACGTTTATTAGATAGTGAAACAACTTCGGATGTATTAATGGAAGTTGATGAAGAAGTTCGTGAAAAAGTTTTTGAACAACTATCTGCCAAAGAAATTGCCGAAGAGGTTAATGAACTTGATACCGATGATGCTGCCGATGTTATTGCTGAACTTCCTGAAGAACGAAAACAAGATGTAATTCGGAAAATTGAAGACCGTGAACATGCTAAAGAAATTGTAGAATTACTACGATATGATGAAGATTCTGCTGGTGGATTAATGGCAAAAGAGCTTGTAAAAGTAAATGAGAATTGGAATGTACTTACCTGTGTTAAAAAAATGCGTCAGCAAGCAGAAGAGGTTACTAGAGTTCATTCTATTTATGTGGTTGATGATGAAGGTAAGTTAAAAGGGCGTTTGTCGTTAAAAGACTTGTTAATGGCTTCTACTCGTTCTAAAATCTCGGATGTTTATATTCCTAAAGTAGATTTTGTTCATGTACACGATGACGCGGAAGATGTAGCTAACATTATGCGTAAATATGACTTAGAAGCTATTCCTGTTGTGGATGAATTAGGTGTTTTGGTGGGTAGAATTACTATTGATGATATTGTTGATGTAATTAAAGAAGAAGCTGAAAAAGATTATCAATTAGCAGCAGGTATTACCCAAGATGTTGACTCTGAAGATAGCATTTTACAGTTAACCCGAGCTCGATTACCATGGTTGTTCCTAGGTTTAATTGGAGGTATTGGAGCTGCAAGAATTATGGGCTTTTTTGAAGGTGCATTAGAAGAAAATGCTATTCTTTTTATGTTTACACCTCTTATTGCAGCCATGGCTGGTAATGTTGGGGTACAATCTTCAGCAATTATTGTACAAGGTTTAGCTAACGATGATGTAAAAGGAAGTGTTACTAATAGATTATTAAAAGAAATGTCTTTAGCTGCTGTAAATGGACTTGTTTTGGCTGTTATCTTGTTTTTCTTTATTTGGATTTGGAAAGGAGATATAACAATTGCCTCTGCTATTTCATCTTCATTATTTACGGTAATTATTGTAGCTGGTTTGGTAGGTACTTTTATTCCTTTATTTTTAGATAAGAGAGGTATTGACCCTGCAATTGCTACAGGGCCTTTTATTACAACGAGTAACGATATTTTTGGGATTTTGATCTATTTTTGGATAGCAAAAATGATTATCGGCTTTTAATCTAGCGATTCTACTTTCTCAATCAGATTATCAATCTTACTTTCAGGAATAAATCCTTTTAGCATTAACACAGCACCAAAAACGATTAATAATACTCCCATTCCACGTTTTATTCGATAAATAACCAATGGAGTTAACCTACTCTTAAGTTGTTTAGCTAATAATATTTTCCCTAAATCTGTAATTGCGTAACCTGCTATTACAGTACCAAAATACCAAACCAAATACTTCGGATTCATATCATACGTTGGTCCTATAACCACAATTAACCCCAGCCAAAAAGCTAATACTCCTATATTTATAAAATTCAAGAAAAAGCCCTTAAGAAGGAGTTTTAAGTAATTATTACTCTCTGGTAAAACAACATCGGGAGCTTTTGCTTCTTTCTTATTGTTTTTATCTAAATAAGTAATTAATCCATAAACAATAAGCACTAACCCTCCGATAAGAAACAACCGCGGGTCATCTTTTATTTTTTCTAACAGACTTCTACTTCCAAAGTAGGCTATTAACATAAAAGAAATATCTCCTAAAATCACTCCTACATCAAAGGCAATGGCTGCTCTAGCTCCTTTTAAAATACTGGTTTTAATCAGCATAAAAAATACAGGCCCTATCATAAAAGCCATGAAAACACCTACAAAAAATGCGTTTTTAAAGTCGTAAAAATCCATTCTATAAAGTTACGATTTTACCTAAACATCGTCAAAGTCTACCACTATTTTCTGTGTAGTTGGATGTGCTTGACATGTAAGTATCAAACCTTCTTCTAATTCGTCATCAGTTAAAATAGAATTTTTTGCCATTACAGCTTTTCCTTCCATAACTTTTGCAATACAACTACTACAAACCCCTCCTTGACAGGAATATGGGGCATCTAGCTTGTTGCGTAAAGAAGCTGCTAAAATCGTATCGGTTTTCTCCATCATAAAAGTGTGTTCTTCATCATCTAACACCACTTTAATTTCTGATTTTCCGTCTGGAATATGCAATGCCGCTTCTTCATCTGAAATAGTAGCGGTAAATAATTCAAAATAGATGTTTCTTTCATCGAATCCATCTTCTTGAAGTGTTTCAGAAACAGTTTGGATCATTTCTTCTGGCCCACATAAATATACTGAATCGAAAGAAATATCTTTATGTATATTTTTCACGAAATAGTTTACATGTCCTTTATCAATTCTACCAAATTTACTATTAGTTCTCACCTCTTGACTAAACACATAATGTAAGTTTAATTGAGAAGAATACTTTTCAGCTAACTCATTTAACTCATCATAAAAAATTGTGCTTTCAGCTCTTTTATTTCCAAAAACTAGTGTAATTGTAGAAGTTGGTTCATTCTCTAACACTGTTTTTACCATTGATAAAACTGGGGTAATTCCACTTCCTGCAGCAAAAGCAAGATAGTTTTTTTGTGCTTGAGGTTCTAAAATAAACTTCCCCTCTGGTTCAGAAACCTCTAAAAAAGTGTCTTCTTTTAGCTTAGTTGTTGCATAGGTTGAAAATTTTCCGTGGTCAACTGCTTTTACAGCAACTTTAATTTGCTTACTGTTAGGAGAAGCACAAATAGAGTAAGCTCTTCTTATTTCCTTATCGTCTAAGATAGCTTTTATTGTAATATATTGACCTGCAACAAAAGTGTAGTTATCTTTTAGTTCTGCAGGGATATCAAATAAAATAGACACAGCATCTGCTGTTTCTTTTATTATTTTTTCTATACGTAGTTTATGAAATGTAGACATGTAATCTTTTTAAAGAGTTACAAAAATAAGAAACTCAAGAAGAAGAAAAGTTAGGGTTTTTATAAAACTTTAATTTCTTTACTTTTTCCCATCAACTACAACCACGATTTCTCCTTTAGCTGGTTTTTCAGTATAATATGCTAGTACTTCTTTTACACTTCCTCGTTTGGTTTCTTCAAACAATTTTGTCAGTTCTCTAGAAACAGATATTTGTCTATCCTCTCCAAAATACTCTGCAAAATTTGCGAGTGTTTTCAATAACTTGTGTGGACTCTCATAAAAAATCATAGTTCGTGTCTCTTCTGCCAAGAATTTTAACCGTGTTTGACGTCCTTTTTTTACAGGTAAAAAACCTTCAAAAACAAATTTGTCATTAGGTAAGCCAGAATTTACCAAAGCTGGAACAAAAGCAGTAGCTCCTGGTAAACATTCTACATCTATCCCATTCTGTACACACGCTCTAGTTAATAAAAAACCAGGATCTGAAATTGCAGGGGTTCCTGCATCTGAAATTAACGCAAACGTTTCACCACTTTGCAAACGTTTCACAATTGTTTCTACCGTTTTATGCTCGTTATGCATATGATGCGACTGCATCGGTGTAGAAATATCAAAATGCTTCAGTAGTTTTCCGCTCGTACGTGTATCTTCCGCTAAAATATAATCTACTTCTTGTAAGACTTTAAGCGCTCTCAGCGTAATGTCTTCTAAATTCCCAATCGGTGTAGGCACCAAGTACAATTTGCTCATACAACAAAACTACAAAGTTTTTAGTCTAAAAAGTTAGGAATCTCTACCTTTTTGTACTTTTGCTATATGTCGAACGACCTATTGAAAAACATTCAAATTCCTGCTGATTTACGTAAATTAACATCAGAAGAATTGCCACAGCTCGCTCAAGAATTGCGTGAGTTTATTATTGATGTGGTTGCTACAAAAGAAGGACATTTAGGCGCAAGCTTAGGTGTGGTAGAATTGACCATTGCACTTCACTATTTGTTTGATACTCCAAACGATTTATTAGTTTGGGATGTAGGACATCAAGCCTATGGGCATAAAATTTTAACAGGGAGAAAAGACGTTTTTCATACCAACCGCCAATTTGATGGCATTTCAGGCTTTCCAAAACGCTCAGAAAGTGAGTACGACACTTTTGGTGTTGGGCACTCCTCTACTGCTATTTCAGCAGCTTTAGGAATGGCAATTGCTTCTAAATTACAAGGCTTAGAAAAACATCATATTGCGGTGATTGGTGATGCTTCTATTGCTAGTGGAATGGCTTTTGAAGCTTTGAATCATGCAGGAGACACCAATGCAAATCTCTTAGTTATTTTAAACGATAATGCCATTGGTATTGATCCATCGGTAGGCGCTTTGAAAGATTATTTAACAAAAATTAAAGCTCCTCGATTAGAGATAGAACAACACAATATTTTTGAAGTCTTAAACTTTGATTATTCTGGACCTATTGATGGACATAATTTTGAAGAGTTGTTACGTGAACTAGAACGCTTAAAAAGTATTCAAGGTCCTAAGTTTTTACACGTAATAACTACAAAAGGGAAAGGGTTACGACAAGCTGAACAAGACCAAGTAAGGTATCACGCTCCTGGTAAATTTGACAAAATTTCTGGAGACGTCCTACCTAAAGAGGCAAGTAAATACACTAAATTTCAAGATGTTTTTGGGGAAACTATTGTTGAACTAGCACAGAAAAACGAAAAAATTGTAGGAATTACGCCTGCTATGTTAACCGGAAGCTCGTTAAAGTTTATGATGCAAGAGTTTCCTGATAGAACATTTGATGTAGGTATTGCCGAACAACATGCAGTAACCTTAGCTGCAGGTATGGCTACCCAAGGATTGATTCCGTTTTGTAATATCTATTCTACCTTTTTACAACGTGCTTACGACCAAGTAATTCACGATGTAGCCTTACAAAATTTACCTGTAATTTTTTGCTTAGACAGGGCTGGGTTAGTAGGTGAAGATGGAGCAACTCACCATGGAGTTTTTGATTTGGCTTATTTACGTTGTATCCCAAACCTAATTGTATTTGCTCCTCGCAATGAAATTGAGCTACGTAATATGATGTTTACCGCTCAACAGGGTCTTGAACATCCGATAGCTATTAGATATCCCAGAGGAAAAGGCAAGTTAGAACAATGGCAACTTCCATTCGAAACCATAGAAGTTGGAAAAGGAACCTGTTTAAAAGAAGGAACTCAAATTGCAGTATTATCTATTGGAACAATAGCTGATAATGTCTCAGAATCAATAAACCAGCTTAAAAACAACGAATCAGTTGCGCATTACGACCTACGTTTTGTAAAACCTTTAGACGAACAACTTTTAGACGCTATTTTCAAAAAATTTGATACTATTATCACTGTTGAAGATGGCACAATCAAAGGTGGATTTGGAAGTGAAATATTAGAATATGCTTCCGAAGTAAACTATCAAGGAAAAATTAAACTATTAGGAGTTCCTGATGAGTTTATCCATCATGGTACGATTCAACAGTTGCAAGAAGTATGTGGAATTGATACAATCTCCATTCAAAAAATAATTCAAAGTCTACTATAAAATAAAAGCGAACCTATTTGGTTCGCTTTTTATTGTTATGTAAATTTAGAAACCTCCAGAACCTATACCTCCATCGCAGTCTTCTGCATACAATATAAATTTTTCTACTCTTGAACCTGCAACATTAGTTGTAGTTAATGTTACCGTATATGTTCCAGGTTGACTAACTGTCACTATTGCAGAATTACCTGATGGAAACACTTTTCCTTGGTTTCCCCCTGGACTTATTTGCCAATTATAACTAGCACATCTTTCATAAGGAACCGATAATTCATTATTTATTGTCGTTGTACAAATATAATTACTCCCTAAATTATCTTTCTCATAGTTACTAGGTACTGGAGAACCAAAAGTTGAATAAATAGGATATGGAAACGGAGGGGTAATTACATTATTGCAGTTTGGAACATATGGTGATTCTAAATAAACACTAAACTCTAAATTACAACCACCTGAATAATTTGTTTCTAATCTTATAGCTCCTATTGTAAAACCTGAATTAAAATGTACAGTAAAACTTCTGGAGTTAGTCGAACCAATTATATCGATATTCTCACCACTTAATACGGACCAACTTAATGTTGTTGATAAAGGAACGTTATCAGATACTGTAAAAGTCTTTGTTTCTCCTATACTTACTAAATTACTATTATTGGCTGTGGTTATTTTAAAATCACAAATATTAGTAGTACGAGAAGAAACTTCGTTAGGTGAGATTATTTTTTCATCTTTTAACTTTTCAACAGCATTCAATGGTAATTCATCGCCAATGGATTCTTCTGTTTGACATGAAAAAAGAAAAATAGAGAACAAGAGAATAAATGCGAAATTTTTAAAATTCGTTTTCATAATAATTTTTTTTAATTTAAACTGGAACTAATATAATGAAAAAGAACTAATTAACAAGTTCTTTTTCATTTAAACTTTTTATTTATCTCTTCATTATCTTTTCAGAAAGTTTCTTTTGTCCTAGTTCATCATATATTTCAACAATGTAAATTGAGTTACTTGAAACTGTAGAAACATCTATTGAATTATTAATTACAGGTGCTTCTATTACTTTTCTTCCTGATACGTCTATTATTTTCGCGGTCCACAAAACTGTATTTTTTCCTCCTTTAATATAAATCCTATCAACAGCTGGATTTGGATAAATACTCATTCCTGAAGTATTTGTTTCTTCTTTTTCTTGGCTTCTTAATTGTGTTTTTGCAGAAGTGTTAGTATTTAAACAAACCTGTTTAGTCTCCGAAGACCCAAAGCTTCCTCCTGAAGCTAATACATCTCCATTATTATTTGTTATTTCATACGAACCGCTTCCATAACTACAGCAAATACCATCACCATATGTATCATTAATTGTAAAATCATAACACCCTACCGGCAAGCATTTTGATACAGTAATAGATTCTCCATTTCCTTGAGTATAATTATCTCCACTCATTACAGTTTGCCCTGTACTATCCTTTAAACTCCAAGAAGTTTCTGAAGAATACTTATCGAAAATAATTGTCACGCTTACATCCTCACATTTTGGGATTTCTCCTCCTCCATCTCCATCATCAGGGTTCCCTATGCTATAAGTAACCACTAATTTGGGTGCACTCGCGCTACTTCCATCGTATGACTCTGCTGTTCGTTCTCCTGTTCCTGAAATATAAAACATCATTGAATTACCAGTTGCCCAATTAGATCTGTTCACAACATATTGTACCAGAGATTTTAAATCTGGAGTTCTTTGTGCTGTCCCCGAAGCTCCAACTGAACTCCATGAACTAGGACTCCAAGCAACTGATTGATTATAATAACTTCTTGAAGTAATATTATAACTTTGGGAAGTCATATCTGGTGCATTTGATGAATCTTGAATTTTTATTGACAGTGATGTACTTCCAGAATTCGTTTCATCGGTAGTAAATTGTATATACGCATTCGTTACCGTAGCATTAGCTGGTACGTTTAAATTTCTAAATAGTAACCCTACATGTTGATTTCCTTTGGAACTTCCATCATACACTAATTCTAAATCAGAACTGTTCATATACATTGTTCCTGACGACTCATATTGTTCAGCATCATCATTGGTACTATTAATTGTTGATGTAACCGTCTTAGAAACATCTCCTACAAAAACAGAAACTTCTTCAGAACTAGTTTCGTATCCGTCATTATCTGTAGCCTTTACTTTAATTATATATGATTGGTTATCAATTGTAGGTATCCAGTTAAAAGAGTATGGAGTATTTGTATTTGTACCTACTAAAGTGTTATTTACATAAAACTTAACACTAGAAATTGTTCCATCACTATCTGTCGCAGTAGCTGAGATTGTTAATGGAGTATTTACTGTATGTGATGAACCTGATACTGGGTTTGTAATTGTAACTTCTGGATAGCTAACGTTACTACTTATAATTGTTACTACACTTCCATTAGATGGGTTCCATATATCTAAATTAGATGGTATTGTGAATGGGTTTTGGTTTGAAACCGAACCTACACTACTCGCATTATCTACCTTAATTGTTCGAACTTCTATTTTAGACTCTTCAACAAAAATCCATTTAAACTGATTAAAGGTACTCGCGTCTCTTGTCCAGTTTTTTGAATCATTCGATGATCGTAAAGGTGCTCCCCAACAACCTTCTCCTACATAAACGGTTCCGCTAACATCATCTCTAACAAATCCCTCATCACAATTACTTCCACTAGAACAAGGTTTTACTGGCCATGTTGTTTTTACGGTATGAGAGTCCGATTCAAATACTAAATTCACTCCTTTATCATAAAATAATTGAGACCAACTAGAATATTCATCATTTCCTTCTGATTTTGACGATACATGTGGGCGCATAGGTTTGTGATATTGAGCAGATTTCCAAATAGAACTATTTGTATTTAATTTTTGACTTAACCATGAATACTGAGTTCCTCCTGCTGAAATCTCTGAATTCAACGTATAAATTGTATATAAATTATTTCCAAAAGTTATGTCGTAATAAACACTTGTTGAAGGAACATTAAACAGGTTATAAATACTATTATTTGAACCTTCGTGATTTCCTCTCGTTGGTACAATAGGAAACATTCTTCCGTCATTTGCTGTGGTATATTGCCAATCATTAAACCAGTCTTGCCATTCAGAACTAGAGTCTCCGTTAGTCATATCTCCACCAAAAAACACTGCTGTTGGCTTTAATTTAGAAACTAACAAATTAGCATCTCTTCTCGGTGTTCTATTGTTTCTTGAATCTCCTCCAGCAATAAACGACATTTTATCATTGGTATTTGGAGCTGTTTTAAACCAAAAACGACTGCTTACCCCTTGGCTATCTTTAATTACAAAATAATAGTTGGTATTAGGACTTAATCCAGTTAATTTGGCAAAAGTATTACTCATTCCTTTATAAGAAACTGAGCGATCTACAGATTTTGAATTTGGATAATTTGACCAGTTAGTTCCATTATCTGTCGTTCCATAGTATACAACTGGGTTAGATCCTGAAATTTGATTCCAGCCGATCATAATGGTTGTTGCCGGATTGTCTGTGATGATTAATCGGTACTTATCATTAGAGGCATAAGTACTAAGAACTGCTAATAATAACAGTGTTAAAATAATTTTTTTCATTGTGAGGGACTTTAAAGTTTAATAGTTAGTTACACAAATATATTTTTTCCCTTTCAATTTAATAGGTTATTTTTATTATAATTAATTATATAATAACCTGATTAACTTTAACCTAACTATTGTTTTATAGTTTACTAATCTTATTTTAACAAACTACATACCCCCTATTTTTACTTTTGTTTAAACCTTAATTTATGAACACTAAAACCCTTCTTACTTTTTTAAAATTCTGTTCTTTTTTTATTTTTTTTGGCAGAGCTTACCAGCATTTATTTTGGGATGCGCCGTACCGAAGCTTTTTTTGGGATCAGCATTTATTGGAGCCTGTTGTTAATTTTCTTTTTGACACTAGTTGGCAATCATATGTCACTAACCTAAATACTGATTTTGCTATCCAAGTTTTAACCAGAAGCATTGGTGTTTTATATCTAGTTTGTGCTGTTATTTCAATTTTAATAAATGAAAACTCAAAAAAATGGATGAGTAACATTTTAAAATTAGGCGCGGTAAGTTTAGTTTTTTTAGCTTTAATGATTACAAAAAACAAGTTTTATCACCTTATAATGTTTTTTGAACACACCATTCAGTTTGGAGTTCCAATCGCTTTATTATATTTCTTAAAACACAAAAACACACCTATCTTACTTTTTTACCTAAAAGTTTTTATTGCATTAGCTTTCACTTGTCATGGAATGTACGCTATTGGTGTTTTTTATCCATTACCAGGTAATTTCGTTACCATGACCTTGAATATACTTCCTGTACAAGAAGAAATGGCTAAGAACCTATTATTTGTAGCTGGTGTTATAGATTTCATTATTGCTATTGCTATATTTATTCCTAAACTTTCAAAAGCAGCCTTGTTATATGCATGCTTTTGGGGTATTGTAACTGCTTTAGCAAGAATTCTTAGTGGCTTTCATTATGATTTTTCTTTAAGTATTATGCATCAGTATTTATACTTAACAATATATAGACTTCCTCACGGATTAATACCGCTAATGGTTTATCTATACTTAGTCAAAAACAATTCTAAAAAGCCTAGAACTAACAACAGTTTGGTTTCTGCTTGATTTACTTAATTAATATGTAAATGACACTTGGTAAAATAAATTTGAAGTTGTTTTGTTAAACTTTCAGAAACTAATGATTTGTAAGGTTTATATTCGCGAAAAATAACCCCCAAATTTTTCAAAAATGAAACTATTATTTAAAACTTTAGTTTGTTCTATTTTTTTATTCCTTTCATGTAGTGATAAAGAAAGTATCCCTAACGTTGAGCTTAAAACTTACTCTTTTGATTCTGAAACCAATTCTAGCTTGATGTTTCAAGACGGAGAACCTCAAGAAGTAATGACTTCAGAATCTCGTGTGTACGAAATAAGTAAAGTAATAAGAGTTAAGCCAATTGATAATAAAACTATTGAGGTTGCTAATTTCGCCCCAATAGATATAGAAGATATAACTATTACAGCTACGATTGAAGCTGAAGGTTTTCATAAACCTATTAAATTATTTAAAATTGATAAAATAAGAGCCCATGGTAAGCAAGAAATTAACTACCCTTTTATAAACAACTCTTCCTTATTTTTAAATACAAGTAATCAAGAAGTTGATCTTTCAATTTTTAAAGATACAGGTATAGACCCTAGTAATATTGTTTTTGATTTTACTGGTGATAACGAAATTATCCAAAGGCTTAAAGGTTTAAATAAACTAAAATGGACGATAAAATATCACGATTTTGATACAGACAACAATCCAGATAACAATTGGGCTGAAGATATTACTGCAAAAGACATCCGTCGATTCACAGGATTAATGATTAACCTTGGTGTTGTTTTTGCTTCTGATAATTTTAAAAATGAATTTATTAGTGAAAATATTATAGGAAATGATGGCACAACTGCTTTAACAGAAAACGAAAAGAAAGGAGCTTATAACATTATTTTAAACAAAACACGTTATAACTGTGGTAAGGTTGTTAATGTTTCTGGTTTAGGTGGTGGTGCAACCTTTGGTTTAGCTGAACATGTACTAAGAGATTATATTCGTAAAGAAACTGGTTTTATAACAGCACATGAAATAGGTCATACTATTGGTTACAACCATTCTTCAAATATGACATACCCTCATGAGGTAGATGGAATAAGTACTGGTATTAGCCCTGTTACCACAAGAATTATGAATCAGTTTTTTGAAAATGATTTATTTCCAGTAACCTTAGAAAACTATTATTTATCATCTGATTTTGAGTAGAGGAAAAATAATACAAAATAAAAAGGTTGTCTTAATAGACAACCTTTTTTGTTTCAATACTCTTTGAATACGTTTTAATATATTACATTATAAGATCCATTTGTAATCACTAATTTTTCAACAGAATCATTATTACATTCCTCAAAAGTTCCAGAAAAGTTTCCTGAAATTATTGAACCATCATTTACATTAGTAATATTTGAAATACTACTACTATACACAGAATCACCACATGTACCAGCTGTATTTCCATAAGTATAACCATCTACTGTATAAGTTACATGACTTAATGCATCTGCTCCAACTTCAGAAGTATAAAAATAGAAATTCAAAATCTTATCTGTTTTTACTCCAACGCTTCCTGATACCGATATTGAAGTTCCTTCTTCTCCTGATAATTTGTTTACAATAACATTATCAAATACTACTTCATTTCCGTTAATTGTCATTCTAATTTCACTTGCAGTTTTTAAATTGTCTTCATTACTAGAACAAGAAGAAATAGTCAATCCAATAAATAATAGTAATGTTGTTTTAAATAATTTTTTCATAGTTATTAAGTTTAAAAATTGAGGTTCGAAATTAGTCATTCTTAATTATTTAAAGCTTCTGCTCCACCAACGATCTCTAAGATTTCGTTTGTAATAGCAGCTTGACGTGCTTTGTTATAAGTTAATAATAACTCATCACGTAATTCCGTAGCATTATCAGTTGCTTTATGCATTGCAGTCATACGAGCACCGTGTTCGGCAGCAAATGAATCACGAATTGCCTTGTATAATTGTGTCTTTAATGACTTAGGAATTAACTCTAAAATGATTTCTTCTTTAGAAGGCTCAAAGATGTAATCTAAATTAGCATTTGATTCTCCTTCTACAGGTTGAATTGGTAAGAATTGCTCTACCTGTGGTATTTGAGTCGCTGCGTTTTTAAATCTGTTGTAAATGATCTCTATTTTATCATAAGAACCATCTACAAATAAATTCATTAACTGTTCAGCAACTTGAGCAACGTTTTCAAAAGTTAAGTCATCAAAAATATTACTTCTATTTTCAATAACTGTATATTCTTTTGATAAAATATCGTTTCCTTTTTTACCAATCGTTAATAAATCAACAGTAGCATCGTTATATTTTTCATTAATAGTTTTAACTGTTTCTTTGATAATAGATGAGTTAAAACCTCCACATAAACCTCTATTAGAAGTTACAGTAACTAACAATACTTTGTTTACTTCTCTTTCTGTTGAATATACTCCACCTGCATCGCTATCTAATGTAGCACTTAAGCTTTGTAATAATTCAGTAAGCTTAGATGAATACGGGCGCATTGCTGTAATTGCATCTTGAGCTTTTTTCAACTTTGCAGCCGATACCATTTTCATGGCAGAGGTGATCTGCATTGTTGATTTAATCGAAGTAATTCTGTTACGTATTTCTTTTAAGTTTGCCATTTAATTGAACTTAAAATTTATAAAACCCCCGCATTGTAATGCGGGGATGCCTTTTTTTGTTTTTATTAAGCTGAAAATTTAGCTGAAACTTCTTTTGCAGCGTCTCTTAAAGTATCAATTACTTCATCAGTTAATTTTCCTGCTTTTAAAGTATCTAAAGTATCTCTGTGCTTCGCATTTAAATACTCTAAATAATCTTTTTCGAATTCTTTTACCTTGTTTACAGGTACATCTTTTAACAAGTTCTTAGAACCTGCATAGATAATAGCTACCTGATCTTCTACGGTATAAGGGTCGTTTTGAGCTTGCTTTAAGATCTCAACGTTACGCTTACCTTTTTCAATTACATTTAAAGTAGCTGCATCTAAATCAGAACCAAACTTAGCGAATGCTTCTAATTCACGGTACTGAGCTTGATCTAACTTTAAAGTACCAGATACTTTTTTCATTGATTTAATCTGAGCAGATCCTCCTACACGTGATACAGAGATACCTACGTTAATCGCTGGACGAACCCCTGAGTTGAATAAATCAGACTCTAAGAATATCTGACCATCAGTAATTGAGATTACGTTTGTTGGAATATATGCTGAAACGTCTCCTGCTTGTGTTTCAATAATTGGTAATGCAGTTAAAGAACCTCCACCTTTTACAATTCCTTTTAAAGAATCTGGTAAATCATTCATTTCACTTGCAATTTTATCGTCATTGATAACTTTTGCAGCACGCTCTAATAATCTTGAGTGTAAGTAGAATACATCTCCAGGATATGCCTCACGTCCTGGTGGTCTTCTTAATAATAATGAAATTTCACGGTAAGCAACAGCTTGTTTAGATAAATCATCATAAACAATTAAAGCTGGTCTACCAGTATCACGGAAATATTCTCCAATTGCAGCTCCTGCAAATGGTGCGTATACTTGCATTGCAGCTGGATCAGATGCATTTGCAGCAACAATAGTTGTATATGCTAACGCTCCTTTATCTTCTAACATATTAGCAATAGCTGCTACTGTTGAAGCTTTTTGACCGATAGCTACATAGATACAGTACACTGGCTGTCCTGCATCATAAAATTCTCTTTGGTTTAAGATAGTATCAATAGCAACAGTTGATTTACCTGTTTGACGGTCTCCAATGATTAACTCACGTTGACCACGACCAACTGGAATCATTGCATCGATAGATTTGATACCTGTTTGCATTGGCTCAGTTACAGGCTCACGGAAGATAACCCCTGGTGCTTTACGCTCTAAAGGCATTTCGAAAGTTTCACCTTGAATTGGTCCTTTACCATCTATTGGTTGTCCTAATGTGTTAACAACACGCCCTACGATTCCTTCTCCAGCTTTTAAAGAAGCAATTCTTTCTGTACGTTTCACAGTAGATCCTTCTCTTACTGAAGTAGAAGCTCCTAATAATACAACACCTGCATTATCTTCTTCTAAGTTTAATACGATACCTTCTAATCCGTTATCGAATTCTACTAATTCTCCGTATTGTACGTTAGATAATCCATAAACACGTGCAATACCATCACCTACTTGTAATACTGTCCCTACTTCGTTTAATGAAGCCTTAGACTCAAAATTTGTTAATTGTTCCTTTAAAATTGCTGATACTTCAGCTGGTTTAATTGCTGCCATCTTATTTCTTTTGATGTATAATTAAATTTTTGGAATGTAATGACCGTTGTCAAACTCTCTCCTTAACTCATTAAATTGGCTAGAGATACTTGCATCGTACTGCACATCTCCAACTCGTAAGATAAATCCTCCTAAAATATCAGGATTTACTATATTCTCAATACTTGCATTGTTTCCTGTAAGGGCAACAATTTTAGCTTGTATTTTATCTTCTAACTCTTTTGTTAAAGCTACTGCTGTAGTAACTTTAGCTACGTTGATGTTCTTGTGGTAATCGTATATAACAGCATATTGCTTAGCAATAGACTCTAACATTACCATACGCTTATTTTCCTCTAATAAGTTAAATAACCCTTTTACTATGTTATCTACTTTATCACCAAAAAGCGCATTTAAAACCTTACGTTTATCTGCAGCTTTGATTACAGGACTTTTAAGCATAACATCTAAATCATCGCTCTCAGCAATTGTATCAACGATTAACTTCATGTTATCGTTTACTAAAGTTTCGCTTCCTGAATCTTTAGCTAAGTTTAAAACTGCCTTTGCGTAACGTAGTGCTGCTCTTGATTCTTTCATCTACTGATTAGTTTAAAGTAACCTCTTCTAACATTCCTTCTACAAGCTTTAATTGATCGTCTTGTGAAGCTAATTCTTTTCTTACAACCTTTTGAGCTATTTCGATAGATAAATCTCCAACTTTCTTCTTTAACTCAGCGATTGCTGCTTGTTGCTCTTGCTTAATAGTAGCTTTTGCATTCTCTACCATAGTAGATGTTTGCTCTTCAGCTTCTTGTTTTGCATCAGCAATGATTTTATCTTTAATTTCACGTGCTTCCTTCATCATCGCATCTCTCTCAGCTCTTGCTTCTTTTAATAAACGCTCGTTATCAGCTTGTAAGTTTTGCATTTCTTTACGAGCATTTTCTGCTTGATCTAATGCATTTTGAATACCTTCTTCACGTTCTGTTAAAGCAGCCATAATTGGTTTCCATGCGAATTTGAACAATAAAACTAGTAATATTACTAATATTAATGCTTGCATAGCAAATAGCCCTGGAGAAAAATCATTTATTAACTGATCCATTGTATATGAAATTTAATCTTTTTACTGTTTGTTTTTTGTTTAATTTGAAAACATTTCCTGTAACCAACCGTTACAGGAAAATGTTTTACTTCTGTTTTGTTTCGGAATTATTTTCCTAAGATTAAAGCACCAAATGCTAATCCTTCTAATAATGCTCCGATAATGATCATCGCTGTTTGGATTTTATTAGCTGCTTCTGGTTGACGTGCGATAGCTTCCATTGCACTACCACCAATTTTACCTAATCCTAATCCTCCTCCGATAACGATTAATCCTGCTCCAATTAAATTGTACATACTGATTGATTTATATATAATTAAACAAATTCTTATTCTAAATTAATGATGCTCGTGTTCTTCAACCGCCATACCAATAAATAATGACGATAGCATTGTAAAAATAAATGCTTGTAAAAACGCTACTAAAATTTCAATTACTGTGATAAATAATGCCAACAACAATGAAATACTTGTTGAACCTACAGCACCGAACTGATTTTTTAATGTAATCATTAATGCTATTAAGCTCATTACTACGAAGTGACCTGCTGTAATGTTTGCGAATAAACGCACTAATAAAGAGAAAGGTTTAATTAATATAAATCCAATCAATTCGATTACTGCTAAAATTGGTCTTAAAATTACCGGTACACCAGGCATCCATAATGTGTGTGCCCAGAAATCTTTGCTACCATTTGTCAAATAGATTACCAACGTAAACAATGCTAAACATACCGTTACTGCTATTTGTCCTGTTACGTTAAATCCAAAAGGAGTTAATCCTAACAAGTTCAATATCCAAATAAAGAAGAATACTGTTAACAAATAAGGCATAAACTTCATGTATTTTTTTTCACCGATATTAGGCTTTGCTATTTCATCTCTTACATAAAGCACTAAAGGTTCTAATACACGACCAACCCCTGTTGGAATTGCTCCTTTTTTATAACTTTTAGCTAACGAACCAAAACCTAACAACATTAACAATCCTACGAACAACATACCAAATACACTCTTAGTTATAGAAAAATCTAACACCTTGTGCGCATTGGTAGCATGGTGAGTCTCGTCAAAAGCAACTGCTGTTTCTCCTTCGTTTAACTCGTATATTTTACTGTGAATTTTAGTAAGTTTTACTCCACCTTTTTCAACAACAACATGACCGTCATCATTGTGGTGAAATTCAGAAGACATAAAGGTTTTTAACCCTTGACTTGTCCAGACAATTACAGGCAATGGAAAACCAACATGTTTACGCTCTCCTGCATCGTTTGTATACGAAAACAATGTAAAATCATGTGAATCTGCTAAGTGATGTTTAATGTATCCATCAATTTGCTCTCGTGTATTAATCTGACCTCCGTTTGAAGTATCACCTCCTCCAGCGAATGCTGTAAATGAACTAAATACTATTGCTAGTACCGTTAAAAAATAGATAGGTTTTTTTGCTATCATCATACCTTACTAAATATAGAATTATGGTCTCTAAATTTCCGTGCAAAGGTACACAATAAATTAAAACTACAAACGGTTTTTTTATTTAGTTTTCCTGAGTCTTCTAAAGACTTCAAAAAACAGTAAACTATCTATTATTCAACAACTTTGAAACACCAATAGCTTCCACTAATAAAAAAGTAAGAATAGGAAGTAGTATTGAAACTTTTTCAGGTTTAGTTAAACCTGTTTCAGAAAAAATAGAATCTTGATATAACAAAATAAAAACTCCGAATTTTACTAACATTAAACCAAGATACAAGTAACCTGTTTCATTCGGTAGGTAATTTATTACTATTTCTACTGCAATATAAGTTACTAAAGAAGCAATTAAATTGAATACATATACTGATAGTAACGAAAAAGATAAACTAACCGTGTTTTTTTCTATGAAATAATTATTAACAAAGAATCCTAAAGCAGCTAATGCAGCTACAACTATAGTAAAAATTATAATTCGTTTAATCATCGTTTTTTGTTAAATTGGTTACTTGTATAATTACCGAAAGCATAGCTCCGAAAACCGCTACAAGTGTACAAATTTTTACGTAAAGTTGATTATCGTTTGGGTATTTTTGGTCTAACCATTCACCTAGTAAACTTCCTAGGTAAATAGTTAGTCCCATTTGAAGTGCGATTCCTGTGAATCGTATGTATTTATTAAGCGGATTTTTCTTTGAGTCCTTGCTCATTCTTGTTTAATTCTTTTACCGCTCCTTTCATGGCACAAGTAGCATTGAATTCTGCTCCTGGCTCTACAGATAGCTTTCCTATAACTACATCTCCTGTAATGTTTGCTGAAGATTTTACTGTTAATGTATTTGATACAAATAACTCTCCTGAAAACTCTCCTTCTACATCAGCGTTAGTACACTCTACTTTTCCTTTAATTAAACCAGTACTACCAATAATTACTCTACCATTAGTTTCTATAGTTCCTTCTAGGGTTCCGTCGATTCTAAAATCTCCTTCAGAAATTATTTCTCCAGTAATTTTAGTGTTTTTTCCTATAATGTTTCTCTCTGCAACTTTGTTTTCTCCTGTTTTTTTACTCTCTTTACCAAACATATTCGGGGAATTTAAGGGTGTTTATGTTTTATTTAATTGTTCTATGATTTCTTTTGCTTTCTTACCTTCTTGAGTAGTTGCATAACTAACCGCAACAAACTCTAATGCTTTTTTATAGGTATCTTTATCTTGATATTTACCTATAGCCAAGGCTTTTAGGAGCGCAAATTTAGGGATTAAATTTGAATTCTTGAGTGTAGTTGAAAAATTATCTATCTCATTAACAACCTCTTCAAACTTATTTTCTTTGTATAAATAGTATATTTCTTTATACTTATTTAAAACCTCATCTTCTTTTTTTTCTTCTGTAAGTTTTTTATCAGGGTTTAAAATTATCTGAGCAAAACTTGTTTCTGGATACTTCTGTAAAATAATATTCTTATACTCATTTGCCTTAGCTACATCTCCTTGCTTTTTATATATCTGGTACAAGTGATAGCTTATTGGTAATTCTAGCTTATTATCTGTTCTAACCTCACTTAAACGCTCTAGGTTCTTAATAGCTAGTGTAGCATTTGTAAACTGCTCTTTATAAATTAACCCTAATTGGTATAATGCGTCATTACGTTCTTCAACTAAGTTACTAATAACTTTTTCATCTGTAGGAATTGCATCCAGATATGTTGAAAGTTCATACCTCTTATTTACTTTGTTTCCATCAGTATCGTCAGTTACATCATCTGCAACGCTTATAGATTTATCTGACAATCTCCAGTTATCTTCTAAAGGACGTGTTCCCCATATTTTTTGAAATTCTGCTCTTCCAAAACCAAGTGCTTGCGTATTGTAAAAATACCACTTTCCTTTATTGGTATTATTATTTATGGATGCTCCTCCTCCAAAACCACTTCCGAAATTTTGAGCATTAAGTATTTGTTGTCTCTTTTCTTCGTCTTCTTTTTTTATTTTTTCAACATATGCTTCAAAAAAAGAAGTTCTTTCATCTGGTGTCATTGCTACCAAACTAAGAATACTGTCGTTATTTTTAACAGTTTCCTCGTATTTTCTTAGAGTTGTAAGCCCTTTATTTTTTCTTCGAATTCTACGGATTCTTTTTTCTTGATCAAACTCTTTAGAAACCACTTGCATTACACTATCATAATACGAGCCTGCTAACAAGTAATTCTCTTTTTCAAAAGCCATGTTTGCCAAGCGTTCATACGCATATGTTTTTTGATAATTGTTATTATGCTTTGCTTGTAAAGACTTTTTATAATATTCTGCTGCTGCTTCAGGGTTATTTCTTCCTTCTTGAATTACCCCTGCTTGGTAGTATAATTCATTTAAAAACTTTCGGTTATCTGAATTTTTAATCAGTTTTCTTAACCTCGCCAACATTAATATTGATGTTGAATCATTTGGTGTATTTTTAGCAAGTTCTATATTTGCTCGAATACGGAACTTGTCTGGTGCTCTTTTAAATTCTGATAATTTTCGAAACACCATTCTTGCTGAATCTTTTCTATCTAATTCGCTGTAAACTTGTCCTAAAACAAACATGTTTCGAGCTGATTGTTCTCTATTATAATATGTTCTAGTAGCTAACTTTAGATAATCTACCATTTTTTGGATGGTATCTGTTTGCTCATAAGCCATAGCCATAGCTGTGTAAGCTTGCTCTTTTACCGATTTGTTTATTTTTTCTTTCTCATCTAAAACATCTAACAACAGCATTAATGTTTCTATGGCTCTTTTTTCATTCCCTAAACGAATGTTTGCTTTCGCTCTCCAAATTTTTGTTTCGTAGTTTAAATCAGCCTTTGGATAGTTAACTATTACATAATTAAAAGCTTCTAATGCCGGAATAAAGCGTTGAGTATAGTATCTTGATTTCCCTAGTAATAAATAAGCATCATCTATCTGGCTATTTCTTTCATAACCATTAATGTTCATTGAATGAGTTTGAACTGCTTTTATTGCTTTTTCCTCTGCTTTTTCAAAGTGTGTTAAATTCTTATTTTCTTCTTCTTCGTCTGCTCTAAAACCTGTACCTGGATTTAGTACTTTTGTAGTTAATTTACTTTCATCAAAAGTTATAGGCTCTATTTGCAAGCGTTTCCAGAAATTGTCTTCGTGCTTTTCTTGAATTTCTTCAAGTCCTTTTAAATACGCTTGCTCACCGTTAAAAAGCACATTGTATTTGGTGGTAACAGCATGGTAATTTCTATTTAAAAAAGCATCCTTTTTAACACTACACGAATACACGATAGCTGCTAAAACACTGAATACTATTATCTTTACCCCTTTTTTCATATACTATTACTTTTACAGTACAACAACGTAATAATTGTGTTTTTTGTACGTAAAGAGGTAAAAATAATAATTATAAGATGATTTTCACCTTGTTTTATGCAGAAAAATAGCTTTCTAATTCTTGTAGGGTTTCTTGCGACGTATTTATGTCCTTCACAACATTTCCTTTATCTAAAACTACAATACGTTCGCAAACCTCAGTTACATGACTTAAATCGTGACTAGAAACTAGTACGGTTACATCATTATTTTCTGTTAGTTTTTTAATTATTTTTTTTAATCGAATTTGTGTTGTAGGGTCTAAATTAGCGAAAGGTTCGTCTAAAATTATCACCTGCGGATTCCCCATCATTGCAGCAACAATACCTACCTTTTTCTGATTTCCTTTACTTAAGCTTCGTAAATACTTTTTCTTTCCTAAAATTTCATCATTAAAAAACTCATCAAATTGAGCTAAAAACCCTTTTACATCAGCTTTATTCATTCCACGTAAGTCCCCAACAAAATCAAAATATTCTTCAGGTGTTAAATACCCAATTAAAAAAGTTTCATCTATAAACGACCCTGTAAACGTCTTCCAATTTTCACTTTTATTTACAGTAACTTCATTATTTATAATTTCTCCTGTAGTTGGTCTAATTAAATCTAACAACAGGTTAAATAGCGTCGTTTTTCCTGCTCCATTATTTCCTACTAGCCCAAAAGATTGTCCGCTAGGAATTTTTAATTCTTCTAAATTTAAGACTTGTGTAGTTCCGTATGTTTTTGAAATGTTATTTATAGATATCATTTTGTTTAGTTTTTTGGTTGGTTATGATTTTTGGCTGAATGCATGTATTACTGCGTACTTGCTTTTAATGTATCTTTTTTCTATAAAATTCATAAAGTAATTTTTGAACGCTAATGCTAGTACTCCTGCAATAGCAATTGCTAAAACTCCAGCATTAAAGCTAACAAACTTGTTGAAAATCCAGAATAGGAACATAGGAATTCCCATTATTGGAATTATTATTAAAAATTGTGTTGCGCTAGTTCCTTGATAATTTGAAAATCCACTTTTATTTAGGTCTATACGTTTTCGGTTAAAAGAACCTGCAAATAACAAAAAGAGTGAATTAAACCCGATATTAAATATTGCCCCAGCGGTTATCATTAAAAAAATATCTAATCCGTAGAAATAAACATAAGGAATACTTAAAAGGTATAACACTCCTGATACTACAACCATTAAATACCACTTACTTTCTAAAAACTTTCTATAACGAATGTTTTGACTCATAAGCATTTTATAATACTCACTATCCCATGCTGGGATGAACTGACCATAGTTTAGTGTAAAACCTCCTGTTACAAAAATTGCTGCAAATACTAAGAAAGCTGGCATTTTTTCTCGATAAGTTTCTTCCCCAAAGAAAATCGTTCCATAGAAAAGAAATAAAAACGACATAAAAAACACTGTTTTAGTTCGTTTATTTCTCCATATTTGACGGATATCATTTTTTATAAATGGTGCTACATCTCCTAGTCTATCAACAAAAGATAAATTTGACTCTTTAGCTACTTCTTCTTTACTTTTTATGGCATCATCTAAATATACTTTTTCTCTTAATAGTTTAAAGTTTACATAATATAAACCTATCAATAGAACCACTCCTATTAATGCCAAAGCAGGAAAATTATATACTGATTGAAAAACAGGTGCAAATATGTCGTTTACGTTAAATAGCTGGTATTTATTTGCAAAAAACAACACTCCAAGCACAGCTATCATAACACCTAACGCATAATTATTTTTGTTGATTAGAAAATTTACATAGTTAGCACTTAACACTAACATTAGCATTAAAAACAACCATCCTAAAACCCCCATAATATCATAACCTTCACCTATTAGTACTATTGAAAAAGGCACGTAAAAAAACAGCGGCATTATATTGAAAAATGATAAAGCTGATTTACCTAATACAAAATGAACTAACTTTTCTTTTTTAACAGGTAAATTTAAAAATGGCTTGATGTTTAGTACTGGTAGTTTTTGCATTAAATAACGAAAAACTAAATCTCCTAGTAGTAAAAAAATAAGAAATCCATTAACAAATAATAGTGGATCTGTATTTGGATATTCTTTCTTAATAAAAAAATATCCTCCTATTCCTATCATTAAAAATGAAACTAGCATATACAGGGCAAAAAAGCCCATAACAATTTTTAGTGCAATACTTTTTCCGAAATAAGAAGAGCGAAAAAACTGCTTCCACTCTAACTTAAAAAAATGTGCAATCATTTGGTTATGTATTTGGTTGACTATCTTATTTGTCTTTTCTAACAGTTTTTTGTTACATAAAAAAGCATCAATTTTAAAAATTGATGCTTTTAAATTTATCTTTTTTAAATAAATCAGTTATGCCCATTGACAAATTACTCCTCCCATTAAGGCTAATGTAATAATCCAATAACCAGCATTAATAGCTACATACTTAACACTTTTTCTTTCAAATAATGCTTGTGTAGCTAAAATAGGTAAACCAATTAGTAAACCTATCATAGTTCCATGTAACGCCCCATGTTTAAATGTTCTAAATCGGTCTCCAAAGTTGGCTATAAACTCCTGAAAGTAGGCATATGCTCCCCCTGTTTGTTCAACGAAACCTGGCTCTCCCATTAGGGTTGATTGTACCCCCCATTGATGGATTACTAATGTTTGTAAGATAAAAGCTAACAAAAAACTAAACACATAAGCTAAACCAAAAATGAGCCCCATATTTGAACCTTTCATAGATTCATCGGTAAAACCGACCTCTTTCATCCATGCATTCTTAAATAACATAGGTCCGTACCAAATAAAACCCATTACCATAGGTACTAATGCAGCAATTGCTGTAATTAAAAAATTAAATCTCATAAGACTATAAAGTTTTGGTTATCAATTAAATATAACGAAAAAAAAGCACCAAACTTACGTTTAATGCTTTTACTTGTTTCTTATGAAGTAATGTTCTTCTTACTTAATTTTTAACGATTTTGCTATCGCTTCTAGCTCAAAGATAAAATCTCTTTTATTTACTGATGGAGCGTAAGTAAATCCTTCAAATACAATAACACGCTTATTTTCTTTATCAATTACTGTATAGTTAATAAATGGTCCTGCCATGAAATCATTTTTCACTTCCCATTTACCTCTTGTTTCAAAGGCCTTTTTTCCATCAATCTCTGCATCAAAAGTAAATGGTGTATACGCTTGTTCAGTAATCATATGCATACCTTCTTTACTTCCAGGAATATATTTTTTACCGATTGCATCTCTCATTCTTGTAATATTATCGGCTACTTTACTTTCATCTTCTAATGGATAACTATATATTAAAATATTGTTAGTTCCATCTCCTCTAGCAATTCCGCTTTTTAAATGTTGGCGTAACCATAAAAAGCCTCCTGTATCTTCAACTAGTTTAAATCTTTCAGGAATGGTTAATGTAATTCCTAAATTTTTAATTGTTTTGAATTGAGTTTCATCTAGTTTTTCTTTTTTAAAGATTCTTTGAGTAAACTTTACATCTTCATCTTTAAATAACTTAATTATTTCTTTTCCTCTGTTACGAATTAAATCTACCAAATCTCCTTTGCTTTTGGCTGTCGCGTAAACTAATATTTGAGGTTCAGCATATTTATTTTTTTCTACTTCAATTTTTTCTTTCTCTCCTTCTCTAAGAATTAAAACGGCTTTTGCATGCCTCATAAATCCATTAAACCCGACAGGGTCTATTTGACCTACTGAAAGTAGTGTTTCTGGTTGCGGTAAACCTACTTGGTGTTCTCCAAAAACAGAACGGATTTCGTCACCAATTTTACCTTCCCAATCATTTCCTTTAATCACTACCAATATTTTATTGGTATTTCCGTTTGATGTTGGTAAAACATAGTCGCTTTTTCCTCCATTATTTTTACACGAAACTGTTATAAAAATTAGGGCAAATAATGCTATTAGTTTATTCATAGTTTATGGTGTTTAGTAGTTGTTTTTTAACTTTTAAAAATTTTAAGTTTCATTCCTGGTTTCAAACTTTTAACACTCCAAATATTGTTCCATTTTTTAATTTCTTCAACAGAAACTGATGGATACTTTTTTGAAATGGTCCATAATGAATCTCCTTCTTTAACAACATACACCTCATGCTTGCCTGTTGGTGTTTTATATTTTTTCTTCGAAACTTTTTTTGGAACAGCCATTCTTTTAGGATAAACACTTAATCTTTGACCTATTTTTAAGTGATGTGTGCGTAAACCATTCCAACGTTTAATATCACTTACTCGCACCCCGAATTTATTAGCTATTTTACCTAAATAGTCTCCACTTCGAACCCTGTAACGAATACGTTTATCCATTTCGAAGTATTTTGGTAATGGCTTTTCTCTTTTAGCATCATCTTCGTTTGCTAAAGCATATATTTCTTTTTCCTTTTCTAAGAAGTCCATTAAGTTTCTTCGAGGTAGTCGAACTGCATAATTTTTTTCTTTTACATACGGAATAATATCTAGTTTATACGATGGATTCAAGAACGCTAATAAATCAGAATCGATTCCTGTTTTTTCTGAAATCTGATCAAAACTAATGGTTCTTTTTACACGAACCGTATCTGTTTCAAAGTTGAAAATTTTTGGTGCTTCTGGGTAAATGTGATGTTTTTCTGCGTATTCAAAAATATACATTGTAGCATAAAATGCTGGTACATAACCTGCTGTTTCACGAGGTAAAAATGGACGAATATTCCAGTAGTTCTTATATCCTCCCGAACGCTTTATCGCTTTTGATACATTTCCTGGTCCTGAGTTGTATGCAGCTAAGGCTAAATCCCAATCACCAAAAATTTTATATAGTTGACTTAAGTATTGACAGGCTGCTTTTGTTGATTTCACAGGATCTTGACGTTCATCTACATATGAATTCACTTTCAAATCAAACTGAACTCCTGTCCCATACATAAACTGCCATAAGCCTGTAGCTCCTACCCAAGATCGTGCGTCTGGCCTTAACGCTGACTCAACAATAGCTAAATATTTCATTTCTAACGGAATATCATATTGATCTAGGTATTGCTCAAACATTGGAAAATAATATTGAGCACGAGCCATTAAGGCTGGATAGTATTTTTTACGATACTTTAAATAACTGTTAATTACTTTTTCCAACGCAGGATTGTATTCTAAATGAAATGGTGTTTTTACATTTAAATCTTGTAGCCTTTTCTTTAATAAGTCGGTCGTAAGAATTGTGGTTGTATTACCTAAAATGTCTTTATCATTAATTACATACTGAATACTGTCAAACAACGATGAGTTAAACTTTTCTTCAATTAGTAAACTATCAATCATCTTTAAATCTTCCGTAGAAAATAGCTCTTGGTTTTGTGTTGGATTTATAGAATCGCTTACTACAACATTAACACTGTCTTTAGCTACGAATAAGCTATCAACAGGTTGTTGCGCAAAAATTGAAGTTGTAAAAAGGAGTAGTGTTAGTAATTTCTTCATTTTGGTTTTATAAATCTAATTCAACAGCAATTGGGCAATGATCTGAATGTTTTGCTTCTGGTAAAATATATGCTCTTGAAATTTTGTCTTTTAATGGTTCGGTTACCATGTTGTAATCAATACGCCAACCTTTGTTATTTGCTCTTGCATTTGCTCGGTAGCTCCACCAAGAATATTCTTGCTTTTCTGGATGTAAGTGACGGAAACTATCAATAAATCCACTATTAATAAATTTTCCTAACCACTCTCGTTCTTCTGGTAAAAAACCAGATACACCTTTCATTTTTGGGTTGTGGATATCTATTTCTTCATGACAAATGTTATAATCTCCACAAATAACTAAGTTAGGAATTTCTTTTCTTAACTCAGTAGCATACGCTAAGATTTCATCCATGTAGTTGAATTTATAGTCTAGTCGAGCACTATTAGTTCCAGAAGGCAAATACATACTCATTACAGATACCTCATCGAAATCTACACGAAGATTTCTTCCTTCAAAGTCCATTGATTCAATTCCTGTTCCGTACTCTACATGTTTTGGTTCTTCTTTACAGAAAATTGCAACTGATGAATACCCTTTTTTTTCTGCTGAAAACCAAAAATGATGTGGATAGCCTGCGTTTTCAAACTCTGTTACATCTAATTGTTCTTTGTGTGCTTTGGTTTCTTGAATACATATTACATCAGGATTTGCTGCTTGTAACCAATCGATAAATCCTTTTTTTAATGCTGCTCTAATTCCGTTTACGTTGTATGAGATTATTTTCATCTACTTTTAAAAATACAAAAACGTAAAGCATAGTGCTTTACGTCTTTTTTTAATCCTATAATTTTGTTAAATATCCATTTCTGGAATGTCACCTTCGACTACTAAAGTTCCTTCTGTAGCTGCTTGAATTTCTTCTACAGATACTCCTGGAGCTCTTTCTAATAAGTGAAATTTATTGTCTTTAATTTCTAATACCGCTAGGTTTGTTACAATTTTTGTTACACAACCTACACCTGTTAATGGTAATGAACATTTTTTAAGCAGTTTCGATTCTCCTCTTTTATTGGTATGCATCATCGCTACAATAATATTGTCGGCAGAAGCTACTAAATCCATTGCTCCTCCCATACCTTTTACCATTTTTCCTGGTATTTTCCAGTTAGCTATGTCTCCATTCTCAGCTACTTCCATAGCTCCTAAAATAGTTAGGTGAACATGTTTACCTCGAATCATTGAAAAACTAGTAGCAGAATCAAAAAAACTTGCTCCTGGTAACGTAGTTATAGTTTGTTTTCCCGCATTAATAACATCAGCATCTTCTTCTCCTTCAAAAGGAAAAGGTCCCATACCTAGCACTCCATTTTCTGATTGAAATTCTACTTCAATATCATCACGAACAAAGTTGGCTACTAATGTTGGTATTCCGATACCAAGATTTACATAATATCCGTTTTTTACTTCTTTTGCGATTCTCTTCGCTATTCCGTTTTTATCTAACATAACTAGCTTCTTTGTCTTACAGTTCGTTGTTCAATTCTCTTCTCATACTTTTCTCCTTGGAAAATGCGTTGTACAAAAATTCCTGGAATATGAATTTGATTTGGATCTAGTTCTCCTACTGGGACTAACTCCTCAACTTCTGCAACTGTTATTGTAGCTCCTCCACACATATTTGGGTTAAAGTTTCTTGAAGTTCCTTTAAAAATTAAGTTTCCAGCGGCATCTCCTTTCCATGCTTTCACAAACGCAAAGTCTGCTTTAAATGCTGGTTCTAACACATACATTTTTCCGTCAAACTCGCGAGTTTCTTTTCCTTCTGCTACCTCTGTTCCATAACCCGCTGGGGTATAAAATGCTGGAAAACCTGCTTGTGCTGCTCTACATTTTTCTGCTAAAGTTCCTTGTGGTGTTAACTCTACCTCTAGCTCACCAGATAACATTTGACGTTCAAATTCATCATTTTCTCCTACGTAAGAAGAAATCATTTTCTTTATTTGACGATTTTGTAATAACAACCCTAAGCCAAAATCATCAACTCCTGCGTTGTTAGAAATACAAGTAACTTCTTTTACTCCTATTTTTACTAACTCAGCAATAGCATTTTCAGGTATTCCACATAAACCGAAACCACCTAACATAAAGGTCATTCCATCTTGTACCCCTTCTAATGCTTCTTGTACGTTATTTACTTTTTTATTTATCATTATAGTTGTTGTTTTTAAGCTTTGCTTACTAAGTGATTAAACACCTTATAATATACTAAAAATCTGTATCGTCTGGTCCTGTTTCTTCTTTCTCTCCTTCTTTTGGTTCCTCAACTTTTGAACAGTCTAGGTTTATACTTATATCTTTAGGTTTTTCAAAGTCCCCTTTACTAACTTCTAATGTTTTATCTTCATAACACTTCCTCATAAACATGGCCCATGTTGGCAATGACATGGTCGCACCTTGTCCGTATCTTAGTCCTGCAAAGTGTGTAGCCCTATCTTCTCCCCCTGTCCAAACACCTGTTACTAAGTTAGGAACAATTCCCATAAACCAACCATCTGATTGGTTTTGTGTTGTACCTGTTTTACCAGCAATTTGATTGGTAAACTTATACGGAAAACCTGTTACTGCGTCTCCTGCTGAAGCCCATGATGAACGTAACCATACTCCTGAACCTCTATGCGTTACTCCTTGCATTAAATCTAAAATTACATAGGCGGACTCTTCACTCAATACCTCTTTAGTTTCTGGTACAAATTCTTCTAAAACAGTTCCATTTTTGTCTTCTATTCGGGTAATCATTAAAGGACTTACACGTAACCCTTTATTGGCAAAGGTTGAATATGCACTTACCATTTCTAATAAAGATAAATCAACTGCTCCTAATGCAATAGATGGATTTGCCTCTAATTTAGATTTTATTCCTGCAGATTCTGCCAATCGTACCACATTTATAGGTGAGACTTTGTCTATTAGCTGTGCAGTAATTACATTTACAGAACTTGCTAACGCGTCTTTTAGCGTTAACTCACCTCCATATTTACCTCCTGCATTTTTAGGTGTCCAATCTTCTGGCATTCCGTATTTTTCCTTAGGAATAGTATAAGGAGTATTTGGCAATTTATCACAAGGAGACATTTTTAACTGGTTAATTGCCGTAGCGTATACGAAAGGTTTAAATGTAGAACCTACTTGACGCTTTTGTTGTTCTACCGCATCATATTTAAAATACCTATGGTTTATTCCTCCAACCCAAGCTTTAATATGACCTGTTTGAGGCTCAATAGATACCAAACCTGAACGTAAGAAATATTTATAATGACGTATTGAGTCATAAGGAGTCATTACCGTATCACGTTCACCTTTCCATGTGAAAATACGCATATCGGTAGCTGTATTAAAGACCTTATCTATCTCTTTTTCAGATTTCCCTGCTGCTTTCATTCGCTTATAACGATCAGAGTTTTGCTTAGCTCTTCGTAAAATTCCTTCTATATCTCTTTTACTAACTCCATAAAAAGGAGCATTTTTATTTCTTTTTTGTTCCTTATCAAAATATGTTTGAAGGTTTGCCATATGCTCATATACTGCTTCTTCAGCATATTTTTGCATACGAGAATCTATAGTTGTATAAATTTTTAATCCGTCTCTGTAAATATTATACTCTTCTCCATTTGGCTTAGGATGTTCTTTTACCCATTCTTTCAAAATACTTCTTAAATGTTCTCTAAAGTATGTAGCTAAACCATCACTATGCCCTTCTCTGTTTATATTAAGTCCTAATCCTAATTTTTGCAATGAGTCTTTTTGTTGTTGAGTAATAAACTCACTTCTATTCATTTGCTTTAATACAACATTTCTTCTTTGCTTCACCATCTCTTTTCTTCTTAATGGGTTAAAAAGAGAGGAATTTTTAAGCATTCCTACTAGCATTGCAGACTCTTCTACATCTAGCTCTTTTGGTTCTTTTCCAAAATAAATTCTAGCTGCCGAACGTACTCCTACTGCTTGATTTAAGAAATCGTATTTATTTAAATACATTGTTATGATTTCTTCCTTGGTATATTGGCGCTCTAGCTTTACAGCTACCACCCATTCTTTTACCTTTTGAAGTACTCTTTTAAAAATGTTTCGAGAAGCTTTTTTCGTAAACAGCATTTTTGCTAGCTGTTGAGTTATCGTACTCGCCCCTCCACTTCCTGGTTTTAAAATAGCTCTTGCAGTTCCTCTAAAGTCAATTCCTGAATGTTCATAAAAGCGCTCATCTTCTGTTGCAACTAACGCTTTTACCATACTTTCTGGAATATCTTTATATTTTATTGGTGTTCTATTTTCAACAGCGTATTTTCCTAAAGTTTTACCGTCTGATGAAATAATTTCTGTAGCTAAATTATTTTCCGGATTTTCTAACTCCTCAAAAGTTGGCAATGCCCCAAACACTCCCCAAGAAGCTAGTAAAAATAGTAGACTAATAAATAAAAAACCTCCTAAAATGATTCCCCAAAACCATTTAATGTACTTACTAAAATTTGTTGCTTTTTTCTCTGTCATTACTTTATTTTTTCAATTCTAAACCCTACATGAGTTATTCCTTCTAGTTCTTCAATTCCTTCAACTTCTCCATTTTTTCGCATGGCTTGTCGAACCTTAAAAGTATACTCTCCTTTGCGGGGAAACGTTATGTTTTCTTTATAAAAAAGTTTATTTTCTTTAATATCTGTAAAACCTTCTCCTAAAAACTTTCCTGTAACATCTGCCATATCATATTCCAGAGTATCTATGATTATTTGTCCGTCAGGAAAATCCATTTGTGTAATTAAAAAAAGATTACTGTATGCATAATCCTTATTATTTCTAAGGTTTATAAAAAGGTTTTTCTTACCAATTGAATCGTTAATTGGAAATGTAAATTGTATTGTGTTCTTTTTATTCCATGCACTTTTTGGAAGTGTAATATAGTTATCAAACTCACTATTTGAGTCACATGAAGCTAATAGCATAGCTACTAAAAAAAAGATGCCAATTTTACTTTTCATTATTGGTGTTATTTTTATTATCGCTATTGTTTTTTTTACGTTGATTGTTATTTTTTTTTCTAGGGGGTCTCGGTTTCTTTTGTTGCCCTTGTGGTTTATCAGTTGTTTTACTTTCTGGTTTAGGTTTTCTAGTTTTTGGGTTGTTTTTAGGTCTTGGCTTCCTATTATCAACTCTCTTTTTTTCAGTTTTTTGCCCTCCTTCAGTTTTGGTTGGTTTTACTTGTGGCTTTTTCTTTTGTCTTTTGTTTGTAAGAGGTTGTTTATTTTCTTCCTTTTTACCTGTTGGTTTTCTTTTTCTGCGTCTGGTATTTTTACGTCCTTTTTTAGGCGTATCGAAACGTGTTAAACTATCTTGACCAACAACATTCTCAAAGTCAACTGAAACTTCTTCGGTTATCTCTAATTCATATTCTTCTAACGGTAAAGCAAGTTCATTATTTTTATTTAATTCTATAATTTCTTGAACTTGATCTAACGATAGTTTATACCATTTAAAGCTTTCTTCTTTGTAGGTATACCAAAGTAACTTTTTGAAGATGTCCATTTTAACGAAAACAGCATCTCCTTTTTCTGTTTTTAGTACTTTATCTTGTTTAGGAAAGCTTTGTAGTGCGTCTAAATATGTATCCAATTCGTAGTTTAAACAACACTTTAGCTTACCACATTGCCCTGCTAATTTTAATGGGTTTAGTGATAGCTGTTGATAACGAGCTGCTGCTGTATTTACCTTTCTAAAATCGGTAAGCCAAGTAGAGCAACATAGTTCTCTACCACAAGAACCTATTCCTCCTAAACGAGCAGCTTCTTGGCGCATTCCTACTTGACGCATCTCTACACGAATAGAGAAAGCACTCGCTAAATCGCGAATTAACTGACGAAAGTCTACACGCTCATCTGCTGTATAGTAAAAAGTAGCTTTGGTTCCGTCCCCTTGATATTCAACATCAGAAAGCTTCATTTTTAACCCTAAACGGCTAATAATTTCTCTTCCTTTTCGTTGTGTTTCTAGCTCTCTTCCTCTTGCTTCTTGCCAAACATCAATGTCTTTTTGAGAGGCTTTTCTGTAAATTTTCTTTACTTCATCACTATCTGCTGTAATTTTTCTTTTTTTCATTTGAACTCTTACAAGCTCTCCTGCTAAAGAAACAATACCAACATCGTGTCCTGAAGATCCTTCAACTGCAACCACATCTCCCATGGAAAGAGTTAAGTTTTCAGGATTTTTATAAAAGTGTTTTCGTCCATTTTTAAAACGGACTTCAAAAATATTAAATGGAGCTTCACCTGAAGGTAAAGTCATGTTTGATAACCAATCAAAAACAGCGAGTTTATTTCCACTTCCACATGTGCCTGTTGCACAATTTCCGTTACTCTTACAGCCATTTGGCACTCCGCTTTTGTTAGTTGAGCAACTGCTACAACTCATACGATAGTATATTTTTTTGAAATATTTTTTAAACCTGTGGTATTTACAGTATCAAAAAACATTTTTATTATTTGATTTTCAGTTGCATAAAATTTACTTTACAACAACTATCCTTAATCTGTAAAGATACATATTCTAATGAAAAGTGAAAATTGATTTTTTTGTTAAAAAAAATGCTGCTTTTGAGTTAAAAAGCAGCATTTTTTATTTGTTTTTATGTCTTTAGAGACTATTTGTTCTTTTTTGCCCAGTTATCTCGTAACCCAACAGTTTTATTAAACACTAAACTTTCAGATGTTGAATCGTCATCTACATTAAAGTATCCTAAACGTTGAAACTGAAAACGGTCTCCAATTTGTGCTGTTTGTAAGCTTGGTTCAACATAAGCTGTAATTTTTTCTAAAGAATTAGGGTTTAAGAATTCCATGAAGTCTTTGTCTTTATGGCTGTCTGGTGCCTCATCTGAAAACAGTCTGTCATACGCTCTTACCTCAGCTTTTACAGCATGTTTTACCGATACCCAATGCAACGTTCCTTTTACCTTACGTTTACTTTCTTCCGTTCCACTTCCTGATTTTGTTAATGGATCGTACGTACTGTGAATTACGGTAATGTTTCCGTTTTCGTCTTTTTCTACACTATTAGCTGTGATAAAATAAGCATTCTTTAAACGAACTTCTTTTCCTAATTTTAAACGGAAGAATTTTTTATTTGCTTCTTCTCTAAAATCTTCACGTTCTATATAAATTTCTCTTGAAAAAGGCACCTCTCTTGTCCCTGCATTTTCATCTTCAGGATTGTTTTCAGCAATTAAAATCTCTTCTTGATCTTCAGGGTAATTATCAATTACCACTTTTACTGGATCTAAAACCGCCATCACACGATTTGCTGTTTTATTTAAATCTTCACGGATTTTAAACTCTAGTAATGCTACATCAATCACATTTTCACGTTTAGAAACTCCTACTGTTTCTACAAAACTACGAATGGCTGCTGGTGTGTAACCACGACGACGTAACCCTGAAATGGTTGGCATACGTGGATCATCCCATCCTGAAACAATTCCTTCTTCAACCAATTTCATCAACTTACGCTTACTCATTACTGTATAGCTTAAGTTTAAACGTGAGAACTCTCGTTGTTTTGGTGGTAATGGGTATTCTGACTGACTGTACTCATACACATTATCTCTAAACCAATTATACAGTTCACGATGAGGCTTAAACTCTAATGAACATAATGAGTGCGATATTTGTTCTATATAATCACTTTCTCCATGAGTCCAGTCGTACATTGGATAAATTACCCAATCGCTTCCTGTACGGTGGTGTTCTTTCTTTAAAATACGGTACATGATAGGGTCACGCATTAACATATTTGGTGAAGCCATATCAATTTTAGCACGTAATACATGAGAACCTTCTTCAAACTCACCGTTTTTCATACGCGTGAATAAATCTAAGTTTTCTTCAACACTTTTGTCTCTATTTGGACCTGCTACTCCTGGTTGCGTTGGCGTTCCTTTTTGCTCAGCCATAGCTTCAGAAGATTGATTATCTACATATGCTTTTCCATCTTTTATTAATTGAATTGCCCAATCATACAGTTGCTGGAAATAATCAGAAGAATAACACTCTTTTTCCCATTGATATCCTAACCAAGCTACATCACGCTTAATAGCATCTACATATTCTTGCTCTTCTTTTGCTGGGTTTGTATCATCAAAACGAAGGTTTACTGGAGCATTGTATTTTTCTCCTAAACCAAAACTAATACCTATAGCTTTTGTATGCCCTATATGTAAATATCCATTTGGTTCTGGTGGAAAACGAAAGCGCAAATTTTCTTTTGGCATTCCATTTGCCAAATCTTCTTCAACAATTTGCTCTAAAAAATTCAATGATTTCTTTTCTTCTGACATCTTATCGTAAATTGAAGTGCAAAATTACATAATTTAGTTGATGTTTTAACCAAAGATATTAAGAGAACAATATTAAAAACAGTAATGGAAATAACATACCTACAACAGCTAGCTTCCAACCTCTTCCTTTGAACCCTTTTTTCCCTAATGGAATTAAAACCCCTGTAATAGCAATTACCAACATTGCAACCCCAAAAATATCCGAATACCAAACCCAAAAACTGTTTGTTGATTTATGTAAATACATCGAATGTCCTACAATTGGAACCTTCCTCTTATACTCAATAGTTCCGTTACCTGTTTTAGCATCAGCATCTAAAATAATATTATCTTTAAAATACACACGAATTTTTCCATTTCTAACTCTATGCCCGTCGTATTTTCCAATATCCTTTGTTAGATTTGAAATATATTCTTTTGTTAGTTCTTTTTCCTCTAAAGGAATTTTTAACTCGAAAGGTTTATTTTCATAAGTATAATCCATTGGATACCAATCTTGTCGGTGATTAAGGATTATTCCTGAAAAAGAAAAAGCTATAATTAGTCCTACATAGAAATACGCTAAATCTCTATGTAAATTTCTGTTGGTTATTTTCATTTTAAAAAAGTAAAAGGTTGAAACAAGCTTTCAACCTTTTGTTTATTATTTTATATAATCTAGGTTACTTTACTGGATATGTATTGTTTCCTAAGTTAATATCTGCCATTAATTTAGACGGATCAATTTCAACTGATTTTACATCCTTTTGGGTTGTAAAAGTATATGTTGGATGTGCAAAAGTCCAATCAGTAATAACTGTCGCATTGGTTGGTTTTTCTCCACGCATCATACGTAACGGAATATTGAATGATTCTTTTGAACCATCGGTATAAGTTACCTCAACATCAATTGGCATTGGCATTTGACCAATACGCTCTAATGTGATTTCTTTTCCATTTACTGCTTTAATTCCATAATCAATAGTATGTGTTGTTTGCGTCCATTCATTTAAATACCAATCTAACTGAAGTCCTGAAACTTTTTCAGCAGTGCGCTTAATATCATTTGGGGTTGGGTGTTTAAAAGAAAAATCTTCAAAATACTTTTTCAACGTTTTTGCTACATTTTCTTTTCCTATAACATACTCTAATTGAGATAAGAAAATGTTTCCTTTAGAATAACTAGCAATTCCGTATGCTGTATTTGTGTTATATCTGTCGGCGTGTGTTGTTAAAGGCTCTTCTAAATTGTTACCTACTACATAATTGTAGCCTCTGTAAGATCCTGCATGTGGATTTTCTTTTCCTTCTCCTAAAATTTCATTTTCTGCTTTGTTTGAAATATAGGTCGTAAACCCTTCGTCCATCCAAGGATGTTTACTCTCATTAGTTGCTAATAAGAACTGAAACCAAGTGTGTGCCATTTCATGAGCAGTTACACCAAACAAGCTTCCCCATTTACGTTGCCCTGTAATTAATGTACACATTGCATACTCCATTCCACCATCTCCTCCTTGAATAACTGAATATTGCTTGTATGGATATTGCCCAATATTTTCACTAAAATACTTCATTAATTCAGCTGTTTTAGGCTGTAATTTTTTCCAGTTTTCTAAATATTCAGCTTCTAATGTTTTCTTGTATAGGAAATGTAAGTCGATTCCGTTATCCATTTTATACGTATCGTGAATAAACTCTGGATCAGCTCCCCAAGTAAAATCATGCACATTTGGTGCTGTAAACTTCCAAGTTAATTTATCTCCTGAAGGTACATTTAATGGTTTCGTTTTGTCTTCATAACCATGACCTACTTCTTGCGGGTTCTGCACATATCCAGTTCCTCCAACTACATAGTTTTTATCAATATGAAGTGTTACATCAAAATTACCCCAAACTCCGTGGAATTCTCTTCCTAAGTATGGTGGTGTATGCCAACCTTCAAAATCGTATTCTGCCATTTTAGGGTACCACTGTGTCATTGACAAAGCAACTCCTTCTGCACTATTACGCCCCGAACGACGAATTTGTTTTGGTACTTGTGCATCAAAACTCATATCAAACGTTACACTTTCTCCTGGTTGAATTGATTTATTTAATGTTACTTCTAAAATCGTTCCAACAGTCTCGTGTTTTACTATCGATCCATCTTGTTTTAATGAATTAACTTTAATGTATCCTATTTCTGATGGTGATAGTTTACTAATACGATCTCCTACTCTTCTGTCTGGATCTTTAATGTTTCTTGAACGAACATCCATTTGAGAGTTTGGTTGAAATGCATTAAAGTATAAGTGATAGAATACTTTATTTAATACATCAGGTGAGTTGTTTGTATACACCAATTTTTGTGTTCCTTTGTATTGATATGTTTTAACATTCATATCAATATCCATAGTATAATCAACGTGTTGTTGCCAATACCCTTTGTTAGATTGTTTGTGTACTTTTGTTTTTGTTACGATTTTGTTAGTTGTACTATTTACTGTAGCACAAGAAATAACCGGTAACAATAAAAGGCTTAAGATTATTTTCTTCATATTAAACTAGTTTAATTCCCATTGAGATTAGTGTTTTCTTAAAATCACTTAGTTCTTTTTCGTTTTTTAATACTGGAAAACTACGTCTTTTTCCGTTACATAATTTTAGAAAAATTCGTTCTTTTCCATAGACTATTCTTGTTTCTATTCCTTCAATTTCATTAAGCAAGTATTTAGACTTCCATGATCTTTTTGTTATATAATAGAATATTACTATTACAGAAACCGCCGCAAGTAAAAGCATAAAAATAAAAAGAGTTTCATTGTTTTGATAACTCATTAAATACAACTGAACTCCCATATTAATTCCGTTAATTAACATCAAACAGATTATTAACCATGAATGCATTGGTACTTCATCTTTAATTGTTAATTCTTGCGTTTTCTTGTTAAACTCTAATTGCATGATGCTTTCTTATAACAAAAAAAGAGCATCAAATAACAATGCTCTTTTTTAATCTATCTAAATATATATTACTTTCTTCCGTTTACCATTCTATCTGCCATTCTAACTGCATTATATGCATTTACAACACGCCCTGATACTGATAACTCTGAGAAAGGAACCTTCTCATCTCTTGTTCCTGGTTTAATAACCTCTAAATCTATTTTAGTTCCAGAATTCATTAAAATGTGCTTTACTTGACTTGCTGTTAATTCAGGATAGTAAGAACGTACTAATGCTGCAACCCCTGCTGCTGCTGGAGACGCCATAGAAGTTCCGTTAAACTTCTTGTATTCATTATCAGGAGTTGTTGAATATACTTGCACTCCAGGAGCAAATACATCTACATTCTTTTTACCATAATTAGAGAAATTTGCAGGTAATTCTTCATTGTACTTAGCACTCATAGCTCCAATAGTTAAAAAGTTGTCTGCTACTTCATTTACTAAATCTGGCGCATCGTTAGGGAAAGTCTTCTCTACATCAATATTTTTACCATCATTTCCTGCTGCGTTTACAATTAATACATCTTTTGATGCTGCGTATTTAATTGCATCGTAAACCCACTCTTTGTTTGGTGAAAATCCTTTACCAAAACTTGTATTGATTACTTTTGCTCCATTATCAACTGCATAACGAATACCTAAAGCAACATCTTTATCATACTCATCTCCATCAGATACTGAACGTACAGCCATGATTTTAACATTAGCAACACCGTTCATTCCTTTACCATTTTCTCTTGCTGCTCCAATTATACCTGATACGTGAGAACCGTGTGCTTCCCCTTTTTCAGAATGACCTGTATTACCATTTCCGTACCCTGGCTTATCATTGATATCATATGCATTATCACCAACAACAGTACGGTAATCAGTTTTTAAATTATCTCCTTTTATTGTCTTTTCAGCATTTTTAATACCCTTTTCAAAGTATTCTTTAGCTTCTTCTAGCGTATCAAAATAACCAAACATTCTAGTTGCAAAGTTTTTTGCATTGCTTAACATCTCGTCATTTGTATTGATAGCTTCTACTTCGTCTTTAGTATAGGTTGATTTTCCAAAGTATTTGGTAAATGCTTTATCAGCATCTGAAACCATTCCTTTTAAACCTCCATAACGAGCAACTGTTTTCTTTGCCTCTGCTATTTTCTCAGCTTGATACGCTTTTACTTCTGCTAAGGTTTCAGCATCTGCAACTTCTGGCTTCATTAAAATACGCTCATACTCTAAATGCTCTTTATAAGCATCTCCTAAGAAATTCCATCCGTTAACATCATCAACATAACCATTTTTATCATTGTCAATTCCGTCTCCAGCTATTTCTTTAGCATTTACCCAAGCTACATCAACTAAGTCTTCATGTTTTAAATCAGTTCCTGAATCAACTACACCAACTACAACTCCTACATGCTTCTTACCTTTTAAGAACTCATAGGCTTTATTTACACTCATTCCTGGAATTGTATCTGTGGCCAAGTCTAAATGTTGCCAGTTTTCTTGCTCATAGTCTGTTAATTCAGCTTTTTTTGCTGGAATATTCACTACGGTATTACTTCCTGCTGGCACAGGGATTTTGCTTACTGTTTTACAGCTAGCTAAGGTAGCCACTGCAATTGCCGAGTAAAATACGGGCTTTAAAACTCTCATAATCTTTATCTTAATTAAAAATATCTGTAAACTTAAATGTTTCTTTTAAACGAACTCCTTTTTCTGTATGCTTTACTGTTATTACTTCGTTGTATGCATCGTGTTCTAAAAACAGATAAAATTCTTTATCGGCTGCTTCGTTTAAAAAAGCTTCTTTTTCTTTTAAGGTAAGTAGTGGCCTTGTATCATACCCCATAACATAAGGCAAAGGAACATGACCTGCTGTTGGCAATAAATCTGCCATAAACACCAATGTTTTTCCTTGATATTCTATTTTCGGTAGCATTTGTTTTTCGGTATGTCCATCTTTAAACAGCACATCAAACCCAACATAATCTTTTGCATTTAGATGTAAAAAGTTTAGTTGTCCGCTTTCTTCAATTGGTAAGATGTTTTCTTTTAAAAAAGATGCTTTTTCTCTCGCATTTGGATGTACTGCCCAGTCCCAATGACGTTGATTACTCCAAAAGCGTGCATTTTTAAAAGCTGGTTCGTACCCTGTTCTATCTTTGTTCCATTGAATTGCTCCTCCACAATGGTCGAAGTGTAAGTGTGTTAAAAACACATCGGTAATATCATCTCTATGGAAACCATATTTTGCTAAAGAAGTGTCTAATGAAAAGTCTCCATATAGATAGTAGTATCCAAAAAATTTATCGGATTGCTTATTACCAATACCTGTATCAATCAGTGTTAAACGATCACCATCTTCAATTAGCATACAGCGCATGCCCATTGAGATCATGTTGTTTTCATCGGCTGGATTTGTCTTTTGCCAAATCGTTTTCGGAACTACGCCAAACATAGCGCCTCCGTCTAATTTAAAGTTTCCTGTTTCTATCGGATAAATTCGCATAGCTACAAAGATGCAGAATTTTAGCGAATTAATTTGTTAAGGAAAACAAAAAGTGCCTAGTTTCTAGAAATGCTATCTGCCATAATTAAAGCATTGTACGCATTTAGACTTTCCGAGTGATTTTTAAAAAATCATAAAAGGTTATCATCTCTTTTTTCTAATTCTTTCAAAAAATAAGAAGGCTTGATTCCTTTAGCTTTAAAAAATGCCTTAGAAAACGATTCTGCGTTGTTAAAACCTGCCTCATTAGCAATGGCTTTTACTGTATATTTTCTTAAAATAGCATCTTTTTTTAACCTCTCTATAATATGTGAGATTCTTAAATCACTCAGATAAGCAGAAAAAGATTTACCTTTATAATAGTTAACTACTTTAGATAGGTACTGAGTATTAGTATTTAACTCTTTTGACAGAGAACTTAATGTAATATTATTAGCTATAAATTTCTGTTCTTTTTCAAACTTATTCAATCCTTTTAAAATAGCTTCACTAATTTGTTTCGGTATTTTAATATGTTCTTTTGGCTTTTTTACAACTTTAATAACTTCCTTAGAATTAATTACTTCTTCGAATCTTTGTTTATAAACTCTCTTCTTGTAATATTGATAAATAAAAAGAACCAATAATAAAACTACCGCTAGAGAAATGACTATAATAATAGAATGAAAAAAAACTTTATTCTTTTTCATTTGTTTTATCACAGTTTCTTTTTCTGACTTTAATTTTGGAATATCATACTCTCTGTAAATTTTTCTATTTAAATATCTCTCATTATAGTTTATAATACTATCATATTTAATAAGCCTGTTAATGTATAAAAGATGATTTTTTAAATTATTCTCTTTCTTATATTTATCAATTAAAACTTCATATGCTTCTCTGATAAATAAAAAAACTGGTTTCTCTAACTGGAATAAAGAATCTACTTTCTTGTATGCTTTAATTTTTTGTTTCTCTTCATTAATTCCCTTATATGATTTACCCAGATAGAAATAAATATAAATTAAGTAATTATCTAAGTTTTTATCTTTAAAAAAAGAAGTTTCCTTTTTAAGAATATCAATAGCCTCTCTATAATTTTTTTTATGGCACTCAATAATACCTTTATTCATGTTTAGATGACGGTACCTAAGCGTATCTCTTGATTTTAGAGATATTTTTTTACCCAGCTCCACATAGTATTCTGCTGAATCTATACTTTGTGAATCTGTATAAAGGTTTGCTAGTTCCATTATTGAACTTAACCTTCTATTTTTTAAACTATTCTTCTCTGCATATTCTAAATTTTCTTTAAAAATTACAGCCGCTTCATCATAGATTTGAAGCCTTCTTTTCAATGAACCAATGCTATGCTTAATACTAAACGCTAAAGACTTATTATTATGCTTTTCTGTATATTCCAGTGCTAATAAATAGTTATCAATCGCATCATCGTACTGATATTTTTTTTGATAGTAATGCCCTTTTTTCATATAGGCAACTGATGGGTAGTATTTAATACTCTCCTCAGACATTAAACTAATAACACTATCACTATATTTCAATACTCTATTATCCTCATATAAATCTGATAAAACCCAATAGCCTGCGGAAATTCTTTGTCTGTGTTTTTCTCTCTTAGCTACCTTTAAGAAAGCTTTTATATATCTAATTTTTTCTTCTTTTTTTTCACTTTTTTCATAGTAAGAAAACAACTCTTCCATTGTTTTACTCGAAAGGGTATCAACTTTACTTTGTCCAAAAGAACTTATGAACAAAAACAAGAAAAAGAATAGTGTAACCTGTTTTTTATATGTCTTTAATTTATTTTTCATTTCTCTACTAATTCCTTTTACTTTTTTCACTAAAAAAAACCATTCAATGTTTTTTAAATTTTACAAAGGCAAATGTAATAGCAGACAAGACAAACACACATATATACTTAGAGGTATTAATCGATATTTATAAATAACTGCCTTTTTCATCTCGTTTTAAATAAGAATACTACAATTTATGGCAACAACAAATGCCTCAAATAGAATTAAACAAAAAAGCTCATCAAATTTGATGAGCTTTTTCTTGAGGTGTCGAGCGGATTCGAACCGCTGTAGATGGTGTTGCAGACCACTGCCTAGCCACTCGGCCACGACACCTTATATTGATAAGGACTGCAAATTTACAGCTTTTATCTTTTTTTGCAAGCTTTTTTTACTTTTTACGCACATCTGATAAAACAATTGCTACCTCAGCAACATTTCCGCCAATTGGTGGGTTAATTTTTGCTACGCTAACTTCCGCTTCATCAACCAGTTGTATTTCTTTAAAGATTCTATCTAAAATTCGTTGAGCAACATGCTCTAGTAATTTAGAACGAATTGCCATCTCTTCTTTTGCAATTTGATTCAAATGCACATAATCTACCGTATCAACCAAATCATCGGTTTGTGATGATTTTTGTAAATCGGCTTTTACTTCGATATCTACTCTATATTCCGAACCTATTCTAGCTTCTTCATCTAAGCATCCGTGATTTGTAAAAACACGAATGTCGTTTACACGTATAATTCCCATGACGCAAAAATAGCAATGTTTACTTATTTAAAAGCATTCTTCGTGTTTTTTCAATAATCGTAAAAAGACCTTAACAATATTATTCATTTCTTAAAATAATAAGATTTCTCACTTCGTTCGAAATGACGTGTTTATTAATTCGTAAAGAAATCGAATATGTTGCTTAAAGCACTCGTTCTCGCTTTGTAAAACTCAGTATAACTACATCTTTTACATGTTACACTCGTAAACTTTTTGTTTTGTACATCAAAAATTTTAGACAATGTCCCTCCTGTAGCCCTCATTTCAGCTACTTCATAGGTTTTGTTATCACATTTCGGACAGGTATAATTTAATGGCTTACTCATAAATACTTTTAGTTTTTATTTATAAGAGTCGAAAAATTAAAAAATGTTACAAACTACTTTATTTCAAATGTTTGATTCAACTCACCCATCGTTACTTTATATTTTCCTTTTGGTAAATAGTACTTGTCATTCTTTGCTTTTTTTACCTCAGCTTCTTTGTGTTTCTTTAAGTACTTTTTTCTTCCTTTTTCAGAAAAAGAAACATCATACACCACTTCATTAAATCCTTTTGTTGCATTCGTTTTTATAGTGTTTACCAAAACTTTATCTGAGTATACTTCTAATACAACTTCTTTATCTGCATTTACATAAAACGGAATTGTAATTTTTGGTGTATTTGGTTCTAACCATTTACTCCAAGAACTACCCCAAGATTTTCTTTTCTTAATATCCTTAATGCTGAAAACAGCCTCTTTATTATCAAATTCTTGTAAAGAAGTAATATTTGCTTTGTACAAACTACGCCCGTGTGTTCCTACTAATAAATGCTTTGCTTTGGGTTGAATTACTAAATCGTGTACCGCTACATTTGGTAATCCGTTACTAAAAGCCTCCCATGTTGAACCTTGATTAAAAGAAACATACAATCCGTTATCGGTTCCTAGGTATAGGATATTTTCTTTTTCAGGGTCTTCCTTAATCACATTTACCGCAGAAGTTGGAATATTATTACTGATGTTTTTCCATGTTTTTCCATAATCATCAGACACGTATACATATGGCGTAAAATCGTCAAAACGGTATCCGTTTAAGGTAACATACACTCGTTCTTTTTTATATTTTGAAGCTATTACACGACTTACCCATAAATTTTGTGGAAAAGAATTTGAAACCCTCTCCCAACTTCCTCCTCCGTTTTTAGTCACCTGTACCAATCCATCATCAGAACCTACATAGATTAGTCCAAATTGAAATGGGCTTTCAGAAATGGTAGTTAAAGTTCCGTAAGCTACGTTTCCTTCCTTTTCTCCTTTGGTTAAATCTCCTGAGATTTCTTCCCAATTATCACCTTTATTTAGTGAGCGGTGTAACTTATTTCCTCCTAAATACAAGATGTCTTGATTATGTTTTGATAACTGAATAGGAGTTTGCCAATTGAATCGATATGCTGGTTTATCTTTTTCTGGTTTTGGTTGAATATAAGTTTGTTTTCCTGTAGCTCTATCTATTCGATAATAGTTTCCAAATTGATATCCTGTATACACAATGTTTGGGTTTCTATCATCAACAGCAACTTGCATACCGTCACCTCCCATTAAACTTTCATAAGGATTCTTTCCTGTTTGATGCCAACTTTTGTCAATTTTTGCATTGTGATTTCCAACCCAAACGCCATTATCTTGCATTCCTCCATACACCTTATAGTTTTCTTGATTATCGGCATATACAGTGTAAAACTGCCCAACAGCTGGTTCATTTAATTTAATCCAGCTTTCACCGTCATCATAAGAGATATTCAAACCACCATCATTCCCATCAATTAAGTGCCCTTGTTTTTTTGGATTTACCCACAATGCTTGATGATCAGCATGAACATTTTCTTTGCTAATAGATGTAAATGTTTTTCCACCATCTTTCGATTTTAAAATTGGAACTCCCAATACATAGATTCCATTTTGGTCTTGCGAATCAACACGAATTTCTCCAAAATAATATCCATACGAATAGTATAAATCATCTAAATGACCCTCATGTGTTTTTTTCCAAGTTTTTCCTCCATCGGTAGTTTTAAAAACCTCAGCTCCTATTACTGGAGTATCAAATAATGCAGCATTAGCATCTTTTAAGTAACCAATCAAATCACTTGGTCTCATTTCCCCTGGGCTTGAACGTATAATTTGTTTTACATTCTCTGCACGATATTTCTCTTGAAGACCATTCATTTTGATATATGAATTCAACTTTTTGTCTTTCATATTTAAAAACTCATCAACAGAAATTGATGCAAGTTCTTCTTTTGTCAGAGCACCAGATCCTTTTGCATTTTTAGTAGAGTCTTTTTTTCTTCGGAATTGATTATCATGAAAAGCGTATACTGTGTTTTCGTCATATACGGCTAACCCTATTCTACCAACTCCTTTACCATTTGGAAAACCATTATTATCAGAAATTTTAGTCCAAGTATTTCCTGCATCAGTCGATTTATAAATTGCTGAATTTTTCCCGTCTCCATCAAAATTCCATGCTTTACGCTCGCGTTCCCAAGCAGCAGCATATAAAATATTGAAGTTGTTTGGTACTGGTTGAATATCTATAATCCCTGTGTTTTCATTAATAAATAAGGTTTTTGCCCAAGTTTTTCCTCCATCAGTAGTTTTAAAAACTCCTCTTTCTTTGTTTGATGAGTATAAATGACCAATAGATCCAACGATTACCTCATCAGGATTGTTTGGATTGATTAAAATACGACCTATGTGATGTGAATCTAGTAGCCCTACATTTGTCCAATTTTTACCTTTATCGGTAGATTTTAAAATTCCAATCCCAGCATATGACGAACGAGAAGAATTATTTTCTCCTGTACCTACCCAAATTGTCCCATTTTTCCAATCTACAGCAATATCACCCACATTTTGTGTTGGAGAATTATCTAAAACTGGAGTAAAAGTCGTTCCGTTATTATTGGTATGCCATACTCCTCCTGAAGCATATCCTACATAAAACTCTGTAGTATTTTCTGGATTTACATCAATATCTACCACACGTCCACTCATCACTGTAGGTCCAATGTTTTTAAACGGTATATTTTTTACGATGGAGTTTGTAATTAAAGCTTGCTTTTGTTGTAAAGCTTGCTGCATTTTTTCTGCTGATGTAGGCTGTTGCGCGACTACTGTAAACGGAAATAAAGCGATAAAAACTTTGGCTAAGATTCTCATTATAATTTGGTTTAGAAGAAGTGAAAATACTGTAAGCTAATAGTATTTCAAAAAAATTAACAGAATATTGAGAGACTTCTTTTTGAAGCTCTTGTCAAACAAAAAAATTATTAGCTTTGTTTAACCTCAAAATTTTTAGGCTATGACTATTTTTATTCTTTCTGTTAGTGACCAAATTTATTCAACACAAAGAATATACAAAGAAGCTCGTCGTCGTGGACATAAAGTTGAAATTATAAACCATTTAAAATGTTCTATAAAACTTGGCAATGGTAAGCCTGCTATTATATATAAAGGCAAAAATATTATTGATATTCCTGATATAATTATTCCTAGAATAGGTGTTTCTGCTATGAAACATGGGGCTACCGTTGTAAAAGAATTTGAAATGAACGGGGTATATAGTACCGCTAGTTATTTAGGTATTGTTGATGCACAGAACAAAGCTCGTACTTTACAAATAATGAGCAGAAATGGACTTCCTATTCCGCAGACTGTTTTTTCTGTTGACGCTGAAAATATTGGTGAACAAATAGATTTATTAGGTGGCTCTCCTGTAATTATTAAATTACAAGAAGGAACACACGGCTCAGGTGTAATTTTGGCTGAAAGTAAAAAATCTGCCATGTCTATCATAGATACCATGCACGGAACTAATACCAGTATTTTACTTCAAGAGTTTATAAAAGAAAGTAACAGTGAAGATATTCGTGCTTTTGTTGTAAATGGTAAAGTAATCTCTTCTATGAAACGTAAAGGACTGGAGGAAGATTTTCGTTCTAATATTCATAAAGGTGGTAGTGGACACAAAGTTACTTTAACTACTGAGGAAGAAGAAATAGCTATTAAAGCAGCTCAATACTTAGAACTTCCTATTGCTGGCGTTGATATGATACGATCAAAAAGAGGTCCCTTATTAATTGAAGTTAACTCGACTCCTGGATTACAAGGAATTGAAGCTTACACCAAGGATAATATTGCTAAGGCTATCATTAAATTTTTAGAAGAAAAATGTTCGAACAAAATTTTAAAAACGGAATCATAGAAATTCGTGGACAAAAAATTGGTTTAGGTGAATCTAAACTAATTAAAATTCCTATTGATAGATTGCCTACAGGAACTCTAATAGAAATTCCTGTGTATATTTTTAATGGTGACCAATTAGGGCCAACTATTCTACTACAAGGTGGTTTACATGGTGACGAAGTAAATAGTGTTGAATTAGTACGTAGAATGTTAATTGATAAATCGTACAAAATTCATCGTGGTTGTGTTATTGTAGTTCCATTATTGAACATTTTTGGTTTTTTAAACATGTCTCGCGATATGCATGGCAAAGATGTAAATAGAAGTTTTCCAGGTTCAAAAACTGGTTCTTTGGCAAGCAGAATGGCATATTACTTAATGAAAGAGATTACAAATAATGTAGATTTTGCTATTGATTTCCATACAGGAGGAGAACAACGAAATAACTTTCCGCAAATACGATATACTCCTGAAGATGATAGAGCTCTTCAGCTAGCCAATATTTTTAATGCTCCTTTTATGTTTGGCTCTAGACTTATTCCAAAATCTTTTAGAAATCAATGTTATAAAAACAATATTCCTGTAATTGTATATGAAGGAGGAGAATCATTAAGACTAGAAGAAAAAGCTATTCAACAAGGTATTAATGGAACTCTTCGTATTTTAAAACACTTTAAAATGGTAAAAGAAAGTATAGAAATACCTAAAAACCCAACTTCAATACACATTAATAAACACAAATGGGTTAGAGCTAAAGTTGCGGGCTTATTTACCCCTATTCTTCACAATGGAGAAAAAGTAAAAAAAGGACAGGTTTTAGGACATATTATGGATACCTATGGAGAAACTAATTTCTCAGTAAAGTCTCCTTATGACGGTTATATTATTGCTAAAAACAACTTCCCTATTATTAATATGGGCGACGCTTTATTTCATTTGGGTAAAATATAACAATCTGATTTTATTTGTTTTATACGTTAATTTTCACTTACTTTAATTCCAATTAACTAATCAAAAATTATAAATTATGGAATTTCTTATTAGCTTATTAAGCGGGGCAGTAGGTGGTAATCTTGCTGGTGCATTGTTAAAAAAGTTTTCTTTAGGTACCATTTGGAACTCTGTCGTTGGGATTTTAGGAGGAGGCCTAGGAGCTCAATTACTAGGAATGTTAAATGTTGATATTTCTGGTATTATCGGTAACATTGCAGCCAGTGGTGTCGGTGGAGCTGTTTTACTAGTTATTGTTGGTGTTATTAAAAGCGCCATGGCTAAAAGTTAAACACATACTAAAACTTAAAAAAAGACGTCTTAATAAGGCGTCTTTTTTATTTATAGCCGAAGCCCAATAAAATAGCAGTACCTTTGTTGGCTCATAGTAGTGTCTTCTTTAGGTACTACTGAAGAATTATATATGACATTTACATCGTTAGGTTTATCAAAAGCTTTAGTGAAAGCTGTAACCGAAAAAGGGTATGAAACTCCCTCTCCTATTCAAGAAAAAGCAATTCCAGTTATTTTAGAAGGCAAAGACGTATTAGCTTCTGCACAAACCGGAACAGGTAAAACAGCAGGGTTTACCTTGCCTATTTTACAAAACATATCAGAAAAAAAGAATCCAAAATATCGTCCAATCAAAGCATTGGTACTAACACCTACAAGAGAGTTAGCAGCTCAGGTATATGATAATGTGCGCGAATACAGTACACATTTAAATATTAAATCTACCGCTATTTTTGGCGGAGTAAAACCTAGTTCACAAATAGCAACACTTAAAAACGGAATTGATGTTTTGGTAGCTACTCCTGGTAGATTAATAGATTTACACGAACAAAATCAACTTTCTTTAAAACGTGTAGATGTTTTAGTTTTAGATGAAGCAGATAGAATGCTAGACATGGGTTTTTTACGAGATATTAAAAAAATAATCTCTTTTTTACCTCAAAAACGTCAAAACTTATTGTTTTCAGCTACTTTTTCCAAAGAAATAAAAAAATTAGCGCAAAGTATTTTACACAATCCTGTGATGGTTGAAGCAGCTCCTGAAAATACGACTGCTGAAAAAGTAAATCAGAAACTATACAAAGTTCCGAAAAGCAAGAAAACCGAATTAGTTGGTCAATTAATTTCAAAAGGGAATTGGAATCAAGTTTTAATTTTTACTCGAACTAAACATGGTGCTAATAGATTGACTGAAAAACTAGTTAAAAGAGGAATTTCTGCCGCAGCTATTCACGGAAACAAAAGTCAAGGAGCAAGAACTAAAGCCTTAAAAGGCTTTAAAGACAACTCTATTCGTGTTTTGGTAGCTACTGATATTGCTGCTCGTGGATTAGACATTCCATTGCTACCACATGTTATTAATTTTGAACTTCCAAACGTTCCTGAAGATTATGTACACCGAATTGGTAGAACAGGAAGAGCCGGTGCTAGCGGAGAAGCTATTTCATTAGTATCGCAAGAAGAGGAAGCATACTTAAAAAGTATTGAGAAGTTATTAGGACAAAAAATTATCGTTTCTCAGTTAGAAGGGTTTGATTTATCTACCATAAAAGATGAAATTAAAACTGAACGACCAAAGCAGCAACCTAGAAATAAACCAGCTAAAAAGCCGTTTAAAGCCTCTTCTGATCCAAAGAAAAAAACAAAAAAAACCTCAGCAGAAAACTCAAAAAAACATACTCCTAGAAAGCGAAACAACCGTAATAGAAGGAATAATAATAAAACACCTCAATAACAAATTTATCTTGCTCTTTATCAGTTATTTGAGAATCTTACTAATTAAACAAAGCAATATTTTGGTATAAATCTTGTTATAATTACTGTGTATTACAAAAACCAATAATTATGAAAAAACATGTTTTATTACTAGTTGCATTAGCAACTTTCTTTACCGCTTTTATTAGCTGTTCTAGTGACGACACCCCACAAATGTCTAAAGTAGCAGTACGCTTGGTAGATGCTCCTGGAGATTACGATGAAGTAAACATCGACGTACAGGATGTTATGATTAACTCTGGAGACGAAGAAAATGGTTGGCAAAGCCTTGGAAACGTTACTCCACAAGTATACAACTTACTTGAGTTAACAGGTGGTATTGACGCTTTATTAGTGGATACTGAAATACCTGCTGGTAAAATTGGTCAAATTCGCTTAGTTTTAGGTGATAACAATTCTATTGTTGTAAATGGAGAAACTTTTCCTTTAGCAACCCCTAGCGCTCAACAATCAGGATTAAAATTAAACGTACACCAAGATTTAGTAGGTGGTGTAAAGTACACGTTTATCTTAGATTTTATGGTTGATAAGTCAATCGTAGTTGAAGGTACTGGTGACTACAGCTTAAAGCCAACTATTAGAGTAACTACTGAAGCTGCTTCTGGAGCTATTTCTGGAATGGTAAATCCTTTTGAATACCAAGTAGAGGTTAGTGCTGTTTCTGGTACCGAAGAACCTATCACTGCTTTAACAAATGAAGAAGGTAAATTTATGTTACACGGAGTACCTGCTGGTACTTATAGCGTAACTTTTAATCCTGATGAAGCTTCTGGATTAACTGCTAAAACAGTTGAAGAAGTTACTGTAGTATTAGGAGAAAATACAGATATGGGAACAGTTGAGTTAGAATAACTCACTTAACATAAATTATTTCAAAGGATGCTGTAAAAAGCATCCTTTTTTTATACTTTTAAGCTAAAATTTATTTCCATAAATGGACGCTTCTAAAAAAGCTATTACACAGCGCATACAAAACATCATAAATGATGAAAACTTAAACACGTTAATTCCAGAAATTATTGACTGTTTTAAAGAGTTTTCCTTATCAAAAAATGAATTTCTAGTAAAAAAAGGAGAAGCTTGTCGGTATTTCTGTTTTGTAGAGAGTGGTATTTTACAATACGCTGTTACCGTTTCTGGACAAGAAAAAACCACCTATTTAGCTTTAAGAAACGGATTCGCCTCATCCTTAAAGAGTTTTTTGCAACAAACTCCTTCCCCTAAAAATATAAAAGCATTAAGCGCCTGTAAACTTTGGGGGTTAAAAATTAATGATTTTAAACACCTAATGAAAAACAACAAGGCTTTTCATCAATTTTATTACAACTTTATAGAAAATCAAATTTTTTTAATTGACGATTACCGTATTGATTTGTTGACCTTAACTCCTGAAGAACGTTATAAAAAGCTACTCGTAAATGAACCCAAATTACTTCAAGAAGTCCCACTACATTATTTAGCTTCATTTTTAGGAATTTCTACTCGACATATGAGTAGAATTCGAAAAAATATAAATTAGCGCCAAATGGCTAATATTTGCACAGTTTCTTTCCGTATTTTTGAGGGAATCTTATCAATTTAATTGAATCATTATGAAGTACGACGCAATAAACAGTCAATTATTTATAAAAAATCGCAAAAACTTTATGGCTCAAATGAAGCATAATAGTTTAGCCGTTTTTAACTCAAACGATATTTACCCTGTAAGTGCCGATAGCACTTTACCTTTTGAACAACATCGTGATATTTTCTTTTTAAGTGGTGTTGATCAAGAAGAGAGTATCTTAATTTTATTTCCTGATTGTCCGAAAGAAAATTTACGTGAAGTACTATTTTTACGTGAAACTAATGAGCATATTGCTGTTTGGGAAGGTGAAAAACTAACCAAAGAAAAGGCTTTAGAAACTAGCGGAATTAAAAACGTACACTGGTTACAAGATTTAGAAAAAGTATTAGCTGAAATGATGGCTTTAGCTGATACCGTTTATATTAATACCAACGAGCACTATCGTGCAAATGTTGAAACTGAAACTCGTGAAGCACGTTTTACTAAGTGGCTATTAAACAAATATCCTGCACATTCAGTAGCAAAAAGTAACCCTATTTTACAACGTTTACGTTCAGTAAAAGATCAAATTGAAATTGATTTAATTCAAACTGCTTGTGATATTACTGAAAAAGGATTTAGACGTGTATTAGATTTCGTAAAACCAGGAGTTTGGGAATACGAAATTGAAGCAGAATACATTCACGAATTTATCAGAAATCGATCTAAGAAATTCGCTTATACACCTATTATTGCTTCAGGTAACAATGCAAACGTGTTACACTACATTGAAAATAACCAACAATGTAAGGCTGGTGATTTAATTTTAATGGATGTTGGTGCTGAATACGCTAACTATTCATCAGATATGTCTCGTACAATTCCTGTTTCTGGACGTTTTACAGACAGACAAAAAGAGGTATATAATGCTGTAAATCGTGTAAAAAATGACGCGACAAAAATGTTAGTTCCAGGAACTCTTTGGGCTGAGTATCATGTTGAAGTTGGTAAATTAATGACTTCGGAATTATTAGGTTTAGGGTTATTAGACAAAGCAGATGTTCAAAACGAAGATCCTAACTGGCCAGCATACAAAAAGTATTTTATGCACGGTACTTCTCACCACATGGGGCTAGATACGCATGACTACGGATTGTTACATGAGCCAATGCAAGCAAACCAAGTATTTACAGTTGAACCTGGTATTTATATTCCTAATGAAGGTTTTGGTATTCGTTTAGAGGATGATGTTGTTGTTCAAGAAACAGGTGAGCCATTCAACTTAATGCGCAACATACCTATTGAAGCTGACGAAATAGAAGATATTATGAATAAATAGTATCATTTCCCATACTTTTAAAAACGTCATTAAAACTCCTTTTTTTGGAAATTTTAATGACGTTTTTGTTTTTCTTGTTTTTTACTATTTTTAGTGTTTAAAAATTGTTATGATGATGACTTATTTAGAAATGATTGGAGTATGGCAACTAATTTTAATCTTAATTATTTTAATTGGAATTATTCCAACAATTATTGCTCTTGTTGATATTTTAAAAAGTGAGTTTAAAGGAAACAATAAAATTGTTTGGATTCTCGTTGTTTTATTAGCTAACTTTTTTGGTACTGTTTTATATTTCCTAATTGGAAGAGAACAAAAAATAAACAAAAACCCTTCACGATGAAAAACCTACTTTACATATTCGCTTTCGCACTTATTTCATGTGCTTCTAGCCAAATAAACAAATTTGATAATTCCGATTTGGTCGGAACTTGGAATTGGACCAATACCGATGGTGGTTTTGGAAACCACATTCATAAAACCCCTGAGTCACTTAGTAAAAAAGTACAACTTACCTTAGAAAAAAACTATCAGTTTTCAATTTTTGAAGATGGTAAAGAAACTTTAAAAGGTACCTATACTCTAACAATGAAAAAAGCTATTTATTCAAATAAAGAAGAAAGATTCATACAACTATCTGGTGACCAACAAATTTCTGGAATTATACTGTCAGGAATCATTAGAGTTACAAAACCTAACGTCTTAGAGATTTCCGATAATAATTACGACGGACTAGGAAGCATGTTTTCACGTGTTGAATAAATAAAATCTCTTTTTATTAAAAACACAAAAGAGCCCTAAATAAGGGCTCTTTAAAATTATTAATCAAATTTTAATTATTACTTCACCGTTAAAGTGTATTGAGGTGTTGGATTCAACGGGCAAAAGTAAACGTACTCTCCTTTTGTTAAGGTTACTTTTTTAGAGCTTGACTTACTATTGTTTTTTACCAAAGATGTTACGTATGCATTTTTTATATGATGCTTTTCATCTGTTTTTCCCTTTGGCGCTAATACAAAACCTACATCATGTCCAACATTTTTATTAGAAATTTCAAAAACATACGTTCCTTCAGAAAGTGTTAAAGACTGTTGGGTAAACTTTCCTTTTGTTTGTTCTAAAGAAATGGTTTTTGCTTTTTGTGCATTTGCTGTAAATGCAAATCCTACTAATAATACTAAAATAGCTACTACTTTTTTCATTTTTATTGATTTTTATGGTTTTACTTTTTTTTAAGACGAATAGCTTTGCAACCAAAACCCCATAACTACACTCTGTTAATAAGGCTACAAGAGCTATTCGTTTTTTATGCGTTTTGTTTAAACTTACCTGCTTCTACTTTTGGAAAATCAACTTCGGTTTCTGCAATATGGTTTACATAATTTGTTAAGGTATTTGCAACAACATTTAAAACGATTTCTAAAATATCTCCGTCGTTATATCCTGCTGCTTTTACCTCAGTTATTTCTGCTGAACTCACATTTCCTTTGTTTTTTGTAACACTTTGCGCAAATTTTAAACCTGCTTTGGTTTTAGCACCAGAAGCCTCAGCTTGTCTGTTTTGTTCAATTTCTTCTTCTGATAAACCATTATTTTTTCCTATGGCTGTGTGTGCAGATAAACAATAGTTACATTCATTTTCTTCTGCAATAACTAAAGCTAATTGCTCTCTAAACTTGTTTGAAAAGTTTCCACTTCCGTTTAATTCTCCTAAGCTTAAATAACTTTGTAAAAGTGCTGGTGAATTCCCCATTACTTTAATTAGGTTTGGAATAAATCCTAACTTATTTTGAACTGCATCAAACAATTCTTTTGATTTTCCTGTTGTGGTTTCTGGATCTAAAGTTTCAATTCTTGTACTCATAATTTTAATGTTGTCTTTTTAGTTTATTTTTTCGCAGTTACATAATTCTCTTTCTGGAAACTGCTCGTCGTATTCTTGATATCCCCAACAATTTGGGCATTGGTTAATTTCTGTTCTCATAATTCGTTGTTTTTGAATTCTGGTACAAAGGTGCGACAGGAATAGACCTTAAAAAATGGACAAAGGTTCTTAAAACTTGGACATACTGTTTTGCTAACAGTTTTCTTACAAAAAGCTAGCTTTTTATTCACGGTTTCATAAAGTACAGGTAACGTATTAACATGTTTACTGTAGTACTTTTATCTCGTCGAAAAAAGGTTGTTTGTATTAGTGTAACAAAAAACTTTATTAGTTGTGTAGTTTACCACGCGTTGCGTGGTTTTTTCTTTTATAAGCTATAGCTTCTTTTAAATTGTTTTGGCGATTGCCCAGTAGATTTTGTAAAAAATCGAGAAAAGTACGCAGGGTCATTGAATCCTAAATCAAAAGCAACTTCTTTAATAGAATCATCTGTATATAACAACAACCTTTTTGCTTCGGTTATAATTCTATTTTTTATAAAGTCGCTTGGTGTTTCTGTTCCTATTTTTTGAAGGTGTTTGGTTAAGGATTTTGGTGATAAACCTAATCGATAGGCATATTCTGTAACTCGGTGTATCTTTTTAAAATTTTGTTCTACCAATAAACTAAAATCTTTAAAAAGCTTGGTTTCTACACTCTCCTTTACAACATCTTTTTCTTTTTTTATCCGTACAGAATATACAATAAATTGTTTTAAAAGCGATTGTAACATATCGTATTGCGCTGTTTCTTCTAACTCAAACTCCTCTATTAAATTTTGAAGAATAAAATCTAATTTTGAGACTTCTTTTCCTGAAGGTACTACAAAAGGTGTTTCATATATATTATTAAACAATACCCCATTACACGATACCTCAGCATCGTGCGTTTGAATACAGTAAAAATCTCTAGTAAAACTAAGTTGATAAGCTTCTTTAATTTTTTCTGATTCTACTGAAAACACTTGTCCTGGTGATAAAAAAAACAATACTCCATCTTCAAAAGAATAACTTTTAAAATCGATGTTATATCTACCTGTTCCTTCTTTTATCCAAAATACTTTGTATTGATCTATTTGCTGTGGTGAGTTTACCACACATAGTTCTTCAAACTGAACTGTTTGTAACGAAAAAATATTTTGATAGGAATAGTTTTGAATATCTTGTACCGCCATTTATACATAGTTTTATCGTTTGTCGAAAAAAACAGGAAGAGCTGACAAAACCAATATATCTTTGATTTAAAAAAATATTTTAATGCAAAAAGTATTTATCATAGTTTTCATGATTTTTAATCTTGTAACCAACGCCCAATCCAACTGGCAACAATTTAAAAAACTACAAGGAGCTCAAAAAACATGGGTACTACTCCACCCTTTTAAAGCTAAAAAAGCTTTTATTGTTTCACGTGAAGCATTAAGAGTAAGTGACTCTCTAAGAGTTTCTCCCCTACTAGACGGGGATTACGCAGGTGGACAAGTAGATGCATTTCGTCATGCTTTTTGGATGGCTTTATTACAACAAGAAATTGGAGAAAACGCAGCCCGTTCACTTGGTAAGGCTCACGAAAAAGACAACTACAAAACATACAAAGACAGAAAGTTAGAAGATGGTGTTATTCCTGATAAAATTTCTTCTGAAATGGATTTATTTAACAATGAGGTTGGCTTAACTTTATCTAAAAAAGGTAACAACCTTCCTAAAAGGGGATTGATTTACAGAGTAATCAATGCTATACTCCAAGGAAAATTAAAAATTATTAAAAAAGATAAAAAAGGAAATTTTTTAACTTGTGATGATAAAATCATTTCTAAAGAGTCTCTCAAAAGAAAGTGGAAAAACAACAAATGTTTAGTCAATTCTAATTACAACCAATAAATGCAAAAGGTATATTTTATTTCAGGTACAATGTGTACAGTAGATTTATGGCAATTTGTTTTTCCTAAGTTAGAAAATATACAACCTATTCATATTGATATTACTCCTGCTAACTCTTTTAAGGAAATTAATCAAACTATACTGAATTACATTGAAGAACCTGCTGCAATTATTGGGTTTTCTTTAGGTGGGTTTTCCGCCATGAACTTTAGTGTTCACTATCCTGAAAAAGTAAAAAAGTTGGTTGTAGTTGCTGCCAACACTGATGGATTAAACGATAACGAAATCCAATTGCGAAAAAACACTATTGACTTTTTAGAAAAACACACCTACAAAGGAATCTCTCAAGCAAGAATTCAACAATTTCTATATCCAGATAATCACAGTAATTCCGAAATTATTTCTGTTATTAAAAAAATGGATGCTGATTTAGGAAAAGATGTACTACTCCGTCAATTAAAAGCAACTTCAACTAGATTAAATATTTCACAAAAAGTTTTAAATTTAAACATACCTATCCTTTTTATTGCTGCCGAAAATGATGCGCTTATCAAACCAAAAAAACTAAAAGAGCTTGCCAATAAAACTGAAAAAGGAACATATATAATGATTAAGAATTGTGGTCATATGGTTCCTCTTGAAAAACCTGAAGAATTGGCATCAATACTGAACTTAACCATCAACTAACAATATAAAATGTCAACTAACCTTAACAATGTTATCAGTTACAACCCTAATTTTTTACCTGAAAAAGAAGCTACAGAGTTATTTAAGCAATTAACAAGCCTCTCTGAACTCACAAATATGATGGAAATTAAACTTTCTTCTGATGATGTAATTAAATACAACTTTGGTAAATTAATGTTTGTTGACTCTGATTTGATAAGGAAAAATGTTTTTCCAAAATCAGATTGGGGAAACATTATGGAATGGCCAAAATATATGTTTCCAATAAAAAAACAGATTGAAGAACTTACTGGACAAGAATTTAAAACTTGTGTTTGTATTTATTATCCTGATGGAAACTCTGGTATTGATTATCACTCAGATAAAATGGCTTTTGGAAACACTGATATTATTCCTTCAATTAGTTTAGGTGAAGAACGTTTATTTTATATCCGAGAAAACAAAACGATGGTTGAAAACAAAATACTTTTAAAGCACGGAAGTTTGTTGGTTATGGAAGAACGCTGTCAAGAATACTACGAACATAGCCTACCTGAAAACCCTAAATATTTAAACCCAAGAGTTAATTTAACGTTTAGAAAATACGGTTTTTAAAAGCATCCATACCAAAAAACATTGACTCACCTCCATTCATACCCTCATAAACATTAAGAAAAACAGTTTTTTAAAACTATTATTTAAACCCATTCTAAATATTTAAGAAAACAATTCGTAAAGTTTGTTCAAGTACTGTCATCCTCTTAAATTTGTGCTATTATTTAATCAACAAACAAAATAATGAGCGGATTACTAAAATCTTCTATCGGAAGAAAGTTTGCCATGGCACTTTCGGCATTCTTCCTGATGTTTTTCTTATTACAACATTTTGCAATTAACATTACTTCGATTTTTCCAGATAACGGAGCAACATTTAACAAATTGTCGCACTTTATGGGGACGAATCCGTTAATTCAATATGTAATGCAACCAATTTTAATTATTGGTGTAGTGTTTCACTTTGTAATGGGATTCATCTTAGAAATTAAAAACAAAAGTGCACGTAAAGTTAGCTATGCTAAAAATAACGGAGCTGCAAATTCTACTTGGATGAGTAGAAACATGATTTACAGTGGAGCTGCTATTTTAGCATTTATTGTATTACACTTTATCGATTTTTGGTTTCCTGAAATCAACACCAAATTTATTCAAGGTGATTGGAGTGGTTTACACGATGGTGAGTTTAGGTACTTCCATGAATTACAACACAAATTCTTAAGCCCTATTAGAGTTGGTGCTTATGTAATTGCTTTTGTATTCTTAGCTTTACACTTATTACACGGATTTAATTCTGCTTTCCAATCTGTGGGAGCAAATAATAAATATACTAAAGGATTGAAAACTTTTGGTAAGCTTTACGCAATCTTAATTCCGTTAGGATTCGTAATTATTGCATTATTTCATCATTTCAATCACTAATACGCAACAAGTATGGCAACTTTAGATTCAAAAATTCCAAAAGGTCCATTAAAAGATAAATGGACAACTTATAAAGATAAAATTGACTTGGTAAACCCTGCTAACAAGCGTTTAATTGACGTTATTGTAGTAGGTACTGGTTTAGCGGGTGGTTCTGCTTCTGCAACTTTAGCAGAATTAGGATATAACGTTAAAGCTTTTGCTTACCAAGATTCACCTCGTCGTGCACACTCTATTGCAGCACAAGGTGGTATTAACGCTGCAAAAAACTATCAAGGAGATGGTGACTCTTTTTACCGTTTATTTTACGATACAGTAAAAGGTGGAGATTACCGTTCTCGTGAAGCAAACGTTTACCGTTTAGCTGAGGTTTCTGCAAACATCATCGATCAATGTGTGGCGCAAGGAGTTCCTTTTGCTCGTGATTATGGTGGACAATTAGATAACCGTTCGTTTGGTGGGGTATTAGTATCTCGTACTTTCTATGCGAAAGGCCAAACTGGTCAGCAATTATTATTAGGAGCTTATTCAGCAATGAACCGTCAAATTGCTCGTGGTAAGATTGAAATGTTCAATCGTCATGAAATGTTAGATTTGGTAATTGTTGATGGAAAGGCTCGTGGTATTATTGCTCGTAACTTAGTTACTGGTGAAATTGAGCGTCACTCTGCACACGCAGTAGTAATTGCTTCTGGTGGATACGGAAATGTGTATTTTTTATCAACCAACGCAATGGGGTCTAACGCAACAGCGGCTTGGAAAGTTCACAAAAAAGGAGCATTCTTTGCAAACCCTTGTTACACGCAAATTCACCCAACTTGTATTCCTCGTTCAGGTGACTACCAGTCTAAATTAACCTTAATGTCAGAATCGTTACGTAACGATGGTCGTATTTGGGTTCCTAAGAAAATGGAAGATGTATTAGCAATTAGAGAAGGAAAATTAAAACCAACTCAAATTGCTGAAGAAGATAGAGATTACTACTTAGAAAGAAGATATCCTGCATTTGGTAACTTAGTACCTCGTGATGTAGCTTCTCGTGCTGCAAAAGAGCGTTGTGATGCTGGTTATGGTGTAAACGCTACAGGAGAAGCTGTTTACTTAGACTTTAAATCGGCGATTGAACGTTACGGTAAAGAGCAGTGTAAATTACACGGAATTAAAAACCCTACTCAAGAAAAAATTATTGAGGAAGGTGAAAAAGTAGTAGAGGCTAAATACGGGAACTTATTCCAAATGTATGAAAAGATTGTTGATGACAATCCATATAAAACACCAATGATGATTTATCCTGCAACTCACTATACAATGGGTGGAATTTGGGTAGATTATAACTTAATGACTACCATTGATGGTTGTTATGCTATTGGTGAAGCAAACTTCTCTGATCACGGTGCTAACCGTTTAGGAGCTTCTGCATTAATGCAAGGTTTAGCTGACGGATATTTCGTATTACCTTATACAATCGGTAATTACTTATCTAATGATATCCGTACAGGTAAAATTTCAACTGAAACTAAAGAATTTGAAGAAGCTGAGAAAGCAGTTAAAGATCGTATCAATTTCTTCATTAACAATAAAGGAGAACATTCTGTAGATTATTACCACAAGAAATTAGGAAAAATCATGTGGGAAAAATGTGGAATGGCACGTAACGAACAAGGTTTAAAAGAAGCTATGGCTGAAATTAAAGCGTTACGCGAAGACTTCTGGAAAAACGTAACTGTTCCAGGAGATGCGAATGAAATGAACCCAGAATTAGAAAAAGCAGGAAGAGTTGCTGATTTCTTAGAGCTTGGAGAATTATTCGCTAAAGATGCCTTAAACAGAACAGAATCTTGTGGAGGTCACTTTAGAGAAGAGTCTGTTGAATTAGACGGGCCTCAAAAAGGAGAAGCAAAACGTGATGATGCTAATTTTGCTTACGTTGCTGCTTGGGAATATAAAGGTGAACCAGCTGATGCTGTTTTACACAAAGAAGAATTAGAGTTTAACGATATTGAATTAAAACAACGTTCATACAAATAAGAGAGAATTATGAATTTAACACTTAAAATTTGGCGTCAAAAAAACGCAAGTGATAAAGGAAAAATGGTCGAATATAAGGTGACCGATATTTCTGAGCATATGTCTTTCTTAGAAATGATGGACGTATTAAATGAACAATTAGTAAACACTGGTGAAGAACCTGTAGCATTCGATCACGACTGTCGTGAAGGAATTTGCGGTATGTGTTCTATGTACATTAACGGTGAAGCACATGGCCCTGACCGTGGAGTAACTACTTGTCAGTTACACATGCGTATGTTTAAAGATGGCGACACTATTACAATTGAGCCATTTAGAGCTGCTGCTTTCCCAGTAATTAAAGATTTAGTAGTTGATAGAGGTTCTTTTGAAAGAATTCAACAAGCAGGTGGTTATATTTCAGTAAACACGTCAGGAAACACCACAGATGCAAATGCTATCTTAGTTCCTAAAGAAAATGCTGATAAAGCTATGGATGCTGCAACTTGTATTGGTTGTGGTGCTTGTGTAGCTACATGTAAAAACTCTTCTGCAATGTTATTTGTGGGAGCTAAAGTATCTCAGTATGCTTTACTACCTCAAGGTCAAGTAGAGGCTACTGAGCGTGTTAAAAACATGGTTGCTCAAATGGATTTAGAAGGTTTTGGAAACTGTACAAACACTGGAGCTTGTGAAATTGAATGTCCTAAAGGAATTTCTTTAGAAAACATTGCTCGTATGAACTCTGAGTTCTTAAAAGCTAGTTTTAAAGGATAAAATACAACCTTACTTATATAGAAAAAACCGAAGCTAACGCTTCGGTTTTTTTATGCTTGATATTTACACACTCATGCCTTTTTATAATTTAAAAGAATAAAAAGAAGATACATTTGTCGCTAATGATTACAATATGATAATCTGTGGGGGACTATCTATTATTAAATCAAAAAAGCCTGAGTATATACTCAGGCTTTTGCTTCTTTAATTTTACTTATACTTTATTTCCAAGTATTTTCAGCTTCATTACCACTCCAAATTACTGTAGCTAGGTAAGGGTTATCAATAAATGGGTTTCTATTTCCTTGTTCATTAGCAACAATATTGTTTCGTTGTATTTCTAAATCTGAAACAGGATCTTGAGCATTCCACTCTAATAACAAATCAACCATATTACTATCTGACGCTACAACAGATCCTACAGCTACATTTTTTGGTAAACATTGACTACCATAACGTAAGTACATATACATCATCATACGTGCTACATCACCTTTCCATTCATCACCTGGATACCAGTTTCCAGAAACATCTCCTGCATTTCCAGAACCAGTAGCAAATAGTTTATTTCCTCTTTGAGAGTTAAAACTCACATCTGATGGTCTTAAATGATGTGCATCTGCTCCTGGACCAGATGTACCTAAATCAGGCGTTCCTAGTGATTTTGGAAACACATGCTCTCTATTCCAGTCTCCTGTATTTCCGCCATTTGCGTCTTTACTACGAGTTCTATCTGTTACATAATTACCATCTGTATCGTCATAACCATAAATTAAAACCACCTTAGTATTGTCTGTAGGATCTAAATCTGATTGTTTTAATACATTCCAAATACCTGGTGTATAGTCTAAGAAGGTAGTATGACTATCTATAATTTCAGTGGCTAAAACATCTTTTAAAGAACTTCCTGTTAAAGTGAAATCTACATCCTTATAATATTCTGATAATTCAGAAGGGATATTGAAACTTCCTGAATTTCCATTAGCAGAAGCAATCACATCAATAATTACTGTCGCGGAAGAGCAGTTACTTGTTGAAGTTGTACTACAAATAGTATATTTGAAAGAGTCTCTACCCACAAAATCTTTTGCTGGTGTATATTTAAAAGTATTATTCTCTTCTACTATAACCCCGTTTCTTGCTGAGGAAGCTTCAAAAGTAATTTTTACCTTTCCAGATGTATATGTATCATTTACTAAAAAACTAGGCAATACAGTCGCTGTATTTTCTTCTGCTTCAAAAGAATCATCAACAGCTACAACTTTATCTTCAGCTGGTACAACTTCACTGTCACTTCCCCCACAGTTAATAAACAATGCTAACATTGCTATTACTACTATTACTTTCTTCATGATTTATATTAAATAATTAGTCTTTTTTATGTTTATCATGTACTTTGGTAGGTACATTATCATTCCATATAGTTAAAATATCTGTCGCTACACTTGCTCCACTACCGGCTGCTATTGCAAACTGACTTCTCCAACCAGCTAAAGTTCCGCAGACATATAGTCCTTCTTTAATTAAGTGATTAAAATTACGTAGTTGTATTCTATCCTTCATTGCATTTGCACGAATATGACGTTCTACATATTGTTCTAATCCTGCTATATCAAAAGGTTTAGAGTAATTGAGCGCAATAACTACATTTTTACTGTAATATTCTTTTTTGTTTGTAATAACTTTGTACTTATTTTCCTCTTCAAAAACAGCTATTACTTTTTCATTCTCAATTTGAGATACTTCAGGGTATAATTCTTCTAACTGACCTCTACCCTCCTCTAAAATATCTTTTCCTAAAGTTCCAGGAACTAACCCAAGAACATTGTTAAAAAGCGCATCTTGCAAATGAGAAGAACGCTGATGAATTATAATACCTACTTTTTTACCCTTAGCATATTCTTTAGTAAGTGCAGAACCTAAAACTAAGGCACATTGCATTCCTGATACTCCACCTCCTACAATAAGTACATCAAAAATCATATTACGCTATCAACATTTTAAAATTAGCTGCAAATAATTTAACTGCTATAGCTAATAAAATTACACCAAATATTTTTCTAATAATTTTAATTCCATTTGGCCCAATTACTTTTTCAATCTTACTAGATGTTTTTAACACAATATAAATTACAATTACGTTTAATAAAACAGCTACAATAATATTTTCAAGATTAAATTCTGCTCGTAATGAAAGTAATGTTGTTAAACTACCAGGGCCTGCAATTAATGGAAATGCTAACGGAAAAACCGTTGCACTTAATGCTTCTTCATCATCTTCTTTATAAAGAGTAATTCCTAATATCATTTCTAATGCTAGAAAAAATAAAATAAATGCACCTGCTACTGCAAATGAGTGTACATCTATACCTATTAAATTTAATAGTCGCTGTCCTAAGAATAAAAACAGAATCATAATAAATCCTGCTATTACAGAAGCTTTTTCTGATTGAATGTGTCCTACTTTTTTACGTAAATCAATAATGATAGGAATGTTTCCAACAATATCAATTACCGCAAACAATACCATAAAGGCAGTAAAAATTTCTTTGAAGTTAAAGTCCATAGTTGATATATTTTCGCGTGCAAAATTATATAAGTAATGTTACAATCTAGTATTTTTGCATTTAAATTTACGGGAAGTTAATGCAAACTTCCAATTTTAAACACAAATTATGTTTCAATTAGGAAAAACAATAGTTTCAGAAGACCTTATAGAAAAAGAGTTTGTCTGTAACTTATCTGCATGCAAAGGAGCTTGTTGTATAGATGGTGATGCAGGTGCACCCCTTGAAAAAGAGGAAACAACAATTTTAGAGGAAATTTACCCTAAGATAAAACCGTTTTTACGAAAAGAAGGAATTGAAGCAATTGAAAAGCAAGGTACTTGGGTTACTAGTGATTTTGGTGAACTAGAAACTCCCTTAATTAATGATGCTGATTGTGCCTATGTTATTTTTGATGATAAGGGCACTGCCCTATGTGCCATTGAAGAAGCATATAACCAAGGTATTGTGGATTGGAAAAAGCCTGTTTCTTGTCATTTGTACCCTGTTCGTGTAAAAGATTATAGTGAGTTTGCAGCTGTAAACTACCACAAATGGGAAATTTGTGACGATGCTTGCTCTTTAGGAAAAGAGTTGAGTGTTCCTGTATACAAATTTGTAAAACAAGCTTTAATTAGAAAATTTGGACAAAATTGGTATGATGAGCTTGAAAAAATTGCTGAGAAACAACTAAAAAAATAATTATATAAAATAAAAAAGAGATGCTAAATAGCATCTCTTTTTTATTTTATGAAGTTCATAACTAACTAATATTTCCCATTATTTTTCTGTGCAAACGAATAGCATATCCATCTGATAAACCTGCGACGTAGCTAGAGATTTGCATAATTCTATCGTATAGGCTTTCTTTTTCTTGTTGATACTCTTGTGGAATTAAATTCAATACTAACTTATCATAATTAGATTGTCTACTATCAAATTTATTATTTAAAGCTGTTACAAAAACATCTAATAAATCTGCAATAATTTTATATCCTGCTACTTCTTTTTCAACAACTTCTTTACTTCTGTAAATTTTATCAACGCTTATTTTAATAATATCATTAATCTGAGCTTCATATTTACACTTATCTAACAATCCTTTATCAAATGTTCCTTTTAAAATGGCTTCTTCATTATCTAAAAAGATAGTCACTGCTTCATTAATTAATACTCCTATGGCTAAAGCTCGTAAATAACTTACCCGATCTTTAGTGTGTTGTAATGAATGGTATTTTTTGCTATCAATAGCATCTTTTACCAACATAATCATATACTCTAAAGCATAATCTTCTTCGATTAAACCTAGATTGATTCCATCTTCAAAATCGATAATTGTATAACAAATATCATCTGCCGCTTCTACTAAATACGCTAATGGATGTCGGTAATAAGAAATTCCTTCAGATTCTTTTTTTAATAACCCTAAATCTTGAGCTACATCTAAAAAAGCATCTTTTTCTGACTGAAAAAAGCCGTATTTCTTATCTACTATATGATTAGTTGGTTTCTTTGGTAAACTCTCTTTAGGGTACTTTAAAAAAGCTCCTAGAGTTGCATACGATAAGCGCAAGCCACCTTGAACTCCTTCTCTGTTTTCTGTAAGAATTTTAAACCCGTTGGCATTTCCTTCAAAATCTATTAAATCTTGATATTCCGAATCAGTTAATTGATCTTTATACTGAAGCCCTTTTCCTGTTTTAAAGTATTCTCCAATGGCTTTTTCTCCTGAATGTCCGAACGGCGGATTTCCTATATCATGCATTACCGATGCTGCAGCTACAATTGCACCAAAATCATTAAAAGTATACCCTAATTCTTTTAAGTGTGGATGACGTTCTAACAGCTCTTTACCTACTCTTCGTCCCAACGTACGCCCTACAACTGATACTTCTAAACTATGCGTTAAACGTGTATGGACAAAATCGGTTTTTGATAATGGAATTACCTGTGTTTTGTCTTGTAGACTACGAAAAGCCGATGAAAATATAATTCTATCAAAATCTACCTCAAAACCCAAACGAGTTTCGTCTTGTTTTGCTCGCTCACGTTTTTGAGTATCACCAAAACGCTTTAAAGAAAGGAGTTGTTCCCAGTTCATCATTATGAGTAAAAAAATTTTTTTCGAAAATACTAAAAAAGAGAAGCCTTTCGACTTCTCTTTATCACTTTTAATTTAATTCTAATTAAGACCCACACATTAAACAATCATCTGGACCTGCTTCTTTAGAAGCTTCAACCATCGCCTTAAATTCTTCTGGGCTCATTGGCTTATCTTCTTCTTTCTTTTCTACATTTAACGTAAACTGCTTCGCATTTACAGCAGATTTTGTACGTAAATAATACATTCCTGTCTTTAATCCAGATTTCCAAGCATAAAAATGCATAGAAGTTAACTTCGCATAGTCAGGGTCTTTCATAAACAAGTTTAACGATTGAGATTGATCAATAAAGTATCCTCTATGGCGTGCCATATCGATAATATCTTTCATACTCATTTCCCAAACTGTTTTGTATAAATCTTTTAGTTCTTGAGGAATTATGTCAATATGTTGGATAGATCCATTTGCACGCATAATATCCTCTTTCATATTGTTATCCCATAAACCTAATTCTACTAAATCTTCTAATAAGTGCTTATTTACTACAATAAACTCTCCTGATAATACTCTACGTGTGTAAATATTAGAAGTGTATGGTTCAAACGCTTCGTTGTTTCCTAAGATTTGAGAAGTAGATGCTGTAGGCATTGGCGCTACTAATAACGAGTTACGAACTCCATGTTTTTTTACATCTTTACGTAACTTAGCCCAATCCCAACGACCACTTAATTCTTCATCTTTAATTCCCCACATATTGTGTTGGAACTCTCCTTGTGACATTGGAGATCCTTTGTAAGTTGAATAAGCTCCTTTAGTTTTAGCTACTTCCATTGATGAGGTTACAGCAGCAAAATATAAAGTTTCAAAAATTTCTTGATTTAATTTCTTTGCTTCTTCTGAAGTAAATGGTAAACGTAACATGATAAAAGCGTCCGCTAACCCCTGAATTCCTAATCCTACCGGACGATGACGGAAGTTTGAGTTTTCTGCTTCTTTTACTGGATAATAATTACGATCAATTACCGTATCTAAATTTCTGATAACCTTTTTAGTTACTTTAAATAACTTTTTGTGATCAAAGAACTTATTACCATTTTCATCTTCAGCAACAAACATTGGTATTGCTATAGAGGCTAAGTTACATACTGCTACTTCATCATCTGCAGTATACTCCATAATCTCTGTACACAAGTTTGAAGAACGGATTGTTCCTAAATTCTTTTGATTTGACTTACGGTTTGCTGCATCTTTATATAACATGTACGGAGTACCTGTTTCAATTTGTGATTCTAAGATTTTCTCCCATAAATCACGTGCTTTAATAGTTTTTCTTCCTTTTCCAGCAGCTTCGTAACTTGTATATAAACGCTCAAACTCTTCACCATAGGTATCGTATAAATGAGGGCATTCGTGTGGACACATTAATGTCCAATCAGCATCTTCTTGTACACGTTTCATGAATAAATCTGAAATCCACATAGCATAGAATAAATCACGTGCACGCATTTCTTCTTTACCATGATTTTTCTTCAAATCTAAAAAATCAAAAATATCAGCATGCCAAGGCTCTAAATACATAGCGAATGAACCTTTACGCTTTCCTCCTCCTTGATCTACATAACGAGCTGTATCGTTAAATACACGTAACATAGGTACAATTCCATTCGAAGTTCCGTTAGTACCTGCAATATAACTTCCAGTAGCACGAATATTGTGAATAGATAACCCAATACCTCCAGCTGATTGTGAAATTTTAGCTGTTTGTTTTAAAGTATCATAAATTCCATCAATACTATCATCTTGCATTTGTAGTAAGAAACAAGATGACATTTGTGGTTTTGGCGTACCTGAGTTAAATAACGTTGGTGTTGCATGGGTAAAATATTTTTTACTCATTAATTCGTATGTAGCAATTGCCTCATCAATATCTTCTTTATGGATACCTATAGCAACACGCATTAACATTTGTTGCGGACGTTCAACAATGTTTCCGTTTAATTTTAATAAGTAAGAACGCTCTAATGTTTTAAAACCAAAATAATCGTAGTTAAAGTCACGGCTATAGATAATTGTTGAATCTAATTTATCAGCATTATCCATGATAATTTTATACACATCATCTGCTAGTAAGGGAGCTTTATTTCCAGTACGTGGATTAATGTACTCGTATAAATCGGTCATTGTATCCGAAAACGATTTCTTGGTATTTTTATGTAAATTAGATACGGCAATTCTAGCTGCTAATTTCGCATAGTCAGGATGCGCAGTTGTCATTGTCGCAGCAATTTCAGCTGCTAAATTATCTAATTCAGAAGTAGTTACCCCATCATACAGTCCTTCAATAACACGCATTGCTACTTTTACTGGATCAACAATATTGTTTAATCCATAACACATTTTTCTAACCCTTGCTGTGATTTTATCGAACATCACAGGCTCTTTTCTGCCGTCTCTTTTTACTACATACATATTGATATTGTTTTTTTGGTTAATAGCGTCGCCAAAACATAGTTGTTTATGACAACATGTAAAATGTTAATACTAGTTTGTTTCTTTTGAAACGATTATAACGCTAAAACACTGAAAAAAGTGCTCTAGCTGAGTAATACTGCATGTAGGGGAAATAGCAGCTTATTGGTTCCTAAAAATCTGCATCAAAGCTGATGCTTCCTGTACCACCAGATTTTACTCCAGCTTTTTGGTACTCTGATACTCTTTTTTCAAAGAAGTTAGTTTTTCCTTCCAATGAAATCATTTCCATAAAATCAAATGGATTGGTAGACCCATACTCTTTTTCACATTCGAATTCTAAAAGTAGTCTATCAGTAACATACTCTAAATATTGCGTCATTAACGTTGCATTCATACCTATTAAACTAACAGGTAAAGATTCGGTAATAAACTCTCTTTCAATATCTAAAGCTGAGATAATAATATCTCTTATTCTTTCTTTTGGCACTTTATTTACTAAGTGATTATTATGTAAGTGTACAGCAAAATCACAGTGCATACCCTCATCACGAGAAATTAACTCATTTGAGAATGTTAATCCAGGTAATAATCCACGTTTCTTTAACCAGAAAATTGAGCAAAAAGAACCTGAGAAGAAAATTCCTTCAACTGCGGCAAAAGCAATTAAACGCTCAGCAAACGAATCAGATTCGATCCATTTTAATGCCCAATCTGCTTTCTTTTTAATTGCTGGAAAAACTTCAATTGCCTTAAATAATCTATCTTTCTCTTCTTCATCCTTAATGTATGTATCAATTAATAATGAATACGTTTCAGAATGAATATTTTCCATCATGATTTGGAAACCATAAAAGAATTTTGCTTCTGAATATTGAACTTCATTTACAAAGTTTTCTGCTAAGTTTTCGTTTACAATCCCATCAGATGCAGCAAAAAATGCTAAAACATGCTTAATAAAGTAACGCTCATCGTCTGTTAGTTTAGAATTCCAATCTGTTAAGTCTGAATGTAAATCAATTTCTTCAGCAGTCCAAAAACAAGCTTGTTGCTTTTTATACCATTCCCATAAGTCATTATGTTGAATTGGAAAAATTACAAATCTGTCTTTATTTTCTTGTAAAATTGGTTCAATCGATGCCATGCTTTTTAAGCTCTTTTTAGTGTGTTATTTTTATTCCCTGAGTATAGAAACAAAGATTGGAAAATTTGCTAAATTCTGAAAGCTATACTTATTCACAAATCCCTTGAAGTTTTTAACAAATTACTTTTTCTTCTTCAATTTACAACATTTTTGAGTATTTACAAAAACTTATAAATCAATACTTTAAAATTAAAAAAAACGCTTGATAAGTGATACTCACTGAGTTTCTTATTTTGTGTTTCAGCATAAAAAAAGTGACACAAAATGCGTCACTTTTTAAACCTTTATTTTTTTGTTTTTTTGAGTTACTTCGTAACCTTTAAAACATCTTCAATTATCTGTTCAATTTGTTTTTTTGGTAATGCTCCATGAGCCATTTGAGGATCATCGTTAGCAGGACAAAATAACATAGAAGGAATACTTCTTATTCCAAAAGCAGCTGCTAATTCTTGTTCTGCTTCTGTATCTATTTTATAAATATTAATTTTTCCATCATACTCTGTACTTAATTCTTCCAAAACAGGAGCAAGTGCTTTACATGGTCCACACCAATCGGCATAAAAATCAATTATTACAGGTAATTCTCCTTCAAACTTCCATTCTTTATTTTCTTCATAGTTAAAAACCTTTTTTAAAAAAGCTTCTTTGTTTAAATTTTCAGTCATGCTTATTATATTATAATTATGTAAAGGTAGTCGTTTTTATTTCAATAGATTTACAAGGGTGTTTTTGTTAAAATCATCTTAAAATAAATGACTATGAGCCTTTTTCTTATAAATTTGATCCAATTAACCAATTTTTTAATCATGAGAAAAATCCTTCTTCCCATTATTTGTGCAGGAACAATTTTAGTTTCTTGTAAAGAAGAAAAGCAACCTAAAAACAATATTAGTGTGAACTACCCTGAAACAACTAAAAAACCTGTTGTAGATGAATATTTTGGAACTAAAGTAACCGATAACTATCGTTGGTTAGAAAATGATAGAAGTACTGAAACTGAAGCTTGGGTAAAAGCTGAAAACGAAGTTACTTTCGATTACCTAGACAAAATTCCATATCGTGAACAATTAAAAAATCGTTTATCTGAGTTATGGAACTACGAAAAAGTAGGAACTCCATTTAAAGAAGGTGATTATACTTATTTTTATAAAAACAACGGGTTACAAAATCAATATGTTTTATATAGAAAGGATAAAGATGGTAAAGAAGAGGTTTTCTTAGATCCTAATACGTTTGCTGAAGATGGAACTACATCATTAGGCTCGGTAAGTTTTACCAAAGACGGAAAAATTGTAGCCTATTCAATTTCTGAAGGAGGAAGTGATTGGAGAAAGGTAATTATAATGGATGCAGAAACCAAAGAAATTAAAGAAGATACTTTAGTAGATGTAAAATTCTCTGGAATTGCTTGGAGAGGAAACGAAGGTTTTTACTACTCTAGTTACGACAAACCTAAAGGAAGTGAGTTATCTGCAAAAACAGATCAACATAAATTATATTTCCACAAATTAGGAACTCCTCAAAATTCTGATGAAGTTATTTTTGGAGCTACTCCAGAAGAAAAACACCGTTATGTTGGTGGATATTTAACAGAGGATAACAAATACTTATTTGTATCTGCTTCAACCTCAACTTCAGGAAACAAGTTATTTATTAAGGATTTAACAGATCCTAATAGCAAATTAACACCAATCATTAACAATTTTGATAGCGACACTGGTGTTATTGATAGTAAAGGAAGTAGGTTATACTTAGTAACCAACTTAAATGCACCTAACAAGAAAATTGTTACTGTTGATGCTGCAAACCCAACACCAGAAAACTGGGTAGATTTTATTCCTGAAACTGAAAATGTATTATCTCCATCAACAGGATCTGGATATTTCTTTGCAAAGTATATGGTAGATGCAGTTTCTAAAGTATTACAATATGATTTTGATGGAAAATTAATCCGTGAAGTAAAATTACCAGGTGTAGGTTCTGCAGGTGGTTTTGGAGGAAAAGCAGATGCAAAAGAATTATATTTCTCTTTTACCAACTACAATACTCCAAGTTCTTCATACAAGTTCAATCCAGAAGATGGAACTTATGAATTATACTGGAAACCTGCTATTTCATTCAATGCAGATGACTATGAAAGTAAGCAAGTATTTTATACTTCAAAAGACGGAACAAAAGTTCCTATGATTATTACCTATAAAAAAGGATTAGAGTTAAATGGTAAAAACCCTACTATTTTATATGGTTATGGTGGATTCAATGTAAGCTTAACTCCTAGTTTTAGTATTGCTAACGCTGTTTGGATGGAACAAGGTGGTGTATACGCTGTACCTAACTTACGTGGTGGTGGAGAGTATGGTAAAAAATGGCACGATGCAGGTACGCAATTAAAAAAGCAAAATGTATTTGATGATTTTATTGCTGCTGCTGAATACTTAATCAAAGAAAACTATACTTCATCTGATTACTTAGCTATTAGAGGAGGATCTAACGGAGGTTTGTTGGTAGGTGCTACTATGACTCAACGTCCTGATTTAATGAAAGTAGCTTTACCTGCAGTTGGAGTATTAGATATGTTACGTTACCACACCTTTACAGCAGGAGCAGGTTGGGCATATGACTATGGGACTTCTGAGCAGAGTAAAGAAATGTTCGAATACTTAAAAGGATATTCACCTGTACATAATGTAAAAGAAGGTACTCAGTATCCTGCAACTATGGTAACAACAGGAGATCATGACGATCGTGTTGTACCAGCTCACAGTTTTAAGTTTGCTGCTGAATTACAGGAAAAACAACAAGGGAACAATCCTGTTTTGATTAGAATTGAAACAAATGCTGGTCACGGGGCAGGAACTCCTGTAGCAAAAACTATTGAACAGTATGCTGATATTTTTGGTTTTACTTTATTTAACATGGGATTTGAAACATTACCAAATGCTCCAAAATCTAAAATAAAAAGTTAAAAACTGTAACATTTTTATAAAAACAGACTCTTATTAGAGTAAATTTACTACCTCGGGACAAAATCTCGAGGTAGTTTGTTAAAATTAAAACTCATTCAAAAAACATTAAAAATGAAAACCATTCACAAAGTACTGTTTACTACTGCTGTTGCTTCTTTAGGGGTTGTTGCGTGTAAAACAGACAAAAAGCCTGAAGAAAAAGTACAGGCAATTGTTTTAGAAAACATGGATACTTCGGTTAAACCAACCGATGATTTCTTTAGATATGTTAACGGTTCTTGGATTGACAATACTGAAATTCCAGCTGACGAAACTTCTTGGGGAGGTTTTAATCAGTTAAGAAAAACTACTACCAAAGATGTATTAGCTATTTTAAATAAAGCTATTGAAGAAGGTAACTTCCCAAAAGTAAAAGATGCTGAAGGAAAAGAAATAGATTCTGACCAAGAAAAAGCAGTAAACTACTACGAAACCATTATGGATACCGTAGCTAGAAACAAAGCTGGTAAAGCTCCAGTACAACCTTTTCTTGAAAAAATTGAAGAAATTAAAGATTTAAACGACGTACAAACATTCATTACTAACATGGCTCCTTATGGAGGTGCTGGTTTTTATGGTTTTGGCGTGTTTAACGACCTTAAGAACAGTAGTATGAATGCTGGTTACATGGGAGCTGGTGGACTTGGTTTATCAAGAGATTACTACGTGGATGAAAAGGTAAAAGACAAACTTGAAAAATATGAGGTATTTGTAGCTAAAATGTTACAAGAGTTTGGTGATGACGAGGCTACAGCTAAAAAGAATGCAGCAACTATTGTTGCTTTTGAAAAGAGTTTAGCTGAACCTAGAATGACAAAAGAAGAACGTAGAGATACTCGTAAAATTTACAACCCAATGACTCTTGCTGAATTAACTGAATTAGCTCCTGTAATTGATTGGAAAGCTCATTTAAAAGGAATTGGTGTTGATCTTGAAGGTTTAGATGGTTCTAAAGGTCTTGAAAAGATTATTGTTACAGATCCAGGTTACTTCAAAGCAATGAATGATGTTCTTAAGAATAGTCCTATTGAAACGGTTAAATTATCATTACGTTGGAATGCTATTAACAACTCATTAGGTTTATTATCTACTGATTTAGAAAAAGCTAATTGGGAGTTTTATAGCAAAGAAATGCGTGGTGCTAAACAACAACGCCCAAGAAACGAGCGTGCTTTAGCAAACTTAAATGGAGCTATTGGTGAGGCTTTAGGTAAATTATATGTAGATGAAAAGTTTCCACCTGAAGCGAAGCAAAAAGCTAAGGAAATGATTGATAACGTAATGTTAGGTTTTGAAAAACGTATTGCGCAATTACCTTGGATGAGTGCTGAAACTAAAGAAAAAGCTTTAGAAAAATTACACAAATTAACTGTTAAAATTGCATACCCTGATAAATGGAAAGACTACTCAGCTTTACTTGTTAAAGGATTAGATGAAGGTGGTACATATTTTGACAATGCCGTAAACGTTCGTAAATGGAACTTTGAAAAAGATATGGCTAAGTTAGGTAAAGAAGTGGATAGAACTGAGTGGGGAATGTCTCCTCAAACAGTAAACGCTTACTTTAACCCTGTAAACAATGAAATCGTATTCCCAGCAGCAATTTTACAACCTCCTTTCTATAACTACAAAGCTGATGAAGCTGTAAATTATGGAGGAATTGGAGCTGTTATTGGTCACGAAATTTCTCATAGTTTTGATGATTCTGGTGCTCGTTTTGATGGTGACGGAAACTTAAAAAACTGGTGGACAGAACAAGATTCTGAAAAATTCAAAGAAGCTGGAAGTAAATTAATCAAGCAATATAGCGATATCGTTGCTATTGATAGCATGAACTTAAATGGTGAATTTACGTTAGGTGAAAATATCGGTGACTTAGGTGGTGTACAAGCTGCTTATGAAGGATTACAAATTTTCTTAGAAAAGAATGGTCGTCCTGAAAACATTGATGGATTTACACCTGAACAACGTTTCTTCCTTTCTTGGGGAACTATTTGGAGAACTAAAATGCGTGATGAAGCATTGAAAAACTTAATCATGACAAACCCTCATGCTCCAGGGCAGTATAGAGCTTATATGCCTCTTAAAAACGTAGATGCTTTCTATGAAGCATTTGATGTTAAAGAAGGTGATAAAATGTACTTAAAACCAGAAGATCGTGTAAGAATTTGGTAAATTCAGCTAAAAAATAAGTACCTTTAAACCAGCGTTTTCACGCTGGTTTTTTTATTTTCAAAAATTAACAACAAGTATTGTGTATTTGAAAAAATAGTAAGTAATTCGCCCTCCTTAATTTTTAAAAGAATGAGACTAATTGGAAGGATTGAAAAAATATCCTTTTTAAACTGGGAAATAGAAGATTTACCAGTAAAAATTGATACAGGAGCCTATACTTCTGCAATACATTGCAAACATATTGAAGAAAAGGATGGTGTATTAGAGTTTATATTATTGTGCCCAAAAACAGAAAAATATAACAATAAATTGCTCCATACAACAAAGTATAAAGTTAAAAGCATAAGAAGCTCAAATGGAAAAAAACAAAAAAGATATGTTGTTTCCACATCTGCTGTTTTTTATGGTAAAAAATATAAAATAAAGTTATCGTTATCAGATAGAGGTAAAATGAATTACCCTGTATTAATTGGTAGAAAATTTTTAAACAAAAAATTTATTGTGGATGTTTCACAAAAAAACATCACTTCAAAAGAAATATAAAAAATGAAAATTGTTGTTCTTTCTAGAAACTCAAAATTATATTCAACCAAACGCTTAGTAGAAGCAGGCGAAAAAAGAGGTCATGAAATGGTCGTATTAGATCATACCAAATGTGATCTTATAATTGAAAAAAAGAAGCCTGCTATAGTATACAATCATGAGCTAATAACCGATGTTGATGCTATTATCCCACGTATTGGTGCTTCAGTTACTTTTTATGGTACTGCTGTTGTACGTCAATTCGAAATGATGAAAGTATTTTCTGCAGTAGAATCTCAAGCCTTAGTTAGATCTAGGGATAAGCTGAGTAGTTTACAAGTACTCTCTAGAGCGAATTTAGGGCTACCAAAAACCGTTTTTACTAATTACTCAAAAGACACCTCTGAAATTATTAAAAAAGTTGGTGGTGCTCCTTTGATTGTTAAGCTTTTAGAAGGAACACAAGGTTTAGGTGTTGTGTTAGCTGAAACCAAAAAAGCAGCTGAATCCGTTATAGAGGCCTTTAATGGTTTACAAGCTCGTGTAATTGTTCAAGAGTATATCAAAGAAGCTAAAGGAGCAGATATTCGTGTTTTTGTAGTAGATGGTGTTGTTGTTGGAGCCATGAAGCGTCAAGGAAAGGAAGGAGAATTTAGATCAAACCTACATAGAGGAGGAACTTCAGAAATTATAGAATTAACTGATGAAGAAGAAAACGCTGCTTTAAAAGCTGTAAAAGCCATGAAATTAGGTATCGCTGGTGTAGATATGTTACAATCAGATAGAGGTCCATTAATTTTAGAAGTTAATTCTTCTCCTGGTTTAGAAGGTATAGAAAAAGCTACTGGGAAAGATGTAGCAAAAAGTATTATACGCTACGTAGAAAGAAGCGCTTAAAAAAAACCGACATTAATAATGTCGGTTTTTTTATGTTTAATCTGCTAATTCCATACAGTTAAACCCTTTTTCTTTTACCTTATTTATAATATCAGCTTCTGTTGTAATATCTGTTGCCTCTATTCTTAAAACATTATCAACATCTTCAAGATCAATTGATAAATTAATTATATTATTATCTTGATTAAATAACTGACGTATAGATTCTTCTTTCTTCTTTGTGTCAATATCGGTTCCATAGATAAATAGTTTCATAACTCACTGGTTTTTATTCTTGTTCCGTTTCTTTATTTAATTTGTCTACATATTTTCGATAAGCTTCACTACCTTCTTCTTCCCAAAACCTATCATAATGCTCCCAATCTGAAAAATTTCCTTTACAGTTCTTTTCAAAATGTGATTTAAATTTGTGTTTTCTTCTTTTGTTTGAATATTTCTTCGATTTATGTTTTCCTCCACATTCACTAGATGAAAATAAAATTTTAGCTAAAATAAATAGCCCTACTGCTTGCCAGTAGTTAATAACTGGTAACCCAAAAATATCTGGCATAAGGTTATTCCAAAGCCACATAATTGCATACCCAAAAAGTATTGCTAACACTAAAACTGCAATTATTCCGAATATTATTCTTCCTATAAATATTCCTGGAGACTCTCCATCTCTTCGTTCTTTAAACAAATTTTCCATTTTTTATTTTTATTTTTTGTTTTCAATTTTTCTCAGTAGAATTCCTAACGCTCTATGTCTTCTTGACATTAATGTTCCAACAGGTACTTCTAGTTCTTCCGATAGTTCTTTGTATGTATATCCTTCAAAATCAATAGCTATAATTATTTCCTTATATACTGGTTTAAGATTCATTATTTTTAGTTCTAGCTCCTTTTTCATTACTTCAGAATATGCATTATCAGGTGATCCATATAAAACCTCTGTAAATTCAATCAGTTTCATTTCATCAATATCTGAAGCAGAAGATTCGTATTTCTTTTTTCTTAAATTATCAATGATTTTATTTTTTAAGGATCTATAAACAAAGCTAGCTACATTGTTTATAGGTGAATTTCCACTTACTCCAGAAAACAACTTTAAAGCAACTTCTTGAATAATATCTTCTGCATCTTGATGAATACTTTGTTTAATTTTAGTTCCAACGTAAGACTTAAGAGCACCATATTCTTTATCAAAAAAGGCTTTTAATTTCTTTTTATTTTCCGTTTCTTGGTTCATTTACAGGCTTTCTTTGAGCTCCTCAATTATAAAGACGTACTTTTTCTTTTCTATTGCATTTTTTTAAAAAAAACTTTTCATTCCATTTATAACAAATATACCTAGGTCTAATTCTTAAAAAAAGAATGTTTAGAGAGAAACTTGAAATGAAAAATCATGTTTATAATTTATCTTAGTCCTTTATGTATTTTTGCACCTATGCTACAAGTAAACAATATTTCATTTACCTATCCATCAAAAGAAAAAACTTTAGAAAACATCCATTTTACTTTACATAAAGGAGAACATTTATGTATAATGGGAGAAAGCGGATGTGGAAAATCTACTCTTTTAAAAATTGTATATGGTCTAATTGATATTGATAAAGGAGATTTATTTTGGAATGATATTCAAATTTTAGGTCCTGAGCATCATTTAGTTCCAGGAATGGATTTTTTTAAATATGTCGCACAAGATTTTGATTTGATGCCTTTTACATCAGTAAGTGAAAATATTAAGAAGTTTTTATCTAGGTTTTACCCAAAAGAAGCTGAAGAAAGAACAAAAGAACTTCTTGAAGTTATTGAAATGACCGAATTGGCAAACGAAAAAGTTAAAAACTTAAGTGGTGGACAGCAACAAAGAGTAGCTATTGCTAGAGCCTTAGCTAAAGAACCAGAATTATTATTGTTAGATGAACCTTTTAGTCAAATAGATAACTTTAAAAAGAACTCGTTAAGAAGACGACTATTTGCATATTTAAAAAAGAAAAATATTGCTTGTATTGTAGCAACACATGACGGGAATGATGCACTTTCTTTTGCTGATACTATGATGGTTATTCGTAATCATCAAATTATTGCCCATGATAGCCCTTCAAACCTATATAAAAATCCGAAGGAAAAATACATTGCTTCTTTGTTTGATGACGTAAATGAGCTTACTATTAACAAACAAACATTACTACTTTACCCTAGTTTACTTGAGATTACTAAAGAAAAATCAAAACTAGAAGGAACTGTGTTGAAATCTTACTTTAAAGGTGGGTACTGGTTAATAGAAGTTACATACAATAACCAATCAATTTTTATAAATCACTTTGAAAATATTGAGCATAAAAAAACAGTCTCTTTTAAGTTAAAAGAGACTGTTTAAACCAATAATAACTATCTCAATAATTATTACTCAACTATCTTAAAATAAATTATTTTTCTAAAAAAAATACACCCTTACCGTCTAAACACCAAAAGATAAAAGTGTATTATAGCTTCTTTTTCTGTTCTGGTTATAACAACCTTTCCAGAACTAAAACAAGTAACTTTTATTTTACCCTACCTTTTTTCTAAAAAATTTCTTTTATGGTGTTTTTTGCTCCATTGAACTCAAAAGATTCTCCTTCCTTTTTCCCTAAAATTAACTTTCCTATAGGTGACGACGGAGAAACAGCAAAGTATTTTTTCTCTTTTACTATTAACAACCCTACACTCACACTAATAAAATAATTAACAGTTGAGGTAGTTGTAACCACACTACCTAAATGGGCTACTTTTGAAGTTATATCTGTATTAATTTTAGCTAGTGTTTCTTTCATTTGAGCAATTCCACTAAGTTGTTGACTTGCTTTTTCCATTTCTAACTGTAGCATTGCTCTACCAGTTTCATGCTTATCTCCTGCTGAACTTTTTGTTTCAGATTGCAAAGCTTTTTGATGAGAGGTAATTGTTTCTTCTACTGTTTGTAAACGTTTGTTTACAAACAACTCACATTGTTTATATAATTCCTCTTTAATTTTTATTTTACCCATATAAACATCATTATCATTAATCCACAAGTTCAGCTAACTCCTTCCCTACTAAGCTTCCAATGGCAACACCCATTCCACCTAAACGAACTCCACAAAACACATTATTTGAAAGCTGTTTTACAATAGTTTTTTTCTGATTTCCAACACCCATAATTCCACTCCAACGATGCTCTATTTCAAATTTAGTATTTGGTAAAATTGTTGTCTTTAAGACTTCTTCTAGCTTGTTTTGAATAAGTGCAGTTTGTCTAAATTCAGTCGTTTCTTCCCCTTTAAAATCAAGGTTTCTTCCTCCTCCAAACAAAATTCTATTATCAATATTTCTAAAATAATAATATCCTTTATCTAAGTGAAAAGTTCCTTTAATATGCAGGCTTTTAATTGGCTTCGTAATTAATACTTGCGCTCTTGCTGGTTTCACATTTTCATTCAAAAGTTGATTTGCGAAACCATTAGTAGCAATAAATAGCTTTTTTGTCTTAAATGTAATTTGGTTTGTTTCAACCACTACTTGCTCATTGCTTTCAATAAATTTTTCAACTTGAATGTTGTTAATAATTTTTATTCCTGAAGACAATACCTTTTCTAACAACTTTGCAGCCATTTTACCAGTATCAATCTGGCCTTCAAATTGATTGGTTATGTAGTTTTTATGGATGTTTTGAAAGCTAAACTTATTATAATCTACCGTAAAAACATCTGAATTAAATAATGGTTGTAAAAGCTTGTTAATTGTTTCTTTTTTATACAAACAAGATTCATATAACTCGTTTGTTAAAAACAATTCATAACCTTTATTTTGTTGAAAATCGATGTTTTTATCACCTAACGTAGTTCTTAAAAGCTGTAATCCTTCCCATCGTTTTTTTACCAAGTTAAAAACCTCTTCTTCTGTATGTGTTTGTAAGTCATCGATTAATTCTGATAAACTCCCAAAGCAAGCAAAACCTGCATTTTTAGTACTAGCTCCTTGTGGTAACATTCCTTTTTCTAAAACTAGAATTTTTGCCTTGGGGTATTTTTCTCGTAACTGTAGCGCACAATTTAATCCCACAATTCCACTTCCTACTACAGTAAAATCAATATTTGTAAACCATTCTTTTAGTTCCCAGTAACTGAAATTCAATATCATATAAATCTGATTATATTTGTGACTTGGCACACTCCTTGAATGTCTAAATTTAAACATTAAAAAACAACTCTATGAAATTAATTGGAATCTTAATTTTAGCTTTAAGCTTTACGAAATGCGCAAGTGTAAAAATGGAAAATAATCACCCTTTCAAAATAGAATCAGCAAGTTATTCTCATGTAACAGGAGGTGTAAAAGGTAGTTATAACTCTACTAACTTGATTATTAATTTTACTGCTGAAAAACCTGTTAATTTTCAAAAAGTATACTTTCAAAACAAGATAACTGAAGCTGTTGTTGAGCAACATAACGATAAACAATATATCGCTGCACGTTATAAAACCTCATCTAATGATAGAAAAGATATCATTTTACATGCGGATCCTAAAAAAGAGTTTGGAAATACCCCTAATACTCCTACAGAAGAATTTCCTTTTGAGTTAAAAGAGAATGAAGCAATGATTTCTTATATAAAAGGAGAGGAAACATGCTACGTTAAAGTAGAAAACATTGTAAAAAAAGATAAGGTTTTTATGCAATAAAAATCTTAGCATAAAATAGTTTGGAACACCTCTTTTTTGAGGTGTTTTTATTTTTGGCACGTAATTTGAAAACTTATAAGCATAACCATAAAACGAATGCTTATGAAACGTATAAAATTACTTTTAGTACTACTTATTAGTAGTGTAACACTTACGTCGTGTGTTGTAAGAAATGAAATTGTGGATGATGGTTTTTCATTAAACGAATATATTTCAAGTTATGATTTATGGTATGTGGATTATCACAGAACAACAGGTAGTGGCGAAGTTCCTTTTTTATCAAGAGCTTTTACTATTTCTTTTTTAAACGGAACTATGTATGCAAATAACAATATTGTAGACATTGGTAAAACAGGAAATGGTTTTGGAATAGCTGTAGGTAACTATGGTACATACGGAACCGTTTTAGAAACTCGTCATGATGTAGATGGTTATTTTGAATTTGATGTAGTACAACTTTCTAGTAATGAAATTAGAATTGATGATTTATCTCAGAATGTCAGTTATTATTTAGTAGGTTACCAAGTAAACACTTTTGATTATGACATGTTGTTCTACGATAATATTGAGTATTTTTTACAAGAGTTTGAAGCTTGGGAAAGAACTGAAAGATTTAATGGTGTTGAAAACCCATTTGATTATGAAAATTATTTACAGTTTACTCCTGAAAATGATGTAACATTCTACTCGTCTCACGACCCTTTTGGCACAAATGTTGATTACATTAATTGGGACTTTGAAGGGAGCTATATAGTTCGTGATGTTCAGGGTGAAGAAAATTTAAAATATTTAACACTTAATTATGATAACGGAGATACTGAAGAGTTTGATTTAACCGTTATAAATGACGAAACAATAAGGTTATACCATGTTAGTTCACAAACAACATATGTTTTTTCTGGAAGAGGATTTATACAGTATCTAAAAGGAGAAAAAACAAGTACTGCTAAACCAGCTGTAAGAAATAGTGGTAGAAAGCGTACTAAAATAGAAAGAGAAACAGTTCCGAAAAGGAAATAAAAATAAAGTTTGGTTAGTTGATTTTTGGTTGGTGTAGTAGCCAACTAAAAGGAACCGCTCCGCAAGGGGCGGTTTTTCATTTTATAATAGTAGCTTAACATAAAAAACTTTACCTTTATACAAAACAAAACACCATGCAACAAACTGCTTTAATTACAGGAGCAACCTCAGGTATTGGTAAGGCAACCGCTCAACTTTTTGCTAAGAATAACATTAACTTAATTATTTGTGGTAGACGTATAGAAAAGCTACAAAAGCTTCAACAAGAACTATCACAATTTACCAAAGTACATATACTTCAGTTTGATGTTCGTTATAATGAAGAAGTACAAAATGCTATCAATAGTTTACCTGATGAATTTAAACATATTGATATTCTTATTAACAATGCTGGTAATGCTCATGGATTAGACAGCATTCAAAATGGAAATATTGAAGATTGGGACGCTATGATTGACGGAAACGTAAAAGGTCTTTTATATGTTTCAAAAGCAATTATTCCTCAAATGGTAGAGCGTAACAACGGCTTTATTGTAAATATTGGTTCTATTGCAGGAAAAGATGTGTACCCTAATGGAAATGTATATTGTGCATCAAAGTTTGCTGTAAACGCTTTAAATAAGGGAATGCGTATTGATTTAAACCAACATAATATTCGCGTAAGCGCTATTCATCCTGGGTTGGTAGAAACTGAATTTTCTGACGTTCGTTTTAAAGGAGATTCTGAAAGAGCCAAAACTGTATATCAAGGCTACAAAGCATTGCAACCTGAAGATATTGCAGATATTATTCACTTTGTAGTTACACGTCCTTACCATGTTAATATTGAAGATTTAATCGTATATCCTACAGCACAAGCTAGTGCAACTATAGTAAACAAAAATGCTTAAGTTGTGATTAACAAACGGCTTTTGATTAAAAATTTATTGTCTCATAACGATGAGAATAGTTTCTATGATAAAAAACAAAAGTTATCCTTAGGCTCTAAAGAAGGAAAAGCTAAGTTTATAAAACATGTTTGTGCTCTTTCTAATTCTAACCCTAACAACAATTCTTATATTGTTATTGGTATTGAAGATGAAGAAAATAAAATTATTGGTGTAGATTTTTACGATGATAGTAAAATCCAAAATTTGGTAAATGCTTATCTGAATAACCCACCAAAAATAGAATACGAGAATGTTCCTTTTCCTCGTTTGCAACGTCATAAAGTAATTGGCTTAGTAACTATTTATCCTACTAAATTAATTACCTCTTTATCTAAAAATGCGTGGAAGTATCGTAGAGGTACAATTTTTTATCGTAGAGGTAGCAACTCTATGCCTACTGAGAAAAACTTTATTATTAAAAACAACAATAAAGCTATTGTTGAAGCTATTGAAAAAAATGCTAGTAACAATATCAAATTAACTCTCGATGGTGTTTTTGATTTTATAGACAAACATAAGCCAGAATACAATCCGCAATACAAGGTATTTAAAGAACAATTTGTGCTCTGTTGGGCAGGTAAAAAGAAGATTATAAATAATGAAGAATTTTTTACGCGAGTTGATATTGAATTAGTAAACGAGCAAGTTCGTTTATTTTTTTCTGCATTAGATGATGTGCAAATTAGTTACAACGAACAATCGTTTATTATTACTGAATACATTGTTTTAGGAATTGATAAGAGTGAAAAAAGTTATCCGTTAGAAAAAACGATTATCAATTTTAAAGATAACGGAAAGCATGACATTGTTACAGAATTTCTTTTTGAAGCTCCTCAATATAATAACGATATTTTACAACTCATTTACAACAATAACAATAGTATTGTTTCTAAGATTGTGAGAAAAAAGCCGCTTTCGGTTATTGAACATGAAGATGTGTATCGATTACCTACCTCCTACTTAATCTGCTATTTAAACGGATTTGAAAATGCTCCTCAACAACTAAAAAAAGCAAAAAATTATATCAAAAATCTAGAAGATAAAACCACCTACATAAAATATAAAGAGGCTATGCGAATTATACGTAAGGTGAAATATAATTAGAAATCTAATTCATCTTTTCGAATTTTTGAGAATATCCTTCATTAGAAATAAAGTTTAAAATCAAAAACTCATTATTTAATTCAAAAAAAATCGTAGCTATATTAGGGTCCTGACAACCAGTAGTTATAATATTATTTTCATAGGTTCCTGAACTTATCATTTCATCTGAGTATGGATCACATAAAGAATTATTAGTTGTTAATGTTCCATTACTTTTAAATTCAATCGTTTTATTACTTCTAACAGGTTCAAAAGTTCCACTACCATCTCCTGGATCTGCTAAAACCTCAATTAATTTCCATTTTCCTATCAATTCTGTTTTTAAACCCTCTGTATTATTACTACATGAGAACATAAGACTAACTACTAATAAAAGTAAAATTTTATTTTTCATTTTTTTTGGTTTACCTTTTAATACTTAGATGTTTATTTATATAAAAGGTTGCGTTATTTTTATAAATAACATGATTAAAATATAAAACTAACTAAGTACTTAATTACCTCAACACTAATTGTACAATTGTAACTATTCCAATTAATAGAATAAAAGACAACGATAGTTTTCTAAATTTTGACTGTGGTATATATGCTAATATTTTCTTTCCTAAAAATGACCCTACTAGCCCTATTACGAATAAAAAAGGCACATATTTTAAATCATGGTCATGAATATAACCGTTGTTGTAGTAGACAAATGTTCTTGAAAAATCGATCATAAAATCTATAAAAGCCGAAGTTGCTATAAACACACTTTTTTCTAAATTAAAAGCTGCCATAGTTAAACCTCTAATGGCTCCACCTGTGCCTAACAATCCAGCAGAAAATCCTGAAAAAGAACCTCCTACAATAGCATTTTTTCTGTTTGGAGAAATAGTAAACTTACTTTTAATTAGGAAGAATGCACTAAATGCAACTAAAAACAGTCCTAAAAATATTTCTAAATATGTACTGTTTAGATGCTTTGATAATACTCCTCCTAAAATCACAAAAACGACAGAAGGAATTCCGATGTTTATCAACAACTTCTTATCTAATCCTTTTTTAAACAAAAATATTTTACTCACATTACTCGACAAGTGAAAAATAGCTGTAAGCCCTAAAACAGAATAAAAATCGAAATAAAAATTTCCTAAAGGAACAAAGAAAACTGATGATCCAAAGCCTCCTATTGTTCCAATAACTTCAGCTACTAAAGCTAATAGTAAAAATATGAAGTTAATATCTTTCATCGTTTTTTATTCTAACATAGCAACCACTCTTGCTGGTGCAGCAGAAGCTCCTACAATTTTTAACGGAAATACCGCTACTTTAAATCCAGTTAACGGTAATACATCTAAGTTTACCAATTGTTCCATATGACAATACTCCTTGTTTTGTCCTACTAAATGCCCTTCCCAAAACAATTCAGAATTATTAGTTTCTTTTGCTTTTTGAATCATGTACGGAAGTGGTAAATCCCATCCCCAAGCATCAATTCCTATCACTTTAATTCCTTTATCAATCAACCACTCAGTTGCTTTTGCACTTACTCCAGTACCTTTTTTATGAAAGTCTTTTGTTCCGTTAAATTTATCGCGTCCAGTTTTAATTAATACAATCATATTTGGTTGTATTTCTAGCTGATTTTCTTCTAAGAATTGTTGAATATCTTCTACAGTAATCGGGTCAAAATCTACCTTATGTTTCATATCAATCACAATACCTTCTCCAAAACACCAATCTAACGGCACTTCATCTATCGTTTTTGCTTTTTCACCATTTACAGTAGGAGAATAATGCCAAGGTGCATCAATATGCGTTGTAGAGTGTACTCCCATTTTTTGAATTGTATCATCTGCCCATCCTGTAAAGTTTTTAGGAAAAAGCTTGAATGGTAATCCTAGTATTCTAATTAGCCATTTTGCTTTATGGTGTGGTTTATGTTTTATTTTAACTTTCATAAACCAAGGATCTTGTTTGTTATACTGAATAGGTTTGGATAGATCGATAATTTTCATAGTAACGTTAGTTGTTACAAACAAAGATAAAAGAAAATCCCTCGCTTTTTTGCGAGGGACTTATATTGTTTATTTGTTACTCATTTCGAAGACTATTTTACCTCCATTTGCAATATCTTGATGGCTTAACAAAAAGTTGTCTAACTTCTTACCATTAACGGTCACGCTTTTTACATACACATTTTCTTTACTTTGGTTTTTTGCCATAATTTTAAGCGTTTTTCCACTTTCTAAATGGATAGTCGCTTCTTTTACGTTTGGGCTTCCCAAAGCATAGTAAGGCGATCCTGGAGTTACTGGGTAAAAACCTAAACTACTAAAAATATACCATGCACTCATTTGCCCCGCATCGTCGTTTCCACATAGTCCTTCTACAGTATCTGCATACATTGTATCCATAATCATACGAACACGTTGTTGTGTTTTTTCTGGGTGCCCTGTCCAGTTATATAAATACGGAATATGATGACCTGGTTCATTACCATGTACATAATTACCTATAATTCCATCTCTCGTAATATCTTCATGATGTGCGATATATTTATCTTCTATATCAGTAGTAAAAAGTTCATCTAATTGTTTACTAAATTTTTCTTTACCTCCCATCATTTCAATCATATTATCAATGTTTTGAGGTACGTATAACCCATAATTCCATGCATTTCCTTCTATAAAACCTTGACCGTGGGTATCCATAGGATCAAAATTCTCTCTAAACTTTCCATTAGATAACTTAGGACGCATAAAACCTATCGTTGGATCATACACGTTTTTATAATATTCAGCTCTCGCTAAATACTCATTTTCTACATCCTTATCTCCTACTTTATTAGCTATTTGAGCAATACACCAATCATTGTAGGCATATTCTAGTGTTTTTGAAACAGATGAACCACTTTTATCTTCTGGAACATATTTGTAATCCATATAGTCTCCTATTCCATCAAAATACCTAACAGTAGCTGTATTAGTTGAAGCTTTAAGTGCATGATTTACATCAAAATTTCCTACGTTTTTTGCTAACGCATCTGCAATTACAGATGTTGCATGATAACCTATCATACACCAATTTTCATTCGCATAATGACTCCAAATAGGTAGCATTTTATGAACGCTTTGATCATGATGTGCTAACATAGATTTTATCATGTCGTTATTTCGTTGTGGTTGTGTGACATTATATAGTGGATGTAAAGCTCTATAGGTGTCCCAGAGTGAAAAAATAGTATAGTTTGTAAATCCTTCTGAAGTATAAATATTTTGATCTAACCCACGGTATTTTCCATCAACATCTTCATATAAAATGGGAGATAAATTTGTGTGATATAATGCCGTGTAGAATGTTGTTTTTTCTTTTTCTGAAATAGTTTCTACATCGATTTTATTAAGCTCTTTATTCCATTTATTTTTAGTTTCTTCTTTTGTTTTATTGAAATCCCAATGAGGAATTTCAGTATTTAAATTATTAAGTGCTCCATTAGTACTTACAGGTGATAAAGCAAATTTCACCTTAATTTTCTCTCCTTCTTCAGTATCAAAATTAAAATAGGCTCTAATATCTTTTCCTGCCATTTCAGGAAAGTTTTCATTTTGTTTAAATTTTCTATAAAAACCATCATAGGTTTCCTTATTGTATTTTTTATGTCCGTAACTTTTAAATGGTTTAGAAAATTCCATAGCAAAGAACACTTTTTTTGTTCTAGCCCAACCTTTAGTTTGCCTATAACCCGTTACCAATGAATCGTTTTCAACGCGGATAAATGTCCATACATTTTTGTTATCATGATGATATACATTGTATACTAAATCTAGAATAATGTGTACGTTGTCTGATTTTGGAAACGTATATTGATGAAAACCTACACGCTCACTTGCAGTAAGCTCAGCTTTAATATTATAACTATCTAATTTTACTTCATAAAACCCAGGTGAAGCTTTTTCTGTATCATGTGAAAAAGTAGAGTAAAAACCTTTGGTTCTTTCTTTTGTTTTTAGTGGATCTAAAACTAAATCACCAGTAGTTGGCATTACTAAAAAATCTCCAAGGTCAGCATGTCCTGTTCCACTAAAGTTTGTGTGTGCAAAACCAATAATGGTTGAGTCTTTATATTGATATCCTGCACAATATTCATATGTTTCTTTATTATACCTCCCATCTTCATCAAACATTACCTCAAAATTTGTTTGAGGACTTAATTGTACCATACCAAAAGGAACTGTTGCACCTGGAAAAACATGTCCCATTTTACTAGTTCCAATTAAAGGGTTTACATATTTTGCGTAATCTTTTAAATCCGTACTCTCTTTTATTGTTTTTTTAGAGTTTTTGCTACATCCTATACCTAATAAAAGTATAAAAAGAAGAAATAATAAGCTTGTTATTTTTTTCATATCGTTAATAAATACAATTGATAACACTAAAAAAATAAAAAAAAATCATAAATATTGATTTGAATTTCTAAATTCATAAAAAAAGAGAATTCTAAACTTATTGTTTTTTTTTGTTTTATAATAAACATACAAGAAAAAAATCCCTTATAAAATACAAGGGATTTTTATCATTCGTTTATAATCTTTTACTTTCCTCCGTCTAAATCGTCTTGCCAATTTTTTAGCTCTTGCCATTTACCTTCGTAAGCTAGTTTTGCTTGTTTAGGCCATGTATTAGGTTTATGAGCTCTATAACGATCTCCTCCACTTTTTAATACTTCTTGGCATTTTTCTACAGATGTTTCTGATAACAACTTCCAGGTATTGATATTAAAATTATGAAAAAGTTCTTCTATTTTTGGTCCAATTCCTTCTACTATTTTTAAATCATTCTCTTTTATTTTTTTACCAAAAACCTTTTTAACTTCATCTATATTAAATGATGTTTGTTCTTCAGATATAGAAGATGTTGCATTAGATTTTGCTATTTTTAAGTCATTTTCAAGTACCGATTTACTTTCTTTACAATTCCTTAAACTCGATTCTAACTTTGCTATTTTATTTTTTAAGAGTACTATTTCATCTTTCTTAATGTTTTTACTAGATAATTTACCTATTAAATAGCCTAAAAAAGTAGTAATAAGTCCTACTAATAGTGGAATTAATATACACCAATTCATAGTTTCTGTTTTAAGTTTATATTAGTTGATTATGGTTTTTTATTCTCAAGTATTTCTTGCTGTTCTTTTCCAATTGTAAGGCATTGTTTTTTACAACATAAATACCAACAAAGTACAGTTCCAGCCGCTATAGTTAGAAAAACACCGAATAAATAAGTTGATCTCTTACTCATTTTAAAAATAGTTAATTAACTGATTGTTAATTTATTAAAAATTATTCAATCTATTAAGAGATTTTTAAGAGCATATCTTAAATAATTGTTAAGTGTGTATATTTTTTGAAACGTTTTTTTTTTATAGGCGTCTTTTAGCTGTAACCTAATCTTAAAATAAAAACTTAACATCATGAAAAAATTTGTATTAACTGCTTTAGCAATCGCTTTATCTTTCGGAACTATTACTGCTGCTTCAACTTCATATGAGGCTCCTGTTAAAACTAACCTAGAATACCCTAACGTAAGCACTTTTTGTAAATTAATTAGAGCTGGAAACTTTGAAGCTGTGAAGGCTATGGTTGAAAACGGAACAGATATTAACAGAAAATCTACTGGATTAACTCCTTTAATGTTTGCTGCTAGATATAACAAAGCAGATATTGTTCAATTATTAATTGATAGTGGAGCAAAATTAAAAGTAAAATCAGAAAGAGGATATACTGCTTTAGAATATGCTAAAATGTCGAAAGCGCATGAAGCTTATACAGTTATTGCGGCGGCTTTAGAAAAATAGTATAACCAACAACTTAGATAAAAACAAAAAGTCTCATCATAATGATGAGACTTTTTTATATTTTGAAAACTTTGTTTTCTTATAAATCGAACTTAATTCCTTGTGCTAAAGGTAATTCATCAGAATAGTTTACGGTATTTGTTTGACGACGCATGTATACTTTCCAAGCATCAGATCCAGACTCACGTCCACCACCTGTTTCTTTTTCACCACCAAAAGCTCCACCAATTTCAGCACCAGAAGTACCAATATTTACGTTAGCAATACCACAATCAGACCCTGCAAATGATAAGAATTTTTCAGCTTCTTTCATTTCATTTGTCATGATTGAAGAAGATAATCCTTGCGCAACTCCGTTTTGTAATTCAATAGCATTTTCAACACCACCTGAATACTTCATTAAGTATAAAATTGGAGCAAATGTTTCATGTTGAACAATTTCAAAATGGTTTTCTGCTTCAATAATTGCTGGCTTTACATAACATCCACTTTCATAACCTTCTCCTTCTAAAACTCCTCCTTCAACTAATACGTTTCCTCCTTCAGCTTTTGCTTTTTCAATAGCAGCTAAATAAGTATTTACTGAATCTTTATCAATTAATGGTCCAACGTGATTATTTTCATCTAATGGATTTCCAATCTTAATTTGACCGTAAGCTCCAACAATCGCATCTCTTACTTTATCGTATACAGATTCGTGAATGATTAAACGACGTGTTGAAGTACAACGTTGACCACAAGTACCTACAGCTCCAAATACAGCTCCAGGAACTACTACTTTTAAGTCAGCAGTTGGAGTAATGATAATTGCATTGTTTCCTCCTAATTCTAATAAAGATTTACCGAAACGCTCAGCAACTTTAGCACCAACAATACGTCCCATTCTTGTAGAACCAGTAGCTGATACTAAAGGAATACGTGTATCTTCAGTAATGTATTCACCTACTTTATAATCTCCATTAACAATACAAGAAATTCCTTCTGGTAAATTGTTAGCTTTTAAAACCTCAGCTATAATATTTTGGCAAGCAACTGAACATAAAGGAGCTTTTTCTGAACCTTTCCATACACATACGTTACCACAAATCCAAGCTAAAGCTGTGTTCCAAGACCAAACTGCTACAGGAAAGTTAAATGCTGATATAATACCAACAACTCCTAATGGGTGCCATTGCTCTCTCATTACGTGTCCTGGTCTTTCTGAAGGAATTACTTGTCCGTTTAATTGACGAGATAAACCTACAGCAAAATCACAGATATCAATCATTTCTTGAACCTCACCTAAACCTTCTTGGTAAGATTTTCCCATTTCATAAGAAACTAATTTACCTAACGGCTCTTTTAACTCTCTTAATTTGTTTCCAAATTGACGTACAATTTCTCCACGTTGAGGTGCAGGCATTGTTCTCCAGCTTTTAAATGCTGAAGTAGCAGCATCCATCACTTTTTCGTAATCTTCTTTGGTAGAAGCTTTTACTTTTCCTATTAACTTTCCATCTACTGGTGAATATGATTCTATAATTTCACCGTTTGAAAAGTTTACTGAACCTGTTGAAGTTCCTTCATTTATCTCTTTTAATCCTAAAGTAGCTAATGCTTCTTTGATACCAAAATCTGCCATATTTTATATTGTAATTTTAGTTGTTTAAATTTAAAGCTCAAAACTACGAATAATTTTACAATTAATAAATTAAACAAACAGTGTTGTTTTTGTTTAAAAATTAACAAATAATCATGAAAAACATTTACCTACTACTTTCTTTACTGTTGTTTTTATCAGCATGTGATGCACCAAAAAAAACTTCTAATGAACAAAAAGACACTCCTATAAATGAATTTGCAATTATTATTCATGGAGGTGCTGGAACTATACTAAAAAAGAACATGACTCCAGAAAAAGAAGCTGCTTATAAAACTAAGTTGGAAGAAGCAGTTAAAACTGGATATGAGATTTTAAAAAATGGTGGTTCTAGTGGTGATGCTGTTGTAAAAACCATTCAGGTAATGGAAGAATCTCCTTTGTTTAATGCAGGAAAAGGTGCTGTGTTTACGCATGATGAAACTAATGAATTAGATGCTTCTTTTATGGATGGAAAAACACTGAACGCTGGTGCGGTAGCTGGAGTAAAAGATATAAAAAGCCCTATTGAAGCTGCTAGAATAGTAATGACGAACTCAGATCATGTTATGTTGTCTGGTTCTGGTGCTTCTCAATTTGCTAAAGAACAAGGGTTAGAAATTGTAGATCCGAGTTATTTTTATACCGAAAATCGCTTTAAATCTTTACAACGAATTAAAGACAAAGAAAAAACAGCATTAGATCATGATGATAAAGAAGCTTCTTTTTATGATGCTGATATTAAAAATAGTAAGTTTGGTACTGTAGGTTGTGTGGCCTTAGATAAAAATGGAAATATTACTGCGGGAACTTCTACAGGAGGAATGACTAACAAACGTTGGGGACGTATTGGAGATTCTCCTATTATTGGTTCGGGTACCTATGCAAATAATAAAACTTGTGGTGTTTCTTCAACTGGTTGGGGTGAATACTTTATACGCTCTCAAGTAGCTTATGATATTTCTGCTCAAATGGAATATCAACAAAAATCATTAAAAGAAGCTACTAAAGATGTTATTCAAAACAAATTAACCAAACTTGGTGGAACAGGTGGTGTTGTTGCACTTGATAAAAATGGTAATATGTCTTTTGAATTTAATACTGCTGGAATGTACAGAGCTTCAATGAATGATAAAGGTGATTTAATCATTAAGATTTACAACGATTAAAACTGATAATTTAAACCTGTATAAACACCTATGAAATATGGCTGAAACCCATTTGAATCATTTTTAAATGTATTTAACTGGGTTTTTAGCATTGGGTTAATATTTAAAGACCATTTTTTACTAAACTTATAACTAAGATCTATCCCTAAATTTCCACTAAAATTAATATTATTTAAATTATTAGCTTCTCCTGAAGTTGAAAAGACTTTAGTTTTTAAATCTACATCATTCTTGTTTAAAAACAAGGAACTAAAACCAACAACTAATTGTGTTTTTAACTTTTTTCCTTCCAATACGCTATATTTAACTTCAACTGGAACCTCAATATAACCATAACTTTGATTCAACTCGCCATCAAGACTTCCTGAACTAATGGATACTGAATTTGTACTAAAATTTGTTTGAGAGGTATCATTTAACGCATAACTTTCTCCTGAACTGAATGCTACATTTGCGCTACTTGATTTTACAGGGTTTACAGCTACATTGTTATTTGAATATCCCATTTCTTGTAAATGTATACCCGACTGAAGCGTCCATTTTTTACTTAATTGATACGCTACTTGGATTCCATACGAATAACTTGTATTTCCTTTTGTTGATTTTGACAAACTAGCATCTATAGGAGAAGATTCAGAGAATGAATTAGAATTTAATACAGCTACAGTTGGAGATACAGTCCATGGTTTCTTTTTTTCTTCTTCCTCTTTTTCCTCTTCTTCACCATTTACTACTGCTAAAAAGTCTTTTTTAGGTTTTATAACCTTATAAACTGTATCCTTTTCTTTTTTCAAAAAGATGTTTTCTTTCTTTTTAAGAACTGGCAAGCTATTTTCAAGCTTGCCAGTAAGTTGCACTTCTTTCACAACATCATTATTATCCAGCAAAGCCCCTTCAACTACTCTACTTGACGTGTTGTTGCTATCCTTTCCATGCAACTCTTTTTTGCTAACCTTCACAACATGATTAGCGGTTAAAACTTCATTTTCATGAAGCTTTTCTTTTAATATTTTTTTCTTTTTCGTTTCTTCTTTTACAATAGGTATTTCTTTTATATTTTCTTTTGTTGGTCCTATTAATAAGTTCTCTTTTAACTCTTCTTTTTTACTTTTATTTTTTTCGGGTGCAAACTTAGGTTTTTCAACAATAATAGCATCTATATCTTCTATATTTTCTTCATCCTTAACATAAGGATAAAACAAAAGACCTAAAACAAGCACAGCAGCAACTCCTCTTGAAAACCACCAAATAGGAAAAACTCTATGTTTTTTCTTTTTTTGTAGTTTTTCTTCAATAGCATTCCATACTCTTTCATTTGGAGTTACCTCCAAATCTTTAAACTTTTCTTGAAACAGTCTGTCGATGTTTTTTTCTTCCATCAGTTATGCTTTTTCCTCTTTTGCTTGATATAGTTCCATTTCTTTTTTCAATATCTGTCTTGCTCGTGATAAGTTTGATTTTGATGTTCCTACAGAAATATTTAATAACTCTGCTATTTCTTTATGTGAATAATTATCTAATACATACAAATTGAAAACCAAACGATATCTATCTGGTAAACTTTGAATCAACTCTAATAAAACATCAATATTCACATTTTCGGTTTCAAGCTCCACTTCTTCTACTATTTCCTCATCAGGTGCTTCTGAAACTAACTGCAAAGGTGACTTTTCTCTATACTTTTGTAATGCTGTATTTATGGTTATTCTCTTCATCCAACCTTCAAAAGAACCTTTATGTTGATATTGAGGCATCTTTTTAAAAATAGTTAAGAAACTATCTTGTAAAGTATCTTCTGCATCTTGATAATTACGAGAGTACTTCAAACAAAGCGCAAAAAGTTTACCAGAAAACAACTGGTAAACTTGAGCTTGCGCTGTGATATTTTGATGACAGCATCCTTGTATGAGTTTTTCTAAATTGATGTTACAAATTTACTGGAATTACCACTTCTTCGTATACATCTTCTCCTTCAGTATTTTTACCTTTCCAAAACTTAAAAACATAGTCTTCTTCTTGAGTTGCCTCAACAGGAAAAGCATATTCTTCTTGTCTTTCTTCTTCAGTACAAGCAACATCAAGAGCTACTATTGCCGTACCAGCTACAATTCTCGTTGTATCTACTTTTTGGTAATACAACCCATTAAAAGAATAACAGCTATTGGGCAATGTATACTTTATCTTAATTGTATCAACTTCTCCGAATGTAAAACTTTCAGGGGTTGTGGCACTATCAACCTTTAAAAACTCATACCTAAAATTAGGGCTGTCATCATCTAAACAAGAATAAAACGTAAATACACTTAAAAAAAGGATTAAAATTTTTTTCATGACATATATAATTGGGGGTTATTATTATTTTAATTTTCCATGGTTTATATACTAGATGAAAAAAAGTTTAAAAGGTTGCGTCGAATACTCTTACTTTTGTAAAAGTTTATGAAAAACACCATTTTTAACATACAGTCTACAGAAGATTTCAATAAAACTGCATTGCAAGTTTTTAAACATCAGTTTAAAAATAATAGAGTATATCGTTCTTTTTGTGATTTGATATACGTTCATCCATCCGATATACATACTATTGAACAAATTCCGTTCTTACCTATTCAGTTTTTTAAAACTAGAGAAGTGCTTTCATCAACCAATGAAATTCAAGAAACTTTTACAAGCTCTGGAACTACGGGAAGTACAACCAGTAAGCATTTAGTAACTGATTTATCTTGGTATGAAACCAGTTACTTAAAAGGTTTTAAGCACTTTTACGGAAATATAGAAGATTATGTGGTACTAGCCTTGTTACCTAATTATTTAGAACGTAAAGGGTCTTCTTTAATTTATATGGTAGATGATTTAATTAAGCGTTCTAACCATTCTGAAAGCGGTTTTTATCTTAATAACCTTGACGAACTTGCTAAAAAACTCATACAATTAGATAAACAAAACAAGAAAGTATTATTAATTGGTGTTTCTTTTGCTTTATTAGATTTAATTGAGCAGTATGAATTCAATCTATCCAATACCATTATTATGGAAACTGGTGGAATGAAAGGAAGAAGAAAAGAACTTATTCGTAACGAATTGCATACTATTTTAAGTGATGGTTTTGGTGTAGATACAATTCATTCTGAATATGGAATGACTGAGCTTTTGAGTCAAGGATATTCAAAAGGTAATGGTATTTTTAACTGTCCTCCTTGGATGCAAATATTAACTCGTGATACAGAAGATGCCTTAACTATTTTACCTAAAGGAAGATCTGGTGGAATTAATGTGATTGATTTAGCTAACTATAACTCTTGTTCTTTTATCGCTACACAAGATTTAGGTAAAGTATACCAAGACAACAGTTTTGAAATTATCGGTCGTTTTGATAACTCTGATATTCGTGGTTGTAATTTAATGGTTTTGTAATCCTTTTTTATTTTTTGCTATCTTACCTTGCTATTAACCTCTATTAGTTCAAGGTATTATGAAAAACTGGGCAGAAAATGTACAGTGGAATCCATCTGCAGTTGCATTTCCTCATTCGGAAAATGAAATACAACAACTTGTTTTAAAAGCAATCCGGTTTAACCAAAAAATTCGAGTTATTGGTTCTGGACATTCTTTTACTTCTTTATGTAGTACTGATGAAATATTGGTGACTCTCGATAATTTTCAAGGACTCATTTCAATTAATAAAGAAAAAAATCAAGCTACTATAAAAGCAGGAACGAAACTTTCTTTATTAGGAGAACTTCTTTTTAAAGAAGGATTAGCCATGGAAAATATGGGCGATATCAACGTTCAATCAATTGCAGGTGCCATAAGTACTGGAACACATGGAACGGGTATTGGACTTAAATCTATTAGTAACCAAGTTATTGGGTTGAAATTTGTGAATGGGAAAGGAGAAATTATTGAGTGCTCCACCACAAAAAATATAGAACTATTTAAAGCTGCTCAAGTATCTTTAGGATGCTTAGGAGTCATTACAGAAGTTACTTTACAGTGTGTACCAACTTACAAACTAAAACTTCAAAACAAAAAAGAGAAATTAAGTGATGTTTTAGCAACTTTAAATGAACGAAATTCTCAAAATAGAAATTTTGAGTTTTATTGGATTCCTTATACAAATACTGCCTGGACCAAAACTTCAAACATTGTAGAAGATTCTGAGCCTGATAAAGTAAACTTTTTCAATTATTGGACCGAATATGTACTCGAAAACTATGTTTTTAAACTCATGTGTGAGTATGCTAAAGTTTTTCCTTCACAAAACAAAACAGTAGCTAACATCACTGCAGCAAGTATTGGTAATGTAAAAAAAGTATATCACAGTCATAAAGTATATGCAACACAACGAATGGTAAAATTTCATGAAATGGAATACAATATTCCTGCAGAAACTTATCAAGAGGTATTTAAAGATGTACAAAAAATTGTCAATTCAAAGAAATTTAATATTCATTTTCCTATTGAAAATCGCTGGGTTAAAGGTGATGATGTATACATGAGTCCTGCTTACAATAGAGACTCTGCTTATATCGCATGCCATGTATATAATAAAAAAGATAGCAGTGTTTATTTTGCTGCTTTAGAAGAAGTATTTAAAGCCTATGACGGAAGACCTCATTGGGGTAAAATGAACACATTTACCACTGATGATATCGCAAGAATATATCCTAAATTCACAGATTTTATGACTTTCAGAAAAGAACATGATCCAGAAAACATATTTGTGAACCCGTATATTCAAAAACTGTTAGGTATTTAATACTATGGATGCTTATTTTAAAAACCTAAATAAAGAACTAAAAAACTACCAACGAGCCATTCCTTGTTTGTTGATCGATTTAGATATTTTAGATAAAAATATAACTGAAACTCTTTCTAATTTTAGAAATAATGCTTCAATAAGAGTTGTAGTAAAATCATTGCCCTCAGTTCAATTGATTGAATACATTTTACAAAAAACTAACTCAAACAAGTTGATGGTTTTTCATCAGCCTTTTTTAACCGATTTGGCTTCTTGGTTAGATAATAAAATGGATGTTTTGTTAGGTAAACCTATGCCTATAAAAACCGTAGAATATTTTTATAACAACTTACCTCAACAACACAACGGATTAAATCCGTACACACAAATTCAATGGTTAGTAGATACTACTAAAAGAATTGAAGAATACGTTAATTTAGCTAAAAAACTCAATCAAAAATTGCGATTGAGTATTGAAATTGATGTTGGGTTACATCGTGGAGGTTTTTCTTCCGTAGAAACCTTAAAAAAAGGATTATCACTCATTGAAAACAATCAAGACTTTGTGAAGTTTTCAGGGTTTATGGGATACGATCCTCATGTGGTAAAACTTCCAAAGATTATTCGTTCTCAAAAAAAAGCATCACATTTAGCAAATCAATTTTACGAGCAATGCAAAAAATTAATTAAAAATGATTTTCCAGAACTATGGAATAATAACTTAACCTTTAACGGAGCTGGAAGTCCTACCTTAAAATTACATAAAGAACAAAATTCTCCAATAAACGATATTGCTATTGGTTCATGTTTTGTAAAACCTACAGCGTTTGATATTCCTTCCTTAAAAAACTATAAGCCAGCAACATTTATAGCTACTCCTGTTTTAAAGACTTTTTCAAATACAACGCTGCCAGGTTTAGAAAAACTAAAACAATTTTTTACTAAAAAGTCAGCTTTTATTTATGGTGGCTTTTGGAAAGCTGATTATTACTATCCAAAAGGTATAAAACAAAATAATTTGTTTGGTGCATCTACCAATCAAACCATGATTAATATCCCGAAAAGTGAGTCTTTACAAGTAGATGATTTTGTGTTCTTAAGACCGCACCAAAGTGAATTTGTTTTTTTACAATTCGGAGAAATTTTACCTATCAGAAACGGTAAAATTCAACAATCTTGGCAATTATTAAATAATTTATGATTGTATTTGTAATGTTCATTGTTTTTTGTCGACTACCTTCAAAATCTACAAACAATGAAAAACTTTTTTACACTACTTTTAGTAGTAGTTTCTACTGCGTTATATGCTCAAAAAACAGATTATAATACCAAAAAAGGCTACGTAGCCGAAGGTTATGATGTTGTTTCTTACTTTACAAATGATGAACCTGTAGAAGGAAAAAAGAAGTTTCAAACAACATATGACGGAGCAAAATTCAAGTTTTCCTCAGAAAAAAACTTATCCCTATTTAAAGAAAATCCAACAAAATACATTCCTCAATATGGTGGATATTGTGCTTATGCTGTAGCTGCTAAAAAAACAAAAATGTACATTGATGCTGAAGCTTATGAAATTAGAGATGGTAAACTATACCTTTTTTATAGTTCTTGGATTTCTAGTAAACTTGATGATTGGAAAAATGGTGATACTAAAAAATTACAAGCTCAGGGCGATATAAACTGGGAAGAACTAAAACATAAAAAGGATTAAAATGAAACATTTTTTTATCTTCTTTCTGTTTTTTTCAAGTATTGTCTTCTCACAAGAATACAATACTAAAAACGGAGTAGTTGCTAAAGGCTATGATGTAGTAAGTTATTTTAATAATAAAGCCGAAAAAGGAAATAAAAAATTTACAACTAAATATAATAACGTTTCCTTTCGTTTTTCGTCAAAAGAAAATTTAGCTACTTTCCTGAAAAATCCTGAAAAATACAATCCTCAATATGGTGGATATTGTGCTTATGCCATTGGTAAAACAGGTGAAAAAGTGGATATTGATCCGAAAACTTTTGAAATACGAGATGGTAAATTGTATTTATTTTATAACTCTTGGGGAACCAATACTTTAAAAATGTGGTTAAAAGAAAACCCTGAAGAGCTCAAAAAACAAGCAGATGTTAATTGGAAAAAATTGAATCGTTAGTTTAGATTTAATAGTTGCGGGGGCGACTTCTAAAAGGGCTGATAATTTCAGCTCTTTTTTTATACTTATCGTTTCTTTTTATTCTTATTTTTGGTTGATAAAAACAGCTCTATGAATAATTTCTCTTCTTTCAATAGAAAAAACATTCAACAAGAATTACAAACTACCGAATTTGACATTCTAGTAATTGGTGGCGGTATTACTGGTGCAGGTATTGCTTTAGATGCAGCATCACGCGGAATGAAAGTTGCTTTAATTGAAAAAAACGACTTTGCTTCGGGTACTTCAAGTAAATCTACCAAATTAATTCATGGAGGTTTACGCTACTTAAAACAGTTTGATTTTTGGTTGGTAAAAGAAGTGGGTACTGAACGTGCTATTGTTCATAAACTAGCTCCACATTTGGTAATTCCTGAAAAAATGATTTTACCATTAATTGAAGGTGGAACTTACGGTTCATGGTTAACATCTATTGGACTTAAAGTTTACGATGTTTTAGCTTCTGTTGAAGGAGACGATAAACGTAAAATGCTTGATAAAAAGGAAGCGTTAGAAAAAGAGCCTTTGTTACCAGAGAATATTTTAAATGGTGCTGGTTTTTATGCTGAATATCGTACTGATGATGCGCGTTTAACTATAGAGGTTTTAAAAACAGCTAGTCAATACGATGCTCAAATACTTAACTACACACGTGCAGACGAGTTTATCTATGAAAACAAACGTGTGGTAGGTGCTAAAGTAACAGATGCTTTTACTAATGAAAATTATGAAATAAAAGCTAAATATGTAGTAAATGCAGCGGGGCCATGGGTAGATGAATTACGTCAAATAAACAATTCAAAAATTGGAAAGCGTTTGCATTTAACCAAAGGAGTTCACTTAGTTGTTCCGCATGAAAAATTACCTGTAAAACAATCTGTGTATTTCGATATTCCTGATGGTCGTATGATGTTTGCTATTCCTCGTGGAAAAGTAACCTATTTCGGAACTACCGATACCAATTATCAACAAGATAAAGACACTGTTGAAACCTCAATGGTTGATGCTTTATATTTAATTGAAGCAGTAAATAACATGTTTCCAGATATTCAATTAACTATTGATGATATTCAGTCTTCATGGGCTGGATTACGTCCGTTAATTCACGAAGAAGGAAAATCAGCTTCAGAATTATCTAGAAAAGATGAAATTTTTGTATCTGACACCAAATTAATATCAATTGCTGGAGGAAAATTAACAGGTTATAGAAAAATGGCAGAGCGTATCGTGGATATTGTTGCTAAAAAAATGAAAAGACGTTTTGAAGTTGAATTTGATCCAATTCAAACTGAAGAAATCGTTTTATCAGGAGGACCTTTTCAAAATTATAAATCGGTAAAATTATATATAAATCAGATTTATAAACGTATAAAATCATTTGGTTTTTCTGAAAAAGATGCCAGCTATCTAGTTCATAACTATGGTAAACAAACAGAACTTATTTTAGATAAATTTGATGAGCTAAATGAAGAAAATATACAAGAGCGCTTGTTAAAAGCTGAGGTGTGGTTTACTATAAAACATGAAATGACCTGTACTCCTACCGACTTTTTTATGCGAAGAACTGGTCGTTTGTTTTTTGATAAACCTAGCGTTGACCTTTATAAAAACCTTGTTATTCAGGAATTTACAAACCGTTTTAAGTGGGATAAAAATACAACTTTAAAGCACCAACAAGAATTATACAGAAAAATAGATTTAGCAGTAAATTTTAACTAGTTTCTTATACGGAAAATTAAACGAGTATTATATCTTTGGCGACTGCTAAAATTGGCTACGTAAAAGGTTTGTACAATTAATTTTTTAAGTAATATGAAACAACTAGTACTAGTATTTTTTCTATTAACCACTCTTATAGCAAAAAGTCAAACTAATATTATTTCTAATTCAGATTTTGACAATATTAAAATAAATAATATTGCTTTAACTGAAATAAAAAAGACCTTTGGTAAACAAGAAAAAGTAGAATCCTTATTAGGTGCAACTACTTCTTATGAAGATAATGGCTTTTACTATTATTTTAGATTTAATGGGTTAAAACTTGATTTTTCTACTTCAGGAAGAAAACCTTATATCGAATCTTTAGATGTTTTAAGTAATGAAGCTACTTTTACAATTAAAGGGATTACAGTAACTATAGGAGATCCTATTACTAAATTAGGTGAAGTTGCCTTAAGTACTGGTAGAAATGGCTCTAAAAGTATTTTATATGCTGAATGTGATAGTTGTGATGTTTTTATTAATATCGCTTTTGATCAAGCAACTAAAAAAATTACAAAAATCAATTATTTCGATATGTCATAATTGATTTAAAAAATCATACTAAAAAAGCCCAGAAACTGAGTTTCTGGGCTTTTTTATATCTTGTATGTACAACCAACCTATCATTCTTCTCTCTCGTGTTCTTCTAAATCTTTCGTTAGATCTAATTTTCGGAGTGTTGGATTTACAATTCCAGTAGTAATAACAGTAATTAAGGTCATTGTTCCACCAAAAATTACTGCCGTTACTGTTCCCATTAATTTTGCCGTTACCCCACTTTCAAAAGCTCCTAATTCGTTAGAAGAACCTACAAACATAGAATTTACTGAAGCTACTCTACCTCGCATATGATCAGGTGTTTTTAATTGTAAAATAGTTTGACGAATTACCATAGAAACTCCATCGGTTACACCGCTAAAGAATAGGGCTACAATAGAAATCCAAAAAACAGAAGATAACCCAAAGACTATAATACAAACTCCAAAGCCAAATATAGCCGCTAAAAGCTTCATTCCTGCATTTCTGCTAATAGGTATATAAGCAGTCACTAACATTGTTAAAAAAGCTCCTATAGCTGGTGCTGCACGTAATGCACCAAAACCCTCTGGTCCTACTTTTAAAATATCTTGAGCATATACTGGTAATAATGCTACTGCTCCACCAAACAGTACCGAAATCATGTCTAAGGTTAGTGCTCCTAAAATAGCTTTTGTCTTATATACAAAACGTACTCCTTCTTTTAAACTTTTCATTACTGGCTCACCAATCTTAGGATTTAAAATTGGTTTCTTTTTAATAAAAAATACTGTTAGAAATGATACAGATACTAATCCGAAGACAATACATAACGACCAATGTACTCCAATCCATGAAATGGTTAATCCTGCAAAAGCTGGCCCTAATACTGAAGCTATTTGCCAAGTTGAGCTACTCCAAGTAGCTGCATTTGGATATAGTTTTTTAGGTACAATTAAAGCAATTAATGAAAAAATAGTAGGTCCGAAAAACGAACGTAATAATCCACCAAAAAATACCAAAGCATAAATAGCGTAAAGTACAGTGTTTTTATTCCAACCTTCAATAAAACTAGGCAATGTTAAAAAGAATAGTCCCAAACTAATCAATGAAAATAAACCAATACACAAGGCTAGTAAATTTCTTTTTTCTTTTTGATCTACAATATGACCTGCAAATAATGCCATAGATACTGCTGGAATTACTTCCATTAAACCTATGATTCCTAACGATAGTGGATTTTTAGTAATACTGTATACTTGCCATTCTATAATAATAAATTGCATAGACCATGCAAATACTAAGGCAAAGCGTACTAAAAGAAAAATATTAAACTCTTTGATTCTTAGGGATGCGTAGGGGTCTTTTTTTTCCATGAATTAATTTAGTTTCAAGTCCATTAAAATGGCAAATGTTTCATTAACATCTCTTTCTTTTACCACTATGGTCATTTCGTGTGTAGTAGAAATTACTTCTTGTACTGCAATATTTGCCCAAGCAAATTGCTTTAAAATAAAGTAATAAATACCTGATTGATCTAGATTTCCTTTTGGAAGTTTTATCGTTATGGAAGCTAAATCATTTACATTATTAATTAACGCTTCTTTCTTAAAAATTTCTTCAACAAAAGGTTTTAAGTTTTTACTTGTAACAATATTTGTTTCAAAAATACCTTGAGAAACTGTTAAAAAATAATCTTTACTATCTGCAGATTTACTTAAAATTTTAGCAATTTCTTTTAATAACGACGTAGTGTTTTTGAAAGTGAAATCGCACAAATCTGAGCGTACAATTACATCTCCCAAATTCAATGCAAGTCGTTTTATATTTTTTCGAACTCTTAATTCATTTGCTGGAGATAGCCTATTAATAGCCATCATAACTGCACCAACTTTTACTTCTTTTTTTAGTAATTTAGAAACTTCTGGTAAAATTTCTCTTGCTAGCGATGATACATTAATTAACTTCTCATTTAGAGCCTCTTCTATAAAAGGAGTTTTTCTGATGGTGATTTCAACAGCTTCTTGAATTGTTTTCATGTTTGTTTAGTTTTAAACTAAAAGTAACAAAAATACAATTAAAAGTGAATTTATACTATATTTTTAATTTGTAATATATTTAATTAAAATCTTTGTTAATCAGATTTTTAAACTAAATTTGTCTTTATTGTATCTTGTTACAAGACCTATACACAACTCAATTTTAGAAGCGATTGATGGGGCTTCTTAATTTTTTATTAAGAAGGATTATTTGTACAAATGCAAACAACTAATCTAATCTATTTGTTAACTTTAAAAACTCATCTTTCGCTTCTTTCTTGTCGTATAAAACGTTATAGACAGCGTCGATTATTGGAGTTTTAGCTTTATTTTTTTGATTAATTTTATATGCACTTTTTGTTGCGTAGTATCCTTCAGCAACCATACTCATTTCCAACATAGCAGATTTTACAGTGTAGCCTTTTCCTATCATATTTCCAAACATCCTGTTTCTACTAAATGTTGAATATCCTGTTACTAGTAAATCACCTAAATATGCTGAGTTATTAATGTTTCGCTTCATTTTATGAATCTTTTTAATAAAGCGTTTCATTTCACGAATACCATTACTCATTAATACCGCTTGAAAGTTATCTCCATATCCTAAACCATGAGCAATTCCAGCTGCTATGGCATAAATATTTTTTAACATCGCTGCGTATTCTGTACCTATAATATCATCAGATATTTTGGTTTTAATGTAACGTCCTGCTATAGCTTTACTAAGTTCTTTTGCTTTTTCTTCATCTTGACATGCCAATGTTAAATACGATAAGCGTTCCATTGCTACTTCTTCTGCATGACATGGCCCTGATATTACTCCAATGTTTTCATATGGAATATTATATAGTGTATGAAAATGTTCACCAACAATTAATCCTGATTCAGGAACTATTCCTTTGATAGCTGAAAAAATAATTTTTCCCTCTAAAGAAGCTGTTAGTTTTTCTAACTCAGTGTTTAAAAAAGCAGATGGAATAGCAAAAATTAACACATCATAATTTTCAATAATATGGTTTATATCTTCAGATAAATCTAATTGCTCTGGATGTAATTCTGCAGAACTTAAATAACTAGGATTATGCCTATTACGTTTAATATGTTCAATAGCATATATGCTGCGCATATACCAACCAATAGTTTCTAAGTTTTCAGATAACATTTTAACAATAGCTGTTGCCCAACTTCCACCTCCTAAAACGGCTATTCTAGTTTGATTGCTCATAAGTAGTATTTGTTTGTATTACAAAATTAAGAAATCTATAAACGACTCTCTAAACTTAAAGGTTATTATATTTGAAAATTGAAAATCAAAAGAACATGAATGTACAAATTATAAACAAATCTAAACACCAAACTCCAGCATATGAAACCGAGGGTTCTGCAGGTATGGATTTGCGTGCTAATATAGATGCAGCTATTACTTTAAAGCCTTTGGAAAGAGCTATTATAAAAACTGGATTATTTATTGCTCTTCCTGTTGGATACGAAGCACAAGTACGTCCTCGTAGTGGATTAGCTGCTAAAAAAGGAATCACAGTTTTAAATTCACCAGGTACTGTTGATGCGGATTACCGTGGCGAAATAGGAGTTATTTTAGTAAACTTATCTAATGAAAAGTTTATTGTAAATGATGGTGAGCGTATTGCTCAATTAGTTATTGCAAAACACGAACGTGTAAACTGGCAAGAAGTAGCTGTTTTAAATGAAACAGAACGTGGTGCTGGTGGTTTTGGGAGTACAGGAGTTTAAATAAGTATTTTACATACCTGACTCATTTTTCGAACTTCATCAAACAATAATTCAAAATCTAAAAAACAATGTGAATGATATTGGTACCCTAGTTTTTTATAGAATTCAAAAGCTTGTGGTTGCTCATCCATAGTATCTAACCATATTAATTCATATTGTTTTTTTCTAGCTTCCTCTTCTAACCAAGCTAATAATTGCTTACCAACACCTTTACCTTGGGTATTTTTATGTAAATAAATTCGATGGAGTTTCAATGACTTTCTATTCTCAAGTCCTGGTAATTTCCTATCCCATAAAATTCTGAAAACTCCTACTATTTCTTCTTTATAAAGAATAAAATAATAGCTTGTTTTATCTTCTAACAATTCTTTTTCTAAATTACTTTTAGAAAATTGACTTTGTATATACCAATCTCCTTCATCTTTCCAAAAATGTTTATATGCTGCTTTGTATACATCATCCATTAAGGTTTCTAAAATTTTAAAATCTTCAACCTGTATTTTTTGTAATTGTATGTTACTTGAGATTCTAATCATATCTTCTTAATAAAAAAAGCTGTTCTGATAATCAGAACAGCTTTTTAAAAAATAGTAATAGTTTGAACTTTAAATTTAAATTACTTATTCTTGATTTTCAATAGCTTCTTTTATTTTGTTTTCAAGCTCTTCCATTAATTCAGGATTGTCTTTAATAACACCTTTAACAGCATCTCTACCCTGACCTAATTTAGTGTCTCCATAGCTAAACCATGAACCACTTTTCTTTATAATTCCGTAATCTACACCAATATCTAAAACTTCACCTACTTTTGATATTCCTGCACCATACATAATATCAAATTCAGCCATTTGGAATGGAGGAGCTACTTTATTTTTTACAATCTTAACTTTAGTACTGTTACCTATAACTTTATCACCATCTTTAATTTGTGTTCTACGACGAATATCTAAACGAACCGATGCATAGAATTTTAAAGCGTTACCACCTGTAGTTGTTTCTGGATTACCAAACATAACTCCAATCTTTTCACGTAACTGGTTAATGAAAAATACCGTACAGTTAGTTTTACTAATTGTTCCTGTTAATTTACGTAAGGCTTGTGACATTAAACGTGCATGAAGTCCCATTTTAGAATCTCCCATTTCACCTTCAATCTCAGATTTTGGTGTTAAAGCTGCAACCGAGTCAATAACAACAATATCAATAGCACCTGAACGAATTAAATTATCAGCAATTTCTAAAGCTTGTTCACCGTGATCTGGTTGAGAAATAATTAAATTATCAACATCCACACCTAAACTTTCTGCATAAAAACGATCAAAAGCATGCTCAGCATCAATAAAAGCAGCAATTCCACCTGCTTTTTGAGCTTCTGCAATGGCATGTATAGTTAATGTTGTTTTACCTGATGATTCTGGTCCGTAAATTTCTATAATTCTTCCACGAGGATATCCTCCTACTCCTAAGGCTAAATCTAATCCTAAAGAACCTGACGATATTGCATCTACATCTTCTACTTGGCTATCTCCTAACTTCATTACGGTTCCTTTACCGTACGTTTTATCTAACTTATCTAGTGTAAGTTGAAGCGCTTTTAATTTCGCTTCTTTTTCTTTATCTGCTGCCATAAATAGTGCTAATTATTTTAAGTAATAAGAACGGCTAAGTTATGAAAAACTAGCATTAATATCCTATCTTTTTATGTTACATTTTGTAATATTGTGCTTCTTAAAAAAAAGAAAAGATGTCAAGCCATCGTCACTTCATGATTTACAAACCCTATGGGTTTTTATCACAATTTATTACTAATCAAAAAAAAGGAGGTAAACATAAATTGTTGGGAGAATTATTTAATTTTCCTGAAGGAACTATGGCTGTGGGTAGATTAGATGTAAAATCAGAAGGTTTATTATTATTAACTACCGATGGAAAAGTAAGTGATTTTATTACTACAAGAGGTGGAGTTGAAAAAGAATACTATGCGCAAGTAGATGGAGCAATTACTTCTGAAGCTGTTGAACAGTTAAAAAATGGTGTTGAAATTGGTTTTGACGGAAAAAAATACCAAACTAAACCTTGTAAGGTTAAATTAATTGACACTCCTGATTTCCCTGAACGTTCAAAAAAAATTCGTGATGCTCGTCATGGACCTACCCCTTGGATATCAATTACTTTAACTGAAGGAAAATTTAGACAAGTACGTAAAATGACTTCTGCTGTTGGTTTTCCTACACTACGCTTGGTACGAGTTCGTGTTGGTGATATTTTATTAGGTAAAATGGAATCTGGTGAAGTAAGAGAGGTTGAGGAATTACTGTAACCTAAGTTACTTTTTAAAAAGTATCTTTTAAGTACTTTTACAAGTATGAGAGATAATTCAAACACTTTTATTTACATTGTAGCGGGTATAATTATTCTACACTTTTTAATAGGCTTTGGATATTTACTTTATAAAATGGGTAAAAAAGAAAATAAAAAATAATTATTTCCTTACCATTCTTATATGTGGTATTCCATCTTCTAAGTAGCCTTCACCTACTTGTTTAAATCCATGAGATTCATAGAATTTTTGTAAATAGGTTTGTGCTGAAATGGTAATAGTTGTTTCATTATAGTTATCAACAATAGCTTTTATAGATGCTTTAATCAAATCGTGTCCGTAACCATATTTACGTTCCGTTTCTTTAACTACTACCCTACCAATACTAGGAGTATCAAAATATTCACCACTATTAAACAATCGTGTATAGGCTATTATTTTTCCTTCTTTTACACCTATAACATGTAATGCCTTTTGATCTTTACCATCAATATCTTGATATACACAATCTTGTTCAACAACAAAAACTTCAGAACGTAATTGAAGTAATTCATATAATTCTGAAGTTGTTAATTCTTGAAAATTTTTTACTGTAAAATTCATTAACAGTTAGCTATTTTATTTACTCTGTTAGCATGACGACCACCTTCAAATTCAGTAGATAAGAAAATCTTTACAAAACCTAAGGCTTGTTGTAACGATACAAAACGCGCAGGAATTGTTAAAATATTAGCATCATTGTGCTGACGTGTTAATTCAACCAATTCATTATTCCAACATAAAGCAGCACGAACTCCCTGGTGCTTATTAGCAGTCATTTGTGCTCCATTACCACTTCCACATAAAATAATTCCCATTTCAGCTTGTCCTGTCTCCACAGCTTCAGCAGCTGGATGAATTGTATCTGGGTAATCCATACTATCGGTTTCATTTGTACCAAAGTTGATTACTTTATGTCCTAATTCTTCTAAAAGTTTAACAATTTCAAACTTATATTCTGTACCTGCATGGTCATTTCCTACAGCGATTGTCATAATTTGTTGATTTTAATTCAGTTGTGAGTTACAAAAATACAGTTATTCACGGTTATCAACAGTAATTAACAATGCTTTTTTTAGCATTCTTAATAACCTCTTTAAAATTAAGGTGTTAAACTATATTACCTAATTGTTAAGAACTAGTAGTAGATTCTGAAAAGAAAATTTGATTTTCTAGATATTTTTTACAATACAAGAACAAGAATTAATTATGCAACTTTTTTTTTGAGATTTTAATGAACATTTATCAACATTAAATTAACCCTTTTTTTACATTGAAAATAAAATTAACTATTCATAATTTTCAGTGAATTGCTGTTTATAACTTTTGTTAATAACTCTATTTTATAGTTGATTTTTAAGATTTTATTTAACTAATAACTTGTTTATTTATTTTAATAAGTCACTTAACCAAAAATTAAATCCACTTTTTATTCTACATATTAACAGACTATAATAACAATCATTTCTTTTTTTAAATTTTAAAAATCTTTTTTATTAATAATATAATATGTTAATAACAGTTTTTTTGAAGTTTAAATTTCAAAAGACTTTCCTATTAAATATGAATTGAGTTGTAAGAACTAGAACTAACGAAGATGGTTTCTCTTTTAGTTACGCTTAGGCAAATTGCGAAAAATAAGGTTTAAATACTATGTTTGTTGATAAGTGCTAATAAGTGAAAGAAAAAGGCTTATACAGCTTTTTTAGATGCTTTCATTAGGTAGATAGTATCTTTAGTTACTATTTCTGATGGAGTTTTTTTGTTTAAAGTCGTGTTTATACTTATTACAGTAACGATAATTCCTGTAATAAATATAAAAATAAACAGCGCTATTATTTTGCGTAAGTTTTTCATTTATAACGACTTTCTTATTATAAAGACGGATGAGTTTAAGAAATGTTACAGTTTTATTAAGTTTTTTTTAACTTTTTAAGGAATTACTATTCGAATAGCACTTTTTATGATATTTACTTTTACTTGTCCTGTTCCTATTAACTCTCCATCTGCTTGAATATAAGGAAGATCGTTTTTGTTTTGTGGAGTTATTAACAAAGAGTTAGCTACAAGTGTTTCTACCTTTTTATGCTGAAGAATCTTTCCATTGTACAATTTCTTTATTGAAAACAATAAATCCCAAAATGATAGATTTTTAGCTATTGTTATATCAAATAAACCATTATTAGAGTCTTTAAAATCAGTTAATTGCATACCTCCTGCAGAATACTTACATATACCAAATAAAGTCATTAAACACTTTGTTTCAATGATTTTGTTGTTAATAGCTATTTTAAAAGTAGTTTTTTTATAGAGTAATAAACCTGCTATACCGCTCAATAAGTATGCAATAGGTCCAAATCTCTTCAATTTATTCAACTTATTAACAACATATCCGTCATAGCCAATACCTGCAACATTATTAAAATAAGAAGTAGTATTAGCCAATTCTAAATAACCAATATCTTGAAAAACAGCATTTTCCTGTTTTATTAAATTAACTGAAGCTTTTATATTTTTTGGTATATTATAAGTTTTAATCCAATCATTACCAGTACCTAAAGGAATAACTGCAACTGTTATTTCTTTTGAATTTATTGAGTCCTGAGACATAATCCCGTTAACAACGTGATGTAAAGTGCCATCACCACCAACAGAAATTATTTTTTTATAACCTTTGTTAATAGCTTGTTGAACAATTAATTTTTCATGATTTGAATATTCTGTTTTTGAATACTCATAAGTTATGTTATTAAACTTTAATTCCTGTTGAATATCAGACCAATATTTATTGAATTTACCATTACCAGCAACGGGATTCACAATAACAAACCAAGAATTATTCATACAAATACATTAAATAATGAGCGGTAAAGTACAAAATGAATTTATAACAGTTATTTAAATAACTAGCATTAATTTTATTTGTACTTTGGTAAAAATTTAAATAAGACGAAAGATTAATGACTAGAAAGAAAAAAATCTACAAAAAAAAGGGTAAAGTAATTAAAGATCTTACCCGAAACATTTTCAAAATACTTAACGAAGACAGTAATAAAAACTATAATTATAAGCAAATTGCAGCTAAGTTGAAGGTTTCTGACACAGATGGTAAGAACCAGATTATTAAAAAATTAGCTGAGTTAACTGCAAATAAAAAAATTAAAGAAGTTGATAGAGGTAAATATCAAATTAACGAAGATCGTAAATATCATGTAGGTACACTTGACGCAACTTCTAATGGGAATGCCTATTTTATTTGTGATGATTTTGAACACGATATTTTTGTGCCTTCAGTAAACTTAGGAAAGGGTCTACATAATGATACTGTAAAAGCTTACGTATATAAAAAACGTAGAAGTAATAAGTTAGAAGCTGATGTTGTAGAAATTATAGAAAGATCTAAAACAGAATTTGTTGGTGTTTTACAAATGAATAAAAACTTCGGATTTGTTATACCTGACAGTAATAAAATGTATGCTGATATCTTCATCTCTCAAAGTAAATTGAATGGAGCTAATGATGGTGATAAAGTTGTTGCTACAATGACTGATTGGCCAGAGAATTCTAAAAATCCGTTTGGAAAAATTACTCAAGTTCTAGGAAGACCAGGAGACCATGACACAGAAATCCATTCTATTTTATTAGAGTATGGTTTACCTTATGAATTTCCTGCTGAAGTAGAAAAAGAAGCATCTGAATTACCTATTGAAATAACGAATGAAGAAATTGCTAAGCGTAGAGATATGCGTGGTGATTTAACCTTTACAATAGATCCAAAAGATGCTAAAGATTTTGATGACGCTTTATCATTTACAAAACTTGAAAATGGTAATTATGAAATAGGAATTCATATAGCCGATGTATCTCATTATTTACAACCTAAAACTATTTTAGATGACGAAGCTTACGACCGAGCTACTTCTGTATATCTAGTTGACAGAGTGGTACCAATGCTTCCTGAAATGTTAAGTAACGGAGTTTGTTCATTACGACCAAATGAAGAAAAATTAACTTTTTCAGCAGTGTTTGAAATGAATGAGAAAGCACAAGTTATCAACCAATGGTTTGGAAGAACAGTTACATATTCTGATAAACGTTTTGCTTACGAAGAAGCACAAGCAATTATAGAAAATAAGAGTAATATTATTCCAGCAGATGTTTCTTTATCAGGAGAAGCTTATGAAGTAGATGAAAATATTGTTGAAGCTACATTAAAACTAGATGAATTAGCAAAAAAGATGCGTAAGAAACGTATGAAATCAGGAGCTATTTCTTTTGATAGAGTTGAAGTAAAATTTAATTTAGATGAAAATGCTAATCCAACAGGTGTCTTCTTTAAAGAAGCTAAAGACGCTAATAAACTAATTGAAGAATTCATGCTATTAGCAAACAAAAAAGTAGCAGAATTTGTAGGGTTATCAAGTGGAAGACCAAGTAAGAAAACATTTGTATATCGTGTACATGATGAACCAGATGTAGAAAAATTAGCTTCATTACAGAACATTGTTAGCAAATTTGGATATAAAATCAACACAGAAACACGTCAAAAAACATCTGATAGTTTAAATAAATTATTATCAGACGTTCATGGTAAAGGAGAAGCCAATATGGTAGAAACCTTAGCGATACGTTCAATGAGTAAAGCTGAATATACTACACAAAATATAGGTCACTACGGTTTAGCTTTTGATTATTACAGCCACTTTACTTCACCAATTCGTCGTTATCCTGATGTGATGACACATCGTTTATTACAACACTATTTAGATGGTGGAAATTCACCAAAAGCTGAAATTTATGAAGAGAAATGTAAACACTCTTCAAAAATGGAAGAATTAGCATCAAAAGCAGAAAGAGATTCTATCAAATATATGCAGGTTAAATACATGCAAGATCATAAAGATCAAGAATTTGAAGGTGTAGTTTCTGGTGTTACTGAATGGGGAATTTATGTTGAAATAAAATCTAATAAATGTGAAGGTATGGTTCGTATCAAGGATATTAAAGATGATTATTATATCTTTGATGAAAAACAATACGCTGTGATTGGACAATCAACAAAAAATATGATTCAATTAGGTGATGAAGTAGTAGTAAAAGTTAAACACACCGATTTGGAACGTAAGCATCTTGATTTCAACCTTATTTCACATTAATGTTTTGTAGTTTAAACAATAAAAATTGACATTTGCCTTTATAGTATTGGTATAATTATTGGTTATACTCAATTAACTAATGGAATTTATTATGAAGAAGTTAGCAATATTAAGTTTGTTTTTGATGACCGTTTTAGCATCAGCTCAAACAACCATAACTAAAAATTTAGGAGACTTTTCAATTGTAAAAGTGTATAACGGTATAGATTTAAAACTCGTAAAATCTGATGTTTCTAAAATTGTAGTTACTGGAGAAAAAACAGATAAAGTTAAAATTAAGTTGGATGGAACCACTCTAAAAATATTATTGCGATTCCCAGAAACTACGGCAGATGGTAAAGTTAAAGCAACATTATATTACAATAAAACTTTATCAATTATTGATGCCAATGAAGGAGCAACAATTACAGGTAAAGACATTAAACAACAAAAAATTGAAATTAGAGCTCAAGAAGGAGCTTTTATTAACCTTGTAGTTAATGTTAAACACTTGAACGTAAAAAGCTCTTCAGGAGCAGTTATTAGGCTTTCTGGTGCAACTAAGAATCAAAATGTAAATGCTGATTTAGGTGGAATGTATCATGGATACAAGTTATCAGTAGAAGAAATGACCACTGTAAAAGCTGGATCTGGATCTAAAGTAGAAGTACAATCAGGAGAAACATTAGATGCTAAAGTATCATTTGGAGGTTCAATTTTTTACAAAGGAAAACCAGAAGTATTTAGAGACAAAAAAGTAATTGGTGGAGTAATTGAACACCGAAGTTAATTTCGTATCTTTGTTGCGCAAAATTTAATAAAAATGAATTTACTTACTATATTTTTAGGAATGATCGGACCATGGCAAATAGCTATTGTCGTTGCATTAGTATTATTATTATTTGGAGGTAGAAAAATCCCTGAATTAATGAGAGGTTTGGGAACAGGTATCAAAGAATTTAAGGATGCTACTAAAGATGAAGATGAAGAGAAAACAGATAAAGTAGAAGATAAGAAATAAGATATTTATTATAAAAAGAAAACCGAAACATTTAATGTTTCGGTTTTTTATTTAATTAAAGTTTTATAGCTGTACCAGAAGCAGTAACCATTAGCATACCTCCTTTTGCTCCTACGGTTTCATAATCTAAGTCAATTCCAACAACTGCATCAGCTCCTAACATTTTTGCTCTATCTGACATCTCTTTCATAGCTATTTCTTTAGCTTCTCTTAGTACTTTTTCATAAGAACCAGACCTACCCCCTACAATGTCTCTAATACCGGCAAAAAAGTCTTTAAAAATATTTGCACCAATAATTGTTTCACCACTAACAATACCTAAATATTCTTTTGCAGGTTTATTTTCTAACGATGGTGTAGTAGATAATATCATAATTATTCTTTGTCTTTATTTTCCTGTGCTTTCTTCATAGCTTCACCAATTTGATTACTAGCTGTAAAGCTCGCTACCATATCATTCAACATATTACTACCAGCTTGAGGTGAATTAGGTAATAAAATTAAGTTACTATTAGTTTCTTCACCAATAGACTGTAATGTATCGTAGTGTTGTGTAACAACAATTAAAGCAGAAGCTTCTTGACTGTTAATTCCTACTTTATTCAATACTTCTACAGATTCTTCTAAACCACGAGCAATTTCTCTACGTTGATCAGCAATACCTTGCCCTTGTAAACGCTTACTTTCAGCTTCAGCTTTAGCCTTTTCAACAATTAAAATACGTTGAGCATCTCCTTCAAATTGTGCTGCTATCTTTTCACGCTCAGAAGCATTAATACGATTCATTGCTGCTTTTACTTGTGCGTCTGGATCAATATCAGTTACTAAAGTTTTTATAATATCATAACCATAGTCTGCCATTGCATCATTCAATTCAGCTTTTACAGCGATTGCAATATCATCCTTTTTAACAAACACATCATCTAACTTCATTTTAGGTACTTCAGCACGTACTACATCAAATACGTAAGATGTAATTTGATCATGAGGATAATCTAACTTATAAAATGCGTCATATACTTTTTCACGAATTACTTTGTATTGCACAGAAACTTTTAATTTCACAAATACATCATCCAAGGTTTTTGTTTCCACAATTACATCTAACTGTTGAATTTTTAAGCTTAGTTTACCTGCTATTCTATCAACAATAGGAATTTTTAATTGTAAACCAGAATGACGAATGCTTTGAAAGCGACCAAAACGTTCTACAATTGCAGCAGTTTGTTGCTTAACAATAAAGAATAATGATAAGAATACTAGAATACCGATAACAATTACCGGATACATGTAAATTGACATAGTTTTTAATTTTTAAAATGTTAGTAATTTTTTTTGATAAAGATACTACTTATTAACAGTAGATATTTATAAGACGAATTTTATTTGAATTGTTACAATTCTTTTTTTAAAATTATATTTGTAAAAAATCAATTATATGGAACTTATACAACAAAGCATAACAGAAATTTTAATTCTACTTTTTTTAATCGTTACTTTTTTACAATCTGGAATTGATAAAGTAACCGATTGGAAAGGAAATTTATCTTTTATTAAAGGACATTTTAAAGATTCTCCTTTAAAAAACTCAGTACCTCTTTTATTGGCTGTAATTTTAGCTATGGAATTATTAGCTGGTGCATTAATGTTTGTTGGAATTTTTCATTTATCAACAACAGGTAATCATAATATAGCTTTAATTGGAGCAGAATTATCAGCAGTAACATTAATCTTTTTATTAATTGGACAACGATTAGCAAAAGATTATGCTGGGGCTATGACATTGGCAGTTTACTTTATAATTTCAATTTTAGCTGTTTATTTACTTAATAGATAAAAGTTATTTAAGTATTATTATTAAATAAGTTTACTTTATTAAAAAACCTCTTAAAATGTGATTTTTAAGAGGTTTTTTAATTTTAGTAAGGTATTTGTATATTGTAATATAAAAAACTAGTTAAAATAGCTTTAAATTGAGTTTTACACCTTTTTTATGATGTAAATTAAAGAAGAATATTCACCAGAACGACTTGCTTTTATATTTGACTTTAATCCTGTTAAAAAAGCTTGAATTGGTCTTGATTTTTTTGCCTTATATTTTTCTGATAATAAAGAAACATAGAATGAATCAAATTTCATTGGAAGTGTTTTTTCAACTTTCATTTCAAACAAAGAAAATATTTTTGAAATTGATGTTTTTGAAAAGTGCCATAAATGTCTTGGAACATCATAAGCTGCCCAAAACTCTTTGTAGTGTTTTGCATCAAAACTTTTATAATTTGGAACAGCAATAATTAAAACACCGTTTGGTTTTAAAAGTAATTTTAATTGCTTGATATATTCCGTTAAATTAGGAATATGTTCTAGGACATGCCAAAGTGTAATAACATCAAATTGTTTGTTTTCTATTTTTGAAAGATTTTCTAAAAGATGTATGTTTTTATCCTTAGCAAAAACTCTTGCTTTTTCAGATGGTTCAACACCAGTAATTTTCCAACCACCATTTTGACACACTTTTAAAAAATCACCTGTACCAGCACCAATATCTAAAATTAATTTGTCTTCTGTATTAAAAGAATTAATTAATTTTAGTTTTTTCTTTAAAGTATAATTTTTTACAAATTGATATGTTTTATCAAAAAGAGAAGTTTTACTATCTGTATGCGAAATGTAATTTTCACTAACATAGTACTTCTCTAAGTTATTAGGTACAGGAGAAGTTACTAACATATTGTAATCTTCATTTATCATAACCTCATAACTCTCTTTTGATACTGTATAATCAATACAGTTTAAAAAAGGTTTTAAGTTCTTGTAGAACTCTTTCTCTGTAATCAAATTAATAAATTGTGTTGAGTGTTCCTTGTGGAACATTGGTTTTTGGTTAAACAATTATACATAAAAAAATAAAACGTTCCACATGGAACATTTTATTTTTTGTAAATCTAAATTAGAATTTATCTACCCATGTAAACAAGCAAGACGGAAATATCACTTGGTGAAACGCCACTTATTCTACTCGCTTGTGAAATTGAAGTAGGTTGTATTTTAGATAATTTTTCTCTTGCTTCATATGATAGAGATTTTACTTTACTATAATCAAATGTAGAAGGAATAGGTACGTTTTCTAATCTATTTAATTTGTCTGCATTATTCTTTTCCTTTTCGATATAACCAGAGTATTTTAAATGGATTTCAACTTGTTCTATAATTTCATTATCAATTCCATTTTCTTGAATATAGTTTTCAAGCTTATGAATTGATCTAAAATCAGAAAAAGTTAATTGAGGTCTAGCAGCAATTTTATACAATTTCATAGATTGATTAATTGTTGCTAAATTTTTACTTTCTAAAATCGGATTAACATCTTCCTTCGTAATACTTAATTTAGTAATGAAGTCGATTAAGTTTTGAGTTTTATTTTTCTTCTCTTCTACCCTATCCATTCTTTCTTGAGAAGCCAACCCTAATTTATAAGCTTTTTCTGTTAAGCGTAAATCGGCATTATCTTGTCTTAATAATGTTCTATACTCAGCACGTGAAGTAAACATTCTATATGGTTCTTCTGTCCCTTTAGTAATTAAATCATCAATTAAAACTCCAATATAAGCCTCACTTCTTTTTAAGATAAATGGTTCTTTATTTTGGGTTTTTAAAGCTGCATTTACACCAGCCATTAAACCTTGAGCAGCTGCTTCTTCATAACCTGTTGTACCGTTAATTTGACCAGCAAAAAATAAGTTATTAATTAACTTAGTTTCTAAGTTATGTTTTAACTGTGTTGGCGGAAAATAATCATATTCTATAGCGTAACCATATCTGAAAAACTTTACGTTTTCAAATCCAGGTATAGCACGTATTGCTTTATCTTGAATATCTTCTGGAAGTGATGTTGAGAAACCGTTTACATAAATCTCAACTGTGTTCCATCCTTCTGGTTCTACAAATATTTGATGACGTTCCTTTTCTGCAAAACGATTAATCTTATCTTCTACAGACGGACAATAACGAGGTCCTGTAGATTTAATTCTACCGTTAAACATTGGTGAACGTTCAAAACCTTCACGAAGTAAATTGTGTACTTCTGGATTAGTGTAAGTAAGATAACAAGAACGTTGTTTTGTTAATGTTTTTGTTATTGGTAAATAAGAGAATTTTTCTGGAGAATCATCACCGGGTTGCTCAGTCATTTTAGAGTAATCTAAAGAGCGTCCATCTACACGAGGTGGAGTTCCTGTTTTCATTCTACCAGCTTCAAAACCTTTATCAACTAAATCTTCTGTTATACCAGTTGAAGCTCCTTCACCTGCTCTACCACCACCAAATGTTTTTTCACCAATATGAATTAATCCATTTAAAAAAGTACCAGCAGTAACAATTACAGTTTTAGCTTTTATTTCTAAACCTAAAGCAGTTTTAACTCCAGTAATTTTATCACCATCAAATAATAATCCATTAACAGAATCTTGATAAAAATCTAAGTTTTCTGTTTGTTCTAACATCGTTCTCCAGCACTCTGCAAATTGCATTCTATCTGATTGTGCTCTTGGACTCCACATAGCAGGTCCTTTTGATTTATTTAGCATTTTAAATTGTATGGCTGTCTTATCAGTTACGATAGCGCTATAACCTCCTAATGCATCAATTTCTCGTACTATTTGTCCTTTTGCAATTCCACCCATAGCAGGATTACAACTCATTTGAGCAATGTTTTGTAAGTTCATTGTAATTAACAAAGTGTGTGCTCCCATGTTTGCACTTGCTGCAGCTGCTTCGCTACCAGCATGTCCACCTCCTACTACAATTACATCGTATGTTGTATTAAATAAACTCATTTTTTATAGTCAGTTCCACGTGGAACTCTTTTTATATTTTATCTAAAATTTCTAAACATTCATTTTCTTTAGAGCGCATAATTTGCTTCTCTTCATCAGTCTTATCTTTGTATTTCATATAATGTAAAACACCATGAATTATCACTCGGTGTAATTCGTTTTCAAAAGAAGTATTAAACTCTTTAGCGTTTTCCTTTACCCTTTCTACAGAAATAAAAATATCACCACCAACTAACTTACCTAACGTATAATCAAAACTGATAATATCAGTAAAGGTATCGTGTTGTAAAAACTCAATATTTATTTTATGTAAATAAGCGTCGTCACAAAAAATATAGTTGATTTCTCCTAATTCAAAATCTTCCTTTTCAATACATTCCTGTATCCATTTAGAAGTGTTTTCTTCATTGTTTAATTGAAACTCGGTTTCGTAATTAAATACAATCATTTCTTTATATCAAATACTATTATTAATGTCTTAAAAACTTAATTAAAAAGCAATAGTATTTATATAATCTAGAGGCTTTTTAATACGTTATTTTTTATCCTTTGGAAGGCTAAAGTAGTCTTGAACCTTCTTTTTGTAATTTTGGCGCAAAGGTAGTGATTGTCTGTTTAATATCTCCGTTTGGTTATAAAACAACTTTTTAAACTTCAATTCTTTAGTAGTATTGTTATTAAACTCCTGTAAATTGGTATTTGATTTACGCTGTTTATCTTTATTTTGTTCAAAAGTTGCTTTATCTAATTTAAGTAATTCATAGTTTAATTGCTGCATTCTATTAATGCTTTCTTGAGTAAACCCTTTTTCTAAAATTTCATTTTCTAATTGTTCCATTTCCTTTAATGCTTTTTTAGCATTACCATTACCTCCATTACCTTCTTTAATAGCATTTTCTAATTGTTCTCTTAGTTGAGATTGTTCTTTATAAATTTGATATAACTCACCATCTAAATCATCACTTTGTTCACCGTTTTGTCCTTCTTTTTCACCTTTATTTTTACCGTCTTTTCCATCTTTAGGATTCCCTTGATTTTTCTTTTGCATACCTTGTTTCATCTTTTCCATCAATTCGTTTTGCTTTTGAATGATGTCTGGTAAGCTAAATGATTTTCCTTTTCCCTTCCCTTTTCCATTACCAGGTTTAGGGTTCTGCATAGCATCTAAAGTATTACTTAACATATCTGCCAATGTATTAGCAGAGGTCATAACATATTGTTGATTTGATATACCAGTCTGGAAATAATTATCTGCAAAGTTTTCTAAAGACTGATCTAAGTTATAATGAGCTTGTGCTAAGTGATCTTGAATTTTTGATGAGATGCTAGGAACACGCATAGAAAGTACAAATAAACTATCATCAATGTGCTCAAAATAAGTTTTAAGTTGATGTTGTTTCTGAAGGTTTTTACCAAAGTTAGGATGTGATGAATTTGAGGAAGAAAACTCATTCATTAATGCTTCTTGGTCGAAAGAGAATGTAATAAGGTTTTCTAAAATTTGACGTAAACCTTCCATGTTTTCCTCTTCCATTTCTGCACTCATAGATTGCATTGATTGTTGCATTTTCTGACTCATTTGCTGCATTTTTTCAGCAGCCTTTTTCTGACTTTTTTTAGTTTCAGAAGCCTTATTTTTTTCTAAGTTTTCTTCAGTTTTATTTAATTCTTCTTGAGCCTGTTTTTCTAAATCTTCCATAGAAGGCATTTCCATAGGCTGTTTCAACTTCTTATTATCTTTTTCTAAGTCGTCTAATTCTTTTTTCGCTTTTTGAAACTCCTCATTAATCTGTTGTTGTTCTTCCTTATTAGTTTCTTTGTTACTTAATTCTTCTTGTTTTTTAGATAAATCATCAAGCTTGTTTGCTAACTGATTCATTTTTTGTTCAACATAAAAACGCTTAGTCATTTCTAAAATACGTTCTAAACTACGCTCCTGTTGTTTATTTTGTTCCGCTAGTTCTTTTGTTTTTTTAATTAAATCTTCTTTCTTAAGTTTATCTGCAAGCTTATTTAATTCGTCTAGTAATTTTTGTTGTTTCTCTAATTTTTTTAGCTCTTCAATACGCTTTTTAAGGTCTTCTTTTTTCTGTTCTAAGGTTTCATTTTCTTCTTTCTTTTCAGAAAAATTCTCTTGTAATTTTTGTGTTTGACGCTGCATCATTTGTTTGTATTGCTCCTGACGCTTTATTAAATTTTGAATTTTCTTTTGATCATTCCAGTTAATATTCTTTTTGTTCTGTAAATCAAACTGAATCTTTTCTAAATCTTTCTTACTTTTTTGTTGTTGATCTAATGAATTAGTAATGTTTTCAATGTAATTTTTTTGCTCTTGTAGTAGTTCTTCCTCTATTTCTTCTTCTGTTTTTTGTCGATAGCTAAACTTTCTACTCATGGCTTTTTTACTACCATTTACAATATCATTATCGTATACTTGAAAGTACATTTCATAGTCTATTCCTTCTTTTAAATCTAAATTTTCTGGAAACTCAAAATAAAAGGTTTGAATATTCTCTTTATTTATGTTAATTAATTGATTATTAGTATTTTGATTGTTATTTTTATCGTAATAAACCAATTCTAACCTCTTAAAACCATAATCATCAGCAATTTGACCTACAAACTGAGCATTTCCTCTTGAAATACTATCAATATTTGAATTTACATTGATAGTTGGATATTCATCTTTAGTTACATTAATAGAAAACTGTAGCTGTTCGTAATCTGTTAGATTTTTGTTAGATGTAGTTATTTGATAGTTTGTATTATTTAAAACACGTTTTGTAAACTCAAATTCGTTGTTTTCTTTTTGATTAAAATTTGTTCTTTTCTCTTTTTCTATGAAGGTAACTGTATCGGTTTCAGAAGTTTTTATGTCCCATTTTATAATTGTTCCTTGTGGAACATTTAAGTTTCCGGTGTTGTTAATCGTTTCAGAAGCTTTACCTATGTATGAAGGGTAAGTTAAGTTTAATGCTATATTTTGAATAGATGGAGTTTTAATAATTGTTATACTATACTCATTAGATTCAATCCCGTTAGCACTAGCATAAAAAGTAATAGGGTTTTGAACTTCAGAAAACGTATATGAAAACAAACCATTTCCTTCACTTTCCATAAAGTATTGTTGATTATTAAAATGAATTTTGGTTTCCTGAGGTATTACCTCCCCCCCTGTTTGTAAGTAAACGGTTATATCTTTTCCTTTAATAACACGTAAATCTTTTGCTGTTAAATTAAAATAAAAAGGAGCTGGAGGGTTATATGCTACTGAATGATTTACTACACGATTAAAACTTTGTGAAAGTTTACTAGAAGTTCCTGTAAGCATAGAAATTCCCCAAATTAAGAAAGGAATTAAAGCATATTTTACATACTTTTTGTTTCTACTAAAGTCAATGGCCTTATTAAAAGAAACAGGCTGTAATTCTTTTGATTTTTGCTCAATGCTTGCAGCTAATAAATCAGATTGCTGATTGTTTTGCTGTAATTGTAAAACGTTTAATAGTTTGTCTTTTACTTCAGGAAAATGATTTCCGATAATTTTAGAAGCCTCTTCAAAAGAAATTCCTTTTTGTAGCCCGACTATTTTGAAAATAGGAAAACAAATAAAACGGAAAAATAAGAATGCTTCTACTGCAATAAATAACCAAAATAAAATAGTTCTAGCAGTTGGTTTTAACCATAAAAAATATTCAATAAAGAGTGTAAATAGCAAATAAATCAATCCTAACGAAACAAATAAAATGCTTCCTTTTATCAATTCATTAGTGTAAAATTTCTTACTAAACTGCTCTAGTTTCTGTTGTATTTTATTAAAATCTCCCATATCTAAGTATAAAAATACATGTTTTATGAGGAAATCTTAGTTAAAGATTTATTTAAACACTCATATTTCATTAATAAACTACTTTAAATACGTTATCTGAAGAAAAAATAAGGATTTACCATACCTTTTATAAGGTAAAAAAAACGAAGAATATTTAAAGTTCAATTAAATTGCTAGTACTAATTTTAAAAACTTTAAAGATGTTAAAAAACATTTCAAACTTAGGTGCTCTGCTTAATAAGGTAGATCAAAAAAAAATTAATGGAGGTTTCTTCTCAGGAAATAACGAATGTGATATAACAGGCTGTTATGAAAGTTACCCAGGAGGAAGTGGTTATGTAGGTCGTGGTGAAGGAAATCCATGCGCTTTTGATACACCTTATGGTATGAGTTGTTCAGGAATTATACAAGATGGTTTGTGTTGTATAAGTTAAGATCCAGAAAATGTATGAAAGCAGTATTTATTTAAATGCTGCTTTTTTTGTGAAGTGTAATAAAAAATATCATCTTAATAATAAGTCTTTTTGTAAGGAATAAAAGCTTTTGTAAACTAACTAAAAAAATATTTTCAGCATGAAACAACTAGTCATACCAGCATTATTTTTTATTACACTTAATGTTTTTTCTCAAAGTCCGTGGACAAAAAACAAGAATGAAGGATATATTCAAGCATCATTCACTACTATTGGAAGCTATGATAAAATTTATGGGAATCCAGATTATAAGCCTCAACGAGAAATTACCGATAATACATTACAATTATATGGAGAATATGGTGTAACAGATAAAACAACATTATTTGCTAACATTCCTTTAAAAATGGTGAAAACAGGTGATTTTACAGAAGACATATCAGTAATTTTTCCTTCTCTTACTATTGATGAAGCTTCAGAAACTTTGTTAGGAAATATCCAATTAGGAATAAAACACAACTTTTATAATAATAAATGGTTGCTTTCAGGACAACTTTCTATAGAAGCAAATACAAGTACCTATAAAGAAAATTCAGGATTACGAAGTGGTTACGATGCATGGACATTTACACCGTTATTTTTAACAGGTAGAGGTTTTGACTCATGGTATATACAAGCTTTTACAGGCTTTGATATTAGAACAAATGATTATAGTTCTAACTATAAACTGGGAGGAGAAATAGGTTATAAAGCTTTAAATTGGTTATGGGTAGCAGGCTTTTTAGATGGCGTTGCTTCTTTAAAAAATGGTGATGTTGTGTTACCTCAAGAAAACGTAGCTACAGGGTTATATGTAAATAATCAAAGCTATGCTGCATTTGGACTCAAGTTTATTGGAGAGTTTAATAAATCTTTTGGTGTAAATGTTGGATTTGGAGGTGCTTTTGCGGGAAGAAATGTAGCCAAAGCTCCGGCATTGAGTTTTGGATTGTATCATAAGTTTTAAAAAAGTATGGATAACCCATACTTTTTTTAAGGCAAAATAAATAAAGAGTTTTTAAAGTTCAATTAAATTGCTAGCACTAATTTAAAAACTTTAAAAGATGTTAAAAAACATTTCAAATTTAGGTACTACCCTAAAAAAGACGGAACAAAAAAATATTAACGGAGGTTTTGGACTTACTAGATGTAGATACGACCAAGACTGTCCAAGAAGTGACATGTATTGCTTCCATGGATACTGTCAATATAAATAATATTAACTATTCTAAAAGAAGAATCTAAAAAGTAAGGTTTTACCTTACTTTTTATAAGGTAAAATCAATAAAAAGTGTTTAAAGTTCAATTAAATTGCTAGTACTAATTTTAAAAACTTTAAAGATGTTAAAAAACATTTCAAGTTTAGGTACTACCCTAAACAAAAAAGAACAAAAAAACATTAATGGAGGATTTAGAAACATTAGATGTTTCTCTGACAAGGACTGTCCACCTTGGGATTCTTTTTGTTATAATGGCTATTGCCAGTATAAATAATATTCTAAAAAGCGAGTTTAACTCGCTTTTTTTCTTTTTTCTCTTTCCTCCTTTTTCTTTTCTATTAACATAAAACTATCTTTGCGCTTTCAAATCAATAAAAAAATGACTGAGAACGTAAGAGTACGCTTTGCTCCGAGTCCAACAGGACCTTTACACATAGGTGGTGTAAGAACTGCTTTATTCAATTATTTATTTGCTAAAAAACATAACGGAACCTTTGTTTTACGTATAGAAGATACGGATCAAACACGTTATGTAGCCAATGCAGAACAATATATCATCGATTCGTTAGAGTGGTGTAATATTCCATTCGATGAAGGCCCAGGTAAAAATGAAAAATTCGGACCTTACCGTCAGTCAGAACGTAAAGATTTGTATAAAAAATATGCCGATCAGTTAATTGAAAGCGGTTGGGCATATTATGCCTTTGATACAGCTGAAGAGTTAGATGCACATCGAAAAAATCACGAAGAGCAAGGAAAAACGTTTATCTATAATTGGCATAATCGTCAAAAGTTAAATAATTCGTTAGCTCTTTCTGCTGATGAAGTTACGGCTAAGATTAGTGCAGGAGAAAAATTTGTGATTCGTTTTAAAACACCACAAGATGAAACGTTGATTTTACAAGATGAAATTCGTGGTACGATTAAAGTTGAAACAAACACTTTAGATGATAAAGTATTGTTTAAATCTGATGGTATGCCAACTTATCACTTAGCAAATATTGTAGATGACCATTTAATGGAAATTTCGCATGTAATTCGTGGTGAAGAATGGTTACCTTCTCTCCCACTACATGAGTTATTATATCGTGCGTTTGATTGGAAAGCACCAAAATTTGCACACTTACCATTAATTTTAAAACCAGTAGGAAAAGGAAAATTAAGTAAGCGTGATGGTGATAAATTAGGTTTCCCAGTATTTCCATTAGAATATACCAATGAGCAAACAGGAGATGTTTCACGTGGATACAAAGAAGATGGTTATTTTGCTGATGCATTTATAAATATGTTAGCATTCTTAGGGTGGAATCCTGGAACAGAACAAGAAATTTTTAGTTTAAAAGAATTAACAGAAGCGTTCGATTTAGCGCGCGTAAGTAAATCAGGAGCTAAGTTTAGTCCAGATAAAACCAAATGGTTTAATCAGCAGTATTTACAGCAAAAATCTAACGAAGAACTTACAGCGTTATTCTTGCCCATTCTTGAAGAAAAAGGTATAACTACAGATAAAGATCGTACAGAGAAAGTAGTTTCGTTAATAAAAGAGCGAGCAACGTTTGTAGCTGATTTTTGGGAGTTATCTAGCTTTTTCTATCAAAACCCTTCAGAATATGATGCAAAAGCGGTTAAAAAGCAATGGAAAGACACTACAAGTGAGTTAATGCAAGAATTAGTAGAAGTAATTTCAAAAATAGAAGATTTTTCAATTGAAAATGCTCAAACTGAAATTAAGGGATGGATTACCTCAAAAGAAATAGGATTTGGTAAAGTAATGCAGCCACTTCGTTTAAGTTTAGTTGGTAAATTGGCAGGACCAGATTTGTTTGACATTATGACAATGATAGGTAAAGAAACTACCATTACAAGAATAGAAAACGCGATAAACGAACTATCATAAAAATAAAAAAGCCGCTTTTTAAGCGGCTTTTTTATTATATTTTAAGAAGGTTTAAAACATACAACCTCCTAAATGTTTTGCAGCATTACGACCATTATTACCACCGCCATTATTCCAGTTTAATTTAAATACAACACCTAAAGTTCCTTGAATATGTGAACGCATACTTTCGTAACCTTCAAAAGAGTGTTTATAATATAATTGTGGATTAATACCAATATTATCGCTAACCCAGTAAATTCCACCAGCACCAACATTAAGAGTAGGTGTCATTTTACGTTCAGAGTCAACTACACTTCCTCCTATAAAAACATACGGAGCAAACTTGTTAAACATAGCATTCAAGTTATAACGAAATGAAGCATCCATAGAAAAATACTTTGCCGAGTTTTTAATAAAACCAACATCATCAATAGTATTAAAAGACATAGCACCGTCTAAAGAAAAACGATCACCAATAGGCATGGTTAAACTTAAAGTAGGTACTTGAAATAAGTATTGATCACCAATAAAAGCGGCATCACTTTCACTAAATTTCGTTATTCCGAAACCTACACCTATTTGCCAAGAGTCGTTTAAGTTTTGAGAAAAAACGGATGTTGTTAAACAGGTAAAGATTGCTATGAATAAAATTTTATGTTTCATCGGGAGATAAGTGTTTAGAGTAATAACTGGTTTAATAAGTTTTTAGTATAATTAAATTAATTGGCATTCACCTTTTTAATAGCTGCGGTAAAATCATCTAAGTTGTTATCATTTAAAACTAAATGAACGGCTTCATCACAAACTTTCTCAGCATTCTCAGCAGAGAAATGCAAAGCTACTGCAATTTTACGAAGTATACCAACTTCCTCTTTAGCTACATTTTCATCAGCAAAAATCATTCTTGTTAAACGATATAAGCGTTCAATACGCTCATCATAACTTACAGGGGCGTTTATTGGGTATTTTTCAGGACTTTTTAAAATTAGTTTATATTCTTCTTCACTAATATTCAACTTCTTTGCGGCTCTGTCTAATAATAACTGTTCTCCTTCTGAAATAATTCCATCAGTCTCAGCAATTTTTACTACACTAGCAAAGTGCCCTATTTCTTGTTTATGTTTTCCGGTTGAATATAAATCTGATATTGACATAATTTTTTTGTTTTTTTATGATTGAAAGTAAGTGGTATTTATTTAGAAGCAAAGTTTAAATAAAGTCACATAAATACCGCCGAAAGTTAACAATTCTAACCAAAAACAAAGTATTATTTTTTTTTATTGTAATTTAAAAACATATAAAAACTATTAATAAATAATAGCTATTTTTTAGGTGTTTTAAAGAGTTTTTATTTTTAGTTAATACGAATGTTTATACTAGTGTTTTTTTATTCTTTAAAATAGCTATTAAACAGGTTTTAATAAAAAAATACAGAAAAAAGAAAACTTAATAGAGAATACTTATAGAACATACAAAAAGAATCAATAAATCTTAATTTAGTTTTTCGTTTTTAAAATTACTAACTTGTTAACAAATGAATTTTTAATCTTATCAAAATGAAAACGGCATACACTATTTTAATTTTTCTAATTTCAATTACGTTTAGTTTTTCACAAAATAAAGAAGTAATAGAAAAAGAAGTCAACGAACAAATATGGCAACCATTTAAAAAATCTTTTGAAGCTAGAGATTGGAATACATTTAATAGTTTGCATACTAATGATGTTTTAAGAGTTAATAAGTATGGAATTCGTATAGGTGAAGAATACAAAACATCAGTGCAAACATCTTATCAAAAACCAACGACTAAGAAAAGACAAATAGATTTTTGTTTCAATCAAAGAACTTATAAAGAAAGTACTGGTTACGAAGTAGGTTATTATCGAGTTATATATACTGAAAAAGACAAAGAACCACGTATTGTATACGGTAGGTTCCACGTGGTACTTAATAAAAAGAATGGTGTATGGTTAATTTCACAAGACTGGGATACTGATACAATTAACGGAGAACCAATTACTAAAGAAGATTTTGAATCAGGTAAATGTTTGTAAATTAGATAGCAATTTTCTTTTATATGATCTCAACAAACAGATTGTTTTAATCACTTACTCCTTCGAAATAACGTTGAGGTGGTATAACCGATTAAAATAAGGGAATAAAAGCATAAAAAGGATTTTTAAAATACCTTATTTTTATGAGCAGAAGCTTTAAAACCAGCCTATGAACAACGAGAAGAATTCTGAAACTTGGAAAAAACTCTACCAAAACTCACAAGAACTCACCAAACCAACATCAATAGACAACATACTTTCTGATGACGATGTAACCTTTTTAAAACAAGAATTAAAAAACATCATAAATAGGTTTTTAGACAAAGGAGAATTACACAAAGGGATCAAAGTATACATAAACCACGAGCTTCAAAATGGAATAGCAGAAGTAATGGCTGCTAATAGACCCGAAGAAAATGAAACTATTGAACAGTGGTGTATGAAGCTATTCGGAGATCAAAAATTCGGAGTTGTTTTCAATAGTTTAGAAACGTTTAGTAATGAGTTTACCGAGAGAATGTGTCAGATAGTAGCTCCGTTACTTCAAAAAGCAGGCATGCCGTTGGGCGGACTTTCTTTTTTGTTTTTTATGGGAAACTATGGGTTTACCCCTTTCGGAATTCATAAAGAAGCCAAAGGAGAAGAAGGATTTTTGTTTCATTTAGGCCCCAATCATAAAGATTTTTATACTTGGGATATTGAAGAATACAACCAAATAGAACACAATACGAAAGTGTTCCACGAGGTAGATACAATGCTACCAAGCTCCACAAAATATCCGTTAAAAGCAAAATCGGCCATGTTTATTCCGCATCATGTATATCATATTGCAAAAACTGATGAATTTTCGTTAAGTGTGGTAATGGATTATATCAATCCGTCTAGAGACTATTTAGAAAAAACAATTGCTACACAAATAGCGTCTAGTGAGTTAATAAAAAATCCAAAAGTAGGGTACTTACCACCCGTAGATATCACAACCGAAGAATTGGATTGGAATAGCTTATTAAACTCAAAAACGTGGGAAAATAAATACAAAAGCACGCTTACAAAATACATAACTAAATTAAAAAGTAACGCAGGAGTATTAAACCCATCAATACTTCAAAACAACGAAGGAGTACCCAACCCGCCATTTCAAATTACAGGAAAGACAATTTTTCCGTTGTTGATACATACAGAAAACACAGAGAAAACCTGCATCATGGCAAGAGGAAATGAAGTTGTTGTTAGCAATAACTCACAACTAAGCACAATTATAGAAAAGCTAAACACAGGAAAAACCATAAGCTTTGATGAACTACAAAACCACCTCACTCCTACTTGGGAATTGATGGATGTATTTGATTTTGTAAGTCAGTTAGCACGAGTTGGAGCGATTACTATGTAAGGAATAAAGCCTTTTTTTGTACAAACTTTTTAAAGTTATTTTTTTTCTTGTACATCAAGTGAGCTCCGTTTGATGTACAAATAAAATTTTGAAAAATATTTTCTTGTACACAGGTTGTACAAACTTTTTTCTACAAAAAAAATCCTTGTACAACATAAGAAAGACGTTAAGGTTGTATGGTTTCCCGTCATTTCGACCGTAGGGAGAAATCTGCTTAATTTGAGTAGGAAACACTCTTTTAAATACCTAACACGCGACTGTAAGATTTCTCAGTCGTGCCTCCTTCGAAATGACGTAATGAGTTGTCATTTCGAGCGATAGCGAGAAATCTGTTTAATTCTAGTTAGAAGCATTATTGAAAATACCTAATAGACCATTATAAGATTTAGTTCTGCTGAATCTTGAGACTTCTCAGTCGTAGCTCCTTTGAAATGACGTTTATAATTTTTTATATCTTTAAAAGAAAAATGCTAGAAAATTACGTTGTATACATCATTACAAATAAGAATAAGACCACGTTATATATTGGTGTTACCAACAACCTTCAAAAACGATTATCGCAACATTATTTTGATAGTGAACATGCTAAAAAATCCTTTGCAGGAAAGTACAACTGCTATTATTTGATTTACTATGAAACAATTGAAAATATAAAAGAGGCAATTCACAGAGAAAAAGAATTAAAAAAATGGCGCAGAGAAAAGAAAGAAGCCTTAATTAATAGTTTTAATCCTGAGTGGTATTTTTTGAATAATGAGGTTTTTAAGTAATATTTTTTTATTGCTACTGTCATTTCGACCGCAGGGAGAAATCTCACTCATGGGAGTTACAAATACTCTTGAAAGTACCTAACACACGACTGTAAGATTTAGCTCCGCTGAACCTTGCGGTTTCTCAGTCGTACCTCCTTCGAAATGACGTTGAGGTTGCATGGTGTCCTGTCATTTCTACCGTAGGGAGAAATCTGCTTAATTTGAGTTAGAAACACCCTTTAAAGTACCTAACACACGACTGTAAGATTTCTCAGTCGTACCTCCTTCGAAATGACGTTGAGGTTGGATGGTGTAATGTCATTTCGAGCGATAGCGAGAAATCTCACTCATTAGAGTTACAAACACTCTTAAAAGCAACAAACACCCTTACAAACTCACACACAAATAAATAACCCTTGCCTCCCTCCTCTTTTTTTACTATGTTTAACACGCTAAAAAAGTAAAAAGTAGTACTACCCCTTATCTCAACTATTTTTTATAAACAACAAGTAAACAAACACTTCTTTATGGATTACCGTAAGGAACAGTGGTCATGTTTGTTTACATATGCAAATGAAATTAAAATAAGTTTTTTGATATAAAACTTATTATGTAAAAAAAATAACTAACACTTTCTGTTAATTATTTTGTATATTTGCAAAATAAAAATTGCAGAAAATAAACTTATCCAACATATGGATATATCTTTTGACGATAATAAACTGAAGAAATATGCCAATAATGACAAACAAGCTATAAAAAAGTTAGGTCAAAGAAGAGCTGAATTATATAAACAACGTTTGGACGATTTATATGATGCAGAAACTTTAGAGGATATACGATATCTACCTGGTAATTATCATGAATTAAACGGGGATAGAAAGGGGCAATGGGCTTGCAATTTAGATCATCCTTACAGGTTAATCTTTGAACCTCATGAAAATCCAATACCTATAAATGAGTCTGGACAATATATTTGGATTGAAATAAAAGGAGTGGAAATTATTGAAATAGTTGATTATCATTAAAAAAGAGGAGTTATGGCGACAAAAAAAAATGAATATTTACCAGAATCAGTATCTCACCCAGGATTAACTTTAACTGAAAAGTTAAAAGAAATGGGAATGGGAAATAAAGAATTTTCTGTAAGAGTTAATAAACCAGAGAAAACAATCACAGCAATAACAAAAGGAGATAGTTCTATTACAGCAGAAATGGCTGTGAAGTTTGAAGATGTTTTGAAAATACCAGCATCATTTTGGTTATCTAGACAAAGAAGGTTTGATGAATATAAAGCAAGAGTTAGGAGAAATGAAGATGTTCAAAATGCAATTGAATGGGCAAAAGGATTTCCTTATGCTAAAATGGCAAATTTTGGCTGGGTTCAAAAAACAAGAAAAATTGAAGAAAAGGTACTAGCCCTTTTTGACTTTTTTGGAATTTCAGAACATAAAGCATGGACATCTTATTATTGTAATCAAGAATTAAAAGTGAGTTTTAGAATATCTCTTGCTCATACCAATGAGGCAATGGCTGTATCAGCTTGGTTAAGAGAAGGAGAAAGAAAAGCTAAAGAAATTGTTCCAAATCCATTCAACTCAAAATTACTAAAGGAATCATTGACAGAAATCAAGAGTATAATGGCAACTCACCCCGATGATTTCTTTGAAAAACTTCAAGAAATTTGTTTTAGATCAGGTGTAATTGTTCTTTATACCCCTTGTTTACCTAAAGCTCCAATTCATGGCTCAACAAGATGGTTAGGCAACACACCTCTTGTACAATTATCTGCTAGATATAAAACAAATGATAAATTTTGGTTCACTTTTTTTCATGAAATAGGACATATTCTTTTACATGGAAAAAAATATATTTCAATTGAAAATATCAATTATAAGGATCAAGATTTGGATAAGGAACAAGAGGCTGATGATTTTGCTATAAAATGGACTTTCAGTGAAGAAGAGGAAAAAGAAGTTATTGATTCAGCTCCATTATCATCAAGGGATATATTAAATTTTGCAAAAAAATTTAATACACATCCTGCATTGATAATAGGTAGGTTTCATAAAAAAGAACTTATACATTATAGTGTTGGTAGAGAGTTTATTGAATCTATTAATTTGGAAAAAAATTAAGATAACTTACGTATTTTGGGTACTAGTATACCTCAATACTTTGAATTAAAAACAAAACTCCCACACAAAAAATAATCCTCGTACATTTGCGTAAAATTTTTGTACGTTGAGCAAACAATCGATTGTAAACCAATACCAACAATCTGATAATGTAAAACAGATTGTAAATCAGCTTCAACAAGAACAACACCATTTTCAAATCACGAATTTGGTCGGTTCTTCGTTGTCTTTTGTCATTTCCGAAACTTTTAAACAGGCCGATAAACCTTACTTGTTAATTTGTAACGACAAGGAAGAAGCCGCTTATTATCTAAACGATTTAGAGCAGTTATTAGGCGATAAAAACGTGTTGTTTTATCCGGGTTCATATCGCAGACCCTATCAGATAGAAGAAACCGATAACGCCAATGTGTTGCTGCGTTCAGAAGTGTTAAACCGTATCAATTCGCGTAAAAAACCTGCGATTATTGTTACCTACCCTACAGCCCTGTTTGAAAAAGTGGTGACCAAAAAAGAATTGGCAAAAAACACGCTAAAAGTAGCCGTGGGTGAGCAAGTATCGCTCGATTTTGTCAACGAAGTACTGTTCGAATATCATTTTAAACGCGTTGATTTTGTAACCGAACCAGGAGAATTTTCGGTACGTGGTGGAATTATCGATGTGTTTTCGTTTTCTCACGACGAACCCTATCGTATAGAATTTTTTGGTGATGAGGTAGACAGCATCCGAACGTTTGATGTAGAAACCCAACTTTCTAAAGAAAAACTTAAGAAAGTAAGCATAATGCCCAATGTAGAAAACAAAGCGTTGGAAGAAAGCAGAGAAAGCTTTTTAAAATACATTTGGTCTAAAACGGCTGTTTTTGTTAAAAATGTAGACTTGTTAAGCGATTCGTTAGACAAATTCTACCGAAAAGCAGAATTGTCGTTCAACGAACTATCTACAGAAATCAAACACGCAAAACCAGAAGAACTGTTTTGCAACGGTGAGTTAATTAAAAATCAATTACAAGAATTTACATTAGCACACTTGTCATCTCTAGCAGAGACGAAAGATCTTACCGAAATACGTTTCGATACGCATCCACAGCCCTCTTTCAACAAAAAATTCGACCTGTTAATTCAGAATTTTAATGAATTTTCAGCCAAAGGATTTACCAATTATATTTTCTGTTCTAACGACAAGCAAGCACAGCGTTTCCACGATATTTTTGACGATGGTGAACAAGAAGTTTCCTATGAAACCATTGTGTTTCCGTTATATCAAGGGTTTGTAGATTTAGACAATAAAATTGTTTGTTATACCGATCATCAAATCTTTGAACGTTATTACAAATTCCGACTCAAAAACGGATACGCGAAAAAGCAATCCATCACCCTACAAGAATTGACCAAATTAGACGTAGGCGATTATGTAACCCACATCGACCACGGAATTGGAAAGTTTGGCGGATTGCAAAAAATTGATGTAGAAGGTAAAAAACAAGAAGCCATTAAGCTAATTTATGGCGACCGCGATATTTTATACGTGAGTATTCACTCGTTACACAAAATATCAAAATTCAACGGAAAAGACGGAAAACCGCCTAAAGTATATAAACTAGGGTCGAATGCTTGGAAAAAAGTCAAGCAAAAAACCAAAGCCCGCGTAAAACATATTGCGTTCAACCTAATTCAGTTATACGCAAAACGAAAACTGCAAAAAGGATTTGCTTTCGGACCAGATACACACATGCAGCATGAGTTGGAAGCAAGTTTCTTATACGAAGACACACCCGATCAGTTCTCTTCTACCCAAGAAGTAAAAGCCGATATGGAAAAAGAACAACCGATGGATCGTTTGGTGTGTGGTGATGTTGGTTTTGGAAAAACAGAAATTGCCATTAGAGCTGCTTTTAAAGCCGTAGATAACGGAAAACAAGTTGCAGTCTTAGTACCAACCACAGTTTTAGCATTTCAGCACTTTAAAACCTTTTCTAAGCGATTAAAAGACTTTCCGGTTACGATTGACTACCTAAACCGTTTTAGAACCACAAAACAGCGAAAAGGCGTGTTAGAAGGGGTTACTGATGGAAGTGTAGATATTGTGATAGGAACACATCAATTAACCAATAAAGCAGTTCAGTTTAAAGATTTAGGATTGTTGATTATTGATGAGGAACAAAAATTTGGGGTAGCAGCAAAAGACAAGTTAAAAACAATTAAAGAAAATGTAGATACGCTAACCTTAACGGCAACCCCAATTCCACGTACCTTACAGTTCAGTTTGATGGCGGCGCGAGATTTATCGGTGATTAAAACGCCACCACCTAACCGTCACCCCATAGAAACCAATGTAATTCGCTTTAGTGAAGAAACCATTCGCGATGCGATTTCGTATGAGATTTCTCGTGGTGGACAGGTGTTTTTTATCCACAATCGTATTGAAAACATCAAAGAAGTAGCAGGATTGTTACAACGTTTACTACCGAATGCAAAAATTGGGATTGGGCATGGACAAATGGAAGGAAAAAAGTTAGAAGAACTCATGCTTGGTTTTATGAACAATGAGTTTGATGTACTAGTGTCAACTACGATTATTGAAAGTGGATTGGACGTACCAAATGCCAACACGATTTTTATTAACAATGCAAATAACTTCGGATTGTCTGACTTGCACCAAATGCGTGGTCGTGTAGGACGTTCGAACAAAAAAGCCTTCTGTTATTTTATCACGCCACCGTATCATCACATGACCGATGATGCACGTAAACGAATTCAGGCATTAGAACTGTTTTCTGATTTAGGAAGCGGATTGAATATTGCCATGAAAGACTTGGAAATTCGTGGTGCTGGAGATTTGTTAGGAGGAGAACAAAGTGGATTCATAAACGATATTGGGTTTGATACCTATCAGAAAATCTTACAAGAAGCCATTGAAGAATTGAAGGAAAATGAGTTTAAAGACTTATACCCTACGGATGAAAATGCACCGAAAGAGTATGTAAAAGAGGTGCAAATTGATACTGATTTTGAAATTCTATTCCCAGATGATTATGTGAATTCAGTAACCGAACGTTTGAGTCTATACAACAAATTAGGAACGTTAACCACGGAAGAAGAATTACAAACATTTGAGAGTGAAATTATCGACCGTTTTGGTGAATATCCAACCCAAGTAGCCGATTTATTAGACAGTGTTCGTATTAAATGGTTAGCGAAAGAATTAGGCTTAGAAAAAGTGATTTTAAAGCAAAAACGATTAATTGGATATTTTGTGTCCGATCAGCAAAGTGCTTTTTATCAAACGGAAGCATTTACGAAGATGTTGAAATACGTACAGCACAACCCGAAAAGTTGTGTAATGAAAGAAAAGAAAACCAAAAACGGTTTACGTTTACTCATCACCTTTATAAAAATTGATAGTGTACATAAGGCGTTAGAGACGTTACAGAGAGTTTAAAACATCATTGCGAGCGAGGAACGAGCGAAACAATCTGTTTATTGAAAATTTACGATTTAGAGATTGCTTCACTTCGTTCGCAATGACGAAAAAAAGTGTCATTTCGAGGAGGATACGATGAAGTAATCTGTCTGTGTAATCTGTCTGTTGGGAACTTCATGACTAAAAGATTGCTACTCCCGATATTTCGGGGTCGTAATGACGATACAAAGAAGTTGTCAGTTCGAGTGGTTTTCACGATTGGAATGAGTGAAAATTGTATCGAGAACTAGTCTATCATCTCGATACAAATTTCTTTCCTCTATCGAAAAAGAAATTCACTCGATGTGACAATTAAGCTCACAACCAAAATATGGGTATGCTCACTTAACAATGACGGAATAAAGAATTGTCATTTTTGTAAAAAGTAACTAATTCGGTGATAAACTTTAAAATGAAAGTATATTTTGTTTACATATTACAATGTTCAGATAAAAACTATTATACAGGAGTAACTTCAAATCTATCTCAACGAATATTTCAACACCAAAACGGAACTTTTAAAGATAGTTATACTTCAAAAAGAAGACCTGTTTCATTAGTTTTTTATTGTGAGTTTACCAACGTAGAAATGGCTATTGAAAAAGAAAAACAAATAAAAAAATGGTCTAGAGCAAAAAAAGAAGCTCTTATAAATAATGAGTTTGAAAAACTACCGAACTTAGCAAAGAAGAAGTTTAATAATTAAGATTTGTCAGTTCGAGTGGTTTTCACGATTAGAATGAGTGAAAATTGTATCGAGAACTAGTTTATATGCATCTCGATACAAATTTCTTTCCTCTATCGAAAAAGAAATTCACTCGATGTGACAATTAAACTCACAACCAAAAGATTGCTTCATTTCACTGCGTTACATTCGCAATGAAGAGAACAAACAAAACGTTATTTCGAGCGGTAGCGATAAATCTTAAGATTAAAAATTACTCCTTTAAAAGAGATTTCTCCCTCTGGTCGAAATGACATACTTTTACATCCATGCAAACCAATCACGCAAAAAATCTATCAGGAATTATTTTAGCTACGTTATTTATCAGTACTTCAGGAGTACTAGGTAAATATATTGCAATGCCTTCAGAAGTTATTGTGTGGTTTCGCTCGGTGTTTGCTATGGTAATTTTATACGTGTTTTGCCGATTTAAAAAGATTGATTTAACCATACAATCAAGAAGACATTTGTTTCCGTTTTTAATGGGTGGAATTTTTATGGGAGCACATTGGATTACGTATTTCTACGCGTTAAAACTATCTAATGTAGCCATTGGAATGTTGTCGCTGTACACTTTTCCAGTAATGATTGCTTTTTTAGAACCGCTATTTTTAAAGATAAAATTCAACCCAATTCACATTGTATTAGGTCTAATGGTTTTACTAGGACTGTATATTCTAGCTCCTGAGTTTGATATTAAAAACACCCAAGTTCAAGGAGTATTGTTTGGCTTACTCTCTGCCCTATCGTATTCTATAAGAATTTTAATATTAAAGCAATACGTAATACAATACAACGGAGTAATGTTGATGTTTTACCAAACCGTAATCATTACAGTCTTATTAGTCCCAGTCTTATTTTTCATGGATGTTTCAGGACTTCAAGAGCAACTCCCCTATTTGTTATTATTAGCGTTGTTAACTACTGCTATTGGACATAGTTTAATGGTACACTCCTTACAGTTTTTCACCGCATCAACTGCAAGCATAATAAGTAGTATTCAGCCTGTTTTCGGAATTTTGTTGGCATTTATTTTCTTAAACGAAGTCCCCACGTGGAGCACGTTTATTGGTGGAAGCCTGATTTTAACAACGGTAATTATTGAAAGTATTCGAAGTAGAAAAGGCTAATGTATTCTTTGCTGCTGCTGAATAATGGTTTTCATACTTACATCTTCATAATTTCTACGAACAAAAGTTAGTGCGCTATCTAAAACCTCTCCCATACCGTCACTATCTCTAAAATTAATATCACCTGTAAACTCAAAAATTTCCGATTTTAATTGTTCGATATTTTTAGGAGTAGAAATATTATCTGATTTCATAGCAGCAAGCAAGCGGTTTAATCGAGAACGAGATCCTAAAATTCTTTTAGCAACAATTGATCGTTCTTCTATTTGATATTGCTCAATAGATTCTGAAGTAAGCTTGTCTCCTACCAATTGAACTAGCTTTAAATTTTCTTTAAAAAACTGTGGATAATATACTTTAAACTTCCCCTCATAACACTGCTGGTCAAAATCAATCGGACGAATTTTATATACCACATTTTCAAAATCGTGTGTAGGCACTACAACATAGTTGTACGAACGCATATCACCCAACAAACGAATCATACAACGTTCGTTAAACTTTACAAATTCTTTAGCTAGTTGTGCTTTTTCAATATCTAAACAATCCTCTAAATAATCATTGATAAAAACATCACCTGGAATTCCTGATATGTGCTCTTCTATGAGTGTATCTTCATATACCAAAAAGTTTAAGTTATAAGGTGATAAAATATCCTCTAACTCTAGACCGTAAATACGAGAAGCATCGGTTCTTTTTACGTAAAAATAAGTGTAGTTATCATTTAAAATATTTCGAATTTTTATACGAAAAGGTTTTGAGTTACCAAACGTACAAAAGTCGATAGCATCAACATTTAAGTGTTTAATACTGGCATCAGAACCATTAGAGTGTAAGATGTTGTATACTTTTTTTAGGTATAAATCAATTTCTGCTCGCTCAAACTCATTGTAAAAAACACGTATCCACAACGTATCATTATCGTGCTTATCATACACAGCAACTGCCCCTTGAAAACGTAACAAGTCATCATAAAAAATAGGAATCTTTATAGTTCTGTTATGCCTTTTCAAGTAGTTTCCTAGTTTTTTATTAACTGGAAAAGCAGGTTTTTTTTGTGATATGAGTTTATATTCTGACATTAAAAAGCCTTTTTTTTCAAAGATAATTCAATTTATTTTTTTGGAATAATATTTGTTGATTCTTAACAAAAACTACTTACTATGAAAAGCTACAAACTAACGATTCCAAAACCATGCCATGAAGATTGGAATACTATGGCACCTAATGAAAAAGGGAAATTTTGCAGCTCTTGTGCAAAAACAGTTGTTGATTTTACCCAAAAATCATCAAAAGAAATTCAAGAATATTTACTAGCGAATAAAGAACAAAGAGTTTGTGGTCACTTTTACAGAAAGCAATTAGACAGTATTGTAATTCAGTTACCAGAAACAACTTTTTATCAACCGTTGACGTTTCAAAAACTGTTTATTTTATCGTTGTTATTTGTAATGGGAACTACGTTGTTTAGTTGTAAAACTGATATAGGAAAAACACAAAAAATAGAAAAGGTTGAGTTTATAGATACTGTTTCAGAAACAAACATATTAAATGATTCTTTAAATGTTGATAAGGAGCCTGTTGTTCAAAAAAGGGAATATAAAACTCCTCTAGTAGCAACTAAAGGAATGACTACTAATGAAACTAAATTAAAAGAAGATATTATATTACAGCCAAATGATAGTGTTCCAGAAGTTGTAATTATGGGAGATATTATTGAGGGAGAAATTGAAATAGAACCTAATGAACCGTACGCTTTTTTTCAAGTTGATATCAAGCCTAAATTCAAAAACTCTAAAGTTAGTTTTGGAGAAGACATCAATCGTCTTATCGAAAAAAAACTTGATAATGACCTAATCAATAAACTTGAAATATATAAAAAAAATGAAAGAGCGTATGCACAATTTATAATAGATACGATGGGCAATATTTCTAACATAAAAACAAGAGCTCCACGCCAAAAAGTAGAAGATTGGATAATAAACTTTGTTGAAGGTTTACCCCAAATAATACCAGCTAAGATTGATGGAAAAAATGTAAATGTGCGATATACATTACCAATTACTTTTGAAGTAGATTAAACTTCAAACATTTTTCCCGGTAAAGGTTTTATAACCCCTTTTAATTCCATTTGAACTAAAATAGATGATAATTGATAAGTAGGAAGATTACAATCCAACGCAATAACATCTAATAACTGTTTACCATTTTGTTGTAAATAATCGTGTATTTTTTGTTCGGTTTCATTCAAATCAACAAATAATTCTTTTTGTTTAGGTACGGCAGTTTGCCGTAGATTCCAGTTGAGCATTGTTATAATATCTTGGGGCGAAGTGAGTAAATGTGCTTGATTATTTTTAATGAGATTATTACATCCTTTGCTATATACATCAGTAGCTCTACCAGATAGTGCAAATACATCTCGGTTGTACGAATTGGCAATATCTGAAGTAACTAATGAGCCACCTTTTTCAGCAGATTCAATGATAATTGTCGCTTTTGACAATCCTGCTACAATGCGATTTCGTTTTAAAAAGTTTTCTCTCATAGGTTGCTCATCGTGCCAAAACTCAGTAATAAGTCCACCATTTTCATTTACTTGGTGAATATATTTTTTATGAGTTTTCGGATAAATTTCATCCAATCCATGTGCCAAGACAGCAATAGTTTGTAAGTTGTTTTTTATTGCGGCCTTATGTGCACAAATGTCTACTCCATAAGCAAATCCACTTACAATTATAGGGTTATAATCTTTCAAATCTTTAATAAGTTCATTGCAGAAATCGCGTCCGTACGAACTCATTTTCCGAGTTCCTACAATTGAAATGATTTTATTATTGTTTAGGTTGATGTTTCCATCTTTAAAAAGTAAGATAGGAGCGTCAATGCAATGCTTTAGTTGTTGAGGGTAATCTTCATCAAAAAAATACGAAAAAGAAATGTTGTTTTGTTGAATATATGTTAGTTCCTCTTCTGCTCTTTTTAGGTTGTTTTCATCAAAGAGATGTTGGGTTACATGAGCTCCAATTCCGTTAATTTTATGTAGGGAGTTTTTCTTTTCTAAAAACACTTGTTCAACACTTCCTGTGGTGGTAATTAGCTTTTTTGCCAAAATATCACCTACATTTTTTGTTGCTTGTAACCGTAGAATGGCTAGCAATTTTTCTGAGTTCATATAGCAATAATTTGAGTATCAATATACAAAAAACTGTTAATAAAAATTACGAGATTACTTGAAAGTAATGCACTAATAGGTTATATTTGTTCTTATGAGATTAGCCGACTACATTAACGATTTATTATATAGATACGATTGCGTAATTGTTCCTAATTTTGGAGGATTTGTAACGAATAAAATTGGTGCTAGAGTAAATACTACTAGCCACACTTTTTATCCGCCAAAAAAACAACTAACGTTTAACGCGTATTTACAGCATAATGATGGTTTATTGCCTAATTATATAGCTTCGAGTAAAAATATTTCTTTTGAAGAAGCTGTTACTTTTATTGCTGAGGAAGTTGCACAATGGAATGAGAAGTTGGAAACAACAAGTGTAACTGTTGCTTCTGTAGGAAGCTTGTCTTTAAATGAAGCGAAACAAGTTGTTTTCGAACCTAATCCATCTAGTAACTTTTTAGCGGAGTCTTTTGGTTTGGCTGAGGTTTCAACACCATCTGTAGAAAGAGTAAAAGAAGTAACAATTAAATCATTACCTACTACAACTACTGAAGAAAACAAAAGAACAATTCCGTTATATGTAAGAAGAGCTGCAGCAGCGGCTGTTTTTGTAGGAATTGCTTATGTAGGGTGGAATGGTGTTCAAAATCAACAACAAGAAGTATTAGCAAACCAAGAAGAGTCTGTTGAGAAGAAGATTCAATCAGCAACTTTTGTAATTGAAAATCCGTTACCAACCATTAACTTAAACGTAAGTAAAGAAGCTAGAAATTTTCATATCATAGCAGGAGCTTTTCAAGAAGAGCACAATGCTGAAAATAAATTAGCTGAACTACAAGATAAAGGTTATGATGCTTCTATCGTTGGAAAGAATGGATTAGGCTTAACTCAAGTAGCTTTTGCAAGTTATGCAACTAAGGTTGAAGCTAGAAAAGCCTTAGAAATTATTAAAGAATCAGTAAGCGAAGACGCTTGGTTATTGGCTAAATAATCTGCATTTATTTTAGGTAGATTTTTTTGTTGCTGTATCTTTGCAGCAAAATTTAATTGATGAGAGCAAAATCACCAAAAGAATCGTTAACTGTACTTACCGATTTAGTTTTACCAGGAGAAACAAATTATTTAGATAACCTTTTTGGAGGAGAATTATTAGCTCGTATGGATAGAGCTTGTAGTATTGCTGCGCGCCGTCATTCGAGAAGAATTGTAGTAACAGCCTCTGTAAACCACGTAGCATTTACCAAGTCGGTACCTGTAGGAAGTGTGGTAACTTTAGAAGCAAAGGTTTCACGTGCTTTTAAATCATCAATGGAGATTTATGTAGATGTTTGGATTGAAGACCGTCAATCTGGTGAAAAAACGAAGGTAAATGAAGGTATTTATACGTTTGTAGCTGTTGACGAAACAGGAAAACCAGTGCCAATTCCTCAAATAGAACCAGAAACAGAATTAGAAAAGCAACGTTATGAAGCAGCTTTACGTAGAAAGCAATTAAGCTTGGTTTTAGCAGGAAAAATGGATCCTAAGGAAGCAATAGAGTTGAAATCTATTTTTATGGATTAAAACAGTTTATATTTCATCAACATTGCCGCTTTCAGATAAGAAAATGGCAATGTTTTTTGTTTTATCAAACTGTGAAAAGATAATAATCATAATTACAGTAATAGGCACTGAAAGTATCATTCCTGTTATTCCCCATATTTCTCCCCAAACAGCTAAAGAAAGTATAGTAACTAACGGACTTAAATTTAGCGACTTTCCAAAAACTCTAGGTTCTACAACATTACCAACTACTACTTGGATACTTCCAACTGCAAATAATACGACTAAAAAAGGAGGAAATTCTCCAAATTGAATTAAACAAAATATCGCAGGAAAAGCAGTTGCTATTAATGACCCTATAGTAGGAATATAATTCAGTAAAAAGATAAGAAATGCCCAAAATGGGGCTCCGTCTACTCCTACTAACAACAAAACAAAATAACTAAGTATACCAGTTAATAAACTAACATAGGTTTTTAGTCGTAAATAGTTTGAAATAGAGTCTTCAATCTTTTTTAAGATAGATTGAAAGCTTTTAGGGTTGTTTTGAGAACTCATAAACACTTTTTGCAACTTCTTTTTAAAATTACTTTCCTCTAAGAAGATGAATAAGGCATAAATAATAATCATAAAGGTATTTCCTAGCAAACTACTAATTCCGTTCGCTATATCGCCTAAAACAGAACCGTAATCGAAATCCCCAACAACCGATTGTAATGACTTAATAATATCGATATGAAAATAAGCGTCTAAACGTTTTATAATAGCATCAACATTCGGTTCGTATTTTGAGTACGAAGTTGTTAAATTTGAAATACTGTTGGTAATTATTTCAGAAACAAAACCAAAACCTAAAATTATAAGTGTAAAAACAAACACATTACTTAGCCAAAAAGGAATAAAGCGTTTAGCAAAAGGAATTTTATAGATGGTTTTCCGAATTTCACGTGTTAAAAACCAAAAAATAAGTGCAAAAACAAAAGGAATTAAAATTCCTTTTCCAATAACCAATGTTGCAATAATCGCTACGGTTACAATAATAAAGTTTGATGCGTTTTTCACACGTTTAAATTTGATTACAATTTAAAAAAATAAAATTTATAAATGTTTTTTTGGTGTTATGAGCGAATCCATTGTGCAGGGTTCAATCGGTTTCTGTTTTTGTATAACATAAAACTAAGCTGTGTTTTACCAGTAACTTTATTGGTAAACACTTTTCCTAATTTTTCACCAGTTTTTACTACGTCTCCCTTTTTAACATATACTTCTTTTAACTTATTGTATGCAGAAATATAGTTACCATGTTGTACTAAAACTGATTTTCTTCCATCAGAATGCAATTGAATAACCAGTACTTTTCCGTTAAAAATACTCTTTACATCAGTATTTGCTTTGGTAGCAATGTATAACCCGTGACTATTGATACTAATTCCAGGAAATGTTGGGTGTGGTTGTACTCCAAATTTTCGTGTAATTACACCTTTAACAGGCCAAGGTAAATTACCTCTGTTTTGTTCAAAGTTAGCAAGTAAAGCTTTTTCTTCGGCATTTAAAATAAAACCAGAGCTTTTGGTTTTACCTTTTGTAGTTTTTTTGCCTTTGTTAGCTTTAGCAATAGCATCTCTAATTAACTTATCTATTCTTGCAGCAATTCTTTTTTCTTCTCGTTGCTTTTTCTGTAAATCGCTTTTGTATTTTTTCTCTTCTTTTTTAATTTTAGAGATGAGTTTTTCTTGGTTTTTCTTATCGTCTTCAATTTCTTTTTTCTGACTTTTCTCGTCAGAAAGTAAAGCTTCTTTTGATTTTTTTTGAGCAGTTAGTGAATCATTTAATTGCTCTACTTCTTTTGCTTTTACGATAATTTCTTCTCCTTGCTTTTTTCTGTAGTCTTTGTACTGTTGCATGTACTTTAAGCGCTTATAGGCTTGGTAAAAGCTTTCAGAAGACAATAAAAACATGGTTTTACTTTGTTGTGATTTACTTTTATAAGATTTAACTACCATGTCTCGGTAGTCATTTTTTAATTCAGCTAGTTCGTCGTTGTATTTTTTTAATTGTTGCTCGTTAGATTTGATTTCTTTTGAAAGTAATTTGGTTTCTAACTCAATAGTTTCAATTAAGCGTTCTCTAACACCAATTTTTTGGTTTAGGTCTTTTAAATCATCTAAAGCACTGCTCTTTTTTTTCTTTGTTTTAAACAAAAGATTATTAACCTGCTCTATTTCATTTTTTAGTTTCTTTCGCCTATTTTCTAGCTCTTTCCTACTTTGAGCAAAAGAAGAAATTCCTACAAAAAACAGGCATAAAAAAGAGATGTAAAAAACAGGGTACTTCATAATTATAATTGAATTTCTTTGTATCCGTTAGGAATATTAAAACTTACATTTAGTTTAGTATCGTATTCTACTGAGCGTGTAGTAATATCAATAATAGTAAATTTATTTTTTTCTTTAGCTTTTATGTTAATTTTCTCAGGGAAAAAAGTAGTATTTTTCTTATAATATTTTGGGTAACTAATATCTAAACGTTGATCTTTTAATGAGTTTACGATTAACTGTTTATTTAGTTTAAAGTGTTTAGGGTTTACATAGAAAAACAAATCGAATAAAACAGGTTGTTTTTTAGGAGATAACTGATATGATTTTTCTTGAATTTGAACTTCTTGACGCTCAGATTTTACATCCATTAAAGCTTCACCCAATAACATGCTTTGTAATTGTTGAAAGTTAATATCAGTTCCTAATAGTTTTTTTAGCATCATAAAATCCCCATCAAAATAACTCTTTTCATATGGAGAGTAAAACTGCACTTTTGTTGGAGTGATTTTAGCTTTAAAAATAGAGATGATTTTGGTTCCTTTTAACCAAATAACTTCATCTTTTTTTATTTTCATTCGCACTGAAAAACCTAAACTTTCTTTATTGTTTTTGTAATTAACTTTTAAACGAGCATCTACCGTTTTTTTGTCAAAACTTGTAGCAATATGTTTCTTAGCTACTTTGCGTGCCGACAGTTCTTTAATAGCGACATCACCAGTAACGTTTTTGGTAGATTTACAAGAGGTTAATCCTAAAAATAATATAACTAATAAGGTGGTATATTTCATAAAATTTGTACTAACGAAACTTATTTTAAAATCTTTTCAGCTTTGTTTTTATAAGAATTGGCTTTTTTAATATTATTCAACCCTTGGTAAGCTTTAGACATTTCTAAGTAAAACTTGGCTTCTATTTCATTATTATCAATAACAAAATCAATGCCGTTTTGTAAGGTTTCTAATGCTTTTTTATATTCTTTATTGTTATTAAACGCTTTTCCATTCATTAAATATACGAAAGGTTGCGCAGGAAAAAGTGATAAACCTTGTTCACTGTATTTTAACAAGTCAGCATCATTATCAGTAGCTAACTTATCTAATAAAGCTTTTAAATTTTTATAGGACTTTTCTTTTTCGAAAAGCGATTTAGGGCTAAGGTCCTCAGTAATTTTTGTTGGTTGCTCTTCAGTTGTTTTTCGAGCATTTATTTTTCTTTCAATAGAACGAAGTCTACTGTTTAATAATTTAGCTTCTTTTAATTCAGCCAATACTTTTTTGGCAGACGTAAGATCTTTGTTTTGTAAATGTAAAAAAACAAGTAATTGTTTTTTCTTAGGGTGTGTAGCAGCTATTTTTTGTTGAGCAATGATAGCATCAGAAAAATTAGCTAACTTTCTTAAAGTAAAAACTTTGTGTTCAAGCATCCAAACATTATTGGGATCCAATTCTAAAGCTAAATCAATATAGGTCAAAGCTTCAGGGTTTCTGCCTAACTTTTCATAGTTTTTAGAAAGTTCAAATAAAACAGCTTTGTTATTTGGAAGTATTCTGTTACACTTTTCTAGACTTTGTATAGCTTTTTGATAGTTAAAAATAGCTTTGTCTGAAAGTGCTTTAAAAAAATGCTGTTGAAACTCTATATTGTTTTTCTCAGCTGTATTAACTGATGCAGGAATGCTATCTTGAGCGTTTAGAAAGAAAGAAAAAAGAAGAAAGAAAAAAGACAGTATCACTTTAGAAAAAATAATTTTCTCTCTCTTCTCTCTTCTCTTTTCTATTGAGATTTTATGTAAGCTCTGTATAATCACCTATACTTACCGATGTATAATTAGCATTGTATTTTGCGTGGTTACCAATCATTGCATTATCTAAATTGGCATTTGAAATATGCACGTTTGTTTGAATTAAAGAGTTTGTTATTGTTGAGTTTTCAACAACACTATTTTCTCCAATTGAAACAAAAGGTCCTATTTTAGTATTTTTCAACACTACATTTTTTCCAACATAACATGGCTGAATAATTTCAGCGTTCTCTAATACAACGTCTTCAGACACTAAATTGTTGCCATCAGCTTGTTCAAAACCTAAAACTTGCTTGTTAGTATCTACAGTTGGGTCTTTTTTACCACAATCCATCCAAGTATTTACTTTTCCAGGAATAAATTTAGCTCCTTTTACTTTTAAAGCTTCTAGAGCTTCAGTTAATTGATATTCACCAGAAGGTCTGATATCGTTATCAATTAAATATTTTATTTCTTCAAGTAACTTGTCAGCATCTTTAAAGTAATAAATACCAATAATAGCTAAATCAGAGACAAATTCTTTAGGTTTTTCAACAAAATCAGTAATAAAACCGTCTTTTAATTTTACCACACCAAAAGCGCTTGGATCTTCTACTTGCTTCACCCAAATAGCCCCATCAGCATTAGCGTCTAAGGTAAAGTCAGCCTTAAATAATGTATCAGCAAAAGCGACTACGCAAGAACCACCTAATGATTCTTTAGCACAGTAAATAGCGTGTGCAGTTCCTAACGCTTCTTCTTGTACGTATACAGAACCTTTTGCACCTAAATTTTCTGCTATTTTTATTAATTTATCTTTTGTATCAGCAGGAAACCCTTTAGCAGCAGGCCCAATTATAAAAGCAATTTCCTCTATAGGTTGGTCTACAACAGAAGTAATATCCTCTACTAATCGCTGTACAATTGATTTACCAGCAATAACTGTTAATGGCTTAGGAGTTGTTAATGTATGAGGTCTTAAACGAGACCCAATTCCAGCCATTGGTACTATAATCTTCATATTCTCTCTTTTCGTTTTTAACGGTGCAATATACCATTAATAACGCAGTGAAAAAAGTCATAGCCCTTTTGGAATAGCTTCGATTAATGTTTGGGTGTATTTTGTCTTTGGATGTTGGTAAATTTCGTCTGCATCAGCAATCTCTTCTACCCTACCTTTGTTCATTACAACCAATTGATCGGCCATATATTTTACGACCGATAAATCATGAGAAATGAATATGTAAGTAAAATTAAATTCTGATTTTAGTTGGTTTAATAAATTTAACACTTGAGCTTGTACAGACACGTCCAGAGCCGAAACAGATTCATCACAAATAATTAGTTTGGGTTGTAAAGCAATAGCACGAGCAATTCCTATACGTTGACGCTGACCACCTGAAAATTCATGTGGGTATCGGTTAAAATGATCCGCTTCTAAACCTACTTTTTCTAACAAATTACACACATATTCTTTTCGCTCATTGTTCGAGTTAAGTATGTGATGAACCTTCATTGGTTCTAAAATAGCGTTACCCACAGTAACTCTTGGGTTCAAGGATGAAAACGGATCTTGAAATATAATTTGGATTTCTTTTCGAAGCTTTTTAAAAGCCGATTTTGAAAACTTAGTAATGTCAGTCCCTTTATATAAAATACTTCCAGAGGTGGCTTTTTCTAGTTGTAAAACAGTTCTGCTTAAAGTGGTTTTTCCACAGCCACTCTCTCCTACTAGTCCTAATGTTTCTCCTTCATAAATTTTAAAAGACACATCATTGACTGCTTTCACAATAGCTGGTTTTGAAAACCATGAAGCATTACTAATAAAATCTTTATGCAAATTTACAATTTCTAGCAAAGGAGGGCGCTTGTATATTTTTTGATGAAAAGCATTGCGCTCTTCATCTGTGTAAATTGTAGAATCTATATTTTCGTTGATAAAGTCACTAACTGTAGGTAAAGTTTTAAGTCGTTTTTTTGTGTTTGGTTTTGAATTGATTAAAGCTTTTGTATAATTTTCTTTTGGATGTAAAAAAACATGATTAGCACTTCCCTTCTCTACTATTTTTCCTTTATGCATAACAACGACAGAATCTGCAATTTCAGAAACTAATGCTAAATCGTGAGAAATAAAAATAATTCCCATTTCAAATTCTTGTTGTAATTCTTTTAATAAAGAAATTATTTCTTTTTGTACAGTAACATCCAATGCTGTAGTAGGTTCATCAGCAATTAAAAGTTGAGGTTTACAAGCAATTGCCATAGCAATCATTACACGCTGCTTTTGTCCGCCGCTTATTTGATGCGGATATGAGTTATATATAGCCTCAGGTCTGGGAAGTTTTACTTTTAAAAACAAAGAAATAACTTCTTCTTTAATTTCTTGATTAGATAATTGTGTGTGTTGCTGTAACATTTCAGCAACTTGAAAACCACAAGTTAATGTTGGGTTTAAAGAACTCATGGGTTCTTGAAAAATCATGGCAATTTCATTACCTCGTATTTTTTGATAATCTTGCTCATTATAACCTAATAAAGGTTGTTGGTTAAAAAATAGATCACCTTTCACTGTAGCAGTTTTAGGAAGTAACCCTAAAATAGCTAAAGAACTTATTGATTTACCACTACCACTCTCGCCTACGATTCCTAATGTTTTATTTTTTTCAACATTAAAAGATACTTGTTGAACTAAAGGCTGAGAGTTTTTAAAGGATATTTCTAAGTTTTTAACTTCAAGCATTAATCATAAAATTTTAATAAAAATACAATTTATATTTCCATTACGCGTTTTCAGAAAGAGGATTTATCTTAACTGTTTGATAGGTAAGTAGTAATAGATTATCTTTTTTTCTTTCCTAAAAAACCTAGTGTTTAACTGGGATAAAGGGTTGTTTTGGTTTTATAAAAGAAACATAAACAGTTAATTAACTGTTTAAAAAACATCTTTTTTTATCTTTTTTTATATATTTGTCAATGTTTTAACAAATAATTAAGAGTTTTTATTTAAGGTTTAAGCTTAAAAAAGGCTCTTAAAGTTTTATTAATTCAACTAAAAACCCTTCAAAAATGAAAAACAAAATTACCCTAGCACTTCTGTGCTTATTTTTTGTTGGTGCTTCGTATGCCCAAGAAAAAAGAAACTGTCACTCAATGGAAAATCTTGAGTACAGACAATCCCTTAATCCTTCTTTAAAAAGTAAAATGCAAGAAATTGAGTCTTTTACTCAAAAAAGAATTGCAGAAAAGAAGAACTACCAAGGAAAAATAGTAGGAAATATTATTCAAATCCCAGTAGTTGTACACGTTATTTATAGTAATTCACAAGAAAACATCAGTGTGGCACAAATTCAATCACAAATTGATGTTTTAAATGAAGATTACAGAAGAACGAACTCAGATAAAACAAATAAGTGGTCTCAAGCAGCAGATACTGAAATAGAGTTTTATTTAGCTCAAGTAGACCCAAATGGTAATCCAACAACTGGTATTACAAGAAAGTCATCATCTAAAACTTCATGGGGAACTAATGATGCGATGAAAAAATCATCACAAGGAGGAGTAGACCCATGGGATGCTTCAGAATACCTTAACATGTGGGTATGTAATATTGGTGGTGGAATCTTAGGATATGCACAATTTCCAGGAGGTAGCGCTGCTACTGATGGAGTTGTAATGAGTCCACAATATTTTGGTAGTTCAGATAAAGGATCAGGTTTCTATTTATCATCTCCATTTGACAAAGGAAGAACAACTACTCACGAAGTAGGTCACTTTTTAAACCTTAGACACATCTGGGGTGATGGTGGTTGTGGTGTTGATGATTTTGTTTCTGATACTCCAGAATCTGATGCTGCAAACTATGGATGTGCTTCAAGTCACTCTTCTTGTGGATCAGCAGATATGGTTGAAAACTACATGGATTACTCTGATGATACTTGTATGAACCTATTTACTTTAGGTCAAAAAAATAGAATGCGTGCTGTTTTAGAGTCAGGAGGAGTACGTAGAAGTTTAGCTTTATCAGATAAAACTGGAGGTTCTACTTCATGTACAGCAACGGTACCAACAGGTGTAACTGTATCTAGTATTACTTCTTCAGGAGCATCAGTATCTTGGACAGCAGTTTCAGGAGCTACATACGATGTAAGATATCGTCAAACAGGAACTTCATCATGGACAACTAATGCGGTTTCAGGAACTTCAACATCTTTAAGCGGATTATCAGCATCTACTCAATATGAAGTACAAGTACGTAGTAAATGTTCTGATGGTTCAAATTCAGCATATAGTGCTTCTTCAACTTTTACTACTCCTGAAGTAACAATTTCTTATTGTTCATCAAAAGGAAATAGTGTTTCTGATGAATATATTGGAAGAGTACAATTAGGAACTATTGATAATAGTACTGGAGGAGGAAATGGTTATTCTGACCATACAGGAATTTCAACAAATTTAGCAAAAGGAACTTCTCATACAATCACTATTACACCAACTTGGACAGGAACTGTATATAACGAAGGATATGGTGTTTGGATAGATTATAATCAAGATGGAGATTTTTCTGATTCAGGAGAAACTGTTTGGACAAAGGCTGCATCTAAAGATACACCAGTTAGTACATCTTTTACAGTGCCAGCTTCTGCTACAGATGGAGCAACAAGAATGCGTGTAGTTTTAAAATACAATGCAACACCAACGGCATGTGAAGCTTCATTTTCTTATGGAGAAGTAGAAGACTATACAGTAGTAATTGGAGCAGGAACAGCAGATACAACAGCGCCAACTGTACCAACAAACTTAGCAGCTTCTAGTGTAACGCAAACTTCTTTAACATTAAACTGGTCAGCATCTACGGATAACGTTGGAGTAACTGGTTATGATGTTTATCAAGGAACTACTAATATTGGTTCTGTAACAGGAACTACAACAAATGTAACAGGATTAACAGCAGCAACTACTTATGCTTTTTCAGTAAGAGCAAAAGATGCAGCAGGAAATGTTTCTGCTTCTAGTAGTGCAATAAACGTAACAACTTTATCAAACTCAGTTTCATACTGTGAATCAAAAGGAAACAATTCTTCTTATGAGTGGATTGATAATGTTGAGTTAGGAGGAATGACTAATGCAACTGGAGATAATGGAGGATATGCTGATTTTACTTCTAAAACAGCAACGTTGGCTGTAGGAAGCTCAAACCAAATGACTATTAGTGCAGGGTTTAGTAGTTCTTCATATACAGAGCATTGGGCTGTTTGGATTGATTTTAATCAAAACGGAACATTTGAGAGTAGTGAAAAAGTTGTAACAGGATCTTCATCAAGTGCAAATAACTTAACATCTACAGTTGATGTTCCTGCAGGAGCAACTTTAGGAGCAACAAGAATGCGTGTTTCTATGAAATATAATGCTGCTCAAACAGCTTGTGAAACATTTACTTATGGAGAAGTAGAAGACTATACAGTAAATATTGTTTCTAGTACAAGACAAGAATCTTCAGCTAGTGTAAATGGTGAGAGATTGGGTAATGAAAACAGTTTAGACTTAATGTCATACCCAAATCCAGCAGTAGATTTCATACAAGTAAAATTAGCCTCTAGAGCTGATAATATGACTTATAAAATTGTAAATACAATTGGTAGAGTAATGAAAGCGGGACGCTTAAATTCTTCAAGCATCGATGTTTCTAAACTAAATACAGGAATGTATATTTTAGAAGTTAATGATGGTCAAAAATTACTAACTACTAAGGTGTTTAAAAAATAACTCTTACAGAAAGCCTGAGTTATTTCTCAGGCTTTTTAATTAAAATCAATTAACTAAACCCTTCAAAAATGAAACACAATTATGCAAGAACTGTGTTTTTATCTGCTTTTTTATTCGCAGGAGTTTATACGATAAACGCCCAAGAAAATAGAGAGTTAAAACACGTTAAGTTCAACAAATCTTCAAAGGTATCTTTACAAAAGGCACCAGATTTAATTAGACAAAAATTAAAGCTATTTAAAAATGATGGCTTACAAAAAATTAAATCAAATAGAGATGATTTAGGCTTTACACATGAAAAATTTCAACAAAAATTTAAAGGAGTAAAAGTAGAGTTTGCCACTTATACAGCACATGCAAAGAATGGTTCTTTAATGAGTATGAATGGTGAGTTTTATGATGTTGGAAAGGTAAAAGTAATTCCTAAGCTATCAAAAGCTCAAGCATTTCAAAAAGCTTTATCACACACAGGAGCAGAAAAGTATTTATGGGAATTTCCTGATGCTGCTAAAGAAATGGATAACTATAAAAAACCTGAAGGGGAATTATTAATTCTTCCTAGAGAGGTAATTGGAAAAAAAGAACCAAGATTAGCTTATAAATTTGACATCTTTGCTACAAAACCACTTAGCAGAGGTTATTTATATATAGATGCTCACACAGGAGAAGCATTATTTTACAATGCTATTATTAAGCATTTAGATAAATTTGGTCATGTAGGTGAACTTACCGAGCATGCTAAAAAAAGTAAAAAAGCTACAGAAGCTATAACAGCAGCGTTTGCATCAGGTACTGCACAAACTCGTTATAGTGGAACAAGAACTATTGAAACATCATTAAGTGGAGGAAACTACATTTTAAGTGATTCTGGAAGAAAAATTTACACCAGAGATGCAAAAAATCAAGCACCAGGTTCTACATATCCATATGTTACAAATTACGATCAGTTTACTGATAATGATAATAATTGGACTACAGCAGAACATAGTGCTAATAAAGATGATGCAGCGTTAGATGCTCATTGGGGAGCAATGATGACCTATGAGTATTTTTTACAAAAGCATAACAGAAATAGTTATGATAATAGTGGAGCTCAAATTAGAAGCTATGTACATGTTGATACTAACTATGATAATGCCTTTTGGAATGGTTCTGTAATGTCTTATGGAGATGGTTCTTCGAATGGAACAGAAGGAAATGGTAACTTCGATGCCTTAACTTCTATCGATGTTGCTGCTCATGAAATAGGACATGCAGTATGTACTCATACAGCAAACTTAGCATACCAAAGAGAATCAGGAGCTTTAAATGAAGGTTTCTCAGATATTTGGGGAGCAGCTGTTGAACATTTTGCAAAAGGAAATGGAAACGATTTAAACCCAGACCTTTCAGTTTGGTTAATAGGAGATGAAATAGACAGACGTAGTGGTTCTGCTGCTTTACGTTCTATGAATGATCCAAAATCACAAGGGCAACCAGATACTTATGGAGGAACTTATTGGAAGAACCCAAACTGTGGTACACCAACAAGATTTAATGATTATTGTGGAGTTCACACAAACTCAGGAGTTTTAAATAAATGGTTTTATTTACTATCAGTTGGTGGATCTGGAACAAATGATGCAAGTGATAACTATAATGTAACGGGAATAGGTATAACAAAAGCAGCTAAAATTGCTTATCGTACCGAAGCTAACTATTTATCAGCTAGTTCAACTTTTGCTGATGCAAGAACTGGTGCTATTCAAGCTGCTACAGATTTATATGGAGCAAACTCTCAAGAAGTAATTTCTACAACAAATGCTTTTTATGCAGTTAATGTAGGAGAAGAGTTTGTACAAACTTGTGCTTTAGCAGCACCAACAAACTTAAATTCATCAAATATTGGTGATAATGGGTTTACAGTAACTTGGACGGCAGTTTCAGGAGCAGCTTCTTACGATGTAACTATTGGAGGAAATACAACAAATGTAGCTGGAACATCATTTAACGCTACAGGATTATTAAGTGGAACAGAATATACAGTATCAGTAGCTGCAAAATGTACAACAGGCGGAACAGGAACACCAGGAACATTAAATGTAACAACAACAGGAACGCCACCACTTAATTATTGTTCTTCACAAGGAAATAGTGTTGCTGATGAATATATTGAAAGAGTCCAATTAGGAAGTATAGATAATACTTCTGATGGAGGTGGAGGATATTCTGATTTCACTACAATTTCAACTGATTTATCTATTGGTGATTCTAATACAATAACTATTACTCCTAAATGGACAGGTACTGTTTACAGTGAAGGTTATGGAGTATGGATTGATTATAATCAAGATGGAGATTTTTCTGATTCTGGAGAAACAGTTTGGACGAAAGCAGCATCGAAAGATACTCCTGTAAGTACATCATTTACAGTACCAGCTTCAGCAACTCAAGGAACTACTAGAATGAGAATTGTATTAAAATATAATGCTACACCAACAGCTTGTGAAGCAACATTCTCTTATGGTGAAGTAGAAGATTATACAGTTAATATTACAAATGCTACACCAGATACAGAAGCACCAACAGCGCCTTCTTCAGTAACTGCATCTAATATTGAAGAAACAACAGCAACATTAAGTTGGACAGCGTCTACAGATAATGTTGGAGTAACTAGTTACGAGGTATTTAATGGAGCTACAAGTGCAGGAACTGTTAGTGGTACATCAATGAACTTAACTGGATTAACTGCAAATACAACGTATAATTTTACAGTAAAAGCTAAAGACGCTGCAGGAAATGTTTCAGCATCGAGTAATACAGCAACATTTACAACAAAAGAAGTATCAGCAGTAGAGTATTGTGCTTCTCAAGGAAATAATTCTTCTTACGAATGGATTGATAGAGTTTCTATGGGAGGAGTTGACAATAACACAGGAAACGATGGTGGTTATAAAGATTATACAAACCTTACAATGAATGTGGCTCCAGGATCTAATAGATTATATGTAAGTGCTGGATTTAGTAGTTCTTCTTATACTGAGTACTGGAAAGCATGGATTGATTATGATAAAGATGGTGTTTTTGAAGACACTGAAGTAGTACTAAATGGTTCTTCTTCAAGTGCTGGTGAGCTTTATGAAGATTTTACAATTCCATCAAATGTTTCAGGAACTACAAGACTTAGAGTTTCTATGAAGTATAACAGTGCTCAAACAGCATGTGAAACATTTACTTATGGTGAGGTAGAAGATTATACTGTTAATATTTCTTCTGGTTCTTCAGTAGCTACAATAACTGGTTTTGCAGCAAATATTAGCGGAGAAGCAATAGGAAATGAAGAAAACTTAGATTTATTAACATATCCTAATCCTGCGGTAGATTTTATACAAATAAAACTAGCTTCAAAAGCAGAAAAAATAAATTATAAACTTATAAATACTGTTGGGAAAGTAGTTAAAGAAGGTCGTTTAAAATCTTCTAATCTAGACGTTTCAAAGTTAAATACTGGAATGTACATTTTAGAGGTAAATGATGGACAAAAACTACTTACAACTAAATTATTTAAAAAGTAAGTTTTTAAAAACATTAAAGAAAAACAAAAGTCTGAGTTTTTTACTCAGGCTTTTGCTTGTTTTAAATTGTAAAATACCATTGAGAATAAAATCTTTGACTTAGCTAGGGGTGGCTAAACTATTAAAAGTTAGTTTGTAAAGGGTTAAAATGAGTCTATTCAAAAGGTATAAAGGATAAAGAAAAAGGTAGAATTGTAAAAGAATTAGGAAATAAAAAACTTAATTATTCAACTTAAATTGATTCAAATGAACAAAAAGTTTAAATTTCTAATTGGAGGTCTGTCTGTTGCAGCAGTTTCAATTATTGGTTCAGATTATCTTAAAAAGCAAGATGTTGCTGATAAACTGGCCGAACAACGTAAAGTACATAGTACTTTTTTAAAGGAAAGTCCTTTAAATGAATCGTTAAAATGGGGGAAAAAAGAAAGAAAACTTAGAGGGTTACCACCTAACAGGTATTTTGATCAAATGCAGTTACTCACCATGAATCCAGCTACAGGAAAAATGGAAGATGGAAGTTTAGCAGGATTAAGAGAAGATCTGTTGAAAAAGAGAGCACAACAAAAAAGTCCAGGAGATAATGGAAATTCTTGGGCAGAAAGAGGGCCTAATAATGTAGGAGGACGTACAAGAGTTGTTTTATTTGATCCAAATGACGCTACAAATAACACTGTATATGCAGGTGGAGTAAGTGGAGGTTTATGGAAAAATACTGATATCAGTAATGCTAACTCACAATGGACAAGAGTACAAAATGTACCAGGAAATTTATCTGTAACTTCTATCACAGTAGATCCAAGAAACTCTAATAGATGGTATGTAGGTACAGGAGAACAATACACAGCAGGTGATGTGGTAGGAAACGGTGTTTATGTAACTACCGATGGAGGTACAACATGGAATGCGGTTAATATACCAGCAGCAGGAGATGCAATTATTAATTACAATGCAAGTAATGTTTTCTTATCAGGAGTTCATTTCGTAAACGATGTGTTAGCATGGGATAATGGAACTTCAACAGAATTATTCGTTGCAGTAGGAGCACACGTGTACGGAGATTCTTCTAGTCCTAGAAATTGGTTAGGATTACAATCTGCTGGATTATATCGTTCTACAGATAACGGGGCAAATTGGAGTAGAATAGAATCTGCTAATATGAAGTATACTTTTGGAGGAAAAGACTATTATTATATAGCTAATGATTTAGAGGTAAGTGCTAACAATACTTTATGGATGGGTACAATTGCTTCTGCCTTAGGAGAAGGTGGAGGTAGAGTATTTAGCTCTACAAATGGAGGTACTTGGACAGAAGCGGCTGCATCTCCATTAACTGAATCTAATAGAGTAGAAATTGAACCTTCTGCTACTGATGCAAATAAGATTTATGCATTAACACAAGGAACAACAAGTACAGCGCCTGTTCATATTTATAAAACAACAAATGCTTTTTCAACAGCAAGCGCAACATCATTACCAAATGATGCAGATACAAACATTTCGGCAAACGATTTTTGTCGAGGACAAGCGTTTTATGACTTAGTAATTGAAGCAGATCCAACAAATGATAATATTGTATATGTTGGAGGTATCGACTTATTTAAAACCACAAACGGAGGTTCTTCTTGGTCTCAATTATCACACTGGTACGGAGGTTTTGGTCATCAAAATGTTCATGCAGATCAACACTCAATGGCTTTTGGAAATAATGACTCTTCTAAAATATTATTCGGTAATGATGGAGGAATCTATTATTCAGGAAATGCTGGAAGTACAATTAGTGTAAGAAACAAAGGTTATAATGTAACTCAGTTTGTAAAAGCAGGTATTGGTCCTGATGGAGCAGGAGATGTTGACGGAATTTTTAGTGCAGGAGCACAAGATAACGGTACACAAGCATTTAGAAATGCAGTCGCAGGAATTAATAGCTCTACTCAATTAAGTGATGGTGACGGATTCTACACTTTCGTTGATAAAGATGGAGACTATATGATTGCTACGTATGTAAATAATGTAATATATAGGTTTAGCTTACCTTGGAATGGTTTAGGTAGACAGCAAGGAGGAGCAACAACGTTATCAAGTGATCAAAACACAGGAGATTTTGTAAACCCTATGGGGTATGATAATGATGCAAATCGTCTATTATCAAATGCATCAACAAGTTCTGCTAACTCAATATTGAGTATTAATGTAGCATCAAATTCAAAAGGAAATATTACAAATGCATTATTAGACGCAAGTCCAACAGCTTTTCAAGCATCTCCTTTTACAAATAATGCATGGTTTGTAGGATTAGCGAATGGTAAACTATTAAAGTTAACAAACGTTACTAATTCTAATGCTACATGGTCAAACATAAATACACCTTTTGTTGGTTCGGTATCTTCAGTAAGATTTGGAGCTACTGAAGATGATATTTTCGTAACGATACATAACTACGGGGTAACAAGTGTTTGGGCTACTTCAGATGGAGGAGCGAATTGGGTAAGCAAAGAAGGAAACCTACCAAATATTCCTGTAAGAGATATTTTACAAAATCCATTAGACAGAACTGAAGCTATTTTAGCAACTCAATTAGGAGTTTGGTCAACATCTAATTTTAATGATGCAAACCCTAACTGGAATCAAGCATATAATGGAATGAGCGATGTTAGTGTTACTTCATTTGATTATTGGAATGTAAGTGGAGATCATACAACAAATAAAGTAATTGCTTCTACATACGGTAGAGGAGTGTTTACAGGTTCATTTACTAGTAATGCTGCTGCTGATACTGAAGCACCGTCTGCTCCAACTAGTTTAGCAGCAAGCTCTATAACAGCAACAAGTTTAACGTTAAATTGGACAGCTTCAACAGACAATATTGAAGTAACAGGGTATGATGTATATCAAGGAGCAACTAAAATAGGAAGTTCAACAACTACTTCATATAATGTAACCGGATTAACAGCAAGTACAGCGTATACTTTTACTGTAAAGGCAAAAGATGCAGCAGGAAATATTTCAGGAGATAGTAATACCGTAAACGCAACTACTACAGCAGCAACAATTACGTATTGTACTTCTAAAGGAGATAGTGTTTCTGATGAATATATTGGAAGAGTTCAATTAGGAAGTATCGATAATTCTTCAGGAGGAGGAAATGGATACTCTGATCATACTGCAATTTCTACAGATTTAGAAAAAGGAAAATCAAATACAATTACAATTACACCAACTTGGACAGGAAGTAGTTATGATGAAGGATATGGTGTTTGGATTGATTACAACCAAGATGGAGATTTTTCTGATGCAGGAGAAACAGTGTGGACAAAAGCTAAATCTAAAGACACTCCTGTAAGCACATCGTTTACAGTACCAAGTTCAGCTTTAGATGGAGCAACAAGAATGAGAATCGTTATGAAGTATAATGCAACACCAACAGCTTGTGAGGCATCATTCTCTTACGGTGAAGTAGAAGACTATACAGTAAATATTGGAGCTGCAATAGCAGATACTCAAGCACCAACTGCACCTAGTAGTTTAGCTTCATCAAGTGTAGCACAAACTACGTTAACCTTATCATGGACAGCATCAACAGACAATGTAGGTGTTACAGGATATGACGTATATCAAGGAGCAACTAAATTAACAACTGTTACAACAACATCTTACAATGTAACAGGGTTAACAGCTAATACAGCTTATACTTTCTCAGTAAAAGCAAAAGATGCAGCAGGAAATATTTCTTCAGCAAGTAATACGGTAAATGTAACTACATTAGATAATGTTGTTAGCTATTGTTCTTCAAAAGGAAATAGAGTTACTTATGAGTGGATAGATTATGTTTCTTTTGGAGGAATGACAAATACAACTTCTGCAAATGGAGGGTATGGTGATTTCACGAATAAAGTTGCAACAGTTACTCAAGGAACAACAAACCAAATCATTGTAAGTGCAGGATTTAGTGGTTCTTCATATACTGAGTATTTTACGGTTTGGATTGATTATAACCGTAACGGAACTTTTGAAAGTAGTGAACAAACATCTTTAGGTTCTTCTAGTACAGCAGCAAATAGATCAGCAAGCATATCTATTCCATCAAGTGCGCTATTAGGACAAACAAGAATGCGTGTATCTATGAAGTACAATGGAGCATCAACAGCTTGTGAAACTTTTGCAGATGGAGAAGTAGAAGATTATACAGTTAATATTGTTAACTCATCATCTTCAGTAGCAGTATCAGGTACAAGTGATGAGTTTGCTGAACCATTAGATAGAGAAGCAAAATCGAGCTTAACAGCATACCCAAATCCAGCAATAAGTAATGTTACTGTAAAATTTGGAAGCAACGAAAATGTAAGTTATAAAATAACAAATACAATTGGTAGAGTTGTATTAACAGGAAAAACAGTTAATGGTACTGTAAATGTTTCTAATTTAAAAACAGGAATTTATTTATTAGAGGCGAACGATGGTAAAAAATCAGAAACCATTAAATTAATGAAGAAATAATAGCTTTTCTTTTAATTATAACAAAACCCGAGCAATTGCTCGGGTTTTTTGTTTCTTTGCATAAAATTTTAGAGAATGAATTACCTATCAGTAGAAAACATAGCAAAATCGTATGGCGAAAAGGTCTTATTTGAAGATATTTCTTTTGGAATTAATAAAGACCAAAAAATAGCCTTTGTTGCTAAAAATGGTAGTGGAAAAACCTCTATTTTAAACATAATTGCAGGAAAAGATACACCAGATGAAGGCCAAGTTATCAGTAGAAAAGGAATTAATATTGCTTATCTAGCACAAGATGATGATTTGGATCCCGACTTAACTATAGAAGAAACTATTTTCTCTACAGAAAATACTATTCTTCCAATTATTCAGCAGTACGAAAAAGCATTACAAAATCCTGATGATACTGAAAGCTATCAAAAAGCATTTGAGTTGATGGAGCAGCATAATGCGTGGGATTTTGAAACACAATACAAGCAAATTCTTTCTAAGTTAAAGCTTGATGATTTGTCACAAAAAGTAGGAAAGCTTTCTGGAGGACAAAAAAAACGACTATCGTTAGCAATCATTCTAATTAATAAACCTGATTTATTAATACTTGATGAGCCAACCAACCATTTAGATTTGGAAATGATTGAGTGGTTAGAAGCATTTTTCGCTAAGGAAAAAATAACCTTATTCATGGTAACACACGATCGTTATTTTTTAGAACGTGTGTGTAATGAGATTATAGAATTAGATAACGGAAAACTATACAAATACAAAGGAAACTACTCATATTACCTTCAAAACAAAGAAGAACGATTAGCTTTAGAAGCAACAAACTTAAGCAAAGCAAAAAGCTTGTTTAAAAAAGAATTGGACTGGATGCGTCGTCAGCCTAAAGCACGTACTACCAAATCTAAATCACGTATTGATGACTTTTTCCAAATTAAAGAAAAAGCACATCAACGAAGAAAAGAGCATGAAGTTCAGCTAGAAATTAACATGGAGCGTTTAGGAAGTAAAATAGTAGAGCTTCATAAACTAAAAAAGAACTTTGGAGATAAAGTTATTTTAGATGGATTTGACTATGTTTTTAAACGAGGAGAGCGTATAGGAGTTATCGGAAAAAACGGAACAGGGAAATCCTCTTTCTTAAACATACTAACAGGCAAAATTCCTGTAGATGGAGGTAAAGTAATTGTTGGAGAAACGGTAAAATTTGGTTACTACACTCAAAAAGGAATCCAAATAAAAGAAGGACAAAAAGTAATAGAAGTTATTAAAGAGTTTGGAGAAGAAATTCCGTTAACCAAAGGAAGAAGAATTTCTGCAGCTCAGTTATTAGAACGCTTTTTATTTGATAGAAAAAAGCAATATGATTTTGTCGAAAAATTAAGTGGAGGAGAGCAGAAGCGTTTGTACCTCTGTGCTGTTTTAATTCAAAACCCTAACTTTTTAATTCTTGATGAGCCTACCAACGATTTGGATGTGGTAACCCTAAATGTATTAGAAAGTTTCTTATTGGATTACCCTGGAAACTTAATGGTAGTGTCACACGACCGTTATTTTATGGATAAAATAGTTGATGGCTTATTTGTTTTTAAAGGAAATGGAGAAGTAGAAAATTTTCCAGGAAATTACTCTGATTACAGAGCATATGAAAGCTCTTTGCCACCAGAACCTAAAGAAGAGAAGAAAGTAGCTGAAAAGCAAGAAAAAACATCTAAAAAAGGAAAGTTAAGTTATAACGAAAAACGAGAGTTTGGTCAACTAGAGGTTGATATTGAAAGGTTACAAAAAAAGAAAGTAAAATTAGAAGCGCAATTCACCAACGGAGAAATAGCGATGGATGATATCAATGAAAAATCTTTAGAACTACAAGAAATTATAGAAAGCTTAGAAGAAAAAGAAGAGCGTTGGTTTGAACTTTCAATGAAGTTGGAAGATTAGCCGATGTAATCTTGCTTTGTTGAATAACACTTATTCAATGATTAATTTCAGTTGTTGAGCAAATTGTTTTTTATCTGTTAGTTTCGAAAAGAAAAGGTTGTTAGCAGCCGTCTTAATGTCGATAGCTTTTTGCAATACTTCGATTCCTGTCTGCGTTAAAAAAACACATTTTGCCCTTGTGTCGGTTTTGTGTTCCTTTCTTTCTATAAGTTTATTTTTTTGTAATGTTCGTAAGATTTTAGACACCATCATTCTGTCGGTATTACTGTGATCAGCAATCTCTTTTTGAGTGACCTCTTCCGAAGTTTTTAAAAGCCATGCTAAAGCCATTAAAATTACAAACTGTGTATGTGTTAATCCAATTTCATCTAAGGCTCTATTCATTTGTCGTTGCCAAAGCATAGTAGTTTGCCAAAGTAAATAGCCTAGGTTTTCATTTGGATTTTCAAAGTTAAAATTAATGGTGTTCTTCATAAAGCATGTGGCTTGAAATGAGTTTAAAATCAGGTTCACTTATTTCTAATGTCCCCCAACGAAAAGGATACCCCCACTTTTGTTTGTTTACTATAAACTCTAAATCGTTAATAAGTGGCAAAATAGGTATATCTTTTGCATTAAAAAAATTAATATCTAAACGAAAAGGACAAAAATTTGGAGATATTTCAAATGGATAAACTGTACCATTTTGTACCTTTCCAATAGCGGTAAACTCCTGACATTTGTCTTTTTTATTGAAAAACTGTTTACTAGAGTAATAGATTACAAAATCGTTTGTTTTCATTTTTTGTAAAGGCGCTGCTTTACCATGACAAGCTTGAGCAAAGCCACCCTTTATACCATTTTTAACATGTTCTTTTGAAGCTGTGATAATCCAGTATTTAGGTTTTTTGTTATCCATTATATGTGAGTCTTTTCAATAATTTTTTCGAAACAGGTGCCGCAATCATAGAAGTAGGAACAGCAACGAGAAATCCAATTAGAAAGCTTTTCATCCATAGTATAAAAAAGGAAGGTACCATACCTACGTTTATGAGAACCATGATAAAAGACATTGCCAAAGCCATAAAGAAGGCCATTAAAATACCAAATGCTATGGTAGCTTGTTTTTGTGTTAGTGTCATAACTAAAAATTTAATGATGACACAAATATAATATATACGACAACAATTAATAATATTTTCTTACATTTTTTTAAAAATTTTGAACATAACTCGAAAAGAATTTGCTTATACACGGACTATTTGTGCATCTTCCAATAAAGGCTTATTTAAAAACCGTAATAAAAGTTGAGCTACCGCTACGGTATCTCGTTCGCAATATTCGACAATACGCGATAGGTTTTTTTCTTGGTAATAAACATTAGCAACTTCGCTACCATCAATATCTTGTTTGGGTGATGGAATTCCTAAAATAGCGGTAAGTAATTTTAAAGAAGTATAGTGTTTATAATCGCCAAATTTCCATAGGTCTAAAGTATCTAAATGCGGAACCTCCCAAGGCTTTTTTCCAAATAAATTGAGTTTACTAGGTAAGTCAATTCGATTGATAATCATACGTCGTGCTATATATGGAAAATCAAATTCTTTACCGTTGTGCGCACATAATAGATGGTTTGGATGGTTAAAATGTGTATCTAATAAATTTTTAAAATCAACCAAAAGTTTATGCTCATTATCACCATAAAAAGAAGTAATCCGAAATTGGTTTACCCCCTTACGTTCTACAAAATACCCTACAGAAATACAGATTATTTTTCCAAACTCAGCCCAAATACCAGCTCGATGATAAAACTCTTCAGGAGTAAATTCATCTTTACGTTGGTATTGTGTTTTCAAAGCATATAACTCTTGCATTTCAGGAGATAAATCAGCAAATAATTCTACTTCAGGAACGGTTTCAATATCTAAAAACAAGATGTTTTGTAAGTTGATTTTATTCAGCATTTTTTTCTTTAATTAAAGCATAAATATCAGCGTTAGATAAATAATTTTCGGTGGCATCATCATCTATTTTTGATAAGGTAATACTTTTGAAAATAAACTTTACACTTAGTGTTTTAAAATGATGTTCAACTGTCATTAAATTAGGTGATATATTGTAATTCTTTTCTTGAGATTTAAGTTTTTTAATCATACTAGAGCAATCAATCTCACCAATAGAAGTATCACCTTTTAAAACTTTAATAGTATTAAGTTTTTCACTTAAATAAAAACGATATTCCTGAATTGTAGTTTCTTTATTATAACTATTAAGAAATATTTTTTTTAAAATATCGTAGTTCTTGGTGTTAATGGTTAAGTTTTGTTCATCAACATTATAGTAATTGTTTTGGTATCCTTTATAAGGATTGTTAGTTACTTTAATATTTAAACTATCCATTAATTTATTTTGTAGTTGCCAATTACTTTCGGTTTTAAATACTGTTTTTGGATTATAGCCTAAAACACTTTCTACTTTATCTAACTCATGTTTATTATTTAAATACCTAATAATAGAACGTAATTGATTTTTCTTTTCAAAAGAGGTAGTGAAATCATTATTTTTAATGTCAGTATATACTTTTTCAAATTGAAGAAGTTGACTCTTTGTTGATATCGAAAAAGCACCCCAAAAACCAAAAGAAATAAGAAAAGAAATAACAGCTAAACTAAAAGGAAATACCTTAATTTTTTTACGTTTACTAAAAAGTATGTATAAGGTCATGGCTAAGATCCAACAAGCTAAAATAAATACGAAATAACGGTTTTCGGTAATGCCATATTCGTTAATACGCCTGAAAATAGCGACAAAAAGCAAGGCTATTAAAGGTAATAACAAATAATAAAACCAAGGATGAAATTTTTTAATTGTGCGAGAATCTATGGTTTTTTGAATAGGGTTGATAAGTATTTGAACGATAAATCCTAAAAAAGAAAGAGCAATAACTAAATAAGAAACCCATCCTTTAGGTAAGTTCCAATTGATTACTATTTTTAAGCTATAGGCATATAAAATGATGAGGTATAAAATTACTAATGGAATTAAGATATACTTAACCAGTACCTCTAAAGCTTTGGTGTAGTTAATAGCAAGTTGGTTATGAACATCCTTAGGAAAATCAGAAAGGTAAATCCATGTATTTACAATTCCTATACAAAGCACAAAAACCTGAAAAAAACGATCTCCTTTAAAATCAACATTAAACAAGTGTTTTATAGCGAGTAATGCTAACACAATACCTAAATATAATATTAGGGAGAAAAATAAACTTCTAAAGAGTGCTATAAAAACAGATTTTAAATAATTAAAATAAGCGGATTTATTCCAACTAAATACAAAAGGAGCAACCATTACAAGCAAATGCCCAGTTATAAAGTAAAGTACAAAACGGGTGATAGAGTTTTGATAAATCTCTGAACCATCAATATCAACACTAAAATAAAATAAGAGTAGAAAACCGAGAGTTAGTAAGAATACCCAGGTATTGTCTTTTTTAAACTGTTCTTCAAAAAAACGAGTAGCAATTAACCAGCTTATTCCTAGAATAAAAATTAAAATAACCTTACCGTTAAAAGCATTGTCAAAAGTATTTGCTTCAATCGTAAATAAAGTAAATAACGTACCTACTATTGCCCATGAAAGGGTTATAGGAAATCGTTTAAAGGCATCTTTAGCCTTGGAAGTAATTTCTCCAAGGGAAGAAATAATTTTCATAGGAAACAATTTGTATAAAGATACAAAAACTGCAAAAAAAGAAAAGCAAAAGATTTTTCCTTATTTCTTTTAAGCAAAAGTTTAGTAAATATTAAATGAACGTTAAGTTAAGCATGTACACAAAGGGTTTACTTTTTTATGATTACTTTTGGGTAACACAATAAAAATGAATAATGAACACTAGCGACATTAAAATTTTACTAGTTGATGATGAACCAGATATTTTAGAAATTGTAGGATACAATTTAAAATCAGAAGGATATCAGGTTTTTACTGCAAGTAATGGTGCAGAAGCTGTAAAAACAGCAAAAAAAGTAACTCCACATTTAATCTTATTAGATATTATGATGCCTGAAATGGATGGTATCGAAGCATGTGAAAAAATTAGAAATATAAAATCTTTGGAAGATGTTATAATCTCTTTTTTAACCGCTAGAGGAGAAGACTACTCACAAGTAGCAGGTTTTGACGCTGGAGCAGATGATTATATAACCAAACCAGTAAAACCAAAAGTACTAATAAGTAAGGTAAAATCTTTACTACGTCGTTTAAAGACTGAGGAAAAAGCAGATACCACTACAAAAATTGGAGATATTGTAATCAATAGAGACGAATATGTAGTTTTCAAAGGAGAAGAAAAAATATCTTTACCAAGAAAGGAATTTGAACTATTCTCTCTTTTAACTTCAAAGCCAGGAAAAGTATTTAAAAGAGAAGTTATTTTAGATAGCGTTTGGGGAAATGAAGTAGTTGTAGGAGGAAGAACAATAGATGTACACATACGTAAACTCCGTGAGAAAATAGGAGATCACTATTTTAAAACGGTAAAAGGAGTTGGATACAAGTTTGTGCTAGACGAAACAGACAAATAATTTTTAAACTCAAAAATTAATAAGTAGATTGCTAGCTAGCAATCTATTTTTTTATCATGAAATGAGCTATAATAATTCTTGATACTTCACAAGATAATTAATGGCGAATTACATCTGACATTTAAAAGAATAATAGAAAAAACAGATGAAAAAAATAAAAAAAACCTATAATTACGCACTGTGGTCGGCATTATACTCAACACTATTATCTATAGTTATAGCAGTATTATCGTATTTACTTTTATTAAATAGCCTAGGTGTTGTAACCATTGTTATTTTTGGAGTAGCAATGTTTATTGTCTCTTTTTTTGTAATTCAATACAGAGCTGAACACTTTATTTATCAACGAGTAAAAAAGATGTATGAAGATATTTCTATTTTAGATGTTAACGATTTAAAGCGAAAAAAAGTAACAACAGATGTAGAGGCTTTAACAAAAAGTGTACAAGAATATGTTGAAGGAAAGAGTGAAGAGATAGCGAATTTAACACAACGCGATTCATTTCGTCGAGACTTCTTAGGAAATGTGGCTCATGAGCTTAAAACACCACTTTTTACAGTACAAGGATATATTTTAACATTAATTGAAGGAGCTGCTGATGACAAAGAAATCCTTGAAAAATATTTAGAAAGAGCAAACAAAGGAGTAGAGAGGCTAACCTCAATTGTAAAAGACTTAGATATGATTGCTAAGTTAGAAACTGAGGGAATGAAAATGAACATGCAAACGTTCAATATTATTGAACTGATTCAAAATGTGTTCGATTTGTTTGAAATGAAAGCTAAAAAAAGAAATATTACGCTACGCTTTGATCGTGTATATGATTTTCCTCATTTGGTAAAAGGAGATGTAGAAAGGATTGAACAAGTACTTATAAATCTTATTGTAAACTCTATTAAGTACGGTAAAGTAGGAGGTATCACCACAGTGAGTGTTGAACCGTATAATCAGCATAAACTTATTATTAAAATAAATGATAACGGTGAAGGAATAAAACAAGAACACATATCTCGTTTATTTGAACGTTTTTATCGTGTAGATCAAAGTCGTTCACGTGAACAAGGAGGTTCAGGTTTAGGGCTTTCTATTGTAAAACACATTATTGAAGCGCATAACGAAACTATTCTTTTAAAGAGTGTACACGGAGAAGGTTCTGAGTTCTCTTTTACACTAGAAAAGGCAATGAAATAAAAAAAGGAGTTGGTTACCAACTCCTTTTTTTATTATTATTTTAAATCGAATCCGATATCTTTTCGATAATTCATTTTATCAAAAGATATTTTGTCGATGCTTTTATACGATTTTTCTAAGGCTTCCTCCATAGAGTTTCCAAAAGAAGTAATTGCCATAACACGTCCACCGCTCGTAACAACTTTACCATCTTTTAAAGTGGTTCCTGCATGAAAAACGATAGAATCATCTACAGTATTAAAACCTGTAATTTCTTTTCCTTTTTCATAAGCTTCAGGGTATCCACCCGAAACTAACATCACAGTCGTTGCTGTTTGTGGGGTAACTTCGTATGATTTATCTCCTAAGGTTTGCGTAGCAACACCTTCAAATAAATCTAGTAAGTCTGATTGAATACGTGGTAACACCACTTCAGTTTCAGGATCTCCCATACGAACATTATACTCAACTACAGATGGATTTCCGTTATCGTTCATCAATCCGATAAAAATAAACCCTCTATAATCTATTCCATCTTTTTGTAAACCGTCTATTGTTGGTTTAACGACCAATTCTTCCACTTTCGTTAAAAAATCATCCGTTGCAAAAGGAACAGGAGAAATTGCTCCCATACCGCCTGTATTTAGTCCTGTATCACCTTCTCCAATACGTTTGTAATCTTTAGCAGAAGGTAAAATTTTATAATTCTTTCCATCTGTTAATACGAAAACAGATAATTCTATTCCTTTTAAAAATTCTTCAATAACTACAGTTGATGAAGCACTTCCAAACTTTTGATTAGAAAGCATTTCTTCTAACTCAGCTTTTGCCTCCTCTAAGTCATTTAAAATTAAAACTCCCTTTCCAGCAGCTAATCCGTCAGCTTTCAATACATACGGAGCATCTAATGTTTCTAAGAATTTTTTTCCTTCAGCTAAAGTATCAGTAGTAAAAGATTGGTAGCGAGCTGTTGGAATATTATGTTTTTCCATAAACTGCTTCGAAAAATCTTTACTTCCTTCTAATAAAGCACCGTCTTTTTTAGGTCCAATTACAGGGATGTTTTTTAACTCTTCATCTGCTAAGAAAAAGTCGTGAACCCCTTCTACTAAAGGAGCTTCAGGGCCTACAACTACCATATTAATATCGTGTTGTAAAACAGTTTCTTTTACCTGTGCAAAATCAGTTGGATTGATAGCTAAATTCGTAGCAATAGCATCAGTTCCTGCGTTACCTGGAGCAACATAAAGGTTGCTGATTTTAGTACTTTCTGAAAGTTTTTTAGCAAAGGCGTGTTCTCTACCGCCCGATCCTAAAATTAGAATATTCATTGTTGTGTGTTGTTGTATTGTGAGTGCAAATATAAAATAAGAAAAAAGGCTATGAGCAAAACCTGTCTTTAAAATTGTAGAAAAAACAAAAAAGGCCTCTTTTTGAACAAAAGGAGCCTTTTTTTATTATTTCATTGTCGCTTTGCAACTAAAATATTTGCTCTAGTATTTTTTGTGTAATAGCGTAAGTTGGTGTTACTCCGCTCATTCCAAGTCCGCCAGAAGCAAGTGTAGCACCAGTTTCTAGAGGATTATCAGAAGCATAGTAAGCGTAGCGTACTTTCACATTTTCTGAAATATTACCTCTAATTTTTGAGGCAGATTGAATCGCTTTTTGATAATGCGCTCCTTCCATTTCTAGTCCGATTACATCCCAAGTAGAATCATGAAAGAATCGTAATAAATCTTTATTTTGTAATGATGTTCCTAATACAGTAATCATAGCTCCATCAAAAACTTGAACACCAAAACCTTCTAAATCTTCTTTTGATAATTCGTTTTTAAATGGATAGTTATCAGCAGTACCTTCAAAAATATGTGAAGAAGGAATCATAATATCTCCTTTACCACCTTCTAAAATACCAGCTTTACCCATAATTGAAACAGACTGAACATCTAGATGAATTTTATCTCCTTTTGTTTTGTATGGCTTTAAAAGTTCGTCCATAGTTTCAAAAGCCTGTTCACCAAATGCATAATCCATTACAATAATTACAGGATCTTCTCCAACAGAATTAACTTTGTTAAAAGAATTCGTTTCAAAATCAATTTTTCCTGTATCAATTACCTGAACATTGATGTTGGTTCCTGAAGTGTCTTTAATATAAATTAACCCGTTTTCTGAAGCATAATTTTTAACGGCAGACTGTAAAGCACTACTGTTGGTATTACTCAATACTTCAAAAAGTTGAAAATCTTTATGTTTTTTAGCTTCTTTTGGTAAAGCATTTTGGGCATAGATACTATTCATTACACTGTGCATATTTGCACTGATGATATGAATAGGACGTTCTATTAATCCGTTGTCTAACAACACTTTTTTAATGTTGTTAGCCCATATTTCTCCATAATAATGGTGTCCAATTTCTTCAATTAAAACAGAACTGAATTTAATAGAGCGTTTTTGGTCGTATAAGGCTTCATTAATAGCAAGCTTACCTAACCAATAAATTAGATGGAAAAATCTATTTGGATTCTCTTCTGTTGCAAACGTGTTGTATGCATCATATACTTCATCGTAAGTTCTTCCTAAAATATTACCAAGATGTACAACAATTACATCTTTTTCCTCATCGGTAAGTGTTTTATTATGTATTACAATATCTTCCAGTTGTAACCATTCACGAATAAAACTTTCTCCATTATTAAAAACTACACGGTCTTTAATTTTATGAGATTCAATAAATAAAAATGTCAAGTGTGTAAGAATATCGTAAATTTCAGATCGTCCTCTGGTAATTTCAATATTCATTTGGTTCTTGTCAATACGATAGCAGTTTCTTCTTCTTTTAGGAGGAATAATTGCCTTGAACTTAGAGTTACGATACCCTTCATCAGCAGTTAAATAAATAAACTGACATTCTTCAATTCCTTCAGGCAAACGTTCAATAACGTATACCAGTCCGTTTAATTCAGTTTTATTTTCTGCAATTGAACCATAAATTTCTGGACGTAAAGATAAAAGTGATTTACGTAACGTTTCACCAGAAACACCCATTGGCTTGTAAAAACCGCGACTAAATAAGTGTCGCATTGAAATGTATAAACGCTCAATAGCATTTGTAGATTCTTGGGCTCTTGTACGTTCTTTTAGGATAGGTTTTGACATATGTTTTTAAAGTACAAATATACAAATTATGTTAAAGAAGCTATTTTTTTAAAATACTGCTATATTTTTTAGGGCTATTTAGCAAGTTAACGGCATTTTTTATAGTAATATCATTTTTAAATAAATGCTTATACATTCCTTCTTTATATGCATAACGTTCAACAATTTCATTTTCAATTTCTCTTGATAAAATATCTTCATTTACTAAAACTTTAGCAACTTTAGTGGCTTTTAATTGTTGGATAATCGTGTTATATTCTGAAGTAATTTTATTATTGTTTTCTACTGATTCATATGCTTCTTGGAAAAGTTTTTCTTCTTTAGATACAAAAGCGGTGTCTTTACGAAGCAAATATTCTTTAAATTGATTAAAGTTTGTAGATGAGAAAGTATAGTTTTCAGCAGATAAATTAGGGTTTTGATGTGTGAAATCAGTTACAAAATTAAAAATAGCTCTTGATTTTAGTAGTTCATCTGTTTCTTTTGTTTTTTTAGAAAATTCACTTTCTACATCAGGAGTTACACCACCTCCATCGTATACTTTTCGTCCATTTTGAGTTGTAAACTCATTAAGAGTAGTATCCGAAAACTTAGGTACTTTTCCTGTTTTTGAATCTCTATTAGCATAATCTAATTCCTGAATACAGCGCCCGCTAGGAGTGTAATATTTAGAAATTGTGATTTTCATTTGTGTTCCGTAACTCAAATCAAAGTAACGTTGCACCAGTCCTTTTCCAAAAGAACGCTCACCCATAATTACAGCTCTGTCATAGTCTTGTAAAGCACCAGAAACAATTTCTGAAGCAGAAGCCGATCGACCATTTATTAATACTACAATAGGAATTTCAGCATCTAAAGGTTCTCTATTTGTTTTATAAGTTCTACTGTTTTTTTGAGTTTTTCCACGAGTATCTACAACTTTCAAACCTTTGGGAATAAATAAATTAGTAATGTTTATTGCATCAAATAAAGAGCCTCCAGGGTTATATCTTAAGTCAAACACTAATTTTTTCATTCCTCTTTTTTTTAGGTCACCAAATGCGTTTACAACACTTTCGGTAGCTTTTTGACTGATAAATCGTGTTAAAACAATATATCCTGTTTCGTTATCAATCATATCATAAAAAGGAACAGGGTCTAAAATAACTTTATCAAGTTTTACAGAAACATTTTTTGTAAGATTATTCCTTTCTATCTTTAAAGAAAGTTCTTTTCCTGGTACTCCTTTTAGCATTTGAGAAAACTGACTTCTTTCTAAGGTATCTAATTCTTGTCCGTTTACATTGGTAATAATATCACCTGCTTTTAAGCCAGCTTTATCGGCCGAAAAACCTTTGTAAACTTCAGAAACTACAATTCCTTTTTTAGTATAAAATGTAGAAATACCAATACCTCCATATTCACCTTCACGACGAATACGCGCATCTTCAACATCTTGTTCGTTATAAAAATTGGTATAAGGATCTAAATTTTTAAGCGTGTTTTTTATCGCTTTGTCAGTTAAATCTCCTGGGTTAATTTCATCAATATAATTAATGTTTAACTCTTTAAAAAGGTTGTTGTAAATTTCAATTTGTTTAGCAATCTCAAAAAAACGAGATTGAAAAGAAAAGAAAAGAGAGATTACAATGAGTGAGCCAAAAAAAAGGAATTTTCTATTTTTCATCTTGAGTAACTTCTGTAATAAACTGTGTTAATAATTTCTTCATTTTATGCTCTAAATCGGCATATTTCCATTCATCTCTTGCAAGATAAGAAATCATAAACACATACGGTTTATCTACAGTCTCATAAATAGTATGCTTTTCTTTACGGTATGTTTCGCGAAGTAACCGTTTTATACGGTTTCTATCCACGGCTTTTTTAAAGTTACGTTTAGGTACAGAAACTCCAACTTGTGCAGGGAACTTAGAGGTGTGTTCGGTTTGTATATATACCATTCTTAGTGGAAAAACTTTTATCACCTTTCCCTCCTCATATAATCTTCCTATGAGCTTTTTGCTTTTTAAACGCTCCTCTTTTCCTAAAGTAAATCTCATTAGTACAAACATACGCAAACCTGCACTAATAACCATTTTTTTAAGTATTTTTGAAATAATTCTTTTAAGAAACCAAATAAAATCAAACCGCGATTAATTTTATACTTCTCTTATACAATTGGTAAAATTAATTTTAAAACATATTTATGAAGTCTGATTTATTTCAAGCCCCAGATTATTATCAAGTAGACGATTTATTAACCGATGAACATAAACTTGTTCGGAACACAGCTCGCGAATGGGTTAAGAAAAACCTATCTCCAATTATTGAAGAGTATGCACAACGTGCAGAATTTCCGAAGGAATTAATTAACGGATTGGCAGAAGTGGGAGCTTTCGGATCTTATATTCCTGAAAAGTATGGAGGTGCAGGGTTAGATCAAATTTCTTACGGGTTAATTATGCAAGAGCTAGAAAGGGGTGATAGTGGAATTCGATCTACTGCTTCAGTACAGTCTTCTCTTGTTATGGGACCTATTTATAACTACGGAACCGAAGCACAAAGACAAAAATACTTACCAAAACTAGCTTCTGGTGAATGGATGGGAAGTTTTGGGTTAACTGAACCAAATCACGGTAGTAACCCTGGAGGAATGGAAACCAAGTTTAAAGACATGGGAGATCATTATTTATTGAATGGAGCAAAAATGTGGATTTCAAATGCGCCAATTTGTAACGTAGCAGTTGTATGGGCAAAAAACGAAGAAGGACGTATTCATGGTTTGATAGTAGAACGTGGTATGGAAGGTTTTTCTACACCAGAAACTCATAACAAATGGTCGTTAAGAGCATCAATTACAGGTGAGTTAATTTTTGACAATGTTAAAGTTCCAAAAGAAAACTTATTGCCAAATAAATCAGGATTAGGAGCACCTTTGTTGTGTCTTGACTCTGCGCGTTATGGTATTGCTTGGGGAGCTATTGGTGCTGCGATGGATTGTTATGATACGGCGTTACGTTATGCGAAAGAACGCACACAATTTGGAAAACCAATAGGTCAATTTCAGTTGCAACAAAAAAAACTAGCTGAAATGATTACAGAAATTACAAAAGCACAGCTATTAACATGGCGATTGGGAGTATTAAAAAATGAAGGTCGTGCTACATCTGCTCAAATATCTATGGCGAAGCGAAATAATGTTGATATGGCATTAAAAATAGCTCGAGAAGCAAGACAAGTGTTAGGAGCAATGGGAATTTCTGGAGAGTACTCAATTATGAGACACGCAATGAATTTAGAAAGTGTAATAACCTATGAAGGAACGCATGATGTTCATCTATTAATCACAGGATTAGATATTACAGGATTAAATGCATTTAAATAAAAAGAAGAAGAAGCACTCAAACGTTAAACCACTAACACATTATTAAAGAGTGCTTCTTCAATCAACTATTAAAACTAAAATTTACCTACTCTTTCTTCTTGCCACCATTAACAAGAATTAAAAGAGCAGTTACTAAACCTATACAAACCAAACCGAAAATAACCATCATAATGGTTCCGTTTGTCCAAGATACCATTGGGATGTTCATTAATTCTACCATTTCTTCTTATACTTTACTGTCTCAAAAATACAAGCATAGTTTAAGTTAAAACATGATTTTTATCAGGGTTTTGAAAAAATGAAGAGATTTTATTAAATAAATTAGAAAGATGTTTCTTCTTTTAATAATGTATCGAAACCGTAAAAACTAGTTTGGTTTAAGTCTTATCTGTCTAGTATTATTTAGTTTATGAATATTTAAGTGCCCTGTATTAAAATGAAGAGTAACTTAAAGATAGATTATCTATATAAAAAATAGTATCTTCTAAGTACCCAGAGTTCGACCAGCCCATTAAATACATTTCGTTCATAAAGTTTTCATCAATACCACCATACATATTAAGTGCTTTTTCATCACAAACCAGAACGTCATTTTTCCATAGTTGCATTACTCCATCAGTAGCTTCTTCACTACTTGGAGCTTTAACTCTAGCCATAATGTGAATCCACTTTCCATGATCGTCTTCGGTAATAAAATTAGTACCTAAGCCCCCTGAAGGTGATATGCTTGGTTGCTCGGTTCCATTTCTGTATCTATGTAGGGTTAAATTAGAACCTCCTGTATTATTTGGAGATAATGACCAATTTACATGAAAACCTGGATATCGATAATCACTTTTATAAACTGCTAAAAATTTATTGTTGCTAGCTGAGTTTTCTTCTTTACGATGAGTATAATTATTAGGGATGTAAAGATCATACTTTATCCACAACTCTCCAGTATTTGGATAGGATATTCTTTGCTCAGCAAAAGCGTCTTCTCCTGATAATCCGCCTTTATAGTAAAACTGAAGGGAGTACTCTCCACCTTTCTTTACTTTATTAGAAACAGATGAGTAGGTACTGCTACCATAGCTAACATTATTTTCTGTTTTAGATAAATCACCTTTTTCAAAGTCATCAAAAAACAAAATATTTTCTGAAGGTTCTTCAATTACCTTAGACTCCTCTTTTGTACAGGATATTAAAAATAGAGTAAGGAAAACAGATAAAGACAGGAAGCTTTTTTTCATAGTATAATAATTGTTTAGCAGCGTATATTGTTAATGTGTTGATTGTTAAAACGATTATAAATTAGGTTTAGTGTTCAAATTAAAAACCTTATAAGCAAAGAAAGTTAAGAATCTAAGCCACTTTTTAAACCATCAATACTAGTTTGGTTTCTGTCGTTCCAATATTGTTTAATTCCTTCTTCACCTTTTTCAGTAGCCCAATCATTTAATTGATTTCGTTCTCCTTGGTATTCATAAAAAGGAATTGACATTCCACAAGAGGTTTGCACACTTTCTACAGAAACAATAAATATTTGACGAGTACCTGGAAGTTTAGGAAACAAATTAGCATAATTATTCCACTTATCATGAGTAGGAAGAACTTCTTCAGCTTTTCCATATAGCCTGAGTATATTTGGAGCACTTTCAAAAGCACAAAACATGATAGTTATTCGATTGTCGTTTAGCAAATGCGCTGAAGTTTCGTTTCCGCTACCTGTTACGCTTAACCAAGCAACCTTATTCTCGTTAAGTACTCTAAAGGTGTCCATTCCTTTTGGTGAAAGATTAATTCTTCCTTCTTTTGCTGCTGTAGCAACAAAAAACATCTTTTGAGCTTCAATAAATTTTTGAACTCGATTTGTTATTTTGTCGTAAAACTTAGCCATGATTCTTTATTTTTAGTCAATCCAATCTTTAGTACGTTCAATATACCTTAACTTTATAAGTATTGTTTAAAAAGCATTAAGGTTATAAACGTCTAATATTTTGTAGCACTCCATGTTTTGTTTTCAGAGCCAAAATTATAGGTTCCTTCCATAGAGTTTTTGGTAATAATACCTTTAAATTGGTATCTTGTATTTGAATCTTCTGAAGAATCTAAATCATAGTTTAGAGTATTTTCATCTAATGACCATGTCCCATAAGTTGTATATGTGCCAGGGAAATCAGGTTCATCATATACAGTAGTTCCATCTTCATTGAAAGTTACATCTGCATGCCAATAACCATAATACTCATTAGGATTGGTAGGATCATGTACTAATAGGAAGTCCCAAGTAGTACCAGCCAAAGAAGATGTCGTATAAGGTACTTCTTCACTATATGCAGTTCCATTAATATTAGTTGCATAAATTTTGAAGTAATAAGTTGTATTTGCAGTTAAATTAGAAATTATTTTTGAAAAAACATTAGTATTTTCAGTTATTATATTATCATAAATAGTTGGATTTGGGTTTGTACTCCAGCAAATTCCTTGACTGATAATTTCGTTTTCATCAAGTGATTTTACTTCTCCACTAATTTTGATTGTAGTATAAGTGATTTCTAAGTTTTCTTTTGTAGTAGTGTTAATAGCTATTGGTAGATCCTTTTGAAGGGTGTCAGTGTCACTACAACTAAAGAGTATTAATAAAAAGCTGATAAATAAATAATTAAGGTAGTTTTTCATGTTTTTTTACAAAAATGCTCATTTTTTTTGAATAAAAAAACTAATACTTTTATGATTTGTTTTCTTTTTAGTCAATCCAATCTTTAGTGCGTTCAACAGCTTTTTGCCAAGTACGGTATAGTTTTTCTCTTTTTTCTTTAGGAAAAGAAGGAGTGAAGGTTTTATCTATTTTTCGTTTATTAATAATATCGTTTTGTTGCCAAAAACCAACACAGAAACCAGCTAAATATGCTGCGCCCATAACGGTGGTTTCAATTTCTTCAGGACGTTCCACATCCACATTTAAGATGTCTGCTTGAAATTGCATCAATAAATTATTAACACAAGCCCCACCATCAACTTTTAAAGAAGAAAGCTGTAGCATACTGTCTTTTTGCATAACATCTAAAATGTCTTTGGTTTGATAGGCTAATGATTGCAAAGTAGCTTTAATTAAATGGTTTTTTCCAGTATCACGAGTTAAACCGAAAATAGCTCCTCGTGCATACATATCCCAATACGGGGCACCTAATCCAGCAAAAGCAGGAACCACATAAACAGGGTTTTCTTCAGTAACTTTTTCAGCAAAAAGCTCACTTTCTTCTGCGCTATTGATAATTTGTAGTCCATCACGTAACCATTGAATTGCAGAACCAGCAACAAAAACACTTCCTTCGAGAGCATAATACACTTTGTTGTTAATTCCCCAAGCAATAGTGGAAATCAAACCATTTTCAGAATATTCTAAGTTTTCACCTGTGTTCATCAACATAAAGCATCCAGTCCCGTAGGTGTTTTTAGCCTCCCCTTTTTTAAAACATGCTTGTCCGAATAAGGCAGATTGTTGATCTCCTGCAATACCTGCAATTGGAATTTGAACTCCATTTAATTTATAATTTCCAAAATGATAAGAAGAAGGTTTTACTTCTGGTAACATTGAAGTTGGAATGTTTAACTCTTTTATTAAAGTTTCATCCCAACACAAGTTTTTTATATCATATAACATGGTACGCGAAGCGTTGCTATAATCAGTAGCGTGGACTTTTCCATTGGTTAGGTTCCATAAAAGCCAAGAATCAATAGTTCCAAATAACAAATTCCCTTTTTCAGCATCTTCTTGAGCTCCATCTACATTATTTAAAATCCAATGAATTTTAGTAGCTGAAAAATAACTATCAATTACTAATCCAGTAGTTTTACGAACATAGTTTTCAAGTCCAGTTTCTTTGAGTAATTCACAAGTATTAGCAGTTCGCTTGTCTTGCCAAACAATAGCATTATATATTGGTTTGCCAGTGTTTTTATTCCAAACAACGGTAGTTTCACGTTGATTGGTAATACCTATTCCAGCTATTTCTGAAGGCAATATTTTAGCCTGTTCAAGAGCTTGTTGTAAGGTTTTTAACTGAGTTTGTAAAATTTCGTTGGCATCATGCTCTACCCAACCAGGTTGAGGAAATATTTGTTGAAACTCTTCTTGAGTTTTTGCAATAATTTCTTCTTCTTTATTAAGAATAACTGTACGACAGCTAGTTGTTCCTTGGTCTAAAGCAATAATATATTTTTGAGTCATTTAGGCATAAAATGATTGAACGCCTAATTTACAATTTTAGTCATGTGTAATAAAAAAAACCTTCTAGAATTTCTAGAAGGTTTACACGTTTAAGTTTGGTTAGTTAACTTTTAGTGTCTCAAAGCATATCCAGCTCCTTTACCAAATTCAGCTAATACTGAAAGTAATGTGTTTAAGCCTTTGCTTGTCTTGCGTAGTAATAATTTTCCCATTTTTAAAATAATTTAATTCCCCTTAAATTAATTGTCATTAAAGAATGAACATGTCAAAGATATGTTGATAATCAGAGGTATAAAACGGGATTTCCGAAGTTAAAAGTGCAATTTTCCGAAAGAGCATAAAAAAAACCTTCTAGAATTTCTAGAAGGTTCATTATTCCCCTTAAATGTCTTTTTTCAATTAATCTTGAAAAGAAGATGTCACAAATGTAAGGAGAGATTAAAGGTTAAAAAAGGGTATTTCCGCAAAAAAAAGTGTGGTTTTCCGCAAAACACAAAAAGAAACCGTTTCCCAAGAAAAAAGCCTTTAGATATCTAAAGGCTTTTTCTATATTCTCTCTCTTTCAAGATTCTTCCCAACAATGGTTTTGAATTCTTTTGCGAAAGTATTCTTTACTTGTAATCTATAAAAAGGGATAACCGTAAAAATAAATGCGTATTTCCGCAAAAGAATCTAATCTATAATTCCTAATTCTTTTGCTTTTAACACTAGGTCTGTATTGTTATTGGCTTGTAGGTCAGTTCTTAGCTTAGATAGCTTACTTTCTATAGAACGGACTTTTATTAATGAACCATCACTTTTTTTAATTAAACCTTCTAGATTAGAAATCTTAGCATGTTTAGGAAGTTCTTTTAAAATTTGAACAGCAATATCATCCATTTGTATTTCTACCAAGGCTCTCTTTAAGAGTTTTTGATGAATTTCATGGGTGTAATATACTTCACCTTTCAACATTTTTTGAATAGCAAAGGTTAATTCGTCAGTGCTACACTTACCTTTTAAGATATATGCAGAAGGATTTAAATTATGTATTACATTAAAAATTCTGTTAGTTTCAGAGTGCCCTGTAATTACTCCTACTTTAATTGGAATTTCTTCTTTGAGGATAGATTTTATAAAAGACTCGCCACCATCTAAAACAACATTTTTGTTTTGATTGTCAAAACTTAAATCGGTAAAAACAATATGAAATGGATTTTCGCTTAAACTTGATTTTATTTTAGAAAAAGCTTCGTCACATGAATTTGCCGTTTCAATTTCTAAACCATCTATATCTTTCAAATACGAAAGAATTCCTTCAAGAATTAACTGATGGTCATCAACTAAAAGTATTTTTGTTTGTCCAGCCATTTAGGGGTATTTGAATATCGGTTTGGGTTCCTTTACCTACTTCACTATTAATGGTTAACGTTCCGTTTAACTCTTCAATGCGTTCTTGTAGGTTTTGTAAACCAATTCCTTTTTTACTAATGTTGGTATCGAAACCAATACCATCATCAACAATATTCAAATGTACGTATTTTTTATGTACAGAAAAATTGATAATTATCTTACTTGCCTTTGCGTATTTTTTACAATTTTGTATGCTTTCTCGAGTACTTAGGTAGAGTAGACGCTTTATAGAATTATCAACAGTAGTCCAATTATAGTTTTGCAATCCATTTAGCTTTATTTTAAAATCAGGTTCAAAATAATCACTCACTAAATTAATAATTTGATTTTTAAAGGAAACTTTATTAAAACTAATACTACTTAATTGATGTGATAAATTACGTACATTTTCTTTTACAGCATCTAATTTTTGAGCTTCCTCTAATAAATTAGACTTTTCTAACTTACGATGTAGTAAGCGTAGGTCACCTGCTACCTCATCATGCAAAGATTTAGCAATTTGTTTGCGTTCATGTTCCCTTACTTGTACCTGTTGTAGTTGTGCTTGGTATAATAATTTTCTTCTACGTTGAAAATAGAACATAATACTAAAACCAAATAATAAAAGACCAATTGCAGCAGCTAACCAGCCTATTGTTTTTTGTTGTTTATGATAAAGTATTTCTGCTTGTTTTTGTTGGTTTTCTGTTTTTAAAACAGTGTTTTCTTTTTCTTTTTTATCAGTTTCGTATCTAATTTTAGCAAATTGATTTTTTAACCTACGCTCGTTTTGAAATAAACTATCATTTAACGTAATATATTCTCGTAGATATTGTTTTGACTGTTCACCATTAGTTAAAACCGAAAGGTTTTGTAATGCCTCTAACCATTTTTTATTATTATGAGTTTGTTTAGCATATTTTAAAGCTTTGCTAGAATAGTGGTGAGCTTTTTTTAATTGATTTAAATCTTTGTAATAGTTAGAAATGTTAATATGTAACATACTCAAATTACTTAAATCATTTAATTTTTCTCTTATCGACAAGACTTCTTCGTATTGTCTAAGTACGTTTTCCTTCTTACCTGAAGAGTAATTACTGAACGCTAAATTTTCCAATAATAAGGCGTATTGAATAGGAAACTTTTCTTTGATACTATCTTGAGATAACCCTTTTTTAAAATAATTAATTGCTTTCTGATGTTGTTTTTGCTTTTGGTATAGTAATCCTATATTATTTATTATGTAGATGTGTCCAGTATCATTTTTGTTTAATTTATTGTAAGATAGAGCAATGTTATAATACCTTAAGGCTTCTTCAGGCTGATTTAATTCTTCAGATATTAGACCTAATCCATTGTATACTCTCTCTGTATAAATATTTGAATTTATTGGCTCTAAGTACTGTAGAGCACTAACAAAACTAATTTCACTCCCTAAGTAATCTTTAGCATCTCGTTGTAGGTAAGCAATACTTAATAGACGTCTACCTACTGCTAAAGAGTCATTAACTTTTTTAGAAATATCTTTTGAACGATGGTAATAATAAAAAGCACTATCATTATTAAATGTAAGCTTATTTTGGAGAGCTTTAAAATGAAAGTACTTAGCTAATAAAATGGAATCTTTTGTTTTTTGATATAATGAATCGACTTGTACCGTGATTGTTTTTAATAATGGAAGTTTATTACTAAAATAGGCTTTTCTTCCTTTTTCTATTAATGTATCTCTTGTGGAGAAATAATCTTTGTTTTCTTGAGCCAAAAGAAAAGAGGAGTAGAATAGGAGAATACAAAAGAAAGTTTTCATAGTTATAAAAATAAAACCATTACTTTTCAAAAGTAATGGTTTTATTTTTAAATTATATACAAAGAAAATATGTTTACTAAGTAGTTTTACTTCTAATCTCCTCCTTGACCACCGCCGCCGCCGCCTCCAGTGGTTCCACCAGTTTTAGGGCCATCAGCATCACCGATATTATCTTCTCCTTGATTGTCTAAGTTTTGCTCTTCAATGTTTGCATCTTGTTCATCTAAACCTAGACTCATTACTGTTTCTTCAAAGTATTTGTTTTCCATATTATAGGGTTTATAATTACTAAATAATTTTGGGGATAGATAGGGAGAATAAATTATTGTCTAAAGTAATGTGTTTTTAGGAGAAAGACAAAAATTTAACATTCTGTTTTTAAAAGAATGAAATCGTCATTGCGAACGCCAGTGAAGCAATCTTTGAATTATGAACTCTAAATAAGCAGATTACTTCGTCACTATTGTTCCTCGTAATGACATTACTTTTTCATTTTAGTAAACAAATCCCATAACACGACTCCACAACTTACCGAAATATTCAGCGAGTGTTTAGTTCCTAATTGCGGAATTTCAATACAAACATCAGAAGCAGAAACTACCTCCTGCTGTACACCTTTTACTTCGTTACCAAATACAACTGCATATTTTTGATCAGTTTTAGGAATAAAAGTATCTAACATCGTACTATTTTCTGCTTGTTCTATGGATAGAACTTTTACATTTTTCGCTTGTAGTTTTTCAACTAAATCCATAGTGTTTTCAACATATTCCCAATCTACAGATTCGGTAGCACCTAAAGCAGTTTTATGAATTTCTTTGTTAGGCGGAGTTGCTGTAATACCACACAAATAAATTTTTTCAATTAAAAAAGCATCCGAAGTTCTAAAAACTGAGCCTACATTATTCAAACTACGAATATTATCTAATACTACTATAATAGGAGTTTTGTTTGTTTGTTTAAACTCCTCAACTGTTTTCCTGCCTAGTTCGCTGTTTTTTAATTTTCTCATAAAGTGGTTTTCAGGTTCAAAAGTTTAAAGTTGTGGATAACTTGAAACAAAAGAAACTCTAAACTTTTCTATCTTCGCAAAACTAACCCAAAAAATCTAGAAATTTGGCAAAAACAAAGGCAAAAAAGGTAACTCCATTAATGCAACAGTATAACGGAATTAAAGCAAAATATCCGGATGCTATGTTGTTATTTAGAGTAGGCGATTTTTATGAAACCTTTGGAGAAGATGCTATAAAAGCATCTAAAGTTTTAGGTATTATTTTAACCAAAAGAGGAAGTGGTAGTGAGAGTGAAACAGCGTTAGCTGGTTTTCCGCACCATTCCTTAAATACCTACTTGCCCAAGTTAGTAAAATCTGGATTGCGTGTTGCTATTTGCGATCAGTTGGAAGATCCAAAAATGACTAAAAAGATTGTAAAACGTGGAGTTACGGAGTTGGTAACCCCTGGGGTTGCTCTAAATGATGAGGTGTTACAATCGAAGTCGAATAACTTTTTAGCAGCAGTTCATTTTGGGAAAAAGCTATTAGGAGTTTCGTTTTTAGATGTTTCTACAGGAGAATTTCTCATAGCTCAAGGAAATGAAGAATATATAGATAAGCTTTTACAAAATTTTACACCTAGTGAAGTTTTGGTTGAAAAGAAACATAAGCAACGATTTTTAGAAGCTTTTACAAATCGTTTTCATGCATTTTATTTGGATGATTGGGTGTTTCAAAAAGATTATGGAGATGAATTGCTTCGAAATCATTTTAAGGTAAAAACATTAAAAGGATTTGGAGTTGAAGAGTTAGAATATGGAATTGTGGCAGGTGGTGCAGCAATGTATTACTTGTCTGAAACACAACATAACAAAATAGAACATATACAATCTATCAGTAGAATTGCGGAAGATAATTATGTGTGGATGGATCGCTTTACCGTAAAAAATTTAGAATTATACGGTGGGAATTCGGTAAACTCGGTTTCGTTATTGGATGTAATTGATAAAACTATTTCTCCTATGGGAGGACGTTTATTAAAACGTTGGTTAGCGCTTCCATTAAAAGATTTAGCTCAAATTCAACAGCGACATGAATTAGTAAAGTTTTTAATTGATGACGATACTTTTTCTGAAACTGTAACCTACCAATTAAAACAAATTTCTGATATCGAACGATTGATATCAAAAGTTGCTACGGGTAAGGTTTCTCCACGAGAAGTAATTTTGTTGAAAAACTCGTTAAAAGCTATTATTCCAATAAAAGATTCCGCAGAAAAAAGTAAGAACAAAGCAGTTCAAGAAATAGGAAAACAATTGCACGATTGCAAAACGCTGATTGATAAAATTACTGAGACAGTTTTAGAAGAAGCTCCTGTAAATATTAATAAAGGAAATGCGATTGCTAGTGGAGTTTCAGAAGAACTGGATGAATTACGTGACATTTCAAACTCTGGAAAAGAGTATTTAGATACGATGCTAGCTCGCGAAACTGAGCGAACTGGAATTCCGAGTTTAAAAATTGCTTTTAATAATGTTTTCGGATATTATATTGAAGTTAGAAATACGCATAAAGATAAAGTTCCAGAAGAGTGGATTCGTAAGCAAACCTTAGTGAATGCTGAACGCTACATCACTGAAGAGTTAAAAGAATACGAAGCTAAAATTTTAGGGGCAGAAGAGAACATTCAGCAGTTAGAAACAGAGATTTTTGCCAAGTTAGTACAGTATATTATTGGTTTTGTACAACCTGTACAACAAAACGCACAAAATGTGGCTAAGATTGATGCTTTACAATCGTTCGCAACCTTAGCTACCGAGAATAATTATGTGCGTCCGTTAATGGATGACAGCACTGATATTGAAATCAAAAATGGTCGTCACCCAGTTATTGAAAAACAATTACCAATTGGTGAAGAATACATAGCTAATGATGTTGTCTTGAACCGTAACCAGCAACAAATTATTATGATTACAGGTCCTAACATGTCTGGTAAATCGGCAATTTTACGTCAAACAGCTTTGATTGTGTTATTAGCACAAATGGGAAGTTATGTTCCCGCACAAAATGCTCGCATTGGTATGGTGGATAAGATTTTTACCAGAGTAGGAGCTAGTGACAATATTTCGATGGGAGAATCTACATTTATGGTAGAAATGAACGAAACAGCTTCTATTTTAAATAACATTTCCGATCGTAGTTTGGTGTTGTTAGATGAAATTGGAAGAGGAACGTCTACCTATGACGGAATTTCTATTGCTTGGGCGATTTCGGAATATTTACATGAACATCCTTCGAAAGCAAAAACGTTATTTGCAACACACTATCACGAGCTGAACGAAATGACTTCGACGTTTGAGCGTATTAAGAACTTTAATGTATCGGTAAAAGAGTTAGATAATAGCATTATTTTCTTGCGTAAATTGGTAAAAGGAGGAAGCGATCATAGTTTTGGTATTCATGTAGCAAAATTAGCGGGAATGCCAAGTATGGTAATTCATAGAGCAAACAAAATTCTAAAAGAGTTAGAAGACTCACATTCACACAAAGAGGTTAAAGAAACCTTGAAAGAAGCACAGCATGAAGATATGCAAATGAGCTTTTTTCAGTTAGACGACCCGTTGTTAGAAGATATTCGAGAAGAAATTTTAACCACCAATATTGATACCTTAACACCGATTGAAGCACTTATGAAGCTGAATGAAATTAAACGAATGTTGACGAAAAAGTAAAATTTACGCATGACTACGAACAAAATATGAAGAGGAGTAGTTTGTTAATTGCTCATTGAAATTTGTGGGGATTGATATTTTTAAGGAAGTTCCGTCTCCTAGTTTTGAGATTATTTCAATTGTACCTTTTAGTTTTTCTGTTCTCGAATGGATGTTTTTTAACCCTATTCCGTTATTTTTTTTTGTAGAATCAAAACCAATTCCATTGTCTTTTACTTCAATTATTAAATTTGTATTTTCTTTATAAATATTAAGTTGTACATGAGTAGCTTTGGCATGTTTAATACAGTTTTGAAGAGTTTCTTGAAGAATTCGATAGATATTATGTTTAATTTTTTCACCAACATCTGTCCAATTAAAAGGATTAGGAATATCTAAAAGATACTCAAAATTTCCTAAATTACTTTTCTCTTCCAATAAATCTATAAGTACTAATTTGAAGTTGTCAGACTCGTTAATTTTATAACTCAATTTATGTGAAACGTTCCTTATTTCTTTTTCTACCTGTTGAAGTTCGTTTAATAAGTGTTGATGTTTATGAAGCTCATCAGGATCTCCTTTTAAATTTAAAAAGCCTAAACCAAGTCGTGTTCCAAATAACTTGCTTAAAACACCGTCGTGTAACTCTTGAGCTATTCTATCTCGTTCTAAATATTTAGCTTTTGTTTTTTGTAGTTGGGTTTGGTATAATAACTGTTTTCTTCTTAATACAAAAAACAAAGAACCAACCCCTAGACCTAATAGACTAATAATAGCCAATAACCAACCTATGGTTTTTTGTTGTTTTTGTTGAACTACTTCTTCTTTTAAAATTGTGTTTTCTTTTTCTTTTTTGTCAGTTTCGTATCGAATTTTAGCAAATTGATTTTTTAATTGTCGTTCATTTTGGAAGAGACTATCATTTAAAGAGATATATTCCAATAAGTATTGTTTTGATTTTTTCCCATTTGTTAAGTAGGAGAGATTTATTAAAGACTCAAGCCATTTTTTGTTATTATGAGTCAGTTTTGCATATTTTAAAGCTTCTTTGGAATGAAATAAAGCTTCTTGAGTCTGATTTAAATCTTTATAATAATTAGAAATATTGATATGAGTTGTAGGCAATTCACGATTTTCTTTGTGTTTTTTTCTAATTGATAAAACTTCTTGATATTGTTGTAAAACATTTTCTTTTTTACCTAATAAGAAGTTACTTGCTGCTAAGTTTTCTAATAAAAGAGCATAAATTTTAGGGAACTTTTTATTCAATCCTTTGATATGTAGTCCATTATTAAAAAAAACAATTGCTTTATTGTGGTCTTGTCTTCTTTGATACAATAACCCTAAATTATTATTTGTAAACAAGTAGCTACGTAGGTCTTTTGTTATGTTGTTTATTTGTAAGGTTTTGTTATAGTATTCAATAGCATTGTTTTTTTGACCCAATTCTTCAGCAATTATCCCCAAATTATTATAGACTCTTTCCAAATATATAGAAGGTTCAATAGGTTCTAAATACTTTAATGCTTCTATCAGGCTAATTTCACCACCTAAAAAATCATTAGCTTCTTTTTGTAAAATAGAAAGGCTGAGTAAACGCCTCCCAACGGCTAAGGAATCATGTAGTCTTTTTGAAATATCTTTAGAGCGGTGGTAATAATAAAAAGCACTATCATTGGTATAGGTAAGTTTACTTTGCAAGGCTTTAAAATGAAAATACTTGGCAAGTAAAATAGAGTCGTTGGTCTTTTTGTATAAAGAATCAACCTTTTTCGTAATGGTTTTTAATAAGGGAAGTTTTTTGCTAAAATAAGCTTGTCTTCCGTTTTCTATAAGCTCTTTTTTGAATACAATAATTGTTGAATCTTTTTTTTGAGAAAAAAGAGTGATAGAAATAAAAAAAAAGGTTAGAAATAGTAATCGCATTCTCTTATAAGAAATAAGATTTAAAAGTAGTGTTTTTAGTTTTATTGTAGTATTCAACTCAAAGATTTATTCCTTAATTAATGGCGAAAAAAATTAATGCATTTTAGAGTGTTTTGTAAAATGCTATTTGCTAACCAAAAATAAGTACTATTAAAGCTATAGAATCAATATTGAATATTACTACTTTTGATCTTTGTATGATGAATCACGATATTAGTTTTAAACATATAAACAAACTAGCAATGCCTGCACTAATTGCAGGAGTTGCAGAACCTTTACTTTCTACTACAGATTTAGCTATTGTAGGTAATATAGAGTACAACGCTACTGAAAGTATTGCCGCTATTGGTATTGTAGGGGCTTTTTTATCTATGCTAATTTGGGTTTTTGGGCAAACACGCAGTGGAATTTCATCAATCGTTTCACAATATTTAGGTGCCAATAAACTTGATGAAATTAAAAACTTACCCGCACAAGCTATTGTTATTGTACTAGGCGTAAGTGCTCTTATTTTAGGAGTCAGTTATCCTTTTGCCAAAGAAATTTTTGAATTATACAATGCTTCAGGAACCATTTTAGACTATTCTGTTGAGTATTATAAAATCCGTGTTTTTGGGTTCCCGTTTACGCTTTTTACGATTGCTGTTTTTGGTACATTTAGAGGTTTACAAAACACCTATTATCCGATGGTAATTGCACTCATTGGAACGTTTATTAATATTGTACTAGATGTCGTTTTGGTTTACGGAGTAGAAGGTTTTGTTCCAGCTATGCATATTCAAGGGGCTGCCTATGCAAGTGTTGTTGCACAAATTACAATGGCAATAATTTCTGCAGTATTATTATTAAAAAAGACGGATATTTCGTTAAAATTCAGCTTGCCATTTAATACTGAAATTCCAAAATTCATAGTAATGGTGTTGAATCTTTTCGTAAGAACGATAGCACTAAATGTTGCATTGTACTTTGGAACTTCTTATGCTACTGACTATGGAGATGCTTACATTGCAGCTTATACCATCGGATTCAATATATGGCTTATGGGGGCTTTTATGATTGATGGATATTCTTCTGCAGGAAATATTTTATCAGGTAAATTATTGGGTGCTAAAGCTTATAAAACATTGGTAACTTTAGGAAATAGATTAATTACTTACGGATTCCTCTTTGGATTATTATTAGCCGTTGTGGGGTTTGTTTTATATCAATTTATAGGAAAAGTATTCACTAAAGAACCAGAGGTTTTAGAGCAGTTTTATAATACCTTTTGGATTATTTTAATCATGCAACCTATATGTTCTATCGCTTTTATTTATGACGGAATGTTCAAAGGAATGGGAGAAATGAAATTTCTACGAAATGTTTTGTTATTAGCAACAGGATTAGTGTTTGTTCCTACATTGTTATATTTTGACTCTCTTGGGTATAAACTCTATGCTATTTGGATAGCTTTTTTCTTGTGGATGATTGCGAGAGGCACTCCATTAATTGTTAAGTTTAGAAGAAAGTTTTTACCCCTAGCTCAAAAAATGTAATTTTGAAGAAACAAGAAAACAAATGACTACAACTAGAGAAAACGGAAGTTTATACACCCATATAGAAAACAAGATTGCAACGGTAGAATTTGGACACCCAGCAAGTAACTCTTTTCCAAGTGTATTGTTAGAACGTTTAGCAAACGAATTTGATAAACTTTCAATTAATGATGAGGTTTCGGTAATTGTATTAAAATCAGAAGGGGAACGAGCTTTTTGTGCTGGTGCATCTTTTGACGAATTGGTATCGATTGATAACTTAGAAGATGGAAAAGCTTTTTTCTCAGGGTTTGCGAATGTAATCAACGCTATGCGCAGATGTTCGAAACTAATTATTGGTAGAGTTCAAGGGAAAACAGTTGGAGGCGGAGTTGGTTTAGCAGCCGCTTGTGATTATGTATTAGCTACAGAGCACGCTTCTATCAAACTTTCTGAGTTTACAATAGGTATTGGTCCGTTTGTGATTGCGCCAGCCGTAGAGCGTAAAATAAGCGTTAGTGGATTAGCAGAATTAACTTTAGATGCTACCAGTTGGAAAAATGCATACTGGGCAAAAGAAAAAGGCTTGTACGCCCGGGTTTTTGAAACGCAAAATGAATTGGATAAAGAAGTTGAGATTTTATCAGAAAAACTAGCTTCATATAATCCTGAAGCGTTAGCTGAAATGAAAAAAGCTTTGTGGAAAGGTACTGAGCATTGGGAAGAGTTATTAATTGAACGAGCTGAAACTTCTGGTAAGCTTGTATTATCAGATTTTACAAAAAAAGCATTAGAAAAATTCAAGAGCTAAGGAATTAGCTCTTTTTTTCGTAAAAATAATCTGGCTTCCATATTAGATTACCAAAAATAATTTTCAGTTTATGTTTTAAGGTTTTACACCTTTTAACATCTTTCCATATGTTTTTATATTCAATAAAATTTATTTTAATAGGACTGTTGGTTTTAATGTTTTTAGTTAGTCCATAAATTACTTTTTCTTCCTCCCTTTGAAATGTACCGAATACCTTATCCCAAATAATTAAAAAACCACCATAATTTTTATCTAAATACTTGTTATTAGAACCATGGTGTACTCTATGCACTGAAGGAGTGTTAAACACTTCATCTAACCAGCCTAATTTGCCAATATATTCTGTATGAATCCATGTTTGAAATTGAGCTACTAGAATCAACCCGACAATAGCTTGAAATGGAGAAAAACCAACTAAAACCATTGGAATTAGGAAAGCCCATTCAAATAAACCCTCTACAATACTTAAACGCATTGAAATGGTAAGATTATAATCTTCAGATGAATGATGAACACTATGACTAGCCCATAATATTCGATGCTCATGCTCTAAACGATGCATCCAATAATAGGTAAAATCAGCAACGAAAAAAGCGAATATCCAAGTAAAAGTATTTATAGGTATTGATAAAGGCGTTATCCAATGAAATGGCATTAAAAAGATTACACCAATAGATCCTATAATTGTTTTTTCAATAAGTTGATTTAAGAAAAAGATACTAATATTTGCAAAGGTGTCTTTCCAACGCCTTTTTTTTCTAACAATAAAATCGACTAACAATTCAATGATAATTAAGCTTGTATTAAATAGGAAAAAATAACCTACATACAACATAATATTAGACTCTTCAAATAATGATATTAATTTGGCAAAGCTCATTTTTATCTTTCTTTTTCAGTTATATATTCAGGAATAAAATAAGAGAACCATAAAAACCACAATAGGTTTGTTAATACCCAAGGAGAATTGTTTCCTTGAAAAAAGTCAATTATATAAGTAATGTAATATATACCGACAAAACCTAAAAAACCTAAATACCAATACTTGTGAAATTTGTAATCTTTCATGTGTTCATAATTTGTTTAATTCACAACACAAAAATAGTCTGGGTAATGTAGGAGTGTTTGTCTATTTAGGACAAAAATGACCTTAGTATAAGGGTCAAAGAAAGAATATTAATTTCTGTTTATAGGTGTTCGATTAAATTACTGGAATGTAGATTTCTGTAATTAATTCTTCTTGAGAAGTATTTTCCTCATCGTTTAAATAAAATTCTAAGGTTGGTGCGTCAGCAAACTCTAATTGAACCTCATATATCCAATGTGCGTAAATTGTATTGTATGTTTCAAAACAGCTTTCATGACTTCCTTTATGAATAAATTTGGCATATTTTTGAGAAGCAACTTCTTTAACTTTAAACATTCCTTCAACTTCAATTTTTTGTGCTTCTGTAAGTATAATTCCTGCATTATACCTACAATTAATAGATTCCGTTATTTCATCGTCATCCAAAACTTCACCAAGAACAATAGTTTTATCAGTTAATAATTTACACTTATGAGCATATTTTAAAAGCTGTTTCCAGGTTTTCTCAATACCTTTTACATTTTCATAAGTTCCTTTATATTGTAAATAAAGCATTTGAAATGTAGGAAGGGTTTCAATTTCAAACTTTAATAAAGATTCATTTTTTTCATTAGATTCTTCTAAAAGTTGATTTGTGATTTTTTGTTGCAGTGTATAAGAGTTCCTAAATCTAGATGGTGTGCAGCGAAAATACTTTTTAAAAGCTTTACTAAAAGCTGCTATATCACTATATCCAATTTCTAGGGCAATATCTGAAATTTCATTATCTGAAAATTTTAAATACTCTGCAGCTTTTTCTAGTTTTCTTCTTTTAAGAAACTGACCAATAGTTTCATGTTGTAAGGCTAAAAATATTCTATTAATATTTCGATAGGAATAAAAGGAAATATCTTCTATTTCATGTATATCAATTGATGTTTTAAAACGCTTTTCTAAAAAATCTAACAACTTATTAAACCGCTCTACTTGTGTTGAGTTTTTCATATATTAAAGTTAAATATAATCTCATATTAATGTTTGTTAGTTTAAGACAAAAATTATGTCAAATTATAGAATGTACTTTTTATAATAATTGTGATTACGAGTTTAATGAAAAAGCAATAAATTGAAATCAAATTCGTACTTTTGGCGAATAAAACAAGCATTAAAATGGGAAATTCTTTCTTCGCTATTTTAGCAGCAGGTGTTGCAGTTATTTATTTCTTTAATAAATATAGAGCAAACAAAAGATTTAAAAGAAAATAAGAGTCACCACAACAAACGTAGAGAAGTAATCTTTTTTAAAGGTTATTTTATCGCTTCTTTACAAATAGAAAATTTATGAGTAAGATTCGAATTACCAAACAGTTTACTTTTGAAACTGGGCATGCGTTATATGGTTATGACGGAAAGTGTAAAAATGTTCACGGGCATAGTTATAAACTTTCAGTTACTGTGATTGGTTCTCCGATTACAGATACTAGTAATGTTAAATACGGAATGGTAATTGATTTTGGTGATCTAAAGAAGATTGTGAAAGAAGATATTGTTGATGTATTTGACCATGCTACAGTTTTTAACGAAAATACGCCTCATGTTGAGTTGGCACAGGAGCTAAAAAATAGAGGACACCATGTGATTTTAGTTGATTATCAGCCAACAAGTGAAATGATGGTGATTGATTTTGCTAAGAAAATTCAAAGCAGACTTCCTGAAAATATCAAACTACACGCCATTAAATTACAGGAAACAGATACTAGTTTTGCTGAGTGGTATGCTTCAGATAATTAAGATAAAAGAGAAATAAAAAAGGAGGTTTTATATAAAACCTCCTTTTTTATTGATGTATTTAATTACACTGTTCGTTTAACTTTTTAAAGTCTTTCTTTTTAAAATATGAGTAGCTGGTAATACCAGAATGTGGAATAAAACCAATAATCTCTTTAGTTTTAGCATTCATGATTACTTTATGAGTTACTGGAATAACTGTAGATGTAGTCACTGGCCCAAATCCCCCTCTCTGTTTCATTAATTTTTTTATAATTGGGAACCCAATTAAAACATCTTCTTTGTTTGCGACAGCTTCGGCAATTCTATTAGGAGAAACAAGTTCTGTTTTAGCTTTCGGGAGTAAGCTCTGTAATTCGTTTTTTATTTTACCATGAACAATGGCTTCTTGAAATAGAATAGTATTTCCTTTGAGTTTAGAACAATTTCTTTTCATTTCTTCTTCAGCAAAGTCTTCAAAAGAAACTTTTTTATTAAGGTTAATAGCTTTTTCTATATATTTTTGAGATAAAACAAGAGATGTAATCATATTTTCTTTTGATAAATATGTTGGCCCATTTTCTCTTTCTTTTTTTAACTTTTCAATAGCTTTTTTAAGTTCTTTATCGGCATAACCAGGCAAATTGTAATTTACATTTGTGATATGATTTTTATATACAGCTTTTTTTCTGTTTTTTTCAGATGCACCATAGGTAATAGCATAAATATCCATTGTAGACAGAGTATTTAAGTCCGCCATAACTACATCTATAGTTAAATTTAATATAGCAAAGGAGTTAGATTTATTTTTAATTAAATCTTCTACCTGCTTGTTAGTAAAATATTGAATATTATGGGTTTTGTTTAGCTTCCAATATTCAGTAACAACATCTTTAATGTTTTTGTTAAAATAAGAAATATGATTTTTATAATCGTTTAATTCTTTTTGGTACTTTTCTTTCTTTTTATTGCTTTTTGCAATCTTTTTTTCAAGACGTTTAACATAGTTCTCGTCTTCTTCATAAATAATAACAGCTAGAGGTCTTTCTGTAAGTTGCTTTACTTCCTCAATTTTTCCTTTAAAGCAATTTTGACCGTTTGAAACAAAACAGGTAAATGTTAATAGTAAAGTAAGTAGTGTCTTTTTCATTTTCAAAAAATTTTATGAGTGGCAAAGAAATAATAAATCAACTGATTGTACAATTTTTAAAGATTGATTTTTTGTGAGAAGAATTATAGTTACTTCCCGTTAAACTCGTTCATGGTGTTGGCTAAACCTGCTGTAATAAAAGAAGTAACCGCTTTTACAGAAAAAGGAATGCGTTCAATCATTGCGCTTTCTTCTTCAGCATTCCATTCACCTAAAACATAATCTACTTGTCGACCTTTACTATATTCAGCTCCTACACCAAAGCGAAAACGAGGGTAAGCACCTGTATTAAACTTATCTTGAATATCTTTTAGTCCGTTGTGTCCACCAGAACTTCCTTTTCCTTTGATACGAATCTTTCCGAAATCAATATTTAAGTCATCAGTAATAATTAATAAGTTTTCAACTTGAATGTTTTCTTTTTGCATCCAGTATTTAACCGCTTTTCCGCTTAAGTTCATATAAGTATTCGGTTTTAAAACGATAACAGTCTTACCTTTTATTTTAAGTTTAGCTATATCACCTAACTTTTCAGTTTCAAAAGAACCTTCATGTTCTTTTACGAAAGCATCTACTATTTTAAAGCCAATATTATGACGTGTATTGTCATATTTTTCACCAATATTACCTAAGCCTACAATTAAAAATTTCTTCATAAAATTGTCTTCTTTCTCTGTTAATTGTTTTGTAGAAAAACCAAATAATCTTTTAAAAAAAGTTCTAAAAACCATACATCAAAAATAAAAAAAGCGCTACACATGGTAACGCTTTTGTATAATTATAGTATTGCGGTCTATGCTTCTGCTTCAGAAGCTGCTTTAGCAGCATTACGAGACATACGAACTTGAGCAACTACTGTGTTGTCTGGGTGTAAGAAAGTATATTTATCATTCTTTAACTCAGTAACATATAATTTATTACCAATTTCTAACTCAGTAATATCAGCTTCGATAAAATCTGGTAAGTTAGCAGGTAATGCTTTTACTTTTAATTTACGTAAGTTGTGACGTAAAGCACCCCCTACCATAACACCTTTAGAAGATCCTACTAAACGTACAGGAATATCCATAGTTACAGCTTTGTCTTCAAATAATTGATAGAAGTCTACGTGTAAAATGCTATCATGTACTGGGTGGAACTGTATATCTTGTAATACAGCATTGTATGTTACACCATCTAATTCAATCGTAGCAGTAAATACATCTGGAGTATATACTAATGGCTTGAACGATTTTTCGTCAGCTGAAAAGTGAACAGGCTTGTCTCCTCCGTATAATACGCAAGGAACCTTTCCAGCATTACGTAAGGCTTTGGTTGCTTTTTTACCTACGCTTTCTCTTTGAGATCCTTTGATTGTAATTGATTTCATTACTTTGTTTATTAAGTTTATTTACATTAAAAATTGATCGCTAATAGATGTATTGTCTTGAACTTTATGCATCACATCAGCGAACAAAGCGGCGCAAGATACAACTTTTATTTTAGAAATGTTCTTTTTTAAAGGAATTGTATCTGAAACGATTAGCTCTGTTAATTGCGAGTTTTGAATTCTTTCATAAGCATTACCAGAAAGAATTGGGTGTGTACAAATGGCGCGTACACTTTTGGCACCACGTTCCATCATTAAATCAGCTGCTTTGGTAAGTGTTCCGCCAGTATCAATCATATCATCTACAAGAATAACATTCTTACCTTCTACTTCACCAATTAGCTCCATGTGAGAAATTACATTGGCTTTTTGACGTTGTTTATAGCAAATAACAACATCACATTCTAAGTATTTAGAATAGGCATAGGCTCTTTTAGATCCTCCCATATCAGGAGAAGCGATGGTTAAATTATCTAACTTTAAGCTTTTTACGTAAGGTAAAAAGATAGTAGAAGCAAATAAATGATCTACCGGTTTTTCAAAGAAGCCTTGAATTTGATCAGCATGTAAATCCATGGTCATAATTCTAGTGGCTCCAGCTGTTTCTAATAATTTAGCTACTAATTTAGCTCCAATTGCCACACGAGGTTTGTCTTTTCTGTCCTGACGAGCCCAACCAAAATAAGGCATTACAGCAGTAATATGTCTTGCAGAAGCACGTTTAGCAGCATCACACATTAATAACATTTCCATTAAGTTATCAGTTGAAGGAAAAGTTGATCCTACAATGAAAACTCTTCGTCCTCTAATTGATTCTTCAAAAGCAGGTTGAAATTCACCATCACTAAAATGTGTAGTAATTACATTTCCTAGTTTGGTTCCGTAAGCATTGGCAATTTCTTCTGCTAGTTCGACACTTTGTGAACACGCAAAGATTTTTGGGCTTAATTGATTTGTAGCCATTTACAAAAAGATATTTTTAGTTAGTGTTGTTGTTGCGGCAAAAATAAAACTATTTTAAGAGTTTAAAAGATATTTTAAATGAAATATTTTATAGATTTGCACTCTCCAAATGCCAAAGTGGTGGAATTGGTAGACACGTCGGATTCAAAATCCGATGCTCGCAAGGGCGTGTGGGTTCGAGTCCCACCTTTGGTACAAAAAGCACTTTATCTTTTTAAAATTAAGATTAGGTGCTTTTTTTTATACACTTAATTTAAAAGGAGAGAATTACTACTTCCTCAAAAACATAAAATACATCCTAAGTTTTTTATTTTAGAAATAAAGATAAATCTAAGTTACATCAATATAAATTATTTCTATTTAAAATAGAAAAAACATAACTATTTCAAATATAGATTTGCTGAAAATCAATTAATAATTTATAATGAAAAAAATAATCTTAAGCGTAGTAACAGCTTCTTTGCTTTTTTCTTGTAGTGGTAAACAAAACCATGGAGAAGAAAAAGAAAAGGGAGGATGTCCTTTTGGTTTTGATAAAGGACACAAAAAAGAACAGTTAACAGAAACTAAGTCAAACAAAGATTGGTGGCCCAATAAGTTAGATTTAGATGTACTTGCACAAAACTCGGAATTATCTAATCCGATGGGAGAAAGTTTTAATTATGCTGATGAATTTAATAAGCTAGATTATGCAGCGTTAAAAGCAGACCTAACTAAGCTAATGACAGATTCTCAAGATTGGTGGCCTGCTGATTATGGACATTACGGACCTTTATTCATTCGTATGGCGTGGCATAGTGCTGGAACATACCGTACCGGAGATGGTAGAGGAGGAACTCGTATGGGAATTCAACGTTTTGCTCCACAAAATAGTTGGCCAGATAATGCTAACTTAGATAAAGCTAGAAGACTATTATGGCCTATAAAACAAAAGTACGGTAAGAAGATTTCTTGGGCAGATTTAATGATTTTAACAGGAAATGTGGCTATAGAGTCTATGGGACTGAAAACTATTGGTTTTGCTGGAGGTAGAGAAGATGTTTGGGTACCACAAGAAGATGTGTATTGGGGATCAGAATCAGGTTGGTTAGAAAGTAGAAGGTTGAATGAGAATGGAGAGCTAGATTTAGAAGTAGAAAACCCTTTGGCAGCAGTACAAATGGGATTGATTTATGTAAACCCTGAGGGCCCAGACGGAAACCCAGATCCAGTAGCATCAGCAAAAAACATACGTATTTCATTTGGTAGAATGGGAATGAATGATGAAGAAACAGTTGCTTTAATAGCAGGTGGACACACTTTTGGAAAAACACACGGAGCAGGATCTGCAGATAATGTAGGGCCTTCACCAGAAGCTGCTGGTATTGAAGAACAAGGATTAGGGTGGAAGAGTAGCTACAAGTCGGGTAAAGGTAAAGATGCCATCACTTCTGGTTTAGAAGTTATTTGGACACCTACACCTACTCGTTGGAGTCATGCTTTTTTAAATACATTGTTTAATAATGAATGGGAGTTAACTAAAAGTCCGGCAGGAGCACATCAATGGGCAGCTAAAGACGTTGGAGAGGTTTTTCCTGATGCTTTTGATAAAAATAAGAGACACAGACCTACGATGTTAACTTCAGATTTAGCTTTAAAGTTTGATCCTGAATACAAGAAAGTTTGTGAAAAATTCTTAGAGGACCCTTTGTCTTTTGATAAAGCTTTTGCGAAAGCTTGGTTTAAATTAACTCACAGAGACATGGGGCCTAAAACTACATACGTAGGTCCAGAAATTCCTGAAGAGGAGTTTATATGGCAAGACCCTATACCTACACGTACTCATAAGTTAATTACAGAAGTAGATATTAACTCATTAAAAAAAGAGATTTTAAACTCAGGTATTCCACATAACCAATTAATAGAAACAGCTTGGGCATCAGCTTCTTCTTTTAGAGGTTCTGATAGAAGGGGAGGAGCAAATGGAGCACGTATTCGCTTAGAACCACAGGTTAATTGGGAGAGCAATAATCCTACACAATTAAAAAAAGTATTGGCAGTTTATGAGGAGCTTCAATCAAAGTTTAACAATGGTTCTAACGACAGAAAGGTTTCTATGGCGGACTTAATTGTTTTAGGAGGTTCAGCAGCTGTAGAAGAAGCGGCAAAAAAAGCAGGATTTTCAATAAAAGTTCCTTTTAATCCAGGTAGAATGGATGCTATACAAGAGCAAACAGATGTAAAATCTTTTGCTGTTTTAGAACCAATGGCGGATGGTTTTAGAAACTATCAAAAAAAGAGATACACGCTTAAGCCAGAAGAATTGTTGGTTGATAAAGCACAGTTATTAACCTTAACAGCTCCTGAAATGACGGTATTGGTTGGTGGTATGAGAGCTTTAAATGCAAATTATAATAACTCAAAAAATGGAGTGTTAACTTATAATCCAGGAGAGTTAACGAATGATTTCTTTGTAAATCTGTTAGATATGAATACGTATTGGGAACCTATTTCTGAAGAACAATTAATTTTTGAAGGAAAAGATAGAGTTACTAATAAAGTAAAATGGACAGCGTCTAGAACTGATTTAATTTTTGGTTCTAATTCTGAATTAAGAGCTTTAGCTGAGGTATATGCGAGTGATGATGCTAAAGAAAAGTTTGTAAAAGACTTTATTATTGCTTGGGTTAAGGTAATGAACCTAGATAGGTTTGATTTAAAGTCTTAAATAATATAGAGTAAGTAAGAATATTGAAAACCTATGTCAAGAAAACCTTGGCATAGGTTTCTTTAATTATATCAAATTTTCAATATCTTTTTTAGCTTCTTTAAACTCTTCAGGAGTGTTAATGTTTCTAATAAGGTTATCATCAACTTCAACAATTTCTACATCAGAGTTAATTAACATTTTACGAGGGCAAGAATACCCTTGGGATAAGTACTGAAGTAGTTTTCCGTAAGCCTTTGGCTCATAAATGGTAATTAATGGTTCAGGAAATTCTTTGTTTTTTCCTTTGATTGCTGTAGCAACTTTACTTGGGTTTCTTTTCTGTAAAAGGAGAGAAATAAGTTCTTTATTTACAAAAGGAACATCGGTTGCTAGTACTAACCAAGCTGTATTTGGGTTCTTTTGAAAAGCAGAACAAATACCCCCAAAAGGTCCTAAGTTTAAAAAGGTATCGTGAATTTCATTTTCTTTTTCAGAAGATTTTTGAACAGAAAAGAAAGTGTCTAAAGAGCAGTTTTCTAACAACTCTTTAGCGTATTGTTTTTGAGGTTTTCCAAAATAACTTAATTCTGATTTGTCACTACCCATTCGAGTACTTTTTCCACCAACTAATACTAAACCTTTCACAGGAGTGATATATTCTTCAATCAAATTTTGAATATGCTTTGTAATTTCATCCACTTGGTCAATTGTGTAGCTAGTAATGTTTTTTATATGTGGAAAACGTTCTAGTAAACAATCAAAATAGGTTGAGTTTTCATTCAATAGAATTACAAATTGAATATTTGTTAATTGATCCAGTCGTTTTTTTACCGAGGCTTCTTTTTCACCATCTAAAATTAAAATTTGTTTAGCTCCTTGGTAATGATTTCCGTTAATGAACACAAAGTCATGATTGTAAAACTGTAAACGTTGTTCATATTTATTTACAGAAGAAGTTGTGTTTAGTTGTAAATTTCCTTCATGATGAAAGGTGTATTCAGTTAGGGTGTTTTGCTCAACATCTTTAGCATGTGATGCGTCAAAATATCCTAAGTTATAGTTTGATAATCTTTTTGAAACGTTATGAACTAAATCAGCGATAACCCCACACTTAGTTCCTAAAATAGCTACTTCATTAGGCGCAAAAATATCATTATACTTCTTAACTAGATTTGTATGTTTAGTATGTTTTTTATCCATTTTTAATATCCGATTTACCACCAGTTTTCTCTACCAATTTCACTTCTTGAATCACCATTTTTTGACTGATAGCTTTACACATATCGTAAATGGTTAAACAAGTTGCTGAAGCACCTGTAAGCGCTTCCATTTCTACTCCCGTTTTTCCTTCAATGGTCACTTTACAAAAAACTTCTACATACTCATCGTCTACAATATTGATATCAATGTCCACACCATTGATTAACAAAGGATGGCACATTGGGATGATATCTGAAGTTTTTTTCACAGCTTGAATTCCAGCAATGATAGCGGTTTGAAAAACAGGTCCTTTTTTAGTGATGAGTTCATTATTGGTAAAATGACTCACAATTTCAGAACCTAAAAACATAGTTGCTTTAGCAATAGCGGTACGTTTCGTGATTTTTTTATCAGAAACATTTACCATTTTAGGTTGGTTTTGTTCGTTTATGTGGGAAAAATTACTCACTCTGTATAAATTTTAAATGTTGAGTTTTTAATTTTTAGTTAAACTCGATACGTTAGTATCGGAAAAACACTTCCTTTTTTAAATGTTACTTCTTCTGTCTTTGGTAGTTCGATAAAACCATCTGCTTCTACTAAACTAGCTAAATCGCCTGAACCATTTCCTTGTATTGGTGTTGCGTATACTTGTCCATTTTCAGAAGTTAATTTTACTTGCATAAAACAGCTTAAGTTAGGTTTAAAAGTAATGTTTTTAGCTAAAACAGCTGTTTTTTCTTCAGAATGTAATCCTGTCGATTTTAAATACCCCGGGTAAAAATAGACCAAACAATTCACAAAAGTTGAAATTGGGTTTCCTGGAAAAGCGAACACATTGCAGTTGTCTGTGGTGCCAAACCAAAAAGGTTTACCAGGTCGTTGCGAAACTCTGTGGAATAATTTTTGAACGCCCAATTCATCTAAAACTTCAGGTAGAAAATCAAACTTTCCTTTGCTTACAGCACCGCTAAATAGAAGTACATCGTATTGTTTTAAATACGATTCAATTTTTTCTTTTAAAATTGATTTTTCATCAGTAATATGGGCTGTTTCTGCTGGAATTTTTAAATTGTTCAATAAGGAAACTAACGTATATACATTACTTCTACGAATTTGGTGGTCTAACGGATTTTCATTTACATCAACCAATTCATCACCAGTAGAAACAATCATTACTTTAGGTTGTTTGGCAACTTTTACAGTAGCTTTACCTACAGTAGCCAGCACTCCAATTTCAGCAGCGGAAATTATAGTATTCTTTTTTATTAGAACTGTACCTTTACTTTTATCAGAACCTTTTCTGTGAATATTCTGTCCTTCTTTGATCTTATCAACAGTAATAGTAGCTATTAGTGTATTAATATCAACATCTTCATAGCGAATTACCGTATCAGTATTGTTAGGTAATACAGCTCCTGTCATAACCTCATAACAGTTGGCTGCATTATCCAGTGTTTTTTGTGGACTTCCAGCAGCTTGGATTCCTTCTATTTTAAAATCGCGAATACCGTGCTCAAAAAAACGATGATTGATAGCAATACCATCCATTGCCACTCGGTTGAATGGAGGAAAATCTCTATCAGCAACAATATCTTCTTTTAAAATTCTTCCAATAGCTTGTAAAAATGGAATTTCTTCAATTCCAAAGTCTTGTGTGTTTTCTAAAATTATATGTTTGGCTTTTGCTACTGTAATCATTTCCATGCTTTAAATAAAGTTATTAAACCTACTATGATAAGACCTAACCCACCCACAATGCCTTTTAATGAAGTTGAAACATCCCATAGATTATCGTCTTTTTTATGGAGTTTAAAAACAAAAAGTAAAGTTATAACTCCAATTAATATTGAAAGTAAACTATATATCATAATTATCCGCCTATCGTACTCATACTTTCGGTTACGTTTCCTTTTCTATTTGCTTCAGCCACAAAACCATTTTCAGGTTTTTCTTTTATCAATGATAAAAACAAGGCTTTTAAATCCTCATTACTTGCACCGCTTCTAATAAAGTCACGTAGATTAAAAACGCCATCATCAAACAAACAGTTCTTAAAAGTTCCTGTTGAGGTAATCCTAATTCGGTTACAATCATTACAAATAGTACGAGTGAACGCAGGAATAATTCCTATAGTCCCTGTATGATTTTCTATAGAAAAATTTCTAGAAGTAGATGATTTTTTTGAAGGTAGCTTAGTTACAGTGAACTGAGATTGTATTTTATCTAAGATTTTGTTATAGTTCCATACCTCTTCTGCATTTCGTTGTCCTTTTCCATTAAAAGGCATTTCTTCAATAAAACGAACTGCAATATTCTTGTCTTTAGTAAGCTGTACAAAATCGTTAATCTCATCAGTATTAAACCCAGATTGTACGACTACATTCAATTTCAAATTCAACGAACTTTTTTCTAATAACTCAAACGTTTTATATACTTCAGGAAAAACATCTCTACGAGTAATTTTAGCAAACTTTTCAGGATGTAAACTATCAATACTTAAATTAATGTTCTTAACCTTTTTAAGGTTTTCTATTGTTTTGATGTGTTTAGAAATAAGTGCTCCGTTGGTTGTGATATTTATATCATCTAACAAGTCATTATAAGACAACATTTCTAAAAAAGAAACAAAATCTTTTCTTACAAAAGGTTCTCCTCCTGTTAAGCGAACTTTGTTTACACCTAACTCAGTAAGCACTCGAATTATTCGGTACATTTCTTTGTAGGTAAGCAACTCTTTACGAGGTACAATATCAATTCCTTGAGCAGGCATACAATATTGGCAACGTAGGTTACAACGGTCGGTTACTGCTAAACGGACGTAGTTGATTTGTCTTCCAAAATTATCTATGAGTTTGCTCATAGCGTAAAGGTACGGATTAATCAATCAATTTTTCCTGTCATATGTCATGGTTTTGTTGAAAGATAATACAGACGTTCTCAAAACCAAAAGTTACACAATTTCCATTTTTTTAAGGAGAAAGGAAGCATTCATGTTTTTGCAAGTTCCAGATTTAATCGTGTAATCAAAAAACAATTCATTATTTACAATTTCAGCATCAAAATAATAATTAAGTATTTGAGGATATTCTTTAGCTAGTTCACATAAACTTACATCGTGAGTAGCTATAATTCCGGTAGATTTTGAACGTGTAAGTTTTTCAACAAATTTTCTAGAACCCGATGCTTTATCTTTACTGTTAGTCCCTTTTAAAATTTCATCAAGAATAATAAAATAGCGATCGGTTTCAATAGTGTCAACAATAAATTTTAACCGTTTTAGTTCCGAATAAAAATAAGACTCATCCTCGGTTAATGAGTCAGATGTTCGCATACTTGTAATTAATTTTATAGGTGTGTATTGATAATTAGTAGCACATACTGGTAGCCCACAATTTGCCATAACTAAGGATAAGGAAACGGTACGCAAAAATGTACTTTTTCCTGCCATATTAGCACCAGTTATAATAAAAAACTGTCCTTTAGAAATCGTAAAATCATTATCAACTCTTTTTGAGGGTTTTAAAAGAGGGTGCCCAAGATTTTGAGTAATAACAACGTTATTTTCTTTCTGAAGAGTGGGAAAAGTAAAAGTAGGATGATTAAAAACGAAGTTAGCAAAAGAGTTATAAGCATCGAAAAAATTTACAACGTTAAACCACGCATCGGTAGTTTCTTTATAGGAAAGAATCCATTTTTCTACTCTTATTGCAAGGGTGATATCCCATAAAAACAAACCATTTCCAATAATAGCAATAACAATATTATTACGTTGATCGAAAGTATTTAAGATTTTAGAAAACTCTTTAAAAATAACAGATGCTTTTTTTGTCTCGGCAGCAATTTTTTGTTGCTTTTCTTTTAGAAGAACAGAATTGAAAGTTTCTTTTTCTATTTGTTCTAGAAGCAAATAATACTGTTTAAAAGTATCTTTAGCTTTACTCGATGAGGTGTAAATATGTTGTGTTTTTTTAATATGAAAGATTGTAATTGTTAAACCGATAAAAAACCAAATTAAAACAACCGAAAAAGGAATAACACTAAAAACAAATAAGAGTATTAAAATTATTGAAATGCTTGAAAAAAACATAGAAACCCATTTTAAAGAAGTTGCTAGTTTTGATTCATAGTTGATTAACCATTTCGTAATCGCTGAGGATTCGTGAGTAGTTGACGAAACTAAATGTGCTAAAGAAGTAAAATGTTGTCGCCAATGAAACTTTTCAGATAATTCTTTAAGTGCTTTTTGTTTTTCTTCGATAAAAGTAATTGAATTACTTGTTAATAAGGAAGCCAGTAACTTTTTACCATTGATTGTAGCAGTTCTGTTGATGTATTGAAAAAAAGAACCCTTTCCGAACAAATCAATATCATAACTATAATAGTGCGTGGAATTTGTAAATTCTGTTCCTTCAGGAAGTAATTCAAAATGACCATTAAGAACATCAATTTCTAGTTGGTTGTTGTCTTTTTTAAGCTGAAGAATAGTGCGTTTTTCTTTTATATGTTGATGTTGTATAACTAAAAAAACAAATAGTAAAACACCAATAAAACCAATTATAAAAGGTATGTAAGGTTGATAGAAGGTTAAATAAACTCCAAAAGAAAAGCCTAAAAAAACAAATAGCCTGAGTATTCTTATAAAGGTTATTTTACTATTTATTTTAGAAAGTTGAACAGCTAAATCTTTCAGTTCTTTATTATAAAAATCTTGTGGTTGTTGCATTTTTAATTGAAAAGGATAAATGTACAGTATTACAACAAATATCTTTTAATAAAATCGTATTTTCGTTGTATGCCAACATCACTCGAACTTCAAATAAAAACACTACCAAATTCGCCAGGAGTTTATCAATATTTTGATAAAGATGATACGATTATTTATGTAGGGAAAGCGAAGAATTTAAAGAAACGAGTTTCGTCTTATTTTACTAAGAATCACGATAATGGTAAAACGCGAGTTTTAGTAAAAAAAATTGTACGAATAGAGCATGTGGTGGTTGATACAGAAACAGATGCATTATTACTTGAAAATAACCTAATAAAAAAATATAAGCCTCGATATAATGTTTTATTAAAAGATGATAAGACATATCCATGGATTTGTATTAAAAAGGAACGATTTCCACGTATATTTTCTACAAGAAGAGTTGTTAAAGATGGGTCAGAGTACTTTGGGCCTTACACAAATGTACGAACAGTGCATGCGTTGTTAGACTTAATTAAAGAGTTGTATCCATTAAGAACGTGTAATTATGATTTAAGTCAAGAAAAGATTGATGCTGATAAATACAAAGTTTGTTTAGAATATCACTTAGGAAATTGTAAAGGGCCATGTGAAGGGTATCAAACTGAGGAAGATTATTTAGATGATATAAGAGCTATTAGAAATATTATTAAAGGAAACTTTAAAGAGAGTTTACAGCAGTTTGAAAAAATAATGCTTGACTTTGCAGCTGATATGCGGTTTGAAGAAGCACAAAAAATCAAAGAAAAATTAGCGTCTTTACAGAATTATCAAGCAAAATCAACGATTGTAAACCCGTCTATAAATAATGTAGACGTGTTTTCTATCATTTCTGATGAATCTCATGGGTATGCAAACTTTTTCAAAATAATGAATGGCTCAATTGTGCAATCGTATACCACAGAGATTAAGAAAAAACTAGAAGAAACAGATAAGGAGCTTCTAGAGTTATTTATTGTGGAAACTCGCCAACGCTTTAATTCATTATCAAGAGAAATTTTTGTTCCGTTTAAAGTAAATGTAGGTAAAGATATTAAAGTTACTATACCAAAATTAGGAGACAAAAAACGTATTGTTGAATTGTCTGAACGTAACGCAAAGTTTTACCGTCAAGAACAGTTTAAACAAATAAAAATTGTAGATCCAGACCGTCATGTAAAAAGAATTATGGCGCAAATGCAAAAAGATTTACGATTAGGAAAAGAACCACGCCATATTGAATGTTTCGATAACTCAAATATTCAAGGAACAAATCCAGTTGCTGCATGTGTAGTTTTTAAAGATGGAAAACCAAGTAAAAAAGACTATCGTCATTTTAATATAAAAACAGTAGAAGGTCCTGACGATTTCGCATCGATGGAAGAAGTCGTATACAGAAGATATAAGCGATTATTAGATGAAGAACAACCTTTACCACAGTTAATAGTTATTGATGGAGGTAAAGGGCAATTATCCTCTGCTTTAAAAAGTTTAGACGCTCTAGGATTAAGAGGAAAAATAGCTATTATCGGTATAGCAAAAAGACTGGAAGAGATTTTTTACCCTGGAGACCCTGTTCCGTTGTACCTTGATAAAAAGTCCGAAACACTTAAAATAATTCAGTATTTACGTAATGAAGCACACCGCTTTGGAATTACTTTCCACAGAAATAAACGAAGTAAAAGCGCAATACAATCAGAATTAGAACAAATCCCGGATATAGGGAAGCAAACCATTACTAATTTATTACGTAAGTTTAAATCAGCTAAAAGAGTTAAAGCAGCTACTTTTGAAGAATTGAAAGAAGTGGTTGGAAATGCTAGGGCTCAAAAAATATTCAAACACTATCAAAAAAAAGAAGAATGAAAAAGTTGCTAATTTTATTATTACTACCAGCATGTATGTTGGCACAAGATCAACCCAAGGTAGGGCTGGTGCTTAGTGGAGGTGGTGCAAAAGGAATTGCGCATATTGGTATATTAAAAGAGCTTGAAAATGCGGGAGTTCAGGTAGATTATATTGGGGGTACAAGTATGGGAGCCATTGTTGGTGGATTGTATGCTTCAGGGTATACTGCGGATCAAATTGAAGAAGCTGTTCTTAAAACAGATTTCATGAATTTATTACAAGACAAAGTTTCAAGAAGAGAAAAACCTTTTTTCAGTAAAGCACATGGAGAGAAATATGCTATCTCTTTACCTATTAAAAAAGGGAATTTAGGGTTGCCTCTAGGTTTATCAAAAGGACAAAATGTACTTAATTTTTTAACAGAATTGTTAGCTCCTGTTGATGAGGTTACTGATTTTTCAAAACTTCCAATTCCTTTTTATTGTATAGGAACAAATATAGAAACAGGAGAAGAAGAGGTTTTAGAAAGTGGATCGTTACCCCTTGCTTTAAGAGCAAGTGCTGCGTTTCCTTCGTTATTAAATCCAGTGGATATTGATGGGAAGTTGTTAGTGGATGGAGGAGTTGTAAACAACTTTCCTGTTGATGTTATGAAAAAGAAAGGTGTAGACATTGTTATTGGTGTTAGTGTACAAGGAGAGCTGTTAAAAAGAGAAGAGTTAGTGTCCGTAGCATCACTATTATTACAGATTATTAATTTTCAGATGTATAAAAAATCTGATGAACAGGTAGAATTATTAGATGTTTATATAAGACCAAATGTAATTGACTATAGTGTGATTTCATTTGATGTAAAGAATGAAATTTTAGCGGAAGGAGAAAAGACAGCAAAAAAATATAGAGTAGTTTTCGATAGTATCGCAAAAATGCAACCTAAAAAAAGGGAGATTTCTAAAATAGCACCTGAAGAAAAAAGATTTTTGGTTGATAGAATTATTATAAAAGGAAATAAAAATTACACAAATAACTACATTTTAGGAAAATTACAGTTACGAGAAGGAGATAGTGTTTCATATAAAGAAGTTTCTAAAAAAATTAACACACTAACAGCGTCAAAAAACTTTAAAAGAATTGATTATCATTTCGAAAAATCCTTTCAAGGGAAAAAATTAGAATTAGCTGTTAAAGAAGAAAATGTACAATCATATTTACGATTAGGGTTGCATTATGATTTACTTTATAAATCTGCTGTATTATTAAATTACAACCATAAAAAAATGCTTTTTCAAAATGACGAGTTTTCTTTTGATGTTGGTGTAGGAGATAAAATTAGATATAACGTTGAGTATTTTATAGATAATGGTCTATTACCAAGTTATGGTTTTAGGACAAGGTATAATGTATTTAATAGTGATTTTATATATGGTTCAGGACTCATAAATGGAAAGTATAGAGATTTTTCTACTTCATTATATCTGCAAACAACATTTGACAAAAAATTTGCAATAGGTATAGGAGCAGAGCATAAAAACATTAATGCAAGCACGCAAAATATTTCAGCAGAAGGTAAAGAGGACTTTTTTGACAATAGTAACTACATAAACACCTTTGCATTTTTAAAGTTAGACACCTACGATAAAGAAATGTTTCCTAAGAAGGGCTTCTATGCAGACATAGGGTTTAAATGGTTCTTATGGTCTGATAGAAATGATAGGCTAGATGAATTAATAGAAGATAGTGAGCCTTTTCATCAATTTTCTCAATTAGGCGGAACGTTAGGGTTTGCAACAACTTTTTATGATAAACTAACATTTCAATATACTTCACAAGCAGGATATACGCTAGGAAAAAAATCATTTGAAATATTTGATTACCATTTAGGAGGATATAACCAAAACTATATTAATAACTTTATTCCAATGTATGGTTATGATACAGGTGGGTTAAATAATCAGTCTTATTTAAGATCAGAATTTAATGTACGTTATGAAGTGTATAAAAAGCATTATGCAATGTTTATAGCTAACTACGCACGTGTAGAAGAAGATGTATTTGATAACGGAGATTTGTTTAAAAATACTAAGTCGGGCTATGCTGTTGGATATAGTGTAGAAACGTTTTTAGGACCTATAGAATTAAAATACACATGGTCTCCAGATCATTCAGATCATTATTGGTTATTTAACTTAGGTTTTTGGTTTTAGAGATAAAAAAATCCCGTATCAAACGATACGGGATTTTTATTTCATAATAAGATTGCCTTACTTACTTTTTTTATTCTTTTTTAAATAGAACTTATATTGTAAGTACTGGTAAGCATCTCTAGGTAATATTTTAATCCACTTTTTGTGTTGAACAAACCATTTAAAACGGATTGAGTTAACGCCTTTTGTTAAATAAGCAGCTATAAACGGATGCACATTTAATGTGATTTCTTTATACTTTTTACCGCTATTTAATATACGTTCTAATTCGGCTTCTATTTTGTCTAAAAGAACAATAGGAGCTTCAACCTCTCCATTTTTATTTGGGTTTGGTTCACGTGTTTTTATCTCTAATTCAGGTCGTACACGTTGTCTTGTAATTTGCACTAAACCAAACTTACTTGGAGGTAAAATTTTATGTTTAGTACGATCTAAAGACATTGCATCTTTTAAATGTTGATATAATTTCTGTCTATTTTCAGCAGATTTCATATCTATAAAGTCAACAACAATAATTCCGCCCATATCTCGTAACTGTAACTGACGAGCTATTTCACTGGCTGCAATTAAATTGACTTCTAAAGCAGTTTCTTCTTGGTTTAAGGACTTGTTAGAACGGTTACCACTATTTACATCTATAACATGTAAAGCTTCGGTGTGTTCAATAACTAAATAAGCCCCTTTGCTCATTGAAACTGTTTTACCAAACGATGTTTTTATTTGTCGTTCAATACCGTATTTTTCAAAAATAGGCACATCAGAACGATGATGTCTTACAATATTTTCCTTTTCAGGATATATTTCTTGTAAGTATTCTTTAATTTCAACCTTAAGGGTTTCATCGTTGGTTACTATACTTGTAAAAGAATCGTTCATAACATCTCTTAAGATAGAAGATGCTCTGTTTAACTCACTTAATATTTTTGTTGGAGTATTGTTATTAGCTATGCGTTTACACATAGTTTTCCAACGGTCAAGTGAATTTTGTAAGTCTTTGTCAAGTTCTGCTACCTTTTTACCTTCGGCAACAGTACGTAAAATAAGTCCAAACCCTTTGGGTCTGATACTTTTTGCTAATTTTTTTAAACGCTCCTTTTCTTTCGGATCTGCTATTTTTTGCGATACCGATATACGGTTAGAAAAAGGAACTAAAACTAAAAATCTACCTGCAATAGAAAGTTCCGAACTAATACGCGGACCTTTGGTAGAAATGGGTTCTTTTACAATTTGTACTAATAAATTTTGACCTGATTTTAGTACATCATTAATACTTCCGTCTTTGTTGATATCTTCTTCAAAGCGAAAGTTTTTTAAAGTGAATTCTTTGTAATTACCTGTGCTTACTTTCTTAATGAATTTGTTTAAAGATTGTACTTGCGGACCTAAATCGTGGTAGTGTAAAAAACCATCTTTAGGATATCCAACATTTACAAAAGCGGCATTTAAACCAGTCATTACTTTCCCAATTTTGGCAAGAAAAATATCCCCAACTGAAAAATTATTGTCGCTTGTTTCTTTGTTTAACTCAATAAGTTTACCATCTCTTAGTAAGGCGAAATCAATATCAGAAGAATTGGAACGAATTATTAATTCTGTTTTCATTCTGAATATGGTTTTGTGCCGACGTAAAATTTACGAAGACGGATTAAAATTTGTAAACAGGTATATGTTTATACCATTTTTAAGGTGTTAAAACCTTAATGTCAATGAACGTAACTTATAAAAGCAACGAAAAAGTAAGCTATTGCTTACTTTTTCTTATGACGATTTGCTCTTGCTCTTTTCTTTCTTTTGTGTGTAGAGATCTTAGCTCTCTTTCTTTTTTTACCACTTGGCATAGTTAAAATGTTTTGTAAAACCTTAAAGGTAAAGGTTTTGGGTTAATACTTTTTTAATTACTTTACAGCTACTTTTGTTTTTACCCCTTCAGTAAATACTTTAGAAGGCTTAAAAGCAGGTATGTTGTGCGCAGGAATCTTGATAGTTGTATTCTTAGAAATGTTTCTACCTGTTTTTTCCGCTCTAGTTTTAATAATGAAGCTACCAAAACCTCTTAAATATACATTATCACCATTCTCTAATGCATCTTTTACTTCTTCCATAAATGCTTCAACAGTGGCTAAAACATCTGCTTTTTCAATCCCGCTCTTATCTGAAATCTTAGATACGATATCTGCTTTTGTCATTATAAATATATTTTGTTTGTTTTCTTTTAAAAAATTGAGGGTGCAAATATATGATAATTAATCTATTCCGAAAAAAATAAGAATAAAAATATCTAAATTAAATATACTAATTTTGCGCTCACAATTTACATAAATGATTTTAGCTAAGCAACTAGTATACTGGTATTTACAAAATAAAAGAGAGCTTCCTTGGAGAAAAACTAAGGATCCATATAGTGTTTGGTTGAGTGAAATTATGTTGCAACAAACACGTGTAGCACAGGGTTTACCCTACTTTTTAAAGTTTACAGAAGCATTTCCAACAGTGTTTGATTTAGCCAAAGCAGATGAAAGTGAAGTGTTGAAGTTATGGCAGGGACTTGGTTATTATTCAAGAGCAAGAAACTTACATTTTACAGCTAAGTTTGTGGCAAACGAATTAAAAGGAAAATTCCCTAAAACATATAAAGAATTGCTCAAATTAAAAGGGGTGGGAGATTATACGGCTTCTGCAATTGCTTCAATTTGTTATAATGAGCCAGTTGCTGTTGTTGATGGGAATGTTTATAGAGTTCTCTCTCGTTATTTTGGCATAGATACCCCAATTAATTCTACTAAAGGAATTAAAGAGTTTAAAGAATTAGCACAAACGCTAATAGATGCATCCCAACCAGGAGTATATAATCAAGCTATAATGGATTTTGGGGCGTTACATTGTAAACCTCAGATACCTTTGTGTAATGTGTGTCCACTAGCTAACAGTTGTGCGGCTTTGGAAAAGAATCGTGTAAAGGAGCTTCCTGTTAAAGAAAAGAAGATAAAGGTAAAAAAGCGATATTTTAACTATCTAGTTCCAATAACAGAAGAGAATGAAACTGTTTTAGAAGAACGAAAAGGTAAAGGTATATGGCAAGGACTTTATCAGTTTCCTTTGGTAGAAACACAAAAGATAATAAGTGAAGAAGAGTTGATAGAAAGTGAGCAGTTTGTGAAACTTTTTCCAAAAGAAACTACTATCTCACTTTTTAATAAAGAAGAGATTATTCACAAACTATCACATCAGCATTTAATTACTAAGTTTTGGGTAGTAAAAACTATAGGTGTAAATACAAAAACTATGGATTGGACAACAGTTAAAGAACGTCCAGTACCCGTGTTAATTGATAAGTTTTTAGAGGAATATTTAAACAAAGAATCTTAAAATTTGTATATTTGATTTTACACAAAACTATAATGCTATGGCAGGAACAATAAACAAGGTTATTTTAATAGGACATTTAGGAGATGAGGTTAAAATGCATTATTTCGAAGGAGGAAACTCAATAGGTCGTTTTCCTTTAGCAACTAATGAAACTTATACAAATCGTCAAACAGGAGAGAAAATAACAAATGTTGAATGGCATAATATAGTAGTGCGTAATAAGTTGGCTGAAATTTGTGAAAAGTATTTAACCAAAGGAGACCGTGTGTATTGCGAAGGACGTATAAAAACACGTCAGTATGAGGTTGATGGACAAAAAAGGTACACAACAGAAATTCATGTACAAGATATGACGTTCTTATCAACAAAAAAAGATCCAAATGACACACAATCAAATACAGCACCAACTCAAGGGAGCCCTAATCCTACACCACCAAGTGTAGCTAGTGAAGAAGATGATGATTTACCGTTTTAGTTTAATTAAATTTTAAAAATTGGATCCAGAACCCGAACCTTTACTTTTATTACTATCAAGTTTTGATTGGTTGACTGCCATTAACTGTTTATTATTGGTTTTATTATTGGTTTGCTCTGCGTTAGTTTCAGGAACTGAAGTAGCTTTCTTTTCAATTTCACAAACTGAATTAGATGAGTTATCAGCAAACTCTAAAGAAGAAAACACCGTAGTAAAATTACTTGATGACCCCAAAAAACTATTAGGAACTATTCTAATAACTAATAACTTTATTAATATTCTTATCGTGTTGCTTTTTGCAAGTATTGGTAAAGTGTTGTTTGCTGGGTTAAATTATGAATTAAACTTTTACTTTTTTAACGTATCAGTGCTTTTTCTAATAGAAATAGTACTCATTACTTTTTTAATTTTATTGTTTGGTGAAGTATTGCCAAAAGTATATGCTAGCAGAAAATCATTACAGTTTGCAGAGTTTATGGCTAAGCCTATTCAAGTGCTAAATACTTTGTTAACCCCATTAAGCCTTCCTCTTATAAGGTTAACAAGTGTTGTTGAAAACAAGCTAGGAAATAAGAATAATAATCTTTCTGTAGAACGTTTGTCTCAAGCATTAGAGTTAACATCTGATGATGCAACAACAAAAGAAGAACAAAAAATTTTAGAAGGAATTGTAAGTTTTGGAAATACTGAAACTGTACAAATTATGAAACCTCGAACAGATGTATGTGCTATTGCTGATGATACCAGTTATGAAGATGTGTTAAAAACTATTTTAAAGAATGGGTATTCTCGAAACCCAGTATATCATGAAAATGTAGACAATATTATTGGTGTTTTATATGCTAAAGATTTGTTAGAGCATTTAAATAAGAAAACATTTAAATGGCAGAAGTTGTTACGAGAACCATTTTTTGTTCCAGAAAATAAAAAGTTAGACGATTTATTGGTGGAGTTTCAAGAAATGAAAAAGCACTTAGCTATTGTGGTTGATGAATATGGTGGAACTAGTGGAATTGTAACATTAGAAGACGTAATAGAAGAAATTGTAGGGGATATTAATGATGAATTTGATGATGAAGACCTAACTTATTCGAAACTTGATGAAAATAATTATATTTTTGAAGGAAAAATAACTATTAAAGATTTTTGCCGTGTCTTAGAAGATGAAGATGAGGAAAAGTTTGAAGAGGCTAAAGGAGAAAGTGAAACGATAGCAGGTTTTATTTTAGAGGTCTCAGGAAAGTTTCCCAAAAAAGGTGAAAAAATAAACTTTAGTAATTATACGTTTACTATTGAAGCGTTGGCCAAAAAACGTATAAAACAAGTAAAAGTTACCCGAAATGCGTAAACTCTTTTTGCTGGTATCAGCAATATTCTTAATGAGTTGTGGTGAGGAAACCTTACCCAAACCCAAAGGCTATCTAAGTTTAGAATATCCTGAGAAAACTTATAAAAAAGAAAACTTAAACAAACCATATACGTTTGAAATAGCTCAAATAGCTAAAGCTAAAAACTTACCAAAAAATTGGATGAAAGTTGAGTATCCAAGTTTAAAAGCATCGGTAGATATTACGTATCGTCCTATTGAAGGTAATTTAAGGGAATTACTAATAGAGTCTGAGAAACTAGTATTTGAACATGCCATAAAAGCTGATCAAATCACTGCTCCTGTTGAATATGCAAATCCAAATACGAAAGTATATGGGAGTTTATATCAAATTCTTGGGAATGCTGCTTCTCAAGTGCAGTTTCATGCAACAGATAGCTCTAAACACTTTTTAAAAGGGTCTTTATTCTTTTATACCAAACCAAATTACGATTCTATTTTACCAGCAGTTGAATACATCAAAAAAGATATGATTTATATGATGGAAACACTAGAATGGAAAGATTAAGTTATTGAATAGTTGCTTTTTCTGGATTGCAACCACAAATAAAACTGTAACCCAAATAAAATAGCGCCAGATAACAAGTGTACAGCTTGTGTTCCTAGAGGGAATTCAGCATAGTACATTAAAATACCTGTAATCGTCTCTAAAAAGATTAAAGCAACAATCCAATTTACTAGTTTGTAACCTAAATTTTTCATCTGATTTAAGTAAAATAACCCAAGGTTTACTAATACAATAGCTATAGTAAATGAACGGTGGATGTAAAATTTAATGTTTGGATCCATCAAACTATAATGTTTGTTTTCGAATCCATGTAGTTTTACTTGTTCATCAATAAATTGACGAACTTGAGTTCCTAAAGCAATTTGAATAAGTGAAAATATAGCTGAAAGAATTACTAATTTACTAAACAATGAATTGTATTTATAAGATGTTTTCTTTTGGTCGGAAACCATATACAGTAGCCATAACAACAAAGCAACAATAACTAAACCACCAACCATGTGAATGGTGATTATTGTTGGCTTTAGGTTTGAATCTACTACGGTTTTACCAAGCCACGCTTCAAATAACATTAAAAAGAAAGCACCAAATGATAGAAGCGTAATTTGTTTGTTTTCTTTCCAAAACTTAAGAGAAACAAAAATTAAAAACAAAAAAGGAATTCCTGCTAAAGCAGAACTTAATCGGTTAATGTACTCAGTCCAGGTATGAAACTTATTAAATTTAGCGTAGTTATGTTTGGTATACTTTTCCCAGTTATTGGCATTAAACGTTTCAGAAGTTTTAACATCGTGACCTGCTACAAATAGTGCTTCGTCTTTTACGATAATCATTCCTTTTTTATACTCAGAATCTGGTTGCCAAGTAATTTGCTCTTCAGAAGTTGGAGGAATGTAATAACCAAAACACTTTGGCCAATCAGGACACCCCATTCCAGAACCTGTCATACGAACAACAGAACCAGCTAAAAAAATAACATATACAGCAATCAACGAGATTTTTACAATGAGAGGAAAATGTTTCTTCATTTGATGAAAAGTTTTAGCAAAGATACTTAAAAGGCATAAAAAAAGCTCCTAATTTAGGAGCTTTCGGTATTGTTTAAATTAACAATTATGCTTTTTTTGCTTCAGCACAACATGCCATAGTACAATCTTCTTTACATGCCTTTTTTTCAGCCTCAGTTTTTGTAGAGCATTCTTTTTTACAATCAGCGTCACAAGATTTCTTATCAGCTTTTTTAGTAGCTTCAGAAGCTTTATACATGTCTCCGCTACCAATTCCTTCTACAAAAGCAATTAAATCCGCTTTGTTTGTTTTGTTAGCATCGTATTTTATAGTTGCAATACTGTCGTTAAAAACAACGTTTGCTTCTAAAACACCTTCTTTCTTGCTTAAGTCAGAAGCTATTTTTCTAGCACAACCTATTTCACAAGTCATCCCTGAAATACTTAAAGAAAGTTCTTTAGCGTCAGCAGCTACCTCTGTTTTTTGCTCTTTGGTAGCCTCTTCTTTTTTAGCTTCATTTTTACATCCAACAGCTAAAAAACTAACAAAAGCTAATGCAAATAATATTTTATGAATTTTCATCATTTTTATTTATTGAGTTATTCAGCAAATTTATCAATAAATTCAAAATTAAAAACAGAAATAAACGACTTTTGTGCTTAAATTAACTGAGAATGAATAGTCAACAACAAAAATGGTTGTTTTTAATAGTGCTTTCGCTAGTTTGGGGAAGCTCTTTTATTTTAATGAAAAAGGCATTAATTGGGTTAACTCCAATTCAAGTAGGTGCTTTACGAATGCTAATCACAGCAGTTTTTTTACTGTTAGTTGGATTTAAAAGCTTAAAAAGAATAGAAAAGAGGCACTGGAAATATGTTGCATATACAGCAGTTTTGGGTACTTTTTTTCCTGCGTTTTTGTTTGCTTTTGCTGTAAGTAAAATAGATAGTTCTATACCAGCTATTTTAAACTCGTTAACACCTTTTAATACGTTTATTTTTGGAGCGTTGGTGTTTGGGTTTACTTTTAAAAGAAAACAGTTTTACGGAGTTTTAATTGGGTTAGCAGGGACTTTAATTCTTATTTTGAAAGGAGCTGAATTAAATCCGAATCAAAATTATTGGTATGCTGTTTTAATACTAATAGCTTCAATAGGATATGCGTTTAATGTAAATATGATTAAAAAGTATTTAGATGATTTAGATGCACTGGCAATTACAACTGGAAACTTTTTATTATTGATAATACCAGCGTTTATAGTTTTAGCTTTTTCTGGATTCTTTTCAACTTTTGAAGTAACAGAAGAAACAACTTCAGCATTAGGTTATATTACTGTTTTAGCAGTAGTGGGAACAGGAATAGCAAAAGTACTATTTAATAAAATGGTACATCTATCATCTCCTGTTTTTGCAGCTTCAGTTACGTATTTAATTCCAGCGGTTGCCGTAATTTGGGGAATTGTTGATGGAGAAAAGCTAAGCTTAATACAGTTACTGGCAGGAGGGATTATTTTGTTTGGAGTTTGGTTGGTAAATAAAGCTAGATAGTTTTAAAATTACTTAAAATAAAAAGAGCCAAAATATTGCATTTTGGCTCTTTCATTTTTTATAGACTTAGGTCTAATACTTATTTAAAATCAGCATCAGAAACCCCTTCGTTAATTTTAATTTCTTTTGTAATGAACTCAAAAGTCATTGGTCCATTCTTTTGAATCATTTTATGAGGGAATTTAATTCCGTTTACCTCTTTGTAATCTGAAAAAACAACAGGTACTTTTATTTCTCCTTGTGGTCCTTTAGCAGTTTTTACCTCTTTAACCTTTAATCCAGATTTTACATCATAAAAGATTTCTTTTTTACCATGTTTAATAACATAAGCATTGTTTCCATCTATAGGCTCAATTCTATCTAAAGTTCCAGTTTTATAAGCTTTATCAGCAAAAGGAGCAGATTCCTTTTTTGCTTTTTCTAACTCTTCTCCTGTCATTTCTTTTTTCTGACCGTTAGCTTCTTGGTACCCTTTAGTTCCGTCAAAAATTACTTTTTGCATTACATTACCCATCATAGAAACAATAACAGAAGACTTGTTAGGAGTTGCATTTTTTTGAACTAAACTTAATTGCATTCCTTGAACTGCAGCATTAGAAGTAATCATTACAGATTTTACGTTTGCTACTTTGTCTTTTCCTCCAATTGCTTTAAAATAATCATCCACTACACTAGATGCTGTAACACCGTTAGGAATAGGTAAACTCATTGCTGGTTTTTCAGTAGGATTTCCGTTTTTATCAAAATAGTTGATTTTATAATCAGCTGTTTTTTCTAAGTTCTTTAAAACATCAATTCCTTTACCTGTAATAATAATACGAGCTTTATCTCCTTTGAAGTACTTAATTGCTGCATTTTGAACATCGTTTAATGTCACAGCATTAATATTTTTTAAGTAGTTCTTGTAATAATCAGCAGGTAAGTCGTTTGTTAAAATGTTTAAAGCATATGAAGCTACTGTTTGAGGCTTCTCAACGTTACGAACAAAGTTTCCAATGTATTTAGCTTTAGCTATATCTAACTCTTCTTGAGTTGCTTTTTGGTAACGGATTTTGTTGATTTCTTTCATCGCTTCAACCATAGCGCTATCAGTAACCATGTTTCTTACAGATGCAGTTGTTTTAAAACGAGAAGCATATCTACTTGACCCGATTCCTGAATAAGCTCCATAAGTGTACCCTTTATCTTCACGAAGATTTTTGTATAATCTACCAGTACCGCCTCCACCTAGAATTTGGTTAGCTAATAAAGCAGCATAGTAATCTTTATCGTTCATCTTTAAATCTACTGCGTTAATGATAGATAATTCAGACTGAACAGCATTTGGCATATCAATAAAGTTGATCTCAGTAGTTGCTGGATTTTCAACTTTTGGTAATTTTTGAGTAACTAAATCACCTTTTTTCCAAGTTCCAAATAAGTCTTTAACTTGTGACTTAATATCGTTAAAGTTTACATCACCTATTATAATTAAGTATGCATTGTTAGGCTTATACGTTTTGTTGTATAAATCTTTAACATCTTGTAATGTAACATTTTTTAACGTTTCTTCAGAGGTAAATTCTCCAAAAGGGTGATTTTTACCATACGTTAATGCGTTTTCAACTCTACTAGCAATAGCTTTAACACTCTTGGCATTGTTTTTTATTCCGTCAAGAGATTGTTTCATTTGTTTATCAAATTCTTCTTGAGTAAACACAGGGTTAAAAGCAGCATCAGCCATTAATCCTAATACTTTTGGAAAGTATTTAGATAATGAGCTTGCTCTAGCTCCTTCATCCCAAAAAGAGATGTTAGCTCCTAAAAAGTCAACTTCTTCATCAAACTTTGCTTTTGGAGTGTTTGTAGATCCAGTTCCAAGCATTCCGCTTAATAAGCCCTCAACACCTTTTTTATCTCCATAAGACATTGGTGGGTTGTCAATAGTTAATGTAGCAGATACTCTTGGTAACTTATGATTTTCAACCACTAAAACTTGCAATCCGTTAGGTAAAGCAAACTTTTTAGGAGTTCCTAAGTTAATTTTAGGAGCTGGACCTGGTTTTGGCTGTTGGGTTCTATCAATCTGCGCTGAAACAGTTAATGATAGAAATAATATTGTGATAATTGAAAATATTTTCGTTTTCATTAAAATTCAGTTTAGATGATTATTTCTTTTTTGGTAAATATTCGATAACAACACGACGGTTTTTAGCTAAATATTTTTTAGCAACGTCTCTAATTTCTTCTTTAGTAATAGAGTTGATAACTTCTAACTCTTTGTTAATTTGATTAGTGTTTCCAACTAACATATAATTTCTTGCTAAAGAGTTAGCGATACCTTGTACACTAGAATTTGAAGCAACAAACTGATTTTCAAATTTATTACGAACCTTTTGTAAATCTCTATCAGAAATTAACTCTGTTTGAAGTTTTTCAATTTCTTCATCCATTTCTTTAATTAAATCATCTAAAGAAGTTTTTCCTAAAGGAATAGCTCCAATGTTGTAAACACTGTAATCTTCTAGGTTACGAGCAAAAGAAAATACTTGTAATGCTTTTTTCTTATCGTCAACTAGTTTTTTATACAATCTAGAGCTTTTTCCGTTACTTAAAATAGTCGAAATTACATCCAATACTTTAGAGTCTCTTTCTTTCATTGAAGGAGTTTTGTGTGCTAATAAAATAGCAGGTAACTGGATATTAGAATCGTATTCTTTTACGCGTTTTTCTTGAGTCCTTTCTGGCTCTACTACTTTATCTCTTTTTGGAAGATTTCTTGCAGGAATTGGCTCAAAATAATCTTTAATTAACTTTTTAGTAGAAGCTTTTTCAAAATCACCAGCAACTACTAATACAGCATTATTTGGCATGTACCATTTGTTATAAAAATCCTGAAATTCACTCAGTTTAGCGGCATCTAAATCTTTAATGTAACCAATCATAGGTCTACCATAATTGTGCTTGTCAAAAATATGACTATACACGTCTCCATATATAATTTTTCCATAAGGAGCATTATCCATACGTTGACGTTTTTCTTCTTTAACCACTTCGTTTTGAGTATCTACAGCTTTTTGGTCGATAATTGGATGTAATAATCGCTCAGATTCCATCCATAAACCTAACTGTAAGTTATTAGAAGGGAATGTTTCGTAGTAGTAAGTTCTATCCCAGTTAGTGTTAGCATTACCAGTTCCACCATTCGCAGCTTCAATTTTATTCCATTCACCACGGCCAATGTTTTTAGTTCCAGTAAATAACAAGTGCTCATAAAAATGCGCCATTCCTGTTTTTCCATCCTCTTCATCTTTGGATCCTACATGGTACATTACGCCAACAGTAACAACAGGAGCAGAATTGTCTTGATGCAAAATAACATGCATTCCGTTGCTTAAATCGTACTCTTCAAACTCAACTTTTTGTGCATTAGCTGATAAGCCTAACAACAAAGCTGAAGCTAGAGTGATAACTCTTTTTCTCATTGATTGAAATTTAATTTTTAATGATTTTCGTGTATTTGACGTGAAATTATGGCATTTGTTACAGTTGAAATAATAAAAACGAACCTTTTTTATGCTAAAAGAGTAATTTTCTGAGTAATACATTTTTTTTTGAAGTAAAAAACGTATATTTGCACCCGCATTTTTATTTAAGAAAGTGTGAATAAAGTATAAACGCAAAACAAATAGTATGTACGCAATCGTAGAGATAGCAGGGCAGCAATTTAAAGTAGCAAAAGACCAAAAAGTATACGTACACCGTTTACAAGAGGCTGAAGGATCAAAAGTAACTTTTGATAATGTAATGCTTATTGAAGATAAAGGAAACGTAACTATTGGCGCCCCAGCTATAGAAGGTGCAGGAGTAACTGCAAAGGTTTTAGGTCACTTAAAAGGTGATAAAGTAATCGTTTTCAAGAAGAAAAGAAGAAAAGGTTACAAAAAGAAAAATGGACACAGACAGTATTTAACTGAAATTCAAATCGAAGGAATTTCTGCGTCAGGAGTAAAAAAGGCGGCTGCTAAGAAGGAAGCTCCTAAGGCTGAAGCAAAAGAAGAATCGAAGGATTTAAGTTCAATGACTGTAGCAGAATTAAAAGCTTTAGCTAAAGAAAAAGGTATTACAGGATACACTTCTTTAAAGAAAGCGGAATTAATTGAAGCATTAAGTAAATAATTAACTTTAAAAACTTACAAAGATGGCTCATAAGAAAGGTGTCGGTAGTTCGAAGAACGGTCGTGAATCAGAATCGAAACGATTAGGAGTAAAGATTTTTGGAGGACAAGCTGCTATCGCAGGTAACATTATTGTTCGTCAAAGAGGAACTCAACACAATCCAGGTGAAAATGTTTACATGGGTAAAGATCATACTTTACATGCTAAAGTTGATGGTGTTGTAAAATTCCAAAAGAAAAGAGATAATAAATCATATGTTTCTGTAACTCCATTCGAGGCTTAAGAAACTAACTGATTAGAATAAGATAAAAAGCTCAACTAAATTTAGTTGAGCTTTTTTGTGTATATAAATAAACGAACAATAAAATTTATATAAAAAAAACACCACTATATAGTGGTGTTTCATAACTTAATATCATTATTGATTAATCCCCCAATTTATCAATATGATTCCCCTTGTGTATTACATTGCAAATATCTTATAAAAGAACCTGTGTTAAAATAAAGGATGTATAAATGGTGTTCTTTTTTGTGTAAATGGTAAAAATTTTATGTTTATCACATGGTTTTGGGTTGTTTTTTAGTTAAAATCGTATTAGTTACATTTTATTTTTAAAAGATTATCTGTTACATTTGATATAAATGTACATGAAATGTTAAGAGCAGTTATAGTTGATGATGAGCCAAAAGCAATACAAGGGCTTTCTTGGGAATTATCATCCTTTGAAAGTGATATAGAAATTATAGAAACATTTACGGTTGCAGAGAAAGCAATTAAGTTTATAAATGAGAATAGTATTGATTGTCTTTTTCTAGATATTGAAATGCCTACGATGGATGGTTTTCAATTACTAGAGAAAATTGAGGATAAGGATTTTGCTATAATTATTACAACGGCATATAATGAATATGCAATAAAAGCTTTAAAAAACCAGGCAATAGATTATCTACTTAAACCTATAGATTCTGATGATTTAGAGGAAACGATAGGAAGAGTTAAGCAGCATTATAAGAAGAATAACAATACCGAAAAGGTAGAGAAAATATTATCAAGCTTTAATAAAAAATTCAACAGAAGAAAAATAACTATTAATACAGATGGTAAATTAGTTTTTCTATCTCAAGATGAGATTTTATTTGTAGAGTCAGATGGTAATTATTCAACAATATATACTACAGGAGCTAATAAAAAGATTGTAGTAACAAAAAAACTGAAAGAAATAAACTTACTTCTTCCAGAAGATCATTTTTTTAGAATACATAATTCATATATAATTAACTTGAATAAAATTAAAGAGTTTTTAAAGTCAGACGGTTATGTTGTACTAGAAAATAACCATAAAATTCCTGTTTCTAGACAAAGAAAGTCGGATTTCCTAGAAAAATTTTAAATGAAAAAATTAATCATAATCATCTTTTTATTTTATGTGTCGTTTTCTTGTTTTTCACAAGAAGAGGAGAGTAACCTAGATAGTTTAATACAGTTAGCAATTGAAAAAAAGATTGATGATTATTATGACTTATATCGTTTCCTTCAAGGTAAGCGATTTAATAAAGAAGATATAGATTTTCTTTTAAGTGAGAGTCAGCAAAAAGAATACAGGTTAGGAGAGGTTTATGCATATAACTTGCTAGGGAGACATTACAGAAATAACTCTTTTTTTGATAGTTCAATAGAGAGTTATATGAAAGCTCTTGAGTTATCAAGAGAAATTGAAGACGTCAATGCAGAGATTGTTACGCTCAATCAAATAGGAGTTGTATATAGAAGGCAAGATAAGATTAGAAATGCTTTGAACTATCATCAAATGGCGCTTGAATTAGCTGATAAAATCGAAATTCCAGATGTTGATACTAAAATAAGCATAAGTATATCAAACAATAGTATTGGTAATATCTACCTGGCTCTTAAGCAATACCAACTAGCTTTAGAAAAGTTTAAAAAAGCCATCTTAATTCAAGAAAAAACAGGAGATAAAAGAGGGTTGGCTATTAACCACCAAAATATGGGGCTTGCGTTTCAAAATATAGGAGACATAGATGCCGCATTAGAGCATTATAACAAATCTTTACAATACAACATAGAGAATAATTCAAGTATAGGAAAAGTTATTTGTCATAATAGTATTAGTAATGTTTTATTGTTACAGGGAAAGTATGAGGAAGCTTATAAGTATATAAGTGAAGTATTAGCTCTTTCAGAGGAAATTGGTAATCAATATTATACATCCGATGTATATGTTACGTTTGGAAACGTACAACTAAAGTTAGATAGTTTAGATAAAGCAAAAATATATTTAGAAAAAGGTTTAGAGGTAGCTAATAAGCATAAAATTCCTTCAGGAATTAATCAATCTAACTTGTATTTATCTGAGCTGTACGAGAAACAAAAGGATTATGAAAAGGCGTATAGTTTTTATAAGAAGGCTATTGAAGGAGAACGTAAAACCTTTAACGATAAAAATATATTATACGTAAACAACCTTATTAATAAATATGATAATGAGGTAAGTAGAAATAAGATAAAAAACTTAGCAAAAGAGAATGAAATAGCAAAACTAAAACTATTAAGAAATAGGAATGTTTTAATTATAGCATTAGTTTCTATAGCGTTATTAGGTGTGTTGTTGTATTCTATGTACAGACAACGTTTGTTAAATAATGACAAGAAAATATTAATGTTAGAACAGGAAGCTTTGAGAATTCAAATGAATCCGCACTTTGTGTTTAATGCATTAAACTCTATTAAACTCTATGTTATAAATAATGAGCAGAAGAATGCCGTATACTACTTAAACAAGTTTTCAAAGTTAATTCGAAATATTTTAGAGTCTTCTACAGTAAAAGAAGTAACGTTAAGTGAAGAGTTAAAAACAATGAACTTATATATGAGTATCGAGAATATTCGATTATCAAATGAAGTTAATTATATAGAAAACATAGACCCAAATGTAAATATAGAAAGGATAAAGGTTCCACCATTAATACTGCAACCCTTTTTAGAAAACTCTATTTGGCATGGGCTTTCATCTAAGAAAGGAAAAAAAGAAGTTTCATTATCGGTTACAAAAATATCAGATGAATTTATACAAATAGATATTACAGATAATGGAATTGGTAGAGATGCTGCTATGAAAATTAGAAAAAACAAGTCACTAAACCGTAAATCAATAGGTATAGACTTAACAAAAGAACGATTACGAAATTTTGCAAATGAGTATGTAAATAACTATTCATTAATTTATACAGATATAATTGATGAAGAAGGAAAGCCTAAAGGAACCAAAGTATCGTTGAAAATACCAATACTTTAAAAATCAAATCGTAACTGTACCCAAACAGGATCTTTTTTCTCTGTATTTAAGTTACTGAAAGAAATACCTAGTAAACGGACAGAGTTGTTAAGTGTATCTTGATACAGCAACTCTTTTACAATAGGATAGAAGTCTTTTTTTAGTTGTAAGTAATGGTTGGTGGTTTTACTACGAGTTTGTTGCGTAAAATCGCTGTATTTGATTTTGAGAGTTACCGTTTTACCTTTTGTGTTCGACTTTTTCATTCGACGTTCCAATTCATCCGCAATTTTATCAAGTCGTTCCAACATAAAAACTTCAGAAGATAAATTTTCTCTAAAAGTTGTTTCAGCAGCAATAGATTTTCTAACGCGATTTGGCTTCACTTCCGAATTATGAATGCCTCGAACAATGTTGTAATAATGCAATCCCGATTTCCCAAACAATTTACTGAGTTCGTCTAATGATTTTTGTTTTAAATCTAACCCAGTAAATATGCCTAAGTTGTGCATTTTAGCAGCAGTGACTTTACCTACTCCATAAAATTTATTTACAGGAAGTTGTTCTAAAAATTCTATAACTTCTTCTGGATTGATAGTTTTTTGTCCGTTAGGCTTGTTAATGTCAGAAGCTACTTTTGCTATAAATTTGTTGATTGATATTCCTGCAGAAGCTCGTAACTCTAATTCCTCCCATATTCGCTGACGAATTTCCTGAGCAATCATACTTGCAGAAGGATTTCCTTTTTTGTTTTCAGTAACATCTAAATAAGCCTCATCTAATGATAAAGGCTCAACCAAATCAGTGTAATCATAAAATATTTTTCTAATTTTTGAAGAAATTTCTTTGTAGCGATCAAACCTTGGAGGAACAAAAATAATATGCGGACATTTTTGTTTAGCTAAAACACCACTCATAGCAGAACGAACCCCAAACTTTCTAGCTTCATAGCTTGCCGCCGAAACGACACCACGTATTTCACTCCCCCCAACTGCAACAGGCTTACCTCTTAATTCAGGATTATCCAATTGTTCTACCGATGCATAGAAAGCATCCATATCTACGTGAATAATTTTACGAAAAGGAGGTTGTAATTCCATTCTGTAAAAATAACAAAAGCCCTCGTAAGAGAGCTTTTTGTTAGTCTTGATTCTTTTTTCTAACAGCGAAGAGAGTCTTTTCTCTAAAACTATACTTGTTTTACTTCAATTATTTTAACAGGGCATGCCTTTTTAGCTTCATGAGAGGCTTCAAAAATACTGTCGTCGTGAGACTTTATGGTAAAGAAACCTTTCTTTTCTGCGGAATGTAATAAAACAGATTTACCGTCTTTTTTCGACATTTGAAATTGTGCCGGAGCTAACTCAACACAATAATTACAGCCAATACATTTGTTTCTTTGTAAGGTAATTACAACCATTAGTTTTAAGCAAATTCGGTTTTTACAATTTTATATAATTTGTCTGAAGGACGAATTCTGAAATCTAACTTCATCGTAACTTCATCACCTTTGGTAGCGGTTTGTGCTTCTTTGTCATTTACAAACATGCTCTTTAATTCCATTTCTTGAGCACCTGTTGTTGGCCCTGTGATTAAAATGGTATCACCAATTGCTAAGTCGTATGCCTCAATCTTAAACTCTCCAACTTCTGCTTTCGGGAAATAGTGCATTCCTTTTCCTAAATACACTTTCTTTTGAGTAGCATGTGAACCAGGTTCTTTACTCCACTCACCTAACTTTTGTCCTAAATAATAGCCATTCCAAAAACCACGATTGTATACTTTCTCCAGTTCTTGCATCCAGCTAATCACCTTATCTTTATCGTAGGTTCCGTCATATAAACTATCAATAGCATCACGATAGCACTTAATAACTTTAGCTACATATTCTGGTGCACGACCACGACCTTCAATCTTCAATACTTTAATACCAGCATCAGCCACTTGGTCTAAGAAATCAATAGTACATAAGTCTTTTGGAGACATGATATACTCATTGTCTAATTCCATTTCAAAACCAGATTCCTGATCGATTACCGTATATTTTTTACGGCAATTTTGTTTGCAGGCTCCCCTGTTTGCCGATGAGTTGTGTGAATGTAAACTCATATAACATTTCCCAGAAACTGCCATACAAAGTGCTCCGTGACCAAAAATTTCAATTTCTAACAAACGACCAGAAGGTCCTTTGATTTCTTCTTTTTCAATTTGCTCTGTAATCTTTTTTACCTGACGTAAACTCAATTCTCTACTCAACACCACAGTATCAGCAAACATTGCATAAAACTTAACTGTTTCGATGTTGGTAATATTAATTTGAGTAGAAATATGAACCTCCATACCTTCAGCTCTAGCCATTGCAATTACAGCTTGATCCATTGCGATTACGGCAGTAATATTAGCTTCTTTAGCTCTTTTGATTAAGGTTTTTACGATAGATAAATCATGGTCGTATACAATAGTATTTAATGTTAAATACGTACGAACATTTTTCTCAGTACATCTACGAGAAATTTCTTCTAAATCATCTAAGGTAAAATTGATAGATGCTCGAGCACGCATATTTAATTGCTCTACACCAAAGTATATAGAATCACATCCATTATCTAAAGCTGCTTGTAACGATTCAAAATTACCAGCAGGAGCCATTAACTCAATCTTTTGCATTACTTTTTAAATTTTAAAGCTTCTGAACGTCCTTTTTTAAATATTTTATTACTTGCGTGTTTTCCTTTACGCAATTCTTTTTGTTCTTCGTAAGGTAAATGAATGATTTCTTGACATTCAGGAGAACATGTGTTTTCCATTTTTTCAGCACATTCATCACACTGAATAAATAGTAAGTGACAACCTTCGTTAGCACAGTTAGTATGTGTATCGCAAGGTTTTCCGCATTGGTGGCAATTAGCAATTACATCATCAGAAATCTTTTCAGCTCTTCTATGGTCAAAAACAAAATTTTTTCCTAAAAATTTGTTCTCTAAACCTTCTGATTTTACTTGACGTGTATATTCAATAATTCCTCCTTCAAGCTGAAAAACATTTTTAAAACCTTTGTGTTTGTAATAAGCAGATGCTTTTTCACATCGAATACCGCCAGTACAATACATTAATAAGTTTTTGTCTTCTTTATGGTCTTTTAAATCTTCTTCAATAATATCTAAAGAATCTCTAAATGTATCAACATCTGGAGTTACAGCGCCATCAAAATGTCCAATTTCACTTTCGTAATGATTACGCATATCTACACAAACAGTATTAGGGTTTGCTAGCATTTCATTGAACTCTTTTGCATTTAGGTGCACTCCTTTATCAGTAACATCAAAAGTATCGTCATTTAATCCGTCAGCAACAATCTTGTTGCGAACTTTTACTTTTAGTTTTAAAAAGGATTTGTTGTCGTGTTCAATGGCCACGTTTAAACGAATTCCTTTTAAAAAGGAAATACTGTCTAATTGATCTTTTAAAGCTAAAAAGTTTTCAGATGGTACAGATATTTGAGCATTAATTCCTTCGTAAGAAACATATGTTCTTCCTAAAACATCTAGTTCATTCCACTCAAGGAATAATTTATTTCTAAATAAAGTTGGGTTTTCTATCTTGTGGTATTGATAGAATGAGATGGTAATACGGTCTTTACCCGCATCGTCTATTAATTTAGCGCGTTCTTCAGCGCTTAACTTGTTGTACAGTTGCATGCTATACTTTTTTAAGTTAAACAAATATGTTATGATTTTAATAAAAAATCGGTGCAAATGTACTGATTTTTTGAGTTTTACTGTTTAAAACAACACTTTTTAATCAAAAGTGATATAATTTTAAACTTTAACGTATTTTTTCGCATAATTAAGATACAACCAATTTGTTTTTTTTAAACCTTTGTAGCATACAAACAATTAATTTTATACTCAAATAGTAAAAAGATGAGAGTAGCAGTAGTAGGCGCTACCGGAATGGTAGGTAATGTAATGTTACAAGTTTTAGCAGAACGTAATTTTCCAGTAACAGAGTTAATTCCTGTTGCTTCAGAGCGTTCGGTAGGAAAACAAATAGAATTCAAGGGCACAAATTATACAGTGGTTGGTTTAGAAACCGCAGTGGCGATGCAACCTGATATCGCGTTGTTTTCTGCTGGAGGTTCTACTTCAATAGAGTGGGCTCCTAAGTTTGCTGCAGTTGGTACAACGGTAATTGATAATTCTTCAGCGTGGAGAATGGATCCAACCAAGAAACTAGTAGTTCCTGAAATCAATGGAGATGTATTAACTAGTGAAGATAAAATAATAGCAAATCCAAACTGTTCTACTATTCAGTTGGTAATGGCATTAGCTCCGTTACATAAAGAATATAACATGAAACGTGTTGTGATTTCAACTTATCAGTCAGTTTCAGGAACAGGTGTAAAAGCTGTTCAGCAATTAGATAATGAAGAAGCTGGAGTTGAAGGAGAAATGGCGTACCCACATCCAATTGGAAGAAATGCATTACCTCATTGCGATGTATTCTTAGAAAATGGATATACGAAAGAAGAAATGAAGCTTGTAAAAGAACCTAAAAAGATTTTACGAGACGATTCTTTTGCAGTTACAGCTACAGCAGTTAGAATACCAACCGCTGGAGGGCATTCTGAGGCTGTAAATGTTCAGTTTGAAAATGATTTTGAATTAGACAAAGTACGTGAGTTACTTACACAAACTGATGGGGTGGTTGTACAAGATGATGTACAAAACAATGTATACCCTATGCCTATTTTAGCAAATAATAAAGATGAGGTTTTCGTGGGTAGAATTAGAAGAGATGAATCTCAACCAAATACTTTAAATATGTGGATTGTTGCAGATAACCTTCGTAAAGGAGCTGCAACGAATACAGTTCAAATAGCAGAATATTTAGTAGCTAACAATTTGGTTAAACCATCGGTTACTGCATAAAATAATTTATAATAATACTTTTAAAATCCTGTACTTATAAATGCAGGATTTTTATTTTTGGATAATGAACAAAGAACAAATAATACAAAACACCATTGAGTTTGTAAAAGAAACTTTACAAGGAGCAGAAGGAGGACATGATTTTTTTCATATTGAACGAGTTTATAAAAATGCTTTGTTGATTGCTAAAGATGAAAATGTTGATGAGTTTGTGGTTTCTTTAGGAGCATTGTTACATGATATAGCTGATAGTAAATTTCATAATGGAGATGAAACAGTTGGCCCGAAAAAAGCTAGAGCGTTCCTTCTTAATCAACAGGTACCCGAAGAAGTAATTATTCACATAGAAAAGATAATAACGAATATTTCTTTTAAAGGAGGGAATTTCGAACAAAGGTTTTCTTCCCCTGAACTAAATGTTGTTCAAGATGCTGACCGATTAGATGCCATTGGAGCTATAGGTATTGCTCGTTGTTTTAATTACGGTGGATTCAAAAATAGAGAACTTTATAATCCAGAGATCGTTCCAAATTTAAACATGACTAAAGAAGAATATAAAAAGTCTACAGCACCTACGATTAACCATTTTTATGAAAAACTTTTGCTTTTAAAAGATAAGATGAATACTACTACAGGAAAATCAATAGCAGAGCATAGGCATTCTTATATGGAAGGTTTTTTAAATCAATTCTATAATGAATGGAATGGAAAGGTATAGTTGTTATTGTGTTAATAATGCAAAATTAATGTTTGTTTGATAAAAATCCCTTGCTAAAATTTGGATATTATTGAATTTAGTATATATTTGCTTCAGTTAATAACCCCCATTTTATTAATGTAATCCCCTTATTGTAAAAATAGCATCTAAATATTATTTAGATGCTATTTTTTTATATAGAATATTCTGTTGAAAAGATATTACTTTCCTGGAAAATCAGGTTTACGTTTCTCTAAAAAAGCAGTAGTTCCTTCTTTAAAATCTTCGGTACCAAAGCAGTTTCCAAATCCTGTAATTTCGCTTTCAAAACCATTTACACCATCTTTAAAATTATCGTTTACGGCTTTAATTGCTGCGCTGATAGCTACTGAGGAGTTACGCATAATTTTTGAAGCTATTTTTTCAGCTAAAGGTAAAAGCTCTTCTTGTGAAGTTACATGATTTACCAATCCAGCTTCTTTAGCTTCCTCAGCAGAAATCATACCTGCTGTCATTATTAATTCCATTGCCTTTCCCTTACCAACTAATTGAGGTAAGCGTTGTGTGCCACCATAACCAGGGATAACTCCTAAAGAAACTTCAGGTAAGCCCATTTTGGCATTGTCTGAAGCTACCCTAAAATGACAAGCCATTGCTAACTCTAATCCACCTCCTAAAGCAAAGCCATTAACAGCAGCTATAACTGGAGTAGATAGGTTCTCAACAAAATCAAATAAAATTTCCTGTCCTTTTTTAGCTAACATTCCTCCTTCTTCAACAGAGAAATGTGCAAACTCAGAAATGTCTGCCCCTGCAACAAATGCTTTTTCTCCACTTCCTGTGATAATAATTACTTTAACAGCACTATCTTCTTCCAAAGTTTTGAAAGCATTATGAAGTTCTTCAATAGTAGCTTTGTTTAAAGCGTTTAGCTTTTTTGGTCGGTTAATTGTAATAGTTGCCAATCCGTTAGCTTGTTCAACTAAAATATTTTCAAAATTCATACTATGTTTATGTTTTAGGTAATATTACAGTAAAAACAGTTCCAACTCCTTTAGTTGAAGTAAAGGAGATAGTACCGTCATATGCTTCAATTATATTTTTTATTATAGAAAGCCCTAAGCCCATTCCGCTTGTTTTAGTAGTAAACTTAGGCTCGAAAATTAGTTCTTTATTTTCTTCACTAATACCTTTTCCGTTATCAGAAACTGTGATTTTAACACTATTCCCTTCAGAAGCAACTTTAACTTCAATTTTAGGGTTTTTATCGGTGTCTTTTATTGCCTGAATTGAGTTTTTAACTAGGTTGGTGACAATTCGTATTAATTGAGTTTTGTCTAAACTAGCGTATAACTCTTTCTCCTGAGGAAAATAGTGTATATAGTCTTCAGTAAAAATATCTAAAGAATGTTTAACAATATCAACTACATTTAATTTTTCTCTACGTTGTGTAGGCATTTTAGCAAAATCAGAAAAAGCTGAAGCTATAGAACTCATTACATCGATTTGCTGAATAAGCGTTTCGCTGTATTCAGACATTTTTTCTTTAATGTTTGGGTCTTCTGGGTTGAATTTCCTTTCAAAACTTTGTACTGATAAGCGCATTGGTGTTAACGGATTTTTAATCTCGTGAGCTACCTGTTTAGCCATTTCTCTCCAAGCCTGTTCACGTTCACTTTGAGCTAGTTTTACAGCACTTTCTTCTAATTGATCAATCATGTTATTATAAGCGGCAACAAGAGAGTTGATTTCTGAACTAGCAGAGTTTAAGGTAATCTTTTCGTTACGCTTATTTAAACGAGTTTCATTTATTTTTTGCGAGATGGTTTGAATTGATCGGGTAATATAGGTTGATAAGAAGTAAGCTAAAATAATGGCAATTATAAGCATTAGTAGATAAACTAATGATAAGCGAGAAATAAACTCTCGTAGTTCTTGCTTTTGCTCTTCATTATCTTGTGCTATTTGTAGCTCTAAAATTCCAATCCTTTTAAAACGAGGGTCGTTTAAGTAGGTGTATGAAGATTGGTAAGTGATACCTTTTTCGGATCTACTTTTAAAAATTTTATGATTTGAATTGTTAGCTAAGTCTCTAACAGTTTCGTTAGCTAAGTCTTGACCTTCTTTTTTGTCAAAGTTATATGGAATGGAAGATTTTAACAGTTTTCCATCCATGTCATACATAGAGATAGTAAGTTTATGAACATAAGCGATGTCATAAATTCTATCTTGAAAAATTTTAGACAAATTCTCAGTAGTTACTGGGTAAGTGGTTCTACGTTTAAGTTCTATTTCAATATCTTGCTTTGTAGAGAACTCTTTACGCTCAAAACGTGCAGTATTATAATCTTTTGTTTGCTCGTCGTATTGATATATAGTAACCATTACAATTAAAATTGATGCTAATAGCACCAAAAGTATCATTGACAAGAAAATTCTAATTCGTAGTGATATGTTGTTGAAAATACGCAATTTTATAATTCTATTTTTTTAGTTTTCATAAGCAAAGTGTCATCATTTTCCCCATCATTATCCCAATCATAAGTAGACCTAGCACTAAACCCGTCGTTTGTTTGTGTAATTTTATACCAAGCTTGTACTTGTTTCCCTAAATAAGGGTAATCAACAAACAGACTATCGCCACTTGTTTCCCACTTTCCATCTGTTTCACCAACTTTTTTTCCGTCAGCTTGTACAAACCATGCAGAAAAAGTGCCATCGTTGTTATAGGTAGATTGTGCTTTTCCTGAATTAGGTTTACTAAAATCATCTTCAAAAACAGAAGTACTATCGGTTTCGTTAGCAGTTAAATATTCAATTTTTAAATATGTAGTTTCCCAGCTTCCAACCAAATACTCTTGTAATAACGGTTCTTTTTTTTCTTGTTTACAAGCAACAAAAAGTATTCCGAAAATAAGTGCGGTAATTATATGCTTTGTTTTCATAGTTAAGATTGAATTTTTTCTTCTTTAGTATGAAGAAGACGCGTTAGTTTAATAGATAAATCTAACAAAATAATTTTAGCATTTCCGTTTCTTTCAATATGATATTGAGCATCGCTTACTTCTTTTTCGATAATTAGAATATTAGCACTATGAATAAACGGAGCAAATTTAGCAAGGTCAAAGTTTGCAGATTTTGTTTCTAAAAACACTAAATCTGGAGTTCCATAGTTGAGAAGTAAAGCCTGTCTGAAAAATTGTAAACAATATTGTAAAAACTGTTTTTGAGTTTCTCTACCAGATTTAGCAATTTCTTCTGACCATCCTATTAAATCTTGAATAACGGCAGCATTTCCTTTAGCTCTAAAGGCAGCTCGAATCCATGTAATAAACCATTGCTCAAAAACTAAGTCGTTTGAATTATTGTTTAAAACATGTAGTGCTTTGTTGTAGTTTCCTTCAGATTGATGAGCAATTTTTACTGCTTCATTTTCTGATACACCTTCTTGTTGAACTAGATTATTAGCTATATCACTTTCACTTAATGCAGGAAAATGTAAAGCCTGACATCTAGATTTTATAGTGTTTATAATCTGTTCTTCATCTTCAGTAATAAGAATGAAAATAGTTTTGCTTGGCGGTTCTTCAATTAGTTTTAATAATTTGTTAGAGGCAGCAACATTCATTTTTTCAGCCATCCAAATAATCATTACTTTAAAACCACCTTCATACGATTTTAATTGTAGCTTTTTTACAATGTCTTCTGCTTCATCAACACCAATTTGACCTTGTTTATTTTCAACACCAATATGTTGTAGCCAATTAAACAAACTTCCATAAGGTTGCTCTTCAATAAAAGAACGCCAATCCTCTAAAAACAAATTACTAACTGGGTGCTTTTTTACCGAGTCATTTGTGGTTACTGGAAAAGCAAAATGTAAATCAGGGTGTTGTAGTTTGCTACATTTTATATTACAAGCTTCTGGATTATCAGAAAAATTACATAATAGGAATTGAGCATAGGCAATAGCCATAGGTAAAGTACCACTTCCTTCTTTGCCAACAAAGAGTTGTGCATGCGGAATTCTATTGTTTTCAGCTGATTGCTGTAGGTGTTTTTTGATGTGTTCTTGCCCAATAATATTGTCGAAAGTCATACCACAAATATAAGACATCATACAAAGAGAACAACCTATTGTAAATAAATGATATATTGTGTTGATATACTGTTTAGAATGATTCTATTTTAGTATATTTGCAAGCTAAAAATATATCTTTTGAGTACTATCGCATCGTTACATTTAGGGGAAAAAGGAATTATATCTGAAGAGTGCTTAGATAAGATTCCGCTGAAGTTATTAGAAATGGGGTGTTTACCAGGAAGTGAAGTAGAGTTACTCCAAATTGCTCCACTAAAAGATCCTATGTATATATGCGTAAATGGAAGTCATTTAGCGATTCGAAAAGAAACAGCTAGTCAAATTTCAATTGTAAAACTATAGCTGATGAGTAATCGTATTAATGTAGCTTTAATTGGAAATCCTAATACAGGTAAAACATCGTTATTTAATCAGTTAACAGGTTTAAACCAAAAAGTAGGAAATTATCCTGGGGTTACGGTTGATAAAAAACAAGGAATTTGTAAGTTGCCTGGAGGTAAAAGTGCAATAATTACTGATTTACCAGGTACATACAGTATCAATCCAACTTCTTTAGACGAAAGCATTGTTTTAAAAGCTTTGATGACTACACATCAGGAAGAAAAGCCAGATGTAATTGTTGTAGTTGCAGATATTGAAAACCTAAAAAGAAACTTATTACTGTTTTCACAAATTCAGGATTTAGAAGTTCCTACGGTTTTAGCTTTAAACATGGCAGACCAACTAAAACGAAAAGGAATTTCTATAGATATACCAGCTTTAGAAAAAGAGTTACATACTAAAGTAGTGTTAATGTCAGCAAGAACAAATGAAGGTGTTGACGACTTAAAAGAGGTAGTAGCGAATTATGAATCGTTAAAAGTACATTCAAATTTTAACGAACTATCTAAAAAAATTGATGTGACTTACTTTGACCGATTGGCTACAGTAAGTAAAGAGTTTACATCGTATGAGTTGTGGATGATGTTAACTAAAAACCACACTCCATTACTTTCTTCTTCAGAAAAAGACGCAATAAAAGAGTTTGAAGGTGAAATTACAAAGCAGAAAAAATATCAGCATAAAGAAACGATATATAGATATCAGCAAATAAATGCTGTTTTAAATAAAACTTATAAGATAGACGCTTCTAAAGCAACAGATGTTCGCAGTAGATTAGATAGAGTTTTTACTCATAAAATATTTGGGTATGTTATTTTCTTCGGATTGTTATTGTTAATATTTCAATCTATTTTTGATTGGGCGTCTACACCTATGGATCTTATAGATGGGTTATTTGCTAATATGGCAGAGTTTACAAAAGCACAATTACCAGCAGGAATGTTTACTGATTTATTAACAGATGGAATTATTCCTGGTGTTGGTGGAGTTGTAATTTTTATTCCTCAAATAGCTATTTTGTTTCTTTTTATATCCATTCTTGAAGAAACAGGATATATGAGCCGCGTGGTGTTTTTGATGGATAAAATTATGCGTCGCTTTGGAATGAGTGGTAAAAGTGTTATTCCTTTAATCTCAGGTACAGCATGCGCTATTCCAGCAATTATGGCAACTAGAACTATTGGTAGTTGGAAAGAACGATTAATTACCATTTTGGTAACACCATTTACAACCTGTTCTGCAAGATTACCTGTGTATGCTATTTTAATAGCTTTAATTATTCCTGATACTAAGTTGTTTGGTTTTTTAAGTTTACAAGGTTTTACCCTGTTGGCTTTATATATTTTAGGATTCGCGGCTGCAATCATCGCAGCATATGTGTTACACAAGACATTGAAGATAAAAAACAACTCGCTTTTTGTAGTTGAGATGCCTAACTACAAGATACCATCGGTTAAAAATGTGTTTTATGATGTGTTAGATAAAACAAAAGCATTTGTTTTTGGAGCAGGAAAAATCATTTTAGCAATTTCAATAGTATTATGGTTTTTAGCATCCCATGGACCATCATCGTTTGAAAAAGCAGAGAAAAGTGTAGTTGAAAATGTAGCAAATCAACAATTATCAGAAGAAGAACTAGCTAAAAAAGTCGCTTCTGCTAAACTAGCAAACTCATATATAGGAATAGCAGGAAAAACAATAGAACCAGTTGTTAAACCATTAGGTTATGACTGGAAAATTGGTATTGGGTTAATTAGTTCTTTTGCTGCTAGAGAGGTGTTTATTGGTACGTTAGCAACTATTTATAGTGTAGAAGACGATGGAGAAGATACGACTACTATCAAACAAAAAATGGCATCAGAGATAAACCCTGACACAGGAGAGAAGAGGTTTAATTTTGCTACAGGAATTTCTTTATTGTTGTTTTATGCGTTTGCAATGCAATGTATGGCAACGTTAGCAATTGTAAAAAGAGAAACTAAAAGTTGGAAGTGGCCAACGGTTCAATTAGTAAGTATGGGGGCTTTGGCATATTTATCAGCATTTATAGCCTATCAAATTTTAAGTTAATGCAAGAAGTTTTAACATATGTGGTTGTTTGTGGAGCAGTTGTTTTTTTAGTTAAAAAGTTCTTTTTTAAACCTAAAAAAAATAGTGGTTGCGATACAAACTGTAACTGCTCGTAAGAGAGAAAATATATTTCACTAAACTGTTTTTTATAAAAAAATGTATGTTTGTGGTATTATACTTGTGGGCAATACATAAATTATAAATAGTAAAAATTCAAATGAAAAAAATATTATTAGCAGCTGTGGCTTTTGTTAGCTCTTTTACCTATGCACAGCAAGAAGTAAAAGTAGATTTACTAGATGCATTAGCTTTTAAAACGTTAGAAGTATCGTATGAATATTATACTACCGATCGTTCCTCAATTGGTATTTCAGCGTTATTTAACTTTGAAAAAAGATCAGCAGATTTTAGATACAACGAAGAACGAATGTTCACACCTTTTTTCCGCCATTATTTTACGAACAATAGCAATTGGAACTATTTTGGTGAAGTTTTTATGGGGATTAATACAGGAGAAAGAGAAATTGAGCTTGACGGTTCGCCTAATACTTTTAAGGAATATACTGATGGGGCTTTAGGGTTAGCTTTTGGCTCAAAATATGTATCTTCAGGAGGTTTTGTACTTGATGTTTACGGAGGTTTAGGAAGAAACCTATTTACTTCTGAGGCTCGTTCAATTGTACCTAGAGTAGGAATAAATTTAGGATATCGTTTTTAACAATACTCAACCCGAATAAAAATATAAAGCTCGCGATTGCGAGCTTTTTTAGTTTATATATAAAATATCGTTTATTAAGTAACTTATTCAGTTAGAATTTGCTTTTTCCTTTTAAACAAATTAGCAAATATAAAACTCAATATGGCAGGTAATACCCATCCTAAATTATGATTAGCAAAAGGAATAGTGTTTTTTATTTCAGTTAAATAACTTGGATTAATAACATAACCTAGAAAATCAGGAATACTAAATAAGAAAGTCACCCCTACTACAATTTTAAAAACTAAAGTTGAGGTGTATTTTTCTGGAAGTACATTCAGTACAATTAATATAATAGTAATAGGGTAAATAAACATTAAAGCTGGTAGCGCAATGTAGATGATGTATTTTACATCAAATTGACCAACAGCAATCCCTAATATGCACCCGATAATAGCAGTAACTGTAAAAACGTTTTGAGAGTTATTGTTAATACCTTTAAAATAATCGGCAGTACCAGTAATAACTCCAACAGCAGTTGTAAAGCAAGCTAAAGCAACTAAAACACTTAGAAAAACACTTCCAATATTTCCTAAAGTTTGGTTACTCAAAGAGGTTAAAATTTCTGTCCTGTTAGCATTTTCAGAAAAAGTAGAACTAAATAATACACCATTGTAAATAAGACCTGCATAGATAATTAACAATCCTAAACCAGCGATAAAACCAGCTTTGGTAATTAGCTCTTTTTTCTCTTCAAAAGTTGTATTTGTATTAAAATTCATTGAAACAACTAAAACACCACCAACAACTATGGAAGCAATGGCATCAAAAGTTTGATACCCTTCTAGTAAACCATCAACAAAAGGAGCTTTAAGCGTAGTTGGAGTTATTATATCTGGAGCTGTAAAAATTCCAACAAAAATTATAGCTAATAAAATGAAAATAATAAGTGGTGTTAAAAATTTGCCTAGTAGGCTTAGTACTTTTGATCGGTTCAAGGTAAAAAGAAAAACAAGTCCGAAATAAATTGTACTTGTAACTAAAGAACTACTATTATTAAAGTAAGGAGCAATGGCCATTTCATGAGTAACCGATGCAGTTCTAGGGGCAGGCAAAGCAATACAAATGGTGTATACAACAAAGCAATATATAAGACTAAAAGTTGGAGATACTTTTTTACCAAAATCGTACATAGTACCTTGTAGTTTAGCATGAGCTAAAATACCTATCATAGGAATAAAAACAGCAGTAATAAAAAAGCCAATAGTTACCCAAAACCATAAGTTGCCAGCACTCTTTCCTAAAAAAGGAGGCAAAATTAAATTACCAGCTCCGAAAAACATAGAAAATAAAGCAAAGCCTGTAATTAAAGTTTCTTTTGAGAATTTCATTTGTTTTGTTTTTTGAATAACAAATAAACAAAATTGAAAAGGATATAAAGTATTCCAATAGCAATAAAAACAAACTTAGGTATAGCAAAAAAATAAGCAACAGAGCTCCATTGCTGTTTCGTGCTTCCCATTAGTAATTTAATTAACCCAATGTTTTCGATAGCATCACAAAAACCAGCAAAAAATAAAGAAAATATAAGGATTACTCCAAAGCTGTATAAAGAAGAGTCTTTCCAAAGTTTCTTATTAAACTTATGAATAAAAATAGCTATTAATAAAGAATAAGAAATTAAAAAAAGATAATCAAGCCCTAAGCTAATGCCGCAAGCTATTTTAGAAGTTTCGTTCCAAGAATTAATATATTTCTCAGATACTGCGATGTCTTTTGCTAATTCAAAGCTTATAATACCATTTTTACATACTTCATTTTTTAGATAACTATCCAAATAAAGCATACAAAGTATAAGAATCAATGTAGAAGTTATAAGAAAAATCGTGAGATTTCGCTCTTGTTTTTTAGAAAGATTTTGAAAAGGAGAAATCAATATTTTTAGCAATTATTTGATAAGTTAACTAATGAAAGATACATATTTTTGTTGAATGCAAAACAGTATAGAATTTAAAAAAACAAATATTTACTTTACTGATGAAGGAAAAGGAAGTGTTATAGTATTGCTCCATGGATTTTTAGAGAATTCTACGATGTGGAGTAGTATAAGTAAAGAATTATCTAAAAAATACAGAATAGTTTGTGTTGATTTATTAGGAAGTGGAAAAACAGGGTGTATTGGGTATGTACATTCGATGGAAGAAATGGCAGATGCTGTAAAAGCAGTGTTAAAAGAGTTAAAAATCCGTCGAGCCATTTTTGTAGGGCATTCCATGGGAGGGTATGTTGCTTTAGCCTTTGCAGAAAAATATCCAAAAAACGTAAAAGGAGTTTGTTTGATGAACTCTACATCTCAAGCAGATAGTGAAGAAAGAAAAAAGTTGCGACTCAGAGCTGTTGAAATGGCTAAGGAAAACTATGAAACATTAGTAAAAATGTCAATTAGTAACTTGTTTGCAGAGAGTATGCGTTTACAGTTATCTGGAGAAATAGAGAAAATAAGAGAAGAAGCCTTAAAAACACCTGTTAGAGGGTACATTGCAGCTACAGAAGGAATGCGTTTGCGTAAAAACAAAGAAGCTGTTTTACAAACAATAGAAAAGAGGTTAATAATTGCAGGGAAAAATGATCCAATATTAAATTATACTACTGTTGAAGAAGAAGCAAAGAGAACCAATACCTCATTAATAGCATTACCGAACGGACACATGAGTCATGTTGAAGCAAAAGAAGAACTATTAAAAGCACTAACCAACTTTATAAAAGCTTGATAAAATCCGTTACTTTTGTAGAGTACAAAAAAGAATACACTTCATGAAAACTCATCACTTAGCCAAACAAAATTCTATTCTTAATAAATTCCTAGCTGAACTCAGAGATATCTCAATTCAAAAAGACTCTATGCGTTTCCGTAGAAACATTGAAAGAATAGGGGAAGTTTTAGCCTACGAATTAAGTAAAGAGTTAAATTATGAAGCAAAAGAAATAACAACACCATTAGGAACAAAAAAGGTAGAATTACTAGCAAATAATATAGTTTTATGCTCTATCCTTAGAGCAGGGTTACCATTACACAATGGAATGTTGAATTATTTTGATGATGTAGAGAATGCTTTTATCTCAGCATACCGTCATCACCCGAATAACGATGAAGAATTCGAAATAGTAGTAGAGTACTTCGCATCACCTTCTATTGACGGAAAAACATTATTATTGGTAGACCCAATGTTAGCAACAGGGCGTTCTATGGTTGAGGTTTATGAGGGAATAAAAAAATACGGAACACCAAAAGAAATAATTATAGCTTCGGTTATTGGTTCAATTGAAGGTGTAGAGTATGTTGCTAAACACTTACCAGAAAGTACTACTTTATGGATTGCTGATATTGACGAAAAGTTAAACGACAAAGGTTATATAGTTCCTGGCTTAGGAGATGCGGGTGATTTGGCTTACGGAGTAAAATTATAATTTACGCAACAGTACTTATAGTAAAAGAAGCTATTAAAAATAAAATAATAATAGCGTCGGCATACCATTTCTTTTGAAAAAATTCTATTCCATTAGCTAGAATAACAGAAACAGGGAAGAATACATACAAGAACTCACTTCCAGAGCCATCTTGAACTAAAAGTAAAATGGCTGTAGTAATGGTAAGGTGGGCAAGAATTAATATCCAGTTTTTTCTAAATTTATTTTTAACAGCAAGTGCCTTGGGACTTTTTAAAATGATTGAAGCTACTAAAAAGAAAACTATAAAAAGAATAGGGAACAAATACTTTTCATGAGAATAAAAGCTTAAATCAGGATAAAAATTCCAATCAAAAAGCAACCAAAATTTTTCAAGGTTATCATACCAAAAATAGTAAGTGAAATACAGAAAAACCGGAGCAAAAAAACCAATTACAGGTGTTAATAATGTTTGATAGGTAAATCGTTGGTGTAAAAATATAGACAAGTAAAGTAATATCAGTAATAAAGGAGCATAAGGCTCTATTAAAAATGAAATTCCAAGCCACAAACCACCATCGAATAACTTATGAAGAATATTTTTAGAAGACTGTAAGCTATACACTTTTCGTAAAAAAAGAAGTATAGTTAAGTTGGCGTAAAAAGTTTTATTTATCTGTATGGTATCAGGAAAAAAACCAATTAATATCACAAAAAATAAAAAAGCAAAAGAGTTATCATAAGTCAATAAGTTCTTAGCAATAATAAAATTATACACCGAAAAAACGACTAAAAACCAACCAAGTTCCTTAACAAGGTTGAAAGATAATTCTTTAGAAAAAATACTTAAAACAAAATACCCTAAGAATAGTACAAACAGTACAATAAAATTTATAGGTTTAGATTTACCGAAAAAATTGGCTAACATTGTTTCTTTTTATATTTTTGCAGCTGTAAAGATACTTAAGATATGATAGCAGGCAATATTTTTAGATGGATTGGTAGTTTATTTACCGACTTTTTATTTGCACCATTCAATTGGTTACGTTTAACAGTAGCTAAATCAGATGCAGGTTGGTGGACTTCAAACGCCGTAAACTGGTTCTTTTTATTAATCCTATTAGTGTTATTTGCTTATTGGATGAAAGAAGCTGCTCGTTTTCAAAGAGAAGGAACAGAAGATAGAGCCTAATTTCTATACACTTTGGGAAGTAAAAACAAACTAAAACGTTTCAGAGAAAATGAAACGTTTGCTAACGTTATTCAACCAACACGAGAAGAAGTAACCAATAACTTTTCTTATAAAGGAAAGTGGAATACTTTTTTTAAAAACGACAACCCAATAGTTTTAGAGCTAGGTTGTGGTAAAGGTGAATATACGATTGCTTTAGCAGAAAAAAATCCTGATAAAAACTTTATTGGAATTGATATTAAAGGTGCACGATTTTGGCGAGGAGCTAAAACAGCACTAGAAAATAACATGGAAAATGTGGCTTTTATTAGAACTCAAATAGAGCTAGTAGATTATATTTTTGCTGAAAATGAAGTTTCTGAAATTTGGATAACCTTCCCAGATCCACAAATTAAGTATAAGCGTACTAAACACCGTATGACGAATTCTGAGTTTTTAAAGAAATACCATGGTATTTTAAATTCAGAAGGAACAGTCAACCTAAAAACCGATAGTGAATTCATGCACGGTTACACTTTAGGTTTATTGCATGGAGAGGGTCACGAAATTTTACACGCTAATCACGATGTTTATAAAAATGTGTACAGTCCTGAAGAAGTAACAGGAACACAAACATTTTACGAAAAACAATATTTAGAAATCGGAAAACCGATTACATATATAAAATTCAAACTAAACTATTAATCCTGCTAATTAGCAGGATTTTTTGTTTTAGGTGTTCTTTATATATTCCAATTTAATTCTAAAAGAAAGCTATCTTTACCAAATGATAGATAAAAATTTCTTCGAAAAAGTGTATGAAGTAGCTCGTTTAATACCACATGGAAGAGTAACAAGTTATGGAGCCATAGCAACCTATTTAGGAGCAGCTCGTTCGGCAAGAATGGTAGGTTGGGCAATGAATAACTCTTCAGAAAAAGAAGTACCAGCACATCGAGTAGTAAACAGAAAAGGACTGTTAACAGGAAAACACCATTTTGATGGGACAAACCTAATGCAACAATTGTTAGAAAACGAAGGAATTGAGGTTATTGACAACCAAATTCAAAATTTTGAAAAGGTGTTTTGGAATCCAAGCGAAGAGTTGTGATAAATTTTAAAGATATAACATACTTAAAAGAAGGAACTGTCCGACAAAAAGAAGCTTATAAAGTATTATTAGAGTTAAATCTTTTTGAGCTATTAAAAAACTTTAACCCTATTTTGGTAGGTACAATACCTATCAATATTGATGTAGAGTCAAGCGATTTAGACATTATTTGTCAAAGTGAAAATCATGAAGACATTGTAAAAGTTGTGCGTGAGAAATATGGAAAACTTCCTGGGTTTGAAGTAAAAACAATTCCATCATACAAAAACTTAAAAACAACAATCATTACACTTGAGTATAAAACCTTTCCAATAGAAATTTTTGTACAAAATAAACTACCAGAAGAGCAAGACTCATATCTACACATGCTTGTTGAATATCAGGTGTTGTTAAAAGAAGGAGAAGTATTTAGATCTAAAATTATAACTCTAAAACAACAAGGACTCAAAACTGAACCAGCATTTGTAAAACTTTTAAACTTAAAAGGGAACTCGTATGAAGCATTATTAACTTATGGATTTCAAAAAGGCTACATATCCTAGTTTTTTAAGAAAAAACTAAACTTTACTTTGGTTGATTTCTGAAAGATAATTCAGCGTAGAACTTGTCTATAAAACCAACTTATCAACCTATAAATATTACCAATCTAAAGACTTTATTTTCTGAGGGCTAAAACGTATCTTTGCAGTTAAGATTAAATAAAAATAAGCAACAAGCTTACCGCTTGCTGTTTAAAGCATATAGCATAAAACATGAGTTTTAAAAAACAAGATATATACAAAGCGTTAGAAACGATAACAGCACCAGGAGAAGGTAAAAGTTTAGTAGAAAACGAAAATATAACCAATGTAGTTACATTTGGAGATGAAGTTATTGTTGATGTTACTATAGCAAATCCATCATTACAAGCCAAAAAGAAAGTAGAAGTAGAGATAATGAAGGCTATTCACCAACACGTTGATCAAAAAATCGATGTAAAAGTGAATGTGAAGGTGGAAGTTCAACAAAAAGAAAACCCAAATCAAATTAGAGGAAAAGAAATTCCTAATATTCAAAACATCATAGCTATTGCCTCAGGTAAAGGTGGAGTAGGAAAATCTACCATTACCTCAAACATGGCTGTTTCATTAGCAAAAATGGGATTCAAAGTAGGAGTGTTAGATGCCGATGTTTATGGGCCATCACAGCACTTAATGTTTGATGTAGAAAGAGAAAAGCCGTTAGCGGTAAACGTAAATGGGCGCTCAAAAATGAAGCCGATTGAAAGTTACGGAGTAAAATTATTATCACTAGGTTTCTTTACCGATCCAAGTCAGGCAGTAATTTGGCGTGGGCCAATGGCTTCAAAAGCATTAAATCAATTAATCTTTGATGCAGATTGGGGAGAGTTAGATTTCTTATTAATCGACTTACCTCCAGGAACAGGAGATGTACATTTATCAATAGTACAAGCAGTGCCAATTAACGGGGCAGTTGTAGTAAGTACACCGCAAAACATTGCCTTAGCAGACGCTAAAAAAGGAGTAGCAATGTTTAAACAAGAAAGTATTAACGTACCGGTATTAGGTATCGTTGAAAATATGGCGTATTTTACACCAGCAGAACTTCCTAACAATAAATATTATATTTTTGGAGAAGGAGGCGCTAAAAATTTAGCCGAAGATATTGAAACAAGTTTCTTAGGAGAAATACCATTAGTACAAAGCATACGTGAAGCAGGAGATGTTGGACACCCAGTAGCTTTACAAGAAAACACACCACTAGCAAATGCTTTTACAGAGGTAACCAAAGAAATGGTTTCGCAACTATTAAAAAGAAATGCAAACTTACCACCAACAGAAGTAGTACGAATTACTACCATGAGTGGTTGTAGCTCAAAATAAGCAGTTATGGCAACAGCAGACATAAGAAATAACGTAGAAAAAGCGTTGGAAGAAATCCGACCTTTTTTAGTAAGTGATGGGGGTAATATTAAACTATTATCTATCGAAGACAGTACAGTAAAAGTACAATTAGAAGGAGCTTGCAGCGGTTGTTCAGTCAATCAAATGACCTTGAAAAACGGAGTAGAAGCAACTATAAAAAAATACGCACCAGAAATTACAGAAGTAATTAACGTAGCTTAACTGATAAAAGTCAGGTTTTAAGCTAAACAAATACTTTAATTTTGGGCGTTCGAGCGTGCTTTCGTTACTCGCTTTCCAATTAAAAAATTGGAAGAGCTCAAACAAGCCACTCAATCACTAACGCATACATATTCCTGTCTTATTTCAAAAGGCAGGAATCTCAGTATAAATAAGAGAATTTTGTTATAAAATGATACAAACAGATATATTAATTATTGGAGCAGGACCTACAGGATTATTTACGGTTTTTGAAGCAGGATTATTAAAATTACGTTGTCATTTAATTGATGCCTTACCACAACCAGGAGGGCAATGTTCAGAAATTTATCCTAAAAAACCAATTTACGATATCCCAGCATATCCAGAGATTTTAGCTGGTGACTTAACCGATAAATTGATGGAGCAAATTAAACAATTTGAACCAGGTTTTACTTTAGGAGAACGTGCTGATACTATTGAAAAGCAAGATGACGGAACGTTTATCGTAACCACCAATAAAGGAACAAAACACCAAGCACCAGTAGTAGCAATTGCGGGAGGTTTAGGAAGTTTTGAACCACGTAAACCACCTATTCCAAATATTTCTAATTTTGAAGATAAAGGAGTGGAATACATGATTAAAGAACCAGAAATTTATCGTGGTAAAGACGTGGTAATTGCTGGAGGTGGAGATTCTGCTTTAGATTGGTCTATTTTCTTAACCGATGTAGCAAAATCTGTAACTTTAATTCACAGAAGAAATGAGTTCCGTGGAGCTTTAGACTCTGTTGATAAAGTACAAGAATTAAAGAATGAAGGAAAACTAATGTTAATTACACCAGCAGAAGTTAAAGGTATTGTAGGAGAAGAAAAGGTAGAAGGTGTATTAGTAGAGCAAAAAGATAAAGAACCGTTTACATTACCTTGTGAGCATTTTATTCCATTGTTTGGATTATCTCCAAAATTAGGTCCAATAGCTAATTGGGGATTAGAAATAGAAAAAAATGCCATAAAAGTAAACAACGCTTTAGACTACCAAACAAATGTAGAAGGAATTTATGCAATAGGTGATGTGAATACATACCCTGGAAAATTAAAGTTAATTTTATGCGGATTCCACGAAGCAACGTTAATGTGTCAGAGCGCTTACAAACGTATTCATCCAGATAAAAAATACGTGATGAAATATACAACGGTTGGTGGGGTTGATGGATTTGATGGTACTAGAAAAGAAGCGCCTAAAGCAGTAGTAAAAGCGATTAACTAAGTAATTAGTGAAAAGGACATTATACGATTTAACAAGGGAAGATTGGAATACACTCTTTCCCATTGAATTATCTAATCATAATACCAATTGGAAACTTGTTTTTGAAGAAGAAAAACAGCAAATTCTAGAAAACATAGATAATTCGTATTTTAATAGAATTGAACATTTTGGAAGCACTTCAATTCCCAATATAAAAGCAAAGAATTATATTGATTTGTTTATAGAAATTCCAAAAAAGTTTCTTTTCAATAAAGAATTAATAAAACAATTTGAAAAGTTAGGGTATTCTTTCTTTGAAGTTCCTGCCCGAGAAGATATAGAGGCTTATATGTCTTTCGCTAAAGGATATAATTTTGAAGAAAAAAATGAGCAAATTTTTCATATTCATATGTGTCCAAAGGATAATGTAATGTGTGATCAGTTAAAATTTAGAGATTACTTAATTGAAAATCCCGATAGAGCAAAAGAATACGAAAAATTAAAAGTTGAACTAGCTTCAAAATATAGAAACGATAGAGGAGCCTATGTTTTAGGAAAAACAAACTTTGTAAAAGAGACATTAAGTTTATATAAGAACCAATAAAAATATTGACATTAACTGAATACATACAGCAATTATCAGAAGACAAATTATTGTACTTCGCCTTACCTGTATTTTTCATCTCTATGTTCGTGGAATACCGAATAGCAAAAGAAAAATATCATGGGAAAGACACAGGAGTATCAATGTTGATGATGGTGTTTTCTGCCATTGTTGAATTTATTCCAAAAATTTTAGCTTTTGTAGCTTTTTTCTATTTATATGAAATCAGTCCGTTAAAAGGTGTTGTACAACGCCAATGGTGGGCGTGGATTTTATTATTACTTGCCGATGATTTTGCTTATTATTGGTTTCATCGTTTAAACCATGAAGTACGTTTGTTTTGGGCAGGTCATGTACCACATCATTCATCGGTACATATGAATTTAGGAACAGCACTGCGCCAAGGTGTGGGTGAACGTATTCATAAATTTTTCTTTTGGATGTGGATTCCGTTATTAGGATTTGATCCTTTAATGATGTTTACCATGATGGGAATCAGTTTAATTTATCAGTTTTTTGTACATACAGAATTGGTTGATAAGCTACCAAAACCAATTGAATTAATTTTCAATACACCATCACATCACCGAGTCCATCACGCATCTAATATTCGATACTTAGATTGTAATCATGCAGGAATTTTAATTATTTGGGATCGTATGTTTGGTACTTTTTCTGAAGAATTAAAAGAGATTGATAAACCTGTATATGGATTAACCGTAAATATTGAAACGTTTAATCCAGTAAAAGTGGCAACCCATGAATATGCCGCAATTTGGAATGATGTAAAAAGAGCAGATAAATGGAGTGATAAACTCAATTATATATTCAATTCACCAGGATGGACCCATGATGGAGAAGATAAAAGAGCAAAAACACTTCGAAAAAAAATGAACTTGTAAAATGGAACAAGATATTACGATAAAAATTACCGACCGTGATGGAGTAACGCACGAGGTACAAGCACCAACAGATATGGCTATGAACTTAATGGAAGTAGTTCGCTCGTACGAATTAGCTCCTGAAGGAACCATTGGTATTTGTGGAGGAATGGCAATGTGTGCATCATGTCAATGCTATGTAAAATCAGATCACGAATTACCAGAAATGGGAGATGATGAAGAAGCAATGTTAGCAGAGGCTTTTTATGTAGAAGATAATAGCCGATTGGGTTGTCAAATACAAATGACCCCCGATTTAGATGGTTTAGAAGTAGAGTTAGCTCCAGAGAGCTAAGAACAAAAGAATAAAGTTTTTAAAGCGCGAGTATTTAGTGTACACTAAATACTCGCGCTTTCCTTTTTTGTAAATTATGCTATTTACGTCATTTTAAATTCCATTTACGTCATTTAGTTTGTTTGGTCTAAATATATTTTTGCTTTAAATTATTAAGACTAAATAAAAATAAATGATTCTTAAAACCACTCCTTCACTAAAAGAATTGTCATTAAATAGTTATTTGTTTAGTGATGAATCAGCACAGTTGTATGAAGAGTATATTCGGAAAACAACCACTTATATTCAACAATTTTTATCCAAAAGAACTTTTTATCAAGGAGACAACCTTGAAGAAATTTTAGTAAATAAAGAACAAGCGAAACTGGTAAATATAGAAGAAACACAACCTATAGATAGTGTTTTGGAAGAGTTGAATAACTTATATATAAAAAATGCTATTGCATTTCATAATCCAACATACGTAGCACATTTAAACTGCCCAATTACTTTACCATCAATCATTGCAGAGATGATTACAACCACAATTAATACTGCAGTTGAAACATGGGATCAGAGTACTTCAGCAACTTTTATAGAACAAGAAGTTATTCAATGGATAACCAACGTATTTAATCTTTCAAATAAATCAGATGGTGTTTTTACAAGTGGAGGAACACAATCTAATTTCATGGGGTTATTAATGGCTCGAGATAACTATGCTTTCAAACATTTTGGAATTAACATCAAGCAACATGGATGGAGTAATGAAATAAGTAAGTTCAGAATTTTTTGTTCAGAAAAAGCACATTTCAGTATCCAAAAAAGCGCCGCTTTGTTAGGTATGGGCTATGATGCGGTTATACCTGTAAAAGTTGATAAGAAAATGCAGATGGATGCAAATGAACTTGTGTTGGCTATAGAAAAAACAAAACAAGAAGGTAATATTCCAATAGCAGTTGTAACAACATTAGGTACTACTGATTATGGTAGTTTTGATCCAATACAGACGATAGGTAAAATTGCTAGAGAACACAATATGTGGTTGCATGCAGATGGTGCCTATGGTGGTGCTTTTGCGCTTACGAATACCCACGAAAAGTATTTTAAAGGTATTGATTTAGCGGATTCGATTACTATAGATTTTCATAAAACCTTATTTCAACCTGTAAGTTGTAGTGCTTTCCTAGTTAATAACAAGGAACATTTTCAGTATGTATCTTACTATGCAGACTACTTAAACCCTATTGAAGATAAAGATCCAGAACGACCAAACCTTATAGAAAAATCAATCCAAACTACACGCCGATTCGATGCCTTAAAAGTTTGGTTAACCTTAAAAATTTTAGGAACAAAAACTATTGCTAATTACTTAGAAGACGTACACTCTTTAACAAAGAAAGTATATGAAAGCATAAGAGGTCAAGAATGTTTTGAAGTTGCTCATGTACCAGAACTAAGTACACTAGTATTTAGATATAAAGCAGAAGGTGTAGCTGAAGATATTATTCATAACTCGATTAATTTATATATCAAAAACACTTTATATAAAGCTGGGAAAGCATCAATTGCAAGTACAAAGTTAAATGGTAATATCTATCTGAAATTTACCTTACTCAATCCTAAAAATACAATTAACAATCTCCTCAATATTATAGAAATGATAAAAACTACGGGAGAACAATACAAAACTACAAACTAAAAAAGATGAAGAATAATATAGTAGATTTTATAGCTATCGGAGTAGGTCCTTTTAACCTAGGATTAGCATGTTTATCAGAACCTATTGAAGGTTTAAATGGAGTTTTTCTTGATAAAAAAGAAAAATTTGATTGGCACCCAGGAATGTTGTTAGAAGATACTACTTTACAAGTACCCTTTATGGCAGATTTGGTAACACTTGCCGACCCAACGAGTCCTTTCAGTTTTCTTAACTATATAAAAGAACAAGGAAGAATTTATTCTTTTTACATACGAGAGAACTTCTTGTTACTTAGAAATGAGTACAACCATTATTGTCAGTGGGTAATTAGCAAGCTTTCTAACATATATTTTAATACAGAAGTTACGAATGTAGACTATGATCAAAAAGACGGCATATATGTAGTTACGAGCGTTTGTGCTAAAACACAGGAAATTAAAATATATAAAACAAAAAAACTAGTTTTAGGAACAGGAACACAACCTTATATTCCTGCTTGTTGTAAAAAGTTAAAAGATACTGCTGTTCATTCATCACAATACTTGCCTAACAAAGAACAATTACAAAGTAAGAAAAGGATAACAGTATTAGGAAGCGGACAAAGTGCTGCGGAAATATTTTCTGATTTATTACAAGAAATAGATACTAAAGGATATGAGTTGAATTGGATAACCCGTTCACCTCGTTTCTTCCCGTTAGAGTATGCTAAACTAACACTAGAAATGACTTCACCGGAGTATGTAGACTACTTTTTCAACTTACCAGCATCAAAAAGAGATGCACTCATTAAAAATCAAAAGCATTTATACAAAGGAATCAACCAAGATTTAATAGGATCTATCCACGATACGTTGTACGCAAAACGAGTAGTGTCAAAAGAGCCATTAAAAGTTTCGTTACGTACCAATTCTGAATTGAAAACCACCAAGGTATCAGATGAAGGTATTAAACTTGAGCTACATCAGGTAGAACAAGACAAGTATTTTGAACATGAAACTGACGGATTAGTTCTTGCTACAGGTTATGAATATCAATTACCTGATTTTATAGAGGGAATTTCAAACAGGATTTTATGGGACTATCAAGATCGATTCGATGTACAACGCAATTACAGCATAGATAAAAATCACAATGAAATCTTTGTACAGAATGTAGAGTTGCACACCCACGGTTTTGTAACACCCGATTTAGGTATGGCTGCTTATAAAAACTCATATATTATCAAAGAGATAACAGGAGTAGAGCATTATCCTATTGAGCAAAAAATAGCGTTTCAACAATTTGAAGTAACGCAAGAGGAAGAAATAGAACTCAATGTTTTTGCTTAAGAATATGAAGCTAAAAACATTTTTAATTGTAATGACGTTGGTTGCAGTAGTAAGTGATTACCTACTGCATCCATTTTATCCGCAGTTTTTTGAGCTTCGCTTCGGAATCACGAATCCTAAAAATGTAGGATACTACTTTGCAGCCATCTGTTTTATGGTAATGATTGCATTTCCATTTTGGGCATATGTTTCTAAAAAAGTATCAGAATTAAATATTTTAGTATACACCCAAGCAATTGCAGGTGTATTAGCATTGTATTGCTATTACACTACATCATACATTAATTTTTGGATAATATCACTTGTCATGGTGTTATTTAAAGGAAGTTACTTGTTAGTTTACCCTTACATTTTAAAGATTATTACTAAAGAAGAACACCCAAGTACAATTGGGTTACTTTCTGTAGTGGTGCATTTAGGTGGAATTTTAGGAGCTGTATTAGGAGGGATAACGGTGGACTATATAAATCCGAGTAGTATTTTTTTAATTATGGCAGCAGGAGACTTTATTCAAATGGCTATGAGCGGTTATTTATTAAAAAGTAAAAAATACGCTACCGATTTAATTATTTCAGAAGAACCAGCTGTTACCGATAAAAAGCTTATTCCGAAAGGATTTATTTTAAAGCTAGGTCTAATCACATTAATACTATACTTCAGCGATTTTTTAATCAGACCTTTCTTTTCAACGTACTGGGAAAGTTTTTCAATGTATAAAAGCAAATTGGTTTCTGGTACTATGTATGCCATTCCTGGTTTTGTAGCATTGGTAGCCTTGTGGATTAACAACAAACGAAAATCAGAAGGACACGAAGGAATTATCAATGCTTTGTGTATCGGGTTAATTGGACTTGTATTACAAGGAATACCCAATGAAGCATCAGTAGTTTTAGGAAGAATTATTTATGGATGGGCAATTTTTCAAGGAGTCGTGAAATTCGACATTTTATTATTCGAATTAAGCACACCAGAATCTTACTCCGTAGATTATAGCAAAATCCATTTCTTTCAAAATTTAGGTGTGCTCTTAGCTTCATTAAATGTAGGAATTATAGTAGAAGGTTTCGGATTACGTATACCGTTTGTCATTGCCTTAGGAGGTTTTGTATTAACACTTGTCTTGTACTTTATGGTTTTTAAATCAGTAAAAAAAGTACATAAACAACTAGCTAAAGCCTAAATTATGATAACTACAGATACCATAGTTTTTTTAAAAGATTATAAAGACTTCGGAACGATTACCATTCGTCCTTTTCAAGTAAAAAAAGACAGTGCTTTTTTACAACAATGGGTAACTCAAGAATATGCTGTTTTTTGGGGAATGCAAAATGCAACGGTAGAAGAAGTTGAAGAAGAATATACCCAACTTGTTGCACCAAAACATTACGATGTTTTTGTAGGAATGTTTCATAACGAACCCGCATTTATAGTAGAACGCTACAATCCGCAACTAGATATTATTAATGATTTTTATAAAGCTAAAACATCCGATTGTGGAGTACACATTATTGTAGCACCTCCAAAAATCACTAAAACACCAAACTTTACATGGTTTATGTTTCGAGCAATTATGGATTTTGTTTTCACAAACCCAACTATTAACAGAATAGTAGTGGAGCCAGATATTCGAAACAAAAAAATGTTTGCACTGTGTCAACGCATAGGTTTTCAACTAGGAAATGTAATAGAACTACCTAACAAAACAGCACAATTAGCATTTTTAACCAAAACTAATTACCAACAAAAAATCCAATCCTTTTCACCATCAAAAAGAAGTGCCATGAATACTTTAGATAATGTGGTTTCTCCACAACAATCAACACAACATATACAACCCAAAGTTTGGCAAAAAGCCAATTTATTATTAGTAAAAAAAGCATTGTGTGAGTTTTCACATGAACTACTAATACAACCTGAAGTAATTCAAGAACTAAATAGCGGATATAAGTTGTATAAAGTTCATGCAGATAATGCAGAAATTCAATATGAGTTTAAAGCAAAACCAATGGCTTTGGATCATTTGATGATTGATGAAAGCTCTATAAGAAGGTATGTGAAAGATATTGAAGAAGAGGTTGATGCAATCACTTTTATAAAAGAGTTTAGAAAAGCGCTGGGAATTGCTGATGAAAAAATGCCAGTATATTTAGAGGAAATCATAAGTACGCTATACGGAAGTGCGTTTAAGATTACAAAAGGAAATCCTACAGCCGAAGAATTAGCAACAGCCGATTTTCAAACGATAGAACAATCAATGACTGAAGGGCACCCAGGTTTTGTAGCAAATAATGGTAGAATAGGTTTTGATAGTAGCGATTATCGTTCGTATGCACCAGAAGCAGGAAACTCTTTTTCGTTATTATGGTTGGCGGGACATACGGCCAAAGCAGTTTACTCAGCAATAGAGACATTGCCTTATGAAACTTTGATACAGCAAGAGTTAGATGCTGATACCATAGCACAATTCAATAAAATAATTGAAGAAAAAGGCTTCAGTCCAAAGAATTACTTATTTATTCCTGTTCATCCATGGCAATGGTTTAACAAATTAGCTACAATTTTTGCTTCAGAAGTAGCCAAAGGAGATTTAATCTGCCTAGGATACGGACCAGATCAATACTTAGCACAGCAATCCATAAGAACCCTATTTAATATAACCAATCCGAAGAAATTTTATACGAAATCGGCATTGTCTATTCTAAATATGGGCTTTATGAGAGGGTTACCATTGTACTATTTAGGAACAGCTCCAAAAATGGCGGTTTGGTTAGAAAATCTATTATATAACGATGCTTATATAAAGGCAAACGGATTTAGGATGTTAAGTGAAATAGGTTCAGTAAGCTTTGTGAATCCATATTTTGAAGAGTTTGGTCCACACAACGATTACAATAAAATGTTAGCGTCGTTATGGAGAGAAAGCCCATATTCAGTGGTTAAACAAAACCAAAAACCACTAACGATGGCTGCATTATTACATATAGATCATCACGGAAAAGCATTATTACCAGAAATTATTAAAGACTCTGGTATTTCAATAGACAACTGGTTGCGTAGCTATTTAAAGGCGTATTTAAGCCCAATGTTACACTGTTTTTATGAGTACGATTTGGTGTTTATGCCACATGGGGAAAACATTATCATGGTATTAGAAAATAACATTCCGGTATATGTATTATTAAAAGATATTACTGAAGAAGCATGTATTTTAAATTCTGAAGTTGAACTTCCTGAGGGCTTGAAGAGAATGTATGCTCCAGTTCCAGAAGACGTAAAACTATTATCAATTTTTACAGATATGTTTGATGGTTTCTTCCGCTTTCTAGCACCAATTTTAGAGGAACATGCTAATTACAGCGAGCACCATTTTTGGGAGTTGGTAGCAGAAAATATTCAGGAATATCAAGAACAGTTTCCAGAATTATCAAATAAGTTTAAACAGTATGATTTGTTTGCTGAAGACTTTAAGCTTTCGTGTTTAAACAGATTGCAATTAAATAATCACAAACAAATGATTGATTTAGATGACCCTGTTGCCCTACTCCAATTTGCAGGAAAGTTAAAAAACCCGATAGCAGCATTTAAAACTCAGGAAGTATAACTATGGTTCAAACACATCAAAAAGTATTTAGTAAAGAAATTAAGGGATTGGGGGTAATCAGTATTCGTCCATTTCAACTGGAAACAGATACACCAATGTTGCATAGTTGGGTAACACAACCTTATGCAAAATATTGGGGGATGTTAAATAAGTCTTTAGAAGAAGTGGGTGCAGAATATCAAGAAATAGAAAACAATCCATTTCATCATAGTTATATAGGAATGTTAAACGATACTCCTGTGTTTTTAATGGAGTTGTACAAAGCATCAGAAGACATCATCGCAAACTATTACAATGCACAAGAAAATGATTACGGAATGCATGTTTTGGTAGCACCAGTAGAAAGAAGAATACCACAGTTTACATGGCATGTGTTTTCAACCATTATCGATTATTTTTTCAGCTTACCACAAGTGGAAAGAATTGTTGTAGAACCCGATGTGAATAACGAAAAAATTCATATGCTAAATAAAAAAGCAGGTTTTGAATACCAAAAAGAAGTTGAATTGCCTCATAAAAAAGCGGCCTTAGCTTTTTGTAGAAGAGAGATGTATCAATCAGCTTTAACCAAACTAGAACAATATGAAAAATAATATAGCACATTTACAACCCGAAGTATGGAGTTTTGTAAATCGTCAACTAATAAAAAAAGCAATCAGTGAGTTTTCACATGAGCTTATTTTAATTCCTGAATTTATTTCAGAAGAAGTTCATGGATGTGTATATCAAATCATTTCTGATAATAAGGAGTTTACATATCATTTTAAGGCGAAGAAATATTTACTCGACCATTGGATGGTGGATGCAAAGAGCATTGTCAAAAAGAATAATTCATCAGAAGAAGTTTGCTTAGATGCACTGCACTTTATTACGGAATTCCAAAATACATTAGGTATCCCAAATGAATTTTTAGCAACCTATTTAGAAGAAATAGCGAGTACGCTTTCTGGCGCAGCATATAAATACACGAACGAAAAATTTTCAGCAAGTGAATTAGCCGAAAAAAACTTTCAAGAAATAGAGCATGCAATGACAGAAGGACATCCATGTTTTGTAGCAAACAATGGAAGAATAGGATTTAATATAGACGATTACCATAGATATTCACCAGAAAGTAATCAATCGTTTAAACTCATATGGATTGCAGCTCATAAAAAACACGCTACTTACACAGCTGTTAAAGGTTATGAATATGAAAAACTTCTAGAAAATGAGTTAGGTGAAGAAAAAGTGAGTTCATTTAAAGAAGTCTTGAAAAAATATAATGTTGCTTCAGAAGATTACATTTTTATGCCAGTGCATCCATGGCAATGGAAAAATAAGATAGTAGCTGTTTTTGGAGCAAATATTGCTCAAAAAAACATCATTTTGCTAGGTGAAAGTGATGATGACTTTTCAGCACAGCAATCCATTAGAACACTTTTTAATGCTTCATATCCAGAAAAGTTATATACGAAAACAGCATTGTCGATTTTAAACATGGGCTTTATGCGTGGACTTTCTCCGTATTACATGAAAAGCACACCGCATATTACCCAATGGATAACAGATTTGTTGACAGACGACACATACTTGCAAAATAATGAATTTACCATGTTGGGAGAAGTGGCAACGATAGGATATCATAATCATTATTATGAAGTGTTAGGAAAAACGAATCCACACAACAAAATGCTATCAGCCTTATGGCGAGAGAGTCCGTTTACAAAAATAAGCTCTAACCAACGAGTACTTACGATGGCCGCTTTATTGCATGTAGACTATCAAGAAAAATCATTTTTAACCGCTTTAATAGAAGCATCTCCTTATGACACCGGTACTTGGGTTCAGCGTTATTTAAAAGCTTATTTAACACCACTATTACACTGCTTTTATAAGTATGAATTTGTGTTTATGCCACATGGAGAAAACCTTATTCTAGTATTAGAAGAAAACACACCAGTATATGCATTAATGAAAGACATTACTGAAGAAGTGATTGTTTTTAATGAAGCAATGCACTTGCCGGAGCACGCTAAAAGATTGTTTACTAAAACCTCTGATGCAATGAAAGTACTTTCAATTTTTACAGATGTTTTTGATTGCTTTTTCCGTTTTATGGCACAACAATTAGACAGTTATGCAAACTTTTCAGAAGAAAACTTTTGGGAATTGGTAGCAGAATGTGTGTATGAGTATCAGGAAGAGCATCCAGAGTTTTCAGAGAAATACGAACGATACGATTTGTTTGTTGATGAGTTTGATCGTTGTTGCTTAAACAGGTTACAGTTAAGTAACACAAAACAAATGTTGAGTTTAGCCGATCCAATAGAAAGCTTAAAATTGGAAGGAATTCTAGAGAATCCACTAGCAAAATTTAAAAAAGAAGAGACAGCAGTAAAAATAATAGCTCAAAAAATATAGAATTTAAAAAGAATTAAATGGAAAAACAAAATAGAGTAAGAGCTGTGGACTTTGTAAGAGGATTTAGTGTTCTTATTATGATTCCAGTACATGTGATGATGATTTTTTCAAATATGGATACTTGGGAAAACTCGATAACAGGAAATATAGCTCAGATATTAGAAAGAGGATCACCCGTTTTCCTTATTGTAATGGGGATATCATTTGCATTCTCAAGAAACTCCAATAAAAAAGGAATCCTTAAAAAAGCTTTATTCATTATTATTTTAGGATACATTTTAAACTTCTTAAGATTTATAGTACCTCTTTTGTTTTTTGGAGGTTTTCCAGAAAGTTTTGTAAAGGCAAGCGGGCTTCAAGTAAGTAATCCGTATAGTATGTTAAACTACTTCTTAAAAGGAGATATGTTTCAACTAATAGGGATATCATTGTTTTTAATAGGGATATCGTTTAAGTTCTTAATTAAAAATAAAAACATACTCATACTTATAGCATTGGTCATTATTTGGCTTTCAAAAATTGTAAGTGGTATTCAACTAGGAATTCCTGGGGTAGATTATGTTTTAAACCTTATTTGGGGTGATAACTTTGATGTATACTTTCCTTTATTTCCGTGGATTTCATTTATTCTGATGGGACTGTATTTAGGATTAAGATACCAAGAAGCACCTGAAAATGCTGATAAATCTTTATTCAGACCAATGTTGTATATAGGTATCGTTTTTCTCGTAACAGGAAAGTTACTGTGTGATTATAATTATGAATACCATTTTGGAGATTATTATCATTTAGGCCCAGGAGGAAGTATGGGATTAATGGGGTGTATCTTAGTTCTTTTCTGGGTGTATTATTTAATAGAAAGGAACCTTCCTAAGAACAATTATGTAAGCAGATTGTTTTTTTACTGTAGCAAGAATGTTACCCCTTTTTATATGATACAATGGGTGTTAATTTATTGGTTACTAGTGTTTACAGAGTTTTCAGCTTATAACGAGCCAATGGTTTTAGCCATTATGTTGGCTGTAAACATAGGAACTTTCAGTTTATTATATATGTTTAACAAATACAAGGTTGCTAAGAGAAGTAAAAAAACAAGGGTAACACAACAAATGGCATAGGTATGAGGAAGTTATTAGTTATTATTGTTGTTGTGTTACAACTTAAATCTGCAGCGCAATCAACATTAGCAGGGAGTTATGGATTAGACCCTACTGTTCAAGAGTTTTTAGAAGCTATTCATTCTTATCAAGGCCCACCATTACAAGATTTGCCTTTGGATGTGGGAAGGTTAGCTATGGAAAACATGCAAAAAGATTCAACCTTAACCTATGATAACGTAATTTTTACAAAAGTTACCTTTAAAGAAGGAGATAGGAAAGTTAATTCAGTAATCATAAAGCCAAAAAAGGCTGAAAAATTGCTTCCAATACTAGTGTATTTTCATGGAGGAGGATGGGTGTTTAATAGCTTTGAAACACACAAAAGGTTAATGCGAGATATTGTTTTAAAAGCTAATGTAGGAGTTGTTTTTGTAGAATATTCAAGAGCACCAGAAATAAAGTATCCTGTAGCAAATGAAGAAGGGTATGTAGCAGTTTTATTTATGTCAAAATATGGGAAAAACTATGGATTAGATTCAAACAGAATTATAGTTGGTGGTGACAGTGTAGGAGGAAACATGGCAACTGTTGTAGCAATGAAGGCAAAAGAAAAAGGAACTCCTAAAATTCTTGGGCAAGTGTTGTTGTATCCTGTAACCGATGCTAATTTAAACACCAAATCATACGAACAATTTTCTAAAGGGCATTATTTAACTAGAGCTACGATGAAATGGTTTTGGGAAGTATATGCTCCTGATAAAAGTACGCAATCATTAGCAACTGTAGCTCCTTTAAAAGCAAGTTTAGAAGAACTTCAAAATTTACCTAAAGCACTTTTAATAACAGCGGAGTATGATGTGTTAAGAGATGAAGGTGAAGCATATGCTAAAAAGTTAAGAACAGCTAAAGTACCAGTTGTTTCAACAAGATATGGAGGAACAATACACGATTTTATAGTACTAAATGCTCTTAGAGAAACTGAAGCTTCAAAAGCAGCAGTAGTACAAGTGTGTGCTTTTTTAAAGAATAATTTTTATAAGAATAATTAAAAAATGGATTTATCATCGATAAAAGTACTTGTAGGTCAATTAGAACATATGAGTATAATAGTGCTTGTTTTAATGCTAGTTGAATGGGGAATTCTTATAGTAACAAGTTATGTTGAAAAAAACAAAGAAGGAGTCGTTAGTATTATATCATATTTAGTGCAAAGCATTCCATATTTTTTACTGTCAAAAATGTTTATTGTGGCTAGCATGTTTTGGTTGTATGAAAACAGGTTTTTTACCTTGGGATTTCAATGGTATGTATGGGTTGCGGCTTACTTATTGTACGATTTTACAGTGTTTTTTATTCATTTATTAGGACATAAAGTTCGAGTTTTATGGTGTATCCATGGTGTACATCATACAGCAGAAGAAATGAATTTAACTGTAGTTGCACGAGGATCAATATTTGATGTGTTTTTTACTCCGTTTAATTTTATATGGCTTCCAATAGTAGGATTTCACCCATTGATGATTTTTGTAATTGAGCCGATAGCAAGACTATATGCTACGTTAACACATATAAACGAAAAAGTTATTGGAAAGCAGAAACAGTTGGATAAGATATTAATTACGCCTTCAGTTCATAGGGTGCATCATGCTAAAAATCATATTTATTTAGATAGAAATTATGGCGAAACCTTTAGTATTTGGGATCGCTTATTTAAAACTTTTCAAAAAGAATTAGATAATGAAAAGATTGAATATGGAATTATGCATGACAAATTGAATAGTGAAAGCATATGGGATGTACAGTTTTTACTATGGAAAGAATTATGGTTAGACGTTAAAAAAGCACCAAGATTAATAGACAAAGTAAAATATGTTTTTATGCCTCCAGGTTGGAACCATATTGATGGAGGAAAAAAGGCAAGAGAGTACAGAAATGAAGCTTGGTTAAATAAATTTGAGAAATAAATGAGTAAAAACTCAGATTCTAGTTTGAAGGTTCATAAGAATAATTCTTTCTAAACTCTTTAGGAGTAACTTTTTCAAACTTTTTAAAAGCAGCTGTAAAATGAGTAGGGTTTTTATACCCTACCATATCAGCTACTTCATAAATAGGTCTTTGAGTATGAGTTAATAAGTTTTTAGCCTTCTCCATTCTTAATTTTTTAGCATAATTGAAAATAGTTTCATCAAACAATTTTTTAAACTCATTTTTTAAAACATTTTGATTCAATAATACTTTGCGAGCAAGCTGCTGTATGGATATTTGTTCATGTAGATTTGTTTGAAGTATAGCTTCTACTTTATATATTTTCTTAAGAATATTCTCATTAGAATTACTCGCTTTTTTTGTACGAATAGCTAATTGAAGATGTAGCAATTCTAAAGTTTTTGATTCTAAAAAAAGACGTTTAAGTAACCCTTTTTGTGAGTTAAGGAGTATTTCGGTAACAATTTTCTCCATATTAGAAGTTAATTGTTGAGTAAAGGTTTCTGTTTTTTTTAAACCAAGCGCCTTATCATTGGACAAAAGAGCTTGCATTTGATGTTTTTGTATGAAAGAATCATACATGCTAATTTTAATTTCGTTTATAGGTTTGTCTCTGTAAAAAAAGGCTTTACTATCTTCATTGTTATTGTATAGAAGACAGCTTTCATTTTTTTCAAGAATAAGGTCGTTTTTGAAATCAGAAAAACGAATAATCTTTTCCCCTTCTATTAAAACAGATAGTTCTAAAGAACTTAAGTTATGATCTGAGGTAAAAAGAAAATCTTTTTTAAACTTAGCATTTATTATAGTAATTAATAAACCATCAAAATAGTAACTAGTTATAATTCCATTACCATAGGCAGCATTAACTGTATAGGTATAGGTTGTTATGCCACAGTTTATACTTTTATTTTGTAACTGTAGTATTTTTTTTAATTGCAATGTATCATCGTTGGCTATAGCAATTTCCATAAAATTGGGGGACTAAGGAAATGTAGATTAAGCTTATTGTATGTTAAATATCTTTAATCCATTTATAAATATTAATAATTAAAAATACACTTGCAATAGCAACCAGAAGAAGCATAAATATTTCAGAAACATTACTTGACTCATGTAAGATAGCTTCTAAGAAATGATATACGTTATACAAACCAGCAATACTTGCCCATACGATTGAAGTTACTTTAAACCATTTTTTAGAAATTTCAATAGTTAATAACCCAAAAAGCAAACACATTCCTTCAAATAAAATACGATATATGTGATGTATAAAAGGAGCTTCACCAGTTGCCCCCTCCATCATTAAGGTTTCATTGTAGTATATATTAAACAGTCCGTAAATGTGGTGAACTATCCAGCCAATTGCTAAAAATATCCAAAGGATTATAATTTTTGTTCTCATAGGTATGTGGTTTTTATTGTTTAATAATTGTTTCTTTTCGTTAGTTAAATCTTTAGCTGTTTTTTGTGCTTCTTCAGCTAATAACTGTTTGCGATTTTTATAATCTATAGGGTGCTTTGTGAAAGCACTTTTAACTTTTGCATCAGGTTTAATTTTAAGGTAGATGAATAGCGCAGTAACTGAAATACCTATCCATAGTAAATCAACTGTAAGAATGTCAAATTGCTTAGCTTTATAAGTATTCCAAATCCAGTTATTGGAAATAATGCCACTAGTAACTGGAACTAAAAAGCCAAGAACTGCACCTACTAATAAAGTAGTTTTGTTTGTGAGGTAATTATTTCGTTTAAATCTAAAATAGAGAGTTGCCAATAACCAAATAACAAAAAACCAAGTATATAAAATATTCATTTTTTGAGTTTGATAAGCCTCTGGTAATAATTTTACGACCAAGAAAAATAAGGCAATAACAGGAAATAATGACAAGCAAATAGCAAGATAAATATGCCCTACCTTGGCAGTGTAAAGGCGTTGCTTTAAGCTCATGCTTTTTTTATTGCGAGCTTCAATCCAAATTAATACACCTGTAATAATTACAAAGCAAGTAATAATCGCAAGGATAAAGTAAATAGCTTTTACAGTAATACCTCCAAAATTACCATAGTGTAAACGGCTTACAGAAAGTTGAATATCATCTGTATACTTACTTTCATTAGGATTTCTTACAATCGAAGTTTTATTGGTCTCAAAATCATAAAATATCATTCCCGAACTTAAAAAGCGTTCTTTATAATCTAGTTCACCAATCAAGCAATATTTCATGTTGGTACCGCCATAGTTTTTAATTAAAACATAATTTGAGTTAAAATGAGACCAGCGGTTAGCATTTTCTTTTACAAATTTATTGACACTAGAAATTTCTTTGTCAGTTTTAGCAATCCATTCATACGATGTACGGTCGGGGCGCAAATCTTCCATTAGTTTATCTTGATCACCACCATATAAAAAGTTTGCAGGAAGTAAAACAAACAAACTTAAACAGAAATAAGCAGCAGTAACAGCGTACATAAACTGAAAAGGAAGTCCTATAATTCCTAATGCAGTATGTGCGTCTGTCCAGACTCTTTTTAAAGCAATTTTGGGATTGAACTGGTAAAAGTTTGAAATAATTTTTTTCCAATGCACAATCACTCCAGTAACAATAGCAAATAAAAAGAACAAGGAAACAAAACCAGCAAGGTAAATTCCAATAGTAGGAATTTGTGTAAAGAAATGTAAGCGGTATAAAAACTCTCCTAAGCCATATTTCTCTACATAACTAGCTGTTTCACCAGTATGAATATTTATTGCCTGATAGTTTTGATATTTTGCTTCATCAGGAATGTTTACTGTGTCTTTTGCAGCTGAGGTTAAGACATAGATGTTGTCGCTTTTATGCCCTAAGTAAAAACGAATATCTCTACTCGTTAAATAATGATTTTCTGAGAGTTTTTTTAATAAAGAATCATAATCAATATTTTCTCTAGCGATATTTTGTGAATGTTTACCATCTTCCCAAGCTTCAATTTCATCTTTAAAAAGAGCAAAAGCACCTGTAAAAAAGATAACATATAAGGCTACACTTATAACAATACCACTAACTGTATGTGTATTGAAAAATACATTGTAATTTCTGTTACTCATTATACAAATGGATTTTGTTGATTTCCGAAGTAATAAATTACATATAGGATTATTGAAATTATGAGATATAAAATCCAAACTTTCCATCCATTTTTAAACAAGTAAGGAACAATTAACAAAGCGCCCCAAACAATAAAAATGGTATAAATAGAGGTGATTAGTACTTCTTTTGGATTGGGTAGCCATAAAACTAAACACATATGTAGTAGAGCACTTATGATGTATCCACCAATGAGACCAGCAGAGATTTTTGCGAACTGCTGCCAAGGTGATTGGTTTAAATATTTAGAATTAGCAGGCATATTAAAAAATGAGTTCTATTAAAAAAGTTAACGTAAATAAGACAGTTAAAAAAGCATAGTTTATCACTCTTAAAGGAGTAATGAGAATGATAAGACTTAAAAAGAGAGAGGCAGCTACAATCCAAGTAATAATTCCAGCTGAAAGTCCAAAAAAAGTGATTGATAATAATAAACCTACTAATAGGAAGATTAATCCAATTATATTAGTAAAATGTTTATGAGACTGAAACCATTTTTGCAAAGAAAAAGTATTTGATAAATAAGCTTTTTCAGAAGTGTTATACAAAGCATAACATCCGAGGAAAATAATAAGAAAAGTAACTGTTTTCATAGTGGTTTAATCAAAGAACAAAACCCTGAACATAAAAATTCAGAGTTTTGTGTTTACAACATTTAATAATTCAAATAGCTATTCATATTTAAAATTTATAACTAACAGTACCTAAGAAAGCTCTTGGAGCTTGAGGAGTTATAGTACTCCATCCTGTATAGTATTCTTTGTCTGTTAAGTTGTTTCCTTTTACACTAATTCTAAATTTATCGACTTCATAATAAATTGAAGCATTAAAAATAGTATAGGCTGGTAAGTAAAAATCTCCTACGGATGGGTACCCTACCATAGTATCGTATTTACTAGCACCGTTAAATCCAAAACCTAACCCTAGGTTTTTAACAATACCGTCTTGAAATTTATAATCAGCCCAAAAATTGTAAGAAGTTTCAGGTCCTGCTTCAGCTAAACGTTTGTCTACTAAGTCAGGTCTTGATTTCGACTCTGTAACTTTAGCGTCATTATAGCTAATACCACCACGTAAGTTTAATCCATTAACAGGGTTTGCGTTTACTTCTAGTTCAAAACCTTTACTTTTAACAGTACCATCTTGTAAATTTGTATCAAGCATTACTTTATCTTTTACTATAATATTGTAGTAGCTTAAAGTAGTTTCCAATTTGTTATTAAATAGATTTGTTTTTACACCAAACTCTAACTGATTGGCTTGTTCCAAATCATAAGATTGTAATTTAGTAGGTCCTTTAGGATTTGAAATATCTTCAGGTATTCTTTTTGGATTTACGTAAGAAAATCCATTTTGATAATTGGCAAAAACAGATAGTTGATCTAAAATTGGTTGGTAAACAATTCCGAACTTAGGTGAGAAGGTAGATTTTGTATATTCTTTTTCGTCATCGCTTGGGTCGTTTGCATCACCTTTATAATTGAATCGATCATAACGAACTCCTGCCATTACAGAAAGTTCAGGTAAAATATTTACTACATCAGAAACATAACCACTAAGAACATTTTGATTTATATCAGAATTTGATCTGTCAACATTAGCTAAAACAGTATCAAGACTTGCTCTTGTTGTTGGTAAATTAGCAAAGCCAAAAGCAGGAGGTACAGGAATTAGTTGCCCTTGTGGGTTCACAACATTAATTCCACGATAACCAGAACCATTATCTATAATTTGTGACTCTAAATAATCAACACCAACTACCACTCTATTTCTAACAGAACCTAGCTTAAAGTCTCCTGTAAAGTTTTGTTGTAAACTAAGAGTATTAGTAGAAGCATCTGTTTTTTGAGCATATAATCCAAATAAATCATCTTGAACATTGTATAAGTAGGTGTAATATCCTTTTGATTTTGTGTTGCTGCCAGCTACGATTGTTTGAGAAGACCAGTTATCGGTAATTTTATAAGCAGCTTCACCTCTATAATTTTGATTAGGGTTTTTAATAGAAATGTCGTTGTTTGTTAACGATTTATCTCTATCGTAATTTAGCTCTGTTAAGTTTTTAATGGTAAGAGAAGCTCCTCTGTTTAAAAATAGAAAAGTTTGATTTGTTTGATCTGTCGATGACAGTTCATAATTAAAATTCAAAGTCAATCTATTATTTACTTTATAAGATATAGCAGGAGCTAAAAACAATGCCTTTCTAAAACCGGCATCTTGAAAACTATCTTGTGTTTGATAACCTGCGTTTAATCGTAATGAGATGTTTTCATTTTCTTCAAGGTTAGTGTTAAGGTCAACAGTTAGCTTTTTAAAACCAAAAGAACCTCCACCAACAGTAATGTTTCCGCCAGTTCCTTTATATGGTTTCTTAGTAACAATATTAATTAAACCTCCGTATGATGTTACAGTACTTCCGTATAAAGTAGCAGAAGGTCCTTTTACAACCTCAATTCTTTCTACATTATCAGGGTTTATAAAGCCATTTGTAATTCCAGGAATACCATTAACTAATTGTGGTTGAACAGAAAAACCACGAATAGAATAGTAACCCGCACCGTCACCACTTCTACCAGTTGAAGACCATAGTTTTTCAACTCCAGTTGTGTTTTTTAAGGCTTCTTCAAAGCTAGTAACAGACTGTGAAATCAATAATTGATTAGTTACAGTACTATATACTTGTGAGTTTTCAATGTTTTTTAAAGGTAGTTTTGCTACATAAGCAGTCTTTTTTCTAGAAAACTTGTTTTTTCTATGAGTGTCAACGGTTACCTCGTTAAGTATTTCATTACCTTCATATAAAGTAATTTGTAAGTTTTGTGTATTGCTATTAGTTTTTACATTTTTAGTTTTAAAACCAACATAGGATACTATCAATGTTATTTCTCCTTTTTTGGAGATAGGGATTGTAAAGTTACCATCAATGTTGGTTTGCACCCCTTTTTGAGTTCCTTCAATAAGTATGTTAACACCTATTAAAGGGTCATTATTGTTGTCTAATACAGTACCACTAATCTTTTCCCCTTGTGCTACTGAATTTACTATTCCTACAAACAGTAAGACTGTTGTTAAAAAGCCCTTCATTTCTTTCTTATTTAGATTTAATAAAAATTATTTAATATCGCAAATGTATCCCAGAGAGGTTAAGTATCAAAATTTATTTAGATTAATTTTAAATAAAAAAATCTAAAATTTTGAAATTTAATGAGATATCAACATCTTTTTAAATTTGGTATATTTGTAAAACGCAACTAAAAACCTATTAAAATGCATTGGAAAGATCTTTTAGCGCATTTAAAGTTCATGATAAAACGGAATCCGGAGTAGCTATTATTGATTGATTTTTGGAGTTAGTCACTACTAATAACAATGAGTAGAATAAACTGACTAATAAAGAAAGAGAGTTAATTGAAAGATTAACACATTGTTGAATTATCAAATTAAGAAAAGATGCCTTTTTATCATAAATTAGGAAAAATTCCACACAAGCGACATATTCAGTTTCGTAAAGAAGACGGAAGTTTATATTACGAACAATTATTTGGTACGATTGGTTTTGACGGAATGTCTACCAATAGTTACCATGAATATAGACCAACAATGGTCAAAGAAATCCGTAAGCAATATTCGATAGCGCCTAAGGTAGCAAAAGAAAACAATATTCAATCGTATCGTTTTAGAGGGTTTCAAGTAGCACCAGAAAATGATTATTTACAAAGTAGAAAAGTAGTACTTACCAATTCTGATTGTAATATCATTTTAGCGGCTCCAAAAGAGTCTACCAAAGAATACTTTTACAAAAATACCGATGCAGATGAGGTAATTTTCATCCATAAAGGGACTGGTAAATTACGCACTATGTTAGGTAACTTAGATTTTAAATACGGTGATTACTTAGTAATTCCTCGTGGAGTAATTTATAAATTGGATTTTGATACAGAAGATAACAGGTTATTTATCGTTGAATCTTATCGTCCAGTATACACTCCAAAAAGATATCGTAACTGGTTTGGTCAATTATTAGAACACTCTCCATTTTGTGAGCGTGATATTCGTAGACCAGAAGAGTTAGAAACACATAACGAAAAAGGAGATTTCGTTATTAATGTGAAAAAACAAAATGAAATTATTGAAATGGTATACGCAACACACCCTTTTGATGTTGTTGGGTATGATGGATATAACTATCCATATGCTTTTTCAATTCACGATTTTGAACCAATAACAGGACGTATACATCAACCGCCTCCAGTACACCAAACATTTGAGACAGATGCATTCGTAATCTGTAGTTTTGTGCCTCGTTTGTATGATTATCACCCAGAAGCAATACCAGCTCCATACAATCATAGTAATATTGATTCTGACGAAGTATTGTATTATGTAGATGGAGACTTTATGAGTAGAAATGATATAGATGCAGGACATATTTCTTTACATCCAGCGGGAATTCCTCACGGACCACACCCAGGAGCAGCAGAAAGAAGTATTGGAGAAACAGTAACCGAAGAATTGGCGGTAATGGTAGATACTTTTAAACCATTAAAAGTAACTGAAGAAGCTATGAAAATAGCAGATGAAGATTATTACAAATCTTGGTTAGAGTAATTTATTATATGAATGTGATAATTTGAAAAGGTATTAAATCAATTTTCAAATTAGTTTAACTATCAAATTTTTCAAAACAGAAAGAAATGTCAAAAGAAATAAAATCAGTAAACTACGGTTTAGAAAAAATATTTGAAGGAGCACAAGACTTCTTACCACTTTTAGGAACAGATTATGTAGAGTTTTATGTAGGAAATGCAAAGCAAGCAGCACACTTTTATAAAACTGCATTCGGTTTCCAATCATATGCATACAAAGGATTAGAAACAGGATCTAAAGAAGAAGTAAGTTATGTGTTAAAACAAGATAAAATCAAATTAGTTTTAACAACTCCATTAAACAGTAAATCTCCAATTAATGATCATATTGTAAAACATGGAGATGGAGTTAAAGTAGTAGCACTTTGGGTTGAAGATGCAAGAAAAGCATATGAAGAAACAACTTCACGTGGAGCAAAATCATACATGGAGCCAACAGTTGAAACAGACGAACACGGAGAAGTTGTAAGAGCAGGGATTTATACTTATGGGGAAACTGTTCATATGTTTGTAGAGCGTAAAAATTATAACGGAACGTTTTTACCAGGTTTCAAAAAATGGGAATCAGATTATAACCCACCAGTAGCAGGTTTAAAATATATCGATCATATGGTAGGTAATGTTGGTTGGAACCAAATGGATGTTTGGGTGAAGTGGTATGAAGATGTGATGGGATTTGAAAACTTCTTATCATTTGATGATAAACAAATTCATACAGAATACTCGGCTTTAATGAGTAAGGTAATGTCTAATGGAAACGGAAGGATTAAATTCCCAATTAATGAACCAGCTGAGGGGAAAAAACGTTCTCAAATTGAAGAATATTTAGATTTTTATGAAGGTGCAGGAGTACAACATATAGCTGTGGCTACTGATGATATTATAAAAACAGTAAGTCAATTAAAATCTCAAGGAGTAGAGTTTTTATCAACTCCACCAGAAGCATATTATCAAGCAGTTCCAGGAAGATTAGAAGAGTTTAGTCACGAGTTAAGAGAAGATATTGAAAGGCTAAAATCTTTAGGAATCATGATCGATGCTGATGAAGAAGGGTATTTATTACAAATCTTTACAAAACCAGTAGAAGATCGTCCAACCTTGTTCTTTGAAATTATTCAACGTATGGGAGCTCGTGGATTTGGAGCAGGAAACTTTAAGGCCTTGTTTGAGTCAATTGAAAGAGAGCAAGAATTAAGAGGAACTCTGTAAAAATTATATTTTATAAGATAAAGCAAATCAAAAGCCAAGATTCAAGACAGTAAAAATTGCCTTGTTTCTTGGTTTTTATTATTTATATGATGAATCAAAATAGGTATTTAAATATAAAATCTCCTTTCTCATAAAACTTACTTAACCTAAAGAGTAAGAATGTAGAACAATTATAAAAGAACAAACAAATGAGTAAAGAAGAAATATTAAAAGCAATAGAAGAAAAATACGATAAATTAGGTGTTCCTGTTGAAGCAATGTTAGAAGGATTGCTTTGGAGTGAGCCTATAACCTATTGGGATTATATACAAACGGATGCACTTTTAGGACTTCAAATCCCTAGAACTACATTGCCAGATGAAATGGTTTTTATCATGTATCATCAAGTAAATGAATTGTTGTTTAAAATGATTTTGTGGGAAATTGATCAAGTGGCAAAAGCAGAAGAAATTACAGCAGATAAGTTCTCAAAACACTTAATGCGTATCAGTCGTTATTTTGATATGTTATGTAGTTCTTTTACAGTTATGGGTGATGGTATGGATGTAGAACAATACTTAAAATTTCGTAATACATTAACACCAGCGAGTGGATTTCAAAGTGCACAATACCGTAAAATTGAATTTGCCTCTACAGACCTTATTAATTTGATAGATGCACGTTATAGAGATACAATTGATAGAAATTCATCATTTAAAAATGCCTATGATCACTTATACTGGCAAGCAGCAGGGAAAAATTATACCACAGGTCAAAAAACAACTTTATTAAATTTGTTTGAGAAAAAGTATATGGGTGAATTCATAGATTTTATGGAAGATTATAATGACTGTAACCTTTCAAAAAAATTCAAGCAATTACCTGAAGAAGTTCAAGAAAATGAAGAACTAATAAAGGCAATGCGTCATTATGATTATACTGTAAATGTTAAATGGGTAATGGCACATTACAATGCAGCTGGGAAATATTTAGGAGGAAGCGATGGAGATTTAGAAGCCACTGGAGGTAGTAATTGGCGTAAATATTTGCACCCAAAATATCAAAGAAGAATTTTCTTTCCATACCTATGGAGCCAAGAAGAATTAGAAAACTGGGGAACGTTTTAAATTCTAGTAACTATAAGATAAAAGCTGTTTAATATTCTGTTAAACAGCTTTTTTTAATTTTTGGAACGGTAATTGTCTATCAATTTTCATAAGTTTGAACATTATGAGAAAAAGAATATTGTTTTTTACACTTTTAGTAGTTGCACAAAGTTTTTTTGCACAAAGTAAACCAATAGCTTATAAGAGCGGAGAATGGCTTCGTTTTGATATGAGCTATAGCGGGTTTTTAAAAGCAGGAACAGCAGTTTTACAGTTAAAAGAAAAGAATTTAAATAACCAAAAAGTACTACATGCTATAGGAACTGGTAAAACAACGGGTGTTATTAGTTGGTTTTTTAAGGTTGAAGACAGGTACGAAAGTTACTTTGGAATTGATAAAGTACAGCCTTATTTATTCAAAAGAAAAATAGATGAAGGAGGTCATAAAAAGAATCGTCATATAACCTTTAACCATAAAAAAAATACAGCGTACGTTCAAGATTTCCGTAAGCAAAAAGATACATTAATTTCTGTTAGGTCACCTCAAGACATGATTTCTACCTTCTATTTTTTAAGAAGTCAGAATACCAAAAATTTAAGAAAAGGAGATGAAATCAAGCTTGATATGTTTTTCGATAATAAAAGTTACCCGTTTAAATTACGATTTTTGGGGCACGAAACATTAAAAACAAAGTTTGGTAAGGTTAAAACACAAAAATTTAGACCATTGGTTCAAGCCGGTAGAGTTTTTAAAGCAAAAGAAAGTGTTACTATTTGGATTTCAGCAGATGACAATAAAATACCAATAAAAATGAAAGCTTCTTTAGCCGTTGGATCATTACGTGCAGAATTAGATGCTTATAAAGGATTAGCAAATCCTTTTGAAATAGTTGTTGATTAAAAATGCTACATAAGCTGTTTAAGAATTGTTAAAGTGGGAGGAAAAATAGTATTTATTTGTACTTTTGCGCATAAACTCAAATTTAAAGCAGCTTTTTTTTGAAAAAATTCATTCTTACATTCATTATTTTATGCCTTTTCTTTTCATGTAAAAAAGAAAAGAAAATAGTCGTACAAGAACCTGTCAAAATAGAAAAACCAAAGCCTGTTATAGCTTACGGTTTTAATTTAGATAATTATAAGGTTATTAACGATACCATAAAGAATGGAGAAAGTTTTGGGGTCATTATGGATAGACATCATGTAATGTACCCTAAAATTAATGAAATAGCAACTAGAATTAAAGATACTTTTGATGTAAGAAGGATACGATCAGGAAAAGCATATACAATTTTAGCTTCAAAAGACAGTTTAGATCAAGCACAGGTTTTTATTTATAAACACAACAAAGTAGAAGCTACTATTATCGATTTTAAAGATTCAATAATATCTGCATACAAACATAGAAAAAAGATAAAGACTGTTGAAAAAGAAATAGCAGGTAAGATTTACTCTAATTTATCTATGACAATGGATAGTTTACAGTTAAAACCAACACTTACCAATACGGTAGCAGATATTTATGCTTGGACGTTAGATTTTTATCGTTTACAAAAAGGAGACACATTTAAATTGATTTTTGAAGAAAAGTTTATAAACGATACAACCTTTGTCGGGTACGGTAAAGTAAAAGCAGCTATTTTTAAACATAATGGAGAAGATCTGTATGCATACAGATACGTAGCCGATTCAATTAAAAAAATTCCTGAATATTATGATCAAGAAGGGAATATGCTACGAAGAGCATTTTTAAAATCACCAATTAAATTTCAATACAGAATATCATCACGTTATAATTTAAGAAGGCGAATAAAACTTTACGGTAACAGGGTGAGAGCTCATAAAGGTACTGATTTTGCTGCTAGGTATGGAACTCCTATTATGACCACAGCTAGTGGTACTGTTGTAGAATCTGCGAGAAGAGGAGGTAATGGAAACTATGTAAAAGTAAAGCACAATAGTACTTATACAACTCAGTATTTACATATGAAAAGAAGGAAAGTAAGAGTTGGTGAATATGTAAAACAAGGAGATATTATTGGTTGGGTAGGAATGACAGGAAACACTAGTGGCCCACATGTTTGCTACCGTTTTTGGAAAAATGGACGACAGGTAGATCCGTTTCGTGAAAAATTACCCTCAGCAGAACCTTTAGACCCTAAAATAAAACCCACATATTTAGAATATATAAAACCATTAAAAAGACAATTAGACAGTATAAAGTTACCACAACCAGAACCACTTTCATTTAAAGAAAAAGAAATTTTAGCTACACATTAATTATGCCATTACAGAATATAAACCCTACAGAAACTAATGCTTGGGAGAGGTTAACAAAACATTTTAATGAGACGAAAGGTTATGAGTTAAAGGAACTGTTTCGTAAGAATAAAAGTAGAAAAGATGAGTTTTCTATTTGTTTAGACGAGTTGTTTGTAGATTATTCTAAAAACAGAATAACACAAGAAACAATTGATTTATTAGTTTCTTTAGCTGAAGAAGTTGAGTTAAAAGATGCTATTGAAAAATATTTTTCAGGAGATAAAATTAATGTTACAGAAAATAGAGCAGTATTACATACAGCTTTAAGAAGTAGTTCTGATACTCCTATTTTTATAGACGGAAAAGATGTAAAGCCTAAAATTAAAACGGCTTTACGAAAGATGAAAGCTTTTAGTAATAAAGTTATTTCAGGTAAGTGGAAAGGCTATACAGGAAAACCAATCACAGATGTCGTTAACATTGGTATAGGTGGATCGGATTTAGGACCCAAAATGGTGGTAGAAGCATTACAGTTCTATAAAAATAAACTCAACACACATTTTGTGTCAAATATTGACGGAGACCATGTTTTTGAAGTCTTAAAAAAGATAAATCCAGAAACAACACTTTTTGTTGTAGTTTCTAAGAGTTTTACAACCCAAGAAACAATTAATAATGCTAATACAATAAGAGATTGGTTTTTAAAATCAGCTACTGTTTTTGATGTTTCTAAGCATTTTGTAGCTGTATCATGTAATACTAAAGCGGTTGATAATTTTGGAATTGACAAAAAAAACATATTCCCCATGTGGGACTGGGTTGGTGGTCGATTTTCTCTCTGGTCAACTGTAGGTTTATCGATTTCTTTATCATTAGGGTTTGATAATTTTGAAAAGCTGTTAAGAGGAGCTGAAAAAATTGATGAGCATTTTAAAACCACCAGCTTTGATAAAAATATACCGGCTATATTAGCTCTTTTGAGCATTTGGTATAATAATTTCTTTGGTTCAGAAACAGAAATGGTGTTACCTTACAGTGAATATTTAGAAAAACTTCCAGCCTATCTACAGCAATCAGTAATGGAGAGCAATGGTAAAGATGTTGATAGAAATGGAAATAGAGTTGATTACCAAACAGGAACTATTGTTTGGGGAGGAACGGGAGTGAATTCACAACATGCTTTTATGCAGCTATTGCATCATGGAACAAAATTAATACCGGTTGATTTTATTGGTTTTAAAGAGTCTTTATATAGTTTAGAAGAACATCACGAAAAGTTACTTGCAAATTGTTTTGCTCAACAAGAAGCTTTAGCTTTTGGAAGAACAAAAGAAGAAGCCCATTTAGAATTAAAGGTTAATAATCAATTAAACCAAATAAATACACTTTTACCTTATAAAGTGTTTAAGGGTAATCACCCTAGTAATTCAATAACTTTTAAAAAATTAACACCTAATTCTTTAGGGATGCTCTTAGCTATATATGAACATAAAATTTTTACTCAAGGAGTTTTATGGAATATATTTTCATACGATCAATTTGGTGTTGAATTAGGAAAAGAACTAGCTCAAAAAAAACTTATAAACGATTAAATTCTATCTAATCGTATCTCTTTTACTTTTTTTAACTTAAATATAGATTTTGTTAACGATTAGATTAGAGTGTAAATCATTGTACCATAGTGTTAAAAACTTTTTTTTAGATGTTGTAAGGTCTTAATTTATTGTTAAAACTTAACATTAAGTTAATATTAGCACTAATGAAAAGCAGGATATTTGCACCTGCATTTAATAACAATTAGATTAAAAAATGAAAACATTTAAAAATGTATTACTTGTAGCTTTGTTCTTTGTAACGGCTACGGTTTTAGGTCAAACAAAAATTACTGGTACAGTAGTTGACGAAATGGGGGAACCATTACCAGGAGCTAACGTTGTAGTAAAAGGGACTACAAACGGTTCAGCAACTGACTTTGATGGGAAATTTATACTAAACGCTAGCTCAAATTCAGGGGCGGTAGTAGTATCATTTGTTGGGTATACTAAGAAAGAAGTATCTTTTTCTGGAGCTTCAGATCTAGGAACTATTGCTTTACAACCATCTAATACTTTAGATGAAATTGTGATTGTAGGTAAAGGAGTTATTGATTTAGCTGGAGGAAGAAAAACGCCAGTAGCAGTTTCTACTATTAAAGCAGCAGAAATTCAGAAAAAAATTGGAACACAAGATGTTACAATGGCTTTAGTAAACACTCCATCTATTTATGTAGCTGGGCAATCAGGAGGTTTTGGAGATTCAAGAATTTCTGTACGTGGATTTGATCAAACTAACACAGCGTTCTTATTAAACGGACAGCCAATAAACGGTATGGAAGATGGTAAGATGTATTGGTCAAACTGGTCAGGTGTTAATGATATTGCTTCTGCAATACAGATTCAAAGAGGTTTAGGAGCTTCTAAATTAGCTATTTCTTCTGTAGGGGGTACAATGAACTTCGTAACAAAAACTACAGATAAGAAAGAAGGAGGATATTTTTATGCTGGTACAGCAAATGATAATTATTATAAAGTATCTGCAGTATACAACACAGGTATGAGTGAAAGTGGATGGGGAACAAGTGTAATGCTCTCTCATTGGCAAGGTGATGGATACTTTGATGGGACTAAAGGTCAAGGTCAAACTTATTTTATTTCAGTTGGTTATAAGCCAAATGAAAAACATAATTTTAACTTTTTACTTACAGGAGCACCTCAATGGCATGACCAAAACTTTTCTAAAAGTATTCAAACTTTTTTAGATAAAGGAATAAAATACAATAATAACTGGGGTACTTACAAAGGTGAATACATGACTGAAAGAAGAAACTTCTATCATAAACCAGTATTAAACTTAAACTGGGATTACAAAATTTCTGAGGTATCTAACTTATCTACTGTTTTATATGCTTCGTTTGGTAGAGGTGGAGGAACAGGAAATAGAGGGTCTAGAGTAAGAACTGCAGATGGTCTTATAGATTATGATGCAATCTATGCAAATAACGCTGCTGCTGGTGGAGTAGGTATGTTTGGAAATGATACATACATTACTAGGTCTTCTGTAAATAACCATGCTTGGTACGGTTTAGTATCAAACTTTGAGCATGATATTAATGATAATTTAAAGTTCAATATAGGTGCAGATCTTAGAACTTACTATGGAACTCACTTTAGACAAGTAGCAGATTTCCATGGTTTAAATTCATGGACTGAGGACAGAGATTTAAAAGATAATACTCATACAAGAGTAGGTCCTACTGTAGCTGTTACTGCTACTGAAAGTTTTGGTACTAATCCTTGGTCTGCAATGTTTAATGCAGCTGGAGAGGACCAAAGAATTGATTACGATAGTAGTGAAAGAATTACTTACGGAGGAGTGTTTACTCAACTTGAATACTCAAATGACAACATGTCTGCGTTTTTCCAAGGAGCTATCTCTAATCAACAACACCAAAGATTTGATAGGTATGATTATTTACCAGAATATGAAGATTCTAAGAAAGTTGATAATTTAGGGTATAACTTAAAAGCTGGATTAGGTTTTAAAACTTCAGAAAAAGGATCTTTCTATTTTAATGGAGGTTATTACTCACGTCAACCATATCATGATAACATTTTTAATAGTTATGACAATTCTATTAACCCAAGCTCTCAAAACGAAGATATCATTGGTTTAGAAATGGGATATAGCTTTAAGTCAGAATTCTTTAGTTCAAATGTTAATGTTTACAACACTATATGGAAAAATAGAGTTGAGGCTGTTTCAATTTTTGATAACGGTGTTCTTAGTACAACAGAGAAAACAGGGCAAAGTCAATACCACAAAGGGATTGAGTTTGATTTTGTAGCAAAACCATTACAACAATTAGATGTTAGAGGTTTCCTTTCATTAGGTGATTGGACATACTCAGGATCGGTTGTTACAAGAACTTTAGATGAGGATAGAAATGTAACTGGAGCTAGTACAGTTGTAGACGTAGATGGAGGTAAAGTAGGTGATGCTGCCCAATTTACATTCGGTCTTGGTTTTGATTACTCTATTACAGATGATTTAAGTATAGATTCAGATTATAGATTCTATGATAAATTATATGCAAACGTTGGAGCAACTAAAGAAAATATAGAACTTCCTTCTTATGGTTTATTAGATGCAGGTGTATCTTATAAATTAAGATTAGGAGAAGGATCTAAATCTTTAGATTTCAGAGCTAACGTAAACAATGTTTTAGATACTGAATATATTTCAGAATTAAGAACTAACAATCCAGTTGGAGCAGGAACAACTAATACATATAAAGGTATTGATACCAGTAACCAAGGTTACTTTGGTATGGGTACAACTTGGAACTTCTCAGTTAGATATAATTTCTAATATTATAATTAGAAATAAACTTAAAACCACCTCACATGAGGTGGTTTTTTTATGCAGAAAATTCAGTATTTTTACACTAACTAAAAATGTATAAAATCATGATGAAAACTTTGCACTCTTATTGGGCATATATTGTATTAGCAGTTTTAATTTTTACTGTTGTAAATGCTATTATAGGATTAGTACAAAAAAAAGAATTTACCCATAAAGAGTTTCGTTTAGGACTATTTACTTTAATTACAACTCATATTCAACTATTAATAGGTTTAGGATGGTATTTTATGTCTCCTTGGTATAAAGCTTTAAAAGCTAATGGAGGAGAAGTAATGAAAGAACCAATGGCAAGACTATTGGCTATTGAGCACCCATTAACCATGATTATTGCCATCGTATTAATCACGATAGGTTGGTCAAAACATAAAAAACAAGTAAAAAGCGAAGCTAAGTTTAAAACCTTTACAATCTTTTATGGCTTAGCTTTGGTACTAATTCTCGCAAGAATTCCTTGGAGCAATTGGTTTTAAGATAAAATTATAGTCCCGCTTCCGCGGGATTTTCTATTTTTGCGCACTAGTAATGTTTTAGTAATGAAATCGGTATGATTAACTTATTAAATAAAAGACTAAGCAAATAACAAAAACAACTAATAGAATGAAGGTTTTAAGTTATATACTCTCATCAATCTTTGCATTGGTGTTTTTTTCTTTATTATTAATTTTTCACCCATTACAATGGTTAGGTCTTAAACTCTTTGGGCAAGAAGGACACCAGAACGTAGTAAATATTATGAATTGGTTCCTCATAAAATCATTATTGATATTAGGAATTAGAGTACAATTTGAAAATAAACAGGATTTACCAGAAAATACAACCTTAATTTTTGTGGCAAATCATCAAAGTACATTTGATATTCCGCCAATTATTTGGTATCTTAGGAAACACTACCCAAAATTTGTGTCAAAAAAAGAGCTAGGAAAAGGAATTCCTAGCATTTCCTTCAACTTAAAATACGGAGGAGCAGCTTTAATTGATAGAAAAGATGCCAAACAAGCATTGTCAGAATTAGGAAAATTTGCGAAACAAATAAAAGAAAATAAATGGTCTGCGGCTATTTTTCCTGAAGGAACAAGAAGTAGAACTGGAAAACCTAAGTCATTCTCCGTTAATGGGCTTAAAATGATAGCAAAATACAATCCAGAAGCTTATGTTGTTCCTCTATCGATTAATAACTCGTGGAAAGTATTTAAATACGGAAAATTTCCATTAGGAATTGGAAGCCCGATAAAAATAAAAACTCACGAACCAATAAAGGTAAACAGTGTACCGTTTGATGAGTTAATGTCTAAAACAGAAACAGCTGTAAAATCTGGGATATACTAGATGAAAACAACAATAAATATAAACCCTTAAAATAAATTATGTCAATACAAAACATTAGAAAGGAAGTAATGCAAACGCTGGAAAAAAACATTGACAGTTTTGTAGACAAATTCTTAATGCCAATTGAAAAAATTTGGCAACCAACCGATTTTTTACCTAATTCACAACAAGATTCTTTTATAGAAGAAGTAAAAGAGATTCAAGAACTATCAAAAGAGCTTGATGATGATTTTTGGGTAGTTTTAGTAGGAGATACTATTACTGAAGAAGCATTACCAACCTATGAGTCATGGTTATTAGACTTAGATGGAGTAACACAACAACCAGATAATGGTTGGGCAAAATGGATTCGTGCTTGGACTGCAGAAGAAAACCGTCATGGAGATGTGTTAAATAAGTATTTATACCTTTCAGGAAGAGTAAACATGCGTGAGGTAGAAGTATCTACACAACACTTAATTGCAGACGGATTTGATATCGGTACAGCTACCGATCCTTATAAAAACTTTATATACACAAGTTTTCAAGAATTAGCAACGTATGTTTCACACAATAACGTCGCTAAGATTGCCAAAAAGCAAGGACACAAAGCATTGGCTAAAATGTCTAAGATTATTGCAGGAGACGAAATGCGTCATCACTTAGCGTATACTGAATTTGTAAAAGAAATTTTTAAGATAGACCCAAGTGAAATGATGTTGGCTTTTCAACACATGATGAAACACAAAATAGTAATGCCTGCAATGCATTTAAGAGAATCTTTTGGTGAAAAAGGAAGCCTGTTTGATGATTTTTCAACAGTAGCACAAAGAGTAGGAGTATATACTGGTTTTGATTATGTAGATATTTTGAAAAAATTAAATACGACATGGGAAATTGATAAGATTACCAATTTAACTCCAGAAGCAGAAAAAGCAAGAGATTTCTTAATGAAATTACCAGACAGAATGTACCGAATCACAGAACGTATCGTAGTACCAGATACAAAATTCAATTTTAAATGGATGATTCCTGCATAAAAGTAAAAAAGCAACCGAAAGGTTGCTTTTTTATTGAAGTATAAACTCATCTCTGTCATCCAAAAATCGAAATCGATTACGAGCTTTTATTTGTGTTTCTTTATCTAATTCAATAATCAATGTTTCCTCAGTTCCTTTGTTATTTTTAACCAAACAGTTTCCTAAGGTATCATAGCAAACCGTATTCCCAGTATATTCATAGTTGTTAGCATCTATACCTACTCTATTCACACCAATAGTATAACTCATATTTTCAATAGCTCGTGCTTTTAACAAACCATCCCAAGCTTCAATACGAGGTTTAGGCCAACTTGCTACATATAGCAATAAGTTGTAATTTTCTGTATTTCTCGCCCACACAGGAAAACGTAAATCATAACAAATTAGTGGGCAAATTTCCCAGCCTTTATATTCAATTATAATTCTTTCAGTTCCTGCAGAAAACACTTCATGTTCACCTGCTAACGTAAACGTATGTTTTTTATCATAAAAATCAATTTTCCCTGAAGGGTGCACAAATAATAAACGATTATAAAAATTATCATTTTCACTGATAACGATACTTCCAGTAATAGCAATACTCTTTTCTTGTGCTAAATTTTGCAACCATTGTACTGTTTCACCTTTCATAGTTTCAGCAACATCTGAAGCATTCATAGTGAAGCCAGTAGTAAACATTTCAGGTAAGATAATTAAGTCAATATCCTCATCTAAAATGTTTATTTTTTCCTCAAATTGTTTTCTGTTTGCTGTTGGATTTTCCCAAATTAAATCCGATTGAATCAAAGCTACTCTTAAGTGATTCGTTGTGTTCATGAATATAGGCTATTTGTACTCTCAAAAATAGGATAAAAATTGTACTTTCGATTCAAGCTAAAATCATTTTATAAAAAATGCAGTCTTTTATTTCAGAAACGTTAGATACTATTTTACAAAACACCAAATCGTTTGAGAACGTTGTGTTTGTGCTGCCTTCACAAAGGGCGGGAGTTTTTGTAAAAGAAACGTTTAAAAATAAAATTTCTGCAGGCTTCTTACCAGAAATTATAAATATTGGTGATTTCGTTGAAGAAATTTCAGAAATGAAAAAGGTAGACTCCGTTCAGCTACTTTTTCATTTTTATACAATCTATAAAAAACAAGAAGAAAAGCCAGATTCATTTGATGTGTTTTCATCTTGGGCATTTACCGTATTGCAAGACTTTAATGAAATTGATCAGCATTTAATTAACACACGAGAAATCTTTGTGTATTTACGTGATATACACCGCTTACGAAAATGGTCGGTAAAAGGAGAGTTTAAAGAAACTGAATTGATGAAAGATCATTTTGCTTTCATGGAAAAGTTGAACAAATATTACGATGCTTTTTACCAGTTTTTACTTGAAAATAATATCGGATATCAAGGAGTTTTGTATAGAGAAGCAACCAAAAAAGCAGCAAACTTTATTAGTGAAAACCAGAAAAAAAAGTACTTTTTTATAGGATTTAATGCTTTAAATGCTGCGGAAGAATTCTTGTTTGAACAATTCTTATTAAACGGAAATGCAGAAGCCTATTGGGATATTGATAGAACGTTTTATGAGAGCCAACACCAAGCAGGAAGCTTTTTAAGAAAGTACAAAACTGGCTGGAAATACTATCAACAACATCCAATTCAAACCATTAAAGAGTACTTTTCAGAAGAGAAACATATTGAAGTAATTGGAGCCTCTAAAAACATTACACAGATAAAATATGCAGGTGAAATTTTAGCCAAACTTCCTAATTATAACAATACAGCATTAGTGTTGGCAGATGAAACGCTGTTACCAATTACCTTAAATTCATTACCAGCGACCGTAAATGCGGTAAATATTACCATGGGATATCCGCTAAAAGATATTCCTACAACAAGTTTAGTTTTTGCAATCTTTCATCTGTTTACTAATCAAGAAAAGTTAGAAAAGAAGGAAGAAAACCTTTTTTATCACAAAGATGTAGTTAGATTAGTAAAAGACGCAACAATTTATACGCTACTACAAATAAATAAAGAAAAGAATATTGCAGATGTAATTTCAGAAGCTGTAGCCAAAGAAAATAACACATTTGTAAGCCAAGAAGAAATAGTTTCATTTTTATCCCCTGTAAGTGAAGAAATAAATAAAACTATAAAGAGTATTTTCAATCCGTTTTCATCGATTAGTGAGTTTTTAAACAGAATAATTGAGCTGATTAATTTGCTAAAAGAAAATGCGAATGAACTAGAAAAAGAATATTTATTCCGTTTCTATACTGCATTTACTCAGTTACAAAATTTACATAACGAGTTTGGTTATGTACAAGACTTAAAAACTTTGCATCAATTTTTTAGACAATTAATCCAGTCAGAAAGTTTATCATTTCAAGGAGAACCTTTACAGGGATTGCAGTTAATGGGAGTGTTAGAAACACGTGTGTTAGATTTTGAAAATGTAATCATAACTTCAGTAAATGAAGGAATTTTACCAGCCAACCAACAGCAAAACACTTTTATTCCTTTTGATGTAAAAATAGAGTTTGGATTGCCAACCTATAGAGAAAAAGATGCACTTTTCTCGTACCATTTTTTTAGATTACTACAACGTGCAAAAAATATTTACATTTTGTATAATACAGAGCATGATGTGTTTGGAAGTGGAGAGAAAAGCCGTTTTGTAACGCAGTTAGAAATGATGCGAGATGATATTACAGAAAAAATTATAAGTCCGAAAGTAGTAACATCACCTGTGCAGTTAAAAGAAATTCAAAAAGATGAAAAAGTACTAGAACGCTTACAAGAATTAGCTCAAAAAGGAATTTCTCCATCAGCACTAACCAATTACTTGTACAACCCGATTGCTTTTTACAAGCAGAAAATTTTAAAAATTAATGAACTAGACGACGTTGAAGAAACGGTTGCTGCAAATACTATGGGAACTGTTGTGCATGATACCTTGGAAGAATTATATAAACCCTTTGAAGGTAAATTTCTGCAAGTAGGAGATGTTGAGAATATGCAGAAAAAAACAAAAGAACTCGTAAGCTTTTATTTCTCAAAACATTTTAAAAATGGAGATTTAACCACAGGAAAAAATCGATTAATTTTTGAAGTTGCGAATCGTTTTGTAGAGAACTTTTTAGCTAAAGAAAAACAACTCTTAAAAGACGAAAATAACCAACTGAAAGTAGTAGCTACTGAGCAAGAATTATCTTCAGAAATTATGGTTGAAGGAATTAATTTTCCGATAAAAATAAAAGGAATTGTCGATCGAATTGATGAGCTTAATGGTGTTACTAGAATTATCGACTATAAAACAGGAATGGTAGATAGTACAAATTTAAAAGTACTCGATTTTGAAGCTATACGCGATTTAAAGTATCATAAAGCTATTCAGGTAATGTTGTATGCTTTTTTATATACGCAACACACAAAATTTAATTTTGAAAAACCACTAGAAGCAGGAATAATCTCGTTTAAAAATTTAAAAAGTGGTTTTTTACAAATGAACTTTTCATCTAATTACCGAAAGCCTGATAATGCTATTACAGAAGAAAAATTAGAGGAGTTTATGACAGAAGTAAAGAATCTATTAACAGAATTGTACGATCCAGCAGTCAATTTTGTTGAACCTACCGATTTACCGTATTAAATATTTAAATAAATAATTTCCCAGTTATGATTATTACTTCTGTAGGTTTTTAAAGTTTTAAAACCAATGGCTTTGTGCGCATTCATTGAACGAGTGTTTTCTTCATCTACTTCAGTAATAATAGAATGGTATATTCCAGTGAATTCCTCTTTCATTTTAGTATATAACCCTCTAAAAATACCTTTTCCACGAAAGTTTTTGTCTATACATACTTGCCCCATTAAAATATACGGTTTGGCACCTTTTGAAGTTGTATCTATTTCGTCAAACATAGAAATTAAAATTGGAATATCATTTCTAAAGTTTTTAGACATTGATAAAGCATATCCAATAATTTCCCTATCATTTCTAGCAATGATATGCGTATGCACATCATTCATTTTTTGTAGTATTTCTAAATCATGACGAACAGTAACAAAACCCTGTTCTTTTTTATCTGTTTCTGATAATTTTTCAGGTAAGTTTTGTCGCTGCAATTCCAATATTTGAAGCAAATCTGTTTGGTTAGTAGCCGTAGTAAATTCAATCATGATTTTAAAAATAGTGGAGCATATCGGAGTCGAACCGATGACCTTTTGACTGCCAGTCAAACGCTCTAGCCAACTGAGCTAATGCCCCAATGTAAAACTCCTCATATTCATTTTACGTTGTTAGAAATGACTTCATTTCAAATATAGTATTTTTAAGGGTGCGCATTTACCCAAACCTCACCATCTTTAAAAAATTCTTTTTTCCAAATAGGAACTGTTTCTTTTAAGGTGTCAATAGCATACTGGCAAGCTTCAAAAGCAGCTTTTCTGTGTGGAGAAGAAACCGTAATAATTACAGGGATATCACCAATAGTTAACAAACCTTCAGCGTGATGAATGGCAATCTTTGTGACTCCAAATTTTTCTAAGGCAGCATCTGCAATTTTTTGCATTTCTTTAATTGCCATAGGCTTGTAAGTAGAAAAATCAAGTTGGGTAACCTCTTTGTTTTGAGTAGCATTTCTTACAGTACCCACAAAAACAGCAATTCCACCACAAGAAGGATCAGCTACAAAATCGTAACATTCTTGTAAGTTGAGTTTTTCAGAGGTTATTTTTATGGAAGCAAGGTTCATTATTTAACTGTAAAGAGATTAAAAATAAAGCTAAAATATAGTATTTTCGGCAGCTCAAAATAATAAATTAAATAATATGAAGAAAAGTATATTGCTATGTTTTTTTACCATTTTTACTTTAAGATTAAGCTCTCAAGAAGATTTAATGAGTGTTTCTCTTGATAAGAGTGGAGTTTTTAAAGAAAGAAAAACAAGTATTCTAAACACTATTTATAAAGATGAGTTAAATAACTTATATACCATAAGAACTTTAGAGTCTGAAAGAAGTTTGTTGATAGATGTTTTTGATAGTAAGTTTAATAAGATTAACTCTTTTGAGCATAAAATTAAAAGAAAGCATAGAATACCTGGAGGTTTTTTTAAACAGGAGAGATTAGGGTTTGTAGAGTATTATAAAAATAATAGAGAAAATAAAATAGAGGCTTTTCTATATACTTCACTTAAAGATAAGCTTGAGTTTTCCAAAAAGAAAATTTTTGAGGTCACTCTTGATAGATATCCCTCATTCTTGGAGTCTGTTTTTTCAGCTTCAAAAATAGATAGGAATTTTAGAGGAAATATGTCATTCTCGAAATCAGGAAATTATAACGTTTTTAATATTGATTCTTCCGATAAAAAAAATGAACATCACAGCATTAAGGTTTTTGATGAAAGCTTTAATAAGTTGTGGGAGAAAGAGTTTGAGTTACCATATAAAGACAAAAGATTTAAACTTCAAGAAGTGAAGGTTTCAGATAATGGAGAAGTATTTATTTTAGGAAAGGTGTATCCAAAGGAGAAAAAAGAAAAAGGAGGAAACTATTACTATGAATTGTTTAAAATAGTAGAAGGTAATGTATCATCTACAAAAATCTCTGTAGAAGATCATTTTGTAGCAACTTTAGAGTTGGACTTGACACAGGAAAATAAATTGAGTTGTATTGGTTTTTATTCCAATGTAAATGAGAATAGATTTAAGGGAGTGTGCTCATTTATTTTAGATACAAAAAATATTAACATTGAAAATTCAGCTTTTTCGCCTTTTACAGAGCAGTTTTTAAAGGATAAATATGGTGAATCTAAAGATAAAGAATTAAGAAATGTTAAATTTAAAGATGTTTCTTATTCAAAAGATGGAGGAATGATTATCACTGCAGAAGAATTTTTTATAACAACAACATATGTACATAATCAATATGGAGGTTATACAAGAATATCATATAACTTTGATGATATAATTGTTATAAAATTAGATAGAGAAGGAAAACTAGTATGGGCTAGAAATATCAATAAAGCTCAAACATCAAACTATTTTTCAGATCCATTAATGTCGTTTGGAACAGCACAGTATAATAATGATAAGTATTTAATTTTAAATGCTCATAAAAAGATGGGAGAATTATCTGGAGGGAGAATTAAATTTAGAGAAAGTTTTTTATGGAACGCAACTAAAAATAACACGAATTTATATATTGTTAAGTTGAATCCCAATGGAGATTTTATATACAAATCCTTATTATCAAATAAAGATGAAGAAACACCATTTAATTGTAGATTTATTGAACAAGTTTCAGATAATGAGTTAATTTTATACGGTCAAAGAAAAAACAAGAAACAATTTTTAAAAATAACAATCAACTAGATTTAAGTGATGAAAACATTGAACGATTTCAATTTTGAAAATAAAAAAGCATTAATCCGAGTAGATTTTAATGTGCCTTTAAACGATACTTTTGAAGTAACTGACGATACAAGAATTCAAGCAGCAAAACCAACTATTATAAAAATATTAGAAGATGGTGGTAGCTGTGTTTTAATGTCTCACTTAGGTCGTCCAAAAGGAAAAGAAGATCAGTTTTCGTTACGTCACATTGTTAGTAAAGTAACCGAAGTTTTAGGGGTGCAAGTAAAGTTTGTTGACGATTGCATTGGTTCAACAGTAGAAGAGGCAATAGCAAATTTAAAGAGTGGTGAAATTTTATTATTAGAAAATTTACGTTTTTATCCTGAAGAAAAAACAGGTAATGTTGCTTTTGCAGAACAATTATCTAAATGGGGTGATGTTTATGTAAATGATGCTTTTGGTACAGCACACAGAGCCCATGCTTCTACTGCTATTATTGCACAATTTTTTCCAGAAAATAAATGCTTCGGAAACTTATTAGCAACAGAGATTGAAAGCATTGATAAAGTATTAAATAACTCAGAAAAACCAGTAACTGCGATTTTAGGAGGAGCAAAAGTGTCGTCTAAAATTGGAGTGATTGAAAATATTATTGAAAAAGTAGATCATATCATCGTTGGTGGAGGAATGACGTTTACGTTTATCAAAGCTCTAGGAGGAAAAATCGGAAATTCACTAGTTGAAGAAGATAAATTAGAGTTAGCATTAGAAATATTAGCTAAAGCGAAAGAAAACAATACAGAAATTCACTTACCAGTAGATGCAGTTATTGCAGATGCTTTTTCAAGCGATGCCAATACCCAAGTAGTAGATACAAATGAAATTCCAGATGGATGGATGGGATTAGATTGTGGGCCTAAAACCGTTGAAAAATTTGCAGAAGTTGTCGCAAAGTCTAAAACAATTTTATGGAATGGTCCTTTAGGTGTTTTTGAAATGGAAAAGTTTGCAGAAGGAACCATTGGTTTAGGAAATGCAATCGCAGAAGCTACTAAAAATGGAGCATTCTCGTTAGTAGGAGGAGGTGACTCAGTTGCCGCCGTAAAACAATTTGGATTTGCTGATAAAGTGAGTTATGTGTCAACAGGTGGAGGAGCGATGTTAGAAATGTTGGAAGGACAAACCTTACCAGGAATTGAAGCAATTTTAAAATAAGAAAATTACTAGTAGAAAAAGAAGATAGAATGAAATATTGGTTTTATAACGATAATGATTTTATTGTTGCTACAGAAGAGTCTCTTTATGTAGGAAAAATCAAAAAACATATAAAGTCTGAACTAATTTCAGGTTTTGAAAAAGGAGACATTCCAGAAGATGTTTTTAGTATTCCTTTCTCATATATTAAAAGTATAGAAAATCCAGAAAAATCAAGTACAATAACTGTTTTTTATGGAGGTAATTCTGAAGAGGAAATCATTATAAATAATAAAGAGGTTAAGAGTCAGGTTTTTCTTTATTTAAGAGAAAAGTTATCTAAGTTTAGTTATTCTAAAGAGAAACCAAAAGTAATTAAATATGTAAAGCCTCAAATTTTTGCTATATTATTTTCCACAGGAATATTTTTATGGATATTCTATTTAGCTAGAGAAATTGAGAAAGGTTATCAGTACGAGATTGTAGGAGGTAGACAAGGCTTAAGCGGTTTGGTTTTAGGGCTAGCTCAATTTGGAACTATTAAGGTTTTATTGGGTTACTTTTTAGTTCTGTCAATAGCAATAATAGCATTAACAAGAAAATTAAAGAAAAGAACCTTGACTGAGTTTTTAATAAGATAAAAACCTGTTAAATGATTATTTAATCCCGCTTACTGCGGGATTTCTTTTATGTAAACTTTAAGAAGTAGAAATTCTAAAAACCTTGTATTTTTACAAGAGTAACAAATGATGATTAATTTATGAAATATACAACCTTACCAACTACAGATATAAAAGTTTCAAAAATTTGTTTAGGAACCATGACATGGGGTCGACAGAATACGGAAGCAGAAGGTCATGAACAAATGGATTATGCCTTAGAACAAGGGGTAAACTTTTTTGATACTGCAGAATTATATTCTGTACCTGCGACTCCAGAAACATATGGAGCCACGGAAAAAATTATAGGTTCTTGGTTTAAAAAAACAGGAAACAGAGAAAAAGTAGTGTTGGCTTCTAAAATCGCAGGAGGAGGTGATTACACAGCTCATATTAGAACAGGTGGTTTCAACAGAAAGAATATAAGTGAAGCAATTGAAGGTAGCTTAAAACGCTTACAAACCGATTATATCGACTTATACCAACTACATTGGCCAGATCGTGGGGTTAACTGTTTTGGAGTACGTGATTATCCGTATAAAACCTCTGCAGAAGAAGCTGAAAAGCATTTAGAAATTTTAGAAACGCTGAATGATTTTGTGAAACAAGGAAAGATTAAACACGTTGGTTTGTCTAACGAAACACCTTGGGGAACGATGAAGTATTTACAAACTGCAGAACAACATAGTTTACCAAGAATGGTGACAATTCAAAACTCATACTCATTAATTCATAGAGGGTATGAAGTAGGAATGTCTGAGGTTTCTATGAGAGAAAATATTGGTTTGTTAGCTTATTCTCCATTAGCACAAGGAGTATTAACAGGAAAATATATTGATGGAAAAACTCCAGAAGGAGCAAGAGGAACTTTATTTCCACGTTTTATCGCGCGATATAAAAATGAAGGATCAGAAAAAGCGGTTTTAGAGTATCAAAAAATAGCAAACAAACACGGATTGACGTTAACAGAATTATCATTGGCGTACATCAATCAGTTGCCATTTGTAACGAGTAATATTATTGGAGCTACGAAAATGAGTCAGTTAAAAGAGAATATTAACTCAATTAATATTGAATTGTCTGATGCTATTTTAGAAGAGATAGAAGCTGTGCACAAAGTGATTCCAAATCCAGCGCCATAATTTGAATAGAATCTAAAATAAAAAGACCGAAGTATAATTGTTTCGGTCTTTTTATTTAAAAAATAGTATAACCTATATTTAAACTGAGCGATTCGTAATTTGAAGACCAAAAAGAATAGTTTGCTAATAGGTCTTTACTATTGTATCTCAAATCAATACTATACTTGTCATATTTGTATCCAAGAGTTAAAGCAAAAGAAGAGTTTGGTTTTATATTTAATGAACTTAAATTGGATCCATCTACTCTATTAAAATCTATTTTTGAATCAATTTTAATGTCTGTTACTACGTAAGATGCTAAAAGGTAAATTTTAGAATTTTGGTTTAAGAAAAAAGAGTGTTTAACTCCAACAGGAACTTCAATAGAACTATAATTAATAACAGAAACTAAAGCATTATTGTTCTCTGTAGATTTAAAAGATTGGTATGCAGGTGAAATTACTATGCTCCATTTATTTTTATTAAAAGGTAATATGTATTCAGCCTCTATGCCAAACCTACCACTAATTTTATTATCAAAATCAGTACCTCTACTATTATTTATACTGTTTTTAATACTTAATGAGTTGTTGTTAACTCCTGCTTTTATAGCTAGACTAAAAGCATTTCTTTTTTTAGAGTTTTTATAAAAGTTTATAGATTCACTATTTTTACATTCGTTATAATCTATAAAAAAATTGGATAAGCTGTTGTCATTGTATTTTAGAGTCTCAATCCTTTTAGTAGTTAGAGTGTGGCATTTTAAATTATTAAACAATTGTTGAAGAAATTGCTTGTTTTCGTAAATTGTATAATTGTTTGTATACTTTTTATAAATCAATTGAGTAACTTCTTTTTCATTAGTAGAAAAAAAGAATCTTTTTAAGTTCCTATTTTTGTAGGAAAATAAATTAGCTTTGCCCTCAATAAGTACTTTTAAAAACAGTGTTTCTCTTATGAATACTGGATTGCGATTATTAGATAGTTTGCCTACGATACTACTAGATTTATCAATATCTATATTGGCTCGAATGTACTTAGAGGAGTTGTAAATTCCAAACTCTTTGATGGAATTAATTGTGTTTGTTTTTTCAGAGTCGGTAGCATTACGCTTGTATATAAACTCAGTAGGGGTATCTTTCCAGTCTATATTTTTAATTAAACACTCAATCCTTTCTCCTGAGTTGGTGATAAAATATCCTTTTTCAAAGGTAATTTGGGCATAACAAGTAACTGTAGTAATAAACATTACTAAGTTTAATAAAGTAATTTTCATATTTTTTTTTAAAAGTTTAGCAAAACTAATAAAAAAAACGAAGTAAAATTTTATTTCGTTTTTTAGAATCTAGTTTTTAAAAAACTAGATGTTATTTTTTTACTATTTTAAAAGAAGAAGCTTTAAATCTTCCGTTTTCAACTTTTCCAGTAACTTCTGCTTTTCTAACAACATTACAAAAACCGATGTTTTTATCGTGGGCATCACCATAATCATCAATGTGTGCGCCATCAATAAAATAGGCTTGCCCATCTACTTTTACAGCTAAATCACACCCATGTTGGCTATCTAAGCCAAACTTACATTGACCGCATGAAGCTTCTACTATTTGTGTTTTTTCTTTTGGATTACTACAGGCAACGATTCCTAAGAATACTAAAATTAATAATTTTTTCATGTTGTGAATTTATGAAAATAAGCATAAAAAACCCAGAATATATTTATTCTGGGTTTAGTTAATTATGATATTTGAACCTCCTAGCTCTCCTCCTCACCAACAAGTTCTCCTTGCGTGGTTACAGAGCCAGTAGTTGCGTTTCCATATACTGGAGTTTCATTTCTTAGAATATCAATTACTCTAGCAAAATTATCTGCTGTCATATATGGAGTTTCTTGTCTTTTCCCCTGAAATGTTGTAAAGTAAAACTTACCCAAATCAATTTTAGGATCCCATAAAGCTTGATAGCCTTTCAATTTTGTCCATCCTGTCGTTCCTTGTGCATAATGTGGCATAATATGTTAGTTTGATGTTAATAGTAGTGTAAAACTATCAAAAAACACAACTAACAAAGGTTACCTATTCCCTGTTTTTCATAGGGATATACTCCTGATTTTTTAAGGATAAAATGACTTATTTATTAGGTGGTATAAATTATTAGTATCCTATTTTTTCTCTAACTCTTTGTAGCACATCTTTGGCAATTGAACGAGCTTTTTCTGCACCTACAGCTAAAGCTTCATCAATTTCATGGCGGTTTTCCATATAGTGATTATACTTAGCGCGTACATCAGAAAATTTATCAATAATCAATTCATATAAAGCTTGTTTTGCATGTCCGTAGCCATAACCTCCATTTTCATAATTAGTACGCATTTCAGCTATTTGCTCTTCAGAAGCTAATAATTTATACAAAGCGAAAACATTATCAGTATCTGGATCTTTTGGATCTTCTAGAGCTTTACTGTCTGTTTGAATTCCCATAACTTGCTTACGTAACTTCTTGTCTGGTAGGAAAATATTGATGAAATTATTTCGTGATTTACTCATTTTTTCACCATCAGTTCCAGGAACTAATTTCGTGTCTTCATTTATCTTTGCTTGAGGTGGAACCAAGGTTTCACCAACAATATTGTTAAACCTGTTAGCAACGTCGCGTGTCATTTCTAAATGCTGTAACTGATCTTTTCCTACGGGAACAACTTCAGCATCGTACAATAAAATGTCAGCTGCCATTAACATAGGATAGGTAAATAATCCAGCATTTACATCAGCTAAACGATCAGCTTTGTCCTTAAAACCATGTGCTAATGTTAAACGTTGGTATGGAAAGAAACAGCTTAAATACCAAGTTAATTCAGTAACTTCAGGAATATCACTTTGGCGGTAAAATACTGTTTTGTTAATGTCAATACCACAGGCAAGCCAAGTAGCCGCAACACTATAGGTGTTTTCTCGCAATTCGTTTCCGTCTTTAATCTGTGTTAAAGAATGCATGTCGGCAATAAAAATAAACGATTCGTTTTTAGAATCATTTGCCATTTCAATTGCAGGTAAAATTGCTCCTAATAAATTCCCTAAATGTGGGGTTCCTGTACTTTGTACTCCTGTTAAAATTCTTGACATAAGTCTGTTTTGAAATGTTTTTAAATAAGTGCTTGCTTAAGTGAGCAAAAATAAGCTTAAAATTTATCAAACAAAAGAAATTACTACATTCGCATATTAGGGGAACCTTAATACTAAACTTTTTTGATAAAAGAAGTATAAGGTTAGTTAGTTGATTATAATTTAAAAGAATTGAAGTATATATTTTTTCCTATTCGTTTTATTTGGCGTGTTTGGTTTTACACACTAATTGTAGTTTCAATACTAATAATGGCACCTTTTATGCTGGTTTTAACTTCAGATGAAAAATATTACCCAGTTTTTTGGAAGGTGGTAAGAGCATGGGCTTATTTTTTAATCTATGGAATGGGATTCCGATTAAAAGTTGAAAAAGAGCAAGAAATTGATCGAAATAAAAGTTATATGTTTTGTGCAAACCATGCGTCATTTATAGATCCATGGATTCTAATAGCTATGAGTAAAAACCCAATAGTTTTCGTTGGGAAGAAAGAGTTAGCAAAATTTCCAATTTTTGGTTTCTTTTACAAAAAAGTAGTTATTGTAGTTGATAGAAGTGATTTAGAAAGCCGAAAAAGAGTATATGAAGAAGCTCATAGTAGGTTAAAGAATGGAACAAGTGTTGCTATTTTTCCTGAAGGATTAGTACCTGCTGAAAACATTGTTTTAGCACCGTTTAAAAACGGAGCATTTAGCTTAGCTATCGAGCACCAAATACCGATTGTTCCTCAAGTGTATTATGATGGAAAACGTCTGTTTTCTTGGGATTTTTTAAAAGGCTCTCCAGGAACACTTAGAGTAAAACAGTGTGCATTTATTGAAACAGATAACTTAGAAGCTAAGGATAAGAAAAAACTTAAAGAAAAAACATACAATGTGATATACAATGAATTGATAAATGATGAGTTGTATATGAAAGATACCAATCGACCTAACAATGAGCGAGAATTTAAATCACTTTTATAGCGAAAAAGAAGAAAGATTAAACATCCTTACTCACGGGTTTGGTTTGCTACTTAGTATAGTGGCTCTTCCCTTTCTTGTACATAAATCACTAAGTTATCATAACTTTTGGAAAGCTGCTAGTTTCTGTATTTACGGACTGAGTTTAGTAATTTTATATGCAGCATCTACTTTTTATCATGCTGCAAAAAGACCTAAGCTTAGGAGAAGACTTAATATTTTTGATCACGCAGCTATTTATGTATTAATTGCTGGAACATATACTCCATTTTGTTTAGTTGTATTACCACCAAAATTAGGTTGGTATATGTTTATTTTTGTTTGGTTATTTGCCATTACCGGAGTTGTATTAAAGTTATTTTTTACAGGACGATTTGATAAACTATCAACTGTGTTGTATTTATTAATGGGATGGCAAGTTGTTTTTGTAATAAAACCTTTAATGGAAAATTTATCAGACAAAGGACTGTTGTATCTTTTTCTTGGAGGAGTTTTTTATACAGTTGGAGCTATTTTCTATTCCCTTAAAAAATTAAAATATAGTCATGCAACCTTCCATGTTTTTGTATTGTTGGGTAGTTTAAGCCATTTTTTAGCTATTTTCTCAATTAGCTAACACTTCTTATTATGGTAAAAAAATAAAATAGCCATAAAATTAAAGTTAAAAAAAAGCCAATAGATAATTTTTTACTGGCATTGGTTAGTATTGTATCAAATTGATTTGATTTATAACTGTAGGTTTGTTTTTAGTAATTTAAAAAATCAATCAATTATGAAACAAAAGAACATTTTGTTACCCTTCTTCTTTTTGTTGTTTTTCTGTGTTGAGACTGCGTTAGCTCAAGACTGTAAGGTTACAAGTGAAAATCAAAAGGTATTTTTAAAATACCCCGAATCAAAAAAAGAGTTTGACAAATTCAACAGCTACACAAAAAATGTAGTTAGAAAAAAACAAACTTCACTTTTTAATAAAGTTGGAGAAACTTATACCATTCCTGTAGTTGTACATGTTTATGGAGATGTTCAACATGGGAAAACTGTAACGTATGATAAAATAAAAGTTGCGTTAGACAAATTAAATGAAGATTTTAACGGACTTAACGATGACTTTAATACAGTAGATCCTGTTTTTTCAGGAAGAAGAGGTACTCTTAGTATTAGATTTGCTTTGGCAAAAATAAATCCTAACGGGGGGAGTACTAACGGTGTGGTATTTCACCCAGAAAAATCAGGATATGGAAATGGAGGTGGTTATGACGATCAAATAGCTGCAGACGCTTGGGATAACTATAAGTATATGAATGTATACATTATGGGAGATTTATATGCAGATGGAAGTGGAACAAATTCTGGTGTTGCTTGGTACCCTAATACAGCGATGTCTGATAATAACACAGCAAGAGTAGTTTATAACGGACGATATATTCATGGTAATACAGATAAAGAATTTGCTTCGGTATTAACGCATGAGTTTGGTCATTGGTTAAACTTGATTCATACGTTTGAAGGTGGGTGTAATGACCCAAATGGAGATTATGTGGATGATACTCCAAAAGAAGATTCTAATTCAGGAGATGATGGGTGTACGGTTGGAGCAAGTGATTGTGGAAATTTAATTAACTATGAAAACTACATGGGGTACGATGCTGCCGCTGGTTGTGGAAAAATGTTTACACAAGGACAAATTGATAGAATGCTTATAGCATTACAGCATCCAGCCCGTAAACCTTTGTGGCAACCTGCAAACCTAACGGCTACAGGAGTAAATTTAAATGGAGCATCTCTAATAGTAGACTCTACTACGGTAGAAGAAGCATTATCAAATGATGGTTCAATAGTTGATGAGACCAAAAACATATCTATTGAAGGAGCTACTTTCTCAGTTTCTTCAGGAAGTTTAACTTCTGGAACTCATTTTGATGCTAATCTTCCTCAAGGGTTGTCAGCTCAAGTAACCGTACTTAATAATAAAACATTAAGTGTAAAATTTATAGGACAAGTAACAAATCATTCTAAATCAAATAATACGACTGGTTCTATTACGTTTAAAGATGCTGCAATTTCTGGAGGAACATCCTCTTTGAACTCTAGTAAAGTAACGTTTGATTTTTCTTTTTATGATCCTTATAAAGTGGTATATTTTGATAACCAAGATTACATAGCTAATTCAGGAAACACATGGACGTTTTTTACAATAGATGGCGCTAGTAGTAGTTGGTTTGGAACTTTTTATGAGAATAATTCATTGATGTTAGAAACGTATAAAAAAGCACTGGTATGTCAATCAGGAACTAGAAATGTAAAAGCTGTTGAGTTAAATACAGTAATTGATGAGCAAAGTTCATGGGTTGACGGAGGTGAATATCCTAATTTACATGTAATTAGGAATGGTAGTTACACGTCTTGGGATGGAAAAACTGCATATATAGGTTTTCAATTAGAATTATACCCAGGAAAAACTAATTACGGTTGGTTCAGAGTTAGTGTTAACAATGATGGAACATCATACACGTTACTAGATTATGCATATAGTACAGAACCTTTTGGAGCAATCAAAGCTGGAAGTAAAGTGTGGGATGGAAATACAGGAGCTACTTGTAGTGATGGAATTCAAAATGGAGATGAAACTGGTGTAGATTGTGGTGGTTCTTGTGAGCCTTGTGCAGTAATATATTGTGATTCTAACGGAAAGAATGTAAACGATGAATTCATTAGTAAAGTTGAATTAAATAGCATTAGTAATAGTTCGTCAGGATCAAGTGGCGGATATGAAAATTATACACCTACAGTGTCAACTAACTTGTCAAAAGAAGGAGATTATACAATAACCATAACACCAAGCTGGAGTAGTACTGTTTATTCTGAAGGATATAGTGTTTGGATTGATTATAATCAAGACGGAGATTTTATAGATGCAGGTGAGCAAGTTTGGAGTAAAGCAGCGTCAAAAGATACTTCGGTTACAGGGCAATTTACTGTGCCTAGTTCAGCAATTTCAGGAGATACTAGAATGAGAGTGTCTATGAAATATAACGGTATACCTACGCCTTGTGAATCGTTTAGTTATGGAGAAGTAGAGGATTATAAGGTTGTTATTGGTGATGGAAACTGTAATGATGGAATTCAGAATGGAGATGAAACAGGGGTTGACTGTGGAGGTTCTTGTGAGCCGTGTAGTACAAATGATGATATTGTATATGTTGATATAGATGACCTAACTGTAGCCTCAAGTGACCCTTGGAAGTTTTTTAGAATTGAAGTAGGAGACGATGCAGATTATGGAGCTTGGTATACTAATAATTCTGTACGATTAGAAACCTACAATAAAAATATTGTTTGTGAAGGAACAACTAGTAATGTGTCTTATTTAGTGGAAGGTGTTTCTGTTGGAGCGCCAAGTAATTTCGTAGCAAATTCTTATCCTTATACAGTTAGTTCATCCGATTATACATCTTGGAATGGAAAAACAGGTTTTATAGGGTTTACTTTTAATATAGATGGAAATACACATTATGGATGGTTCCATGTTTCAGTAGCAAACGATGGACAATCTTATACACTGACAGATTATGCTTATAATAAAACGGCGAATTCATCAATTACAACAGTGACAAGAAGTGGAGTTGTAGGACCTAATGATGAAAAGTCAAATAATAGTGGAGTCATCTCTGCAATACCTAATCCTTTTGTGACACAAACAAAAATTGATATTTCTAGTGTTTCAAAAGATGGAGCCATACGATTAAAAGTGTATGATTTACAGGGAAGACTTATACATAGTAAAGAAATTCAATCCCCTTCCACATTTATACTAATTGATGATAGTATACTAAAGAATCAAGGAATGTATTTATTAAAGGTGCAATCAGGAAAACAAGTAAAAACTCTTAGTGTTATAAAAAAATAAGAAAAGAGTTTTATTAAGAAAGTAAAAGCTGTTTGGAAAATTTTTCAAACAGCTTTTTACCATTTATTATAGGGTAACTTACTTAAGTTGGAGTTGTAGTATTTGGTAATTCCAGTAACCTCTTTACCTAACCATTCAGGTTTTGTAAAACTTTCATTTTCGTTCTCTAATTCAACTTCAGCAATAAGCAATCCACTATTGTCTCCTAAGAACTCATCTATTTCAAAAGTATGATTGTCAATTTTTACTAAATATCTATATTTTTCAATACTACCTTTTTCACATAAATCAAAAAGACTTTCAGCTTCTTTTTTATCAATTTCTTTTTCCCATTCAAATCGAGTAGTTCCATTAGCGTTTGATGGTCCTTTGATAGTTAAAAAACCAGTATCATCTTTTAAACGAACTCGTACAACTCTTTCTTTATCTGAATTTAAAAAACCTTGTCTTATATGGTTTTTTTGAAAAGCTTCTTGTTTAAATTCAGTAGATTTCACCAAGAATTTTCGTTCTATCTCTGTTGCCATGCTAAAGGAATCAATTTTACACGAATGTACTATTTTTGTTGATATTATTGGTATATCTTTGATTAATGATTTTAATAGTTAAACTTAATTAAATGGCGGTAATTACTACAAAAGCCATTGTTTTAAGCTCTCTTAAATATGGAGATACTAGTTTGGTTGTAAAATGTTTTACTTTACAGGAAGGAGTAAAATCGTACATGATAAAAGGAGTGCTAAAATCAAAAAAAGGAAAGTTAAAGCCTGCGCACTTTCAACCATTAACACAATTAAATCTTACTGCAAATCACAGCAATAAAAGCTCATTGCATTCTATTAAAGAAGTGCAAGTGATTCATCCGTATGAAACCATTTATACTTCTATAGTAAAACAATCAATTGTACTGTTTTTATCAGAAGTGTTATCATACATTTTACAAGAAGAGGAAGAAAATAGTTCTTTATACAGTTATATTGAAACATCTTTAATTTGGTTAGATACACACGATGAGGTTGCAAACTTTCACTTACTGTTTTTATTAAATTTATCTAGGTACCTAGGCTTCTATCCAGATAATACTAATATTGATAAAACAGCATTTAATTTATTAGAAGGAAGTTTTACTGATACCGAATATGAAAAATTAACGATTTCAGGAAAAGAAATAATACTATTTAAAAGCTTGTTAGGCATAAATTTTGATGCGATTAATTCAATTTCTTATTCAAAAAAAGAAAGACAAATTATTCTCCGAATTATAGTTCAGTATTATGAATTACATTTGGAGGGATTTAGAAAGCCTAAATCATTAGATGTTTTAGAAACCGTATTTAATTAATATGAAACACAGAATTACTGTATTTTTTTTACTATTTGTTACCACAATTTTTTCTCAAACCATTACTGTTATTGATGCTGAAACAGGTAAACCTGTAGAGGCTGTTGCTGTTTTTAATAAAAGTAAATCAACGTCGGCGGTAAGTGATGAATTAGGAAAAATTGATATTTCTGATTTTAAGAAAAATGAGTTGCTTACGTTTACACATGTGTCATATGCACAGTATCAAGAAAAAAAATCAGTAATAAAAAGAAATAACTATCATGTTTATTTATCTAAAAATTCAGAGCAGTTAGATGAAGTAGTTGTTTCGGTTTTTAAAAACAGAGAAAAAACTAACCGTATAGCAGAACAAATAGCTGTGGTATCTTCAAAGGAAATAGAGAAGTTATCACCACAAACATCAGCAGATTTATTAGCGAGTGTTCCAGGAATAAAAGTTCAGAAATCACAGTTTGGAGGAGGAAGTCCTGTTTTACGCGGAATGGAAAGTAACCGAGTTCTTTTGGTAGTTGACGGTGTTCGTATGAACAATGCAATTTATCGAAAAGGACACCTACAAAACTCAATAACAGTAGCTCCAAATTTATTAGACAGAACAGAAGTTGTTTTTGGTCCGTCGTCAGTAATTTATGGTTCTGATGCATTAGGTGGGGTTATTCACTATTATACCAAAACCCCTAAGTTATCAGAAAAAGGAAGTGAAATTAAAGGAAATACATTTTTACGATATAGTTCAGCAAATAATGAAGTAACCAATGTGGTTTCTGCTGAATTAAGATTTAAAAAATGGGCATCTTTTACAAGTATAGCTCATAGTAATTTTGGAGACTTAAAGATGGGAGAAAAGCGTTCTCATGGATTTGATGATTGGGGAAAAGTTCTTTTTTATTCTAATAATACGAATACTTTTTATAGTGATAGACCAGTTGCTAACTCTGACCAAAACTTACAAAGAAACACAGGTTACAGTCAAACAGATGTATTGCAAAAATTTTATGTGCCTTTTTCAAAAAATACAGATTTTAAATTCAATATTCAATATTCAACATCATCCGATATACCTCGTTTTGATAAGTTAAATGAATTGAAAAATGGGAGTTTAAAATTTGCTGAATGGTATTACGGACCTCAAGAACGTTTGTTGATTTCTCCGCAGTTAATTATCAATCCAAAGAAAAAGTGGATGGATAATGGAACCATTACTTTAGCTTATCAAAATATAAAAGAAAGTCGTATTCAACGAAAGTTTGGAAGTCTAGATAGGTCTTACAGAAAAGAAAGTGTGGATGCTTTTAGTTTGAATGGAGATTTTACAATACCATTAGCAGAAAATAGAAATTTAGGATATGGAATTGAAGTTACTTACAATGATGTGGGATCTAATTCTTACGGAAAAACGTTACGAGTTAATGATAATAACATAATTGGTTTTGATGGAGATTTTACAGTACAGTCGCGTTATCCTGATGGAGGAAGTAGTTATTTGAGCTCTGCTTTTTATGTAGATTACCGTCAAGATATCAATAGTAAATCAACATTAAACACAGGAATTAGAGGAACAAATACAGTATTGAAAGCAAAGTGGTTGGACGAAACTTTTATTGATATTCCTCAAAATGATATTCAGTTAGATAATCAATCGTTAACAGCAACTATAGGGTATGTATACAAGCCTAATAAAACATGGCAGTTAAATACAGTATTATCTTCTGGCTTTAGATCACCAAATATTGATGATGTGGGAAAGATAAGAGAGAAGAACGGAAAAGTAACTATACCAAATACTAGTTTAAAACCAGAACATGCATATAATGCTGAAATAGGTGTTCAAAAATATTTTAATAATAGAAAATTTAGAGTTGGGGCAAATGTGTATTATACTTTATTGAATAACTACATTTACAGAGAGAGTTTTGAGCTGAATGGAAGCTCAACTATCGAATATGATGGAGAAGACGGAGCCATTGTTGCTAATGTAAATAAAGGAACAGCCTATGTTACTGGTGCTACAGTAAGTTATCAAGGTAAACTACATAGAAACTGGAATACTTCTGGGTTTGTAACTTATACTTATGGTAAAACTTATGATACCAACGAACCAATGTCGTCTATTCCACCGTTATTTGGTCGTTTTGATTTAAGTTATGTAAACAACAAGTTTGAAGGAGGTGCTAATTTAGTTTTTAATTCGAAAAAAGATATTTCAGATTATAATATAACTGAAGGTATTGATAATCATGAACAAACACCAATTGTTAACGCGAATGCTACCGAAGATATTGATAAATACTATGGAAGTCCTAGTTGGATGACTGTTGGATTATATGGTAAATTCCAGTTCACAAAAAGCATAGCTTTACAAGCGCAATTGTCTAACTTATTTGATGAACATTATAAGGAATTTGCTTCTGGAGTTTCAGCTGCAGGACGTAATATTTCAGTATCTTTGCTAACCAATTTTTAAGTAAAAATTCAATGATTAATTTTTTTAAGTTAGTAAGTTTATTAGAAGGAATATCCTATATTTTATTACTTTTTATAGCGGTTCCAATTAAATATTTACAAGGAAATCCAGAGTATGTAAAAATGTTGGGTATGCCTCACGGATTGTTATTTGTAGGATACATAGTGTTAGCAATCATGTTAAAGTATGAGCTAAACTGGAACGGTAAAGCTTTCGGAATTGTTTGTTTACTTTCTATCTTACCTTTCGGAACATTTTTCGTTGGAAAATACTTAAAAAAGGCTGAAGCTTAGTTTTTTCAAAAGGCAATAAATTATCCTCCGCTAACTGGAGGAATAATTGCGATTACATCATTTTCTTTTATGAGTATATCGTCTGTAGCGTAACTTTCGTTAATAGCTACAGCATACGAACTCATTTTTTGTAGCTCAGGGAATTCTGCTAAAAGAAATTCTTTAAAGTTAGCAACAGTGATTTTGTTAGGAAGTTCAATTTCTAATGAAGAACTATCAACTAAATCTGTTGCCATACCGAAAAATAGAATGCTTATTTTCATATAACAAATCTACAATTTTATACCGAAAACAACTCTGTTTTCATGTTTTCCGTTAAAGTAAGAGCGAGCAAAATCTACACGTAAAAAACGCCATTTTCCAATACCAACATTATCTAAACCAATAGCAAATTCAGAATAAGGTTTATTACCCGCAGTAAATAATCCTTTTGCTCCAGTAACTAGATGAAAGTTGAGTTTGTTTAACAAAGGAACCTTGCTTAATAATGCTCCTTTAAAGTTATATTCTCCATGGAGCTCAGCGTATTTATCATTAGAACTTAACTTATAATACGGTAGCATGTAAAAGTTGTCCAAATAGTTGTCTTTTGGAGCTATTAACAAGCGATTTCCGTTAAAATGAGCATAATCTATAAAAGGAATGTCTTTTTTCTCTAAAAACATACCTCCTTTCGCTTTGTATGCAAATTCACCCCAGTTGCCTAAATTTATTTGTTGATACAATTGAGAAAAAACCACATCAGAATTCCACTCAGAATTTTCTGATCCGAAGTTTTTTTGATAGCCAATATATAGTGATGGGTACTTACGACTAGGGATGTTGTATTTTCCATCAGGATATGATAAATATTTTTGTCCAAAATTAATGTTCGCTCCTAAAGAAAAAGTCCACATTTGATGAGGTATAAAACCTGTTGAAAAATCGGTAGGATTTTGCGGATTGTTAGAAGTATAATCTATATCATCTTGAGGAAACATTACATAATCAGTTGTATTAAATAAAGGTTTTCTATCTGCAAACTCTAAAGAAGAAAACATACGTATTCCATTAGTTACTTCTTTAGAAAAGGATGCTTTGGCAAATGCCTTTTCATAAATTTTTAAATAGTTTCTTTCAAAACCAATAGAACTTATTGTGTTCCAAAACTTAGAAATAGGCTGTTTTGGGTTAAATTGTGGTGTGGCAATTCCTCCAGAAATTGTTAAAACAGGTCGTGTAGTATTGTTCCAACGATAGTTAAAGTTGGCTGTAGGACGCACTTTTTTCTCTGAAAAACCATAATTAATATCAGCCCCAATACTAAAACGTTTTCCTTTTTTGTTAAGTGATTTTCGGTAGTTAATACCTAAAGAAGAATTCCATCCTTGCACCGTATTAAAGTTAAGATTTTCAATAGGAGAAGAAGTGCTTATCGACCACTTGTTATAAGAGTCTTGATAAGTGTAACCAGAAAGAATATCTAAGGGTTTAAACTTATTGTTTTTTGTATCAATCGAATCTAAATATTTCTTCGATTTTCGAATGGTTTTTATGCTGTCTTTTAATTTGTAATCCGATATTTCTTCAGAAGTTAAAGTCACGGGACGAATTTTATTCCAGTATAGCGAATCCTTTTCTGTAGCATTTTCAGCAAACGAAAGTACTTCGTTGCCAAAAGTATCTTCAGTAAAATTAGGATTAAAATTATAGTTAGAATAAGCAGCAGAAAAACGTCCGTTAAAATGAAACCCAAAAAGCCCAGCTTTAAAATCTATGGTTTGTGTAACGGGCACCCAAGCTTTGTTTTTAGCAGAGAAATTATAGTTTTGTTTAATATGCAGAGAATCTACAATAGGCAAGCTTATTTGTGCGCCAGTAACAATAACATCCGCACCATAAATAGCCCAATCATCTTCAACTATATAGATGAATCCACTAAAAACCCGATCGTTTTTACGTTTTGGTAAAAGTTGAATTTTGTTAATTAGTGTTCCGTTTTTATCATAAAAAACACCCGTTAGTTTATAGTTGTAATAACCAAAAGCACCATTTGCAATAGGAGAAATAACTTTAACATCAGCCAAATCAAAAGAGTTTTCATAAAAGTTAAAATTTACTTCTTCTGCTTGATTAAAACTAATACCGTTGTCTTGTCCGCTAACTTTTGAAGCTATAATATGTTCTTTAAAGTTTTTAGGTCTTTTTTGGAAAGCGATTTTTGAAACCGTTTCAGAAAGGTATACCACACCACTTCGGGTAGAATCCAATCCACCGCCCATATCACCAATGTCCTGTCCTAAAAACTTCTTCGGTAAATCTTTTACCTTAAACAAACCACGAGAGTAAAAATCGGCAGTATACTCAGCAAACTTATCTGTGTTTTTAGCTTTATTAGCAATAGCGTTTCTAATAATTTTGTTAGCAGGGTTTTCTTCAGAAGAAACAACCACTTCATCTAAGGTGACCTCTTCTTCAGCCAAAACAACATTTAGTATAAAAGGAAAAGAGTTGATTTCAACCGTTTTTTTAATGGTTTTATAACCTAACATTTGAAATATTACAGTGTGCTGTCCTATTGAGTTAAAGGCTAACTCATAGTCGCCATTTGTATTGGTTGTGGTACCTGTAATAGTGTTTTCTAAATATACACTTACAAAAGAAATAGGTTGGTTTTTAGTATTGGTAACCTTTCCTGTAATTTGAGAAAAGGTAAGTGAAGAGCATATTAAAAATAAAAATGTAGTTATAATTTTCATAGTCAGTTAGTTGTTGGTAACAAACATAAAAGAAGAACTTTGTAAAGTGTATTTAAGAAGTGTTAAATAACTTACAAAGTTCTCTTAATATAATGTAAGACTACGAAAAATAAAAAATGTTACAAAAGACTATTTAACAGTGTCTTTTTGTTGTTTTTTCTTCTTTTTTCCAAATAAACCACCTAAAACATCCGTTACTTTTTTAACGGTTTCTTCCTTTTTGTTGGTTGTGCTAGTACTATCTTTCTTCTTATTTCCTAATAATCCACCTATAGCATTGTTAACCAGCTTGTCTTTTTGTTGCTGAACTAATTGCTGACTCAACTTAGTAACTGATGATGACAAATCTGTTTTTACAGAAGGATTAGTCATATTTCCAGCAATACTTGCGGTAACAGGAACAGTAATGTTTTGTTGTTCTTTAGCACTTAATTTTGAAAGTAGTCCTTGTGCTTCATTACCTAAATATTTAGCAGGAACATTCAACGTAACATTATAGTTCATTGTTTTATCAAATCCATGGCTTCCACCAACAGTAATACCAATGTCATTATATTTTAAATCAAATGGTTTTACCACCACTTTACCTTCTTTAAAAGACAGGTGTGTTTTAATATCAGATAAATCTAGTTTTGATAAATCCATAAAAGATAACTTATCATTTAATAAACTTAAAGCTTTCGTTTTTTGTGGGTTAATACTAGTTGTTAATAATTCAGCTAGTGCTTTACCAGAAACTGAAGCTAAGTTAGGAGTAAAATCATCATTTAAACTCCCTGCTAAGTCAATGTCAGAATTTAATTTACCATTCATAGCACCAGCAATTGGACTTATTGACTGTAGTAAATCTAAATTGGTAAATGATTGTGCTATATCGAAAGATTTAATACCTAATTTCATATCGAAAGTAGGTTTCTTTTGTTGTGTGTTAACCTCTCCGTTTAAAGCAATTTGACCATTAAAAATACCAGCAGTCATATTTTGTAATATAGCTTTTTCGTCTTTTAAAAGAAGAGTACCTCTTACATTTTGTAGGGTTAAGTTATCATAATGTACTGTTTTAGCATTAGCAGAAACGGTACAGTCTAAAAATGCAGGAATTTTTAAAGATTCTGATGGTGTGTCTTTTGTAGAGTCACTTTCTTTATTTTCAACAGCTTCAGGGTTTTCTTGCATAAAATCACTAACATAAAAAGTGTTAGAATTTAGCTTGAAGTTCCCTCGTAACTTTTTATCGGAAAGTAAAAATCCTAGTAAGTTTTTAAGTGTTCCAGTAGCATTTAAATCACTTTTTCCAGTAGTAGCATCAAACTTAGTTAAGCTAACGGTACCAGGTGTAAAGTTGACAATTGTGTTTTTAATATGAAGTGGATTTACAACATCTTTCGAAGAAAAAACAAAGTCACTCACCTCCATTTTTCCGTTATTTTTAATACGACTTAAAGTATTGTTTTCAATAGCTTTCATGTCGAATTCTGTACGTAAATCAGCCTTTAAAACTCCACTTAACTCATTTTCTAAATCAATAGGATACGCTTTGTTAATATTGGCAAGGTTTAAAACACCTTTTAAGCTAGCATTTACCTTTGGGTTGGTAGTTAAGTTGTATATGTTTCCTTTTCCAGAAAAAGTATCCTGATCAATCTTAAAAGAAAGTCCATTAATAGTAACAAAAGTATTTTCGGTTTTACCAGTAGTGTTTTTTATTTGTGCGTCAATATTAATGTTTTGAACACTTTTAGGTAAATCAGGATATTTAAATGAAGCGTTATTTGACTTCATAGAAATATCTAACTTCGGAATGTGTTTATCGTCGATAATTCCGTTTACTTTTCCGTCTACACTAAAATTACCAGTAGTACTTACTCCAGCAATACTTTTAGTGTAGGCTTCAGGAATTAATCCTAAGAAGTTTTTAAAGTCAGACGAAGGTGTTTTAAAGTTGATATCAACCTCCTGATTTTTTTCGTTTATTTGAACAAAACCATCAAATACCAATGGAAGGTTATTTAATTTAGCTTCATTTTTTAAGAAAGAAAACTTCATATTAGTTAAGTCCATTCCTAAAATAGCATCTAACTCTATTTTTTGATTTTTGGCATAAGAGTTACCGTCCATTCCAAAAGAAACTAAAGTAGATGTTTGAGTATCTAATTCTGTATTTGATTGAGAAAAATCACCACTTCCACTATGATTTAACTCAGTTAGCTCAAGGTTTAGTTTACCCTGCTTATCATTGTACTTTATCGTAGCATTGTTAATAGCGTATGAATTAATAGATAGCCCGAAAGTAGATGGCTCTTCATCTTTTGTGTCTTCTGTTTCAGAAGGCTTAGCAATATCATAGTTGGCATTTCCTTTTTTATCAACTAATACATTTACCAAAGCATCATCAATAGTAAATGATTTAATATTCAGCTGTTCAGAAGAAGCTTTAAAAAGCTCAGTAATTTTTAATGCTAAATTTACCTCTTTAGCATATACTAAAGTATCACCTTCAAAAGGAGCGTTATTAATTACCGTTAGGTTAGATAATTGAACTGATGCATTTGGGAAATTTCTAAGTAAGCTTAAGCTAGAATCACTAAAATCAACTTTCGCATTTACGTTGTTGTTAATGGTAGTTTTTACCAAGTTCATCACTTTATCTTGAAATAGTAGGGGAATACTAACCAAAAGGATGAAGAAAAAAACTACAATACCTAATAATATTTTATATATCTTTTTCATTATGAATAAAGTTTGTCATGTAATACTAACGAACAAATTTCAACATTTATTTGTAAATAAAAAGTGAATAAAATTATAATTTTTCTTTTGGTAATTTTGCGCTGTTAAAAACACATATTTTGAATAAGAAACAGCAATACTCAAATTTTATAAAAGTACAAGCAAAACGCTTGGGTTTTTTGGGTTGTGGTATTGCTAAGGCTGACTTTTTAGAAGAAGAAGCTCCTCGTTTAGAACAATGGTTACAAAATGGGTACCATGGTGAAATGCACTATATGGAAAACCATTTTGATAAACGTTTAGATCCACGTTTATTGGTTGATGGAGCAAAATCGGTAATTTCTTTGTCGTATAACTATTTTCCTTCGGAAGTTCAGGAAGAAGGAAGTTATAAGATTTCAAAATATGCTTACGGTCAAGATTATCATCATATTATTAAAGGTAAATTGCGTGAATTGTTACAGTTAATAAATGATGAAATAGGAGAAGTATCTGGTCGTTGTTTTGTAGACTCAGCACCTGTTTTAGAACGAGCATGGGCGCAAAAGTCAGGTTTGGGTTGGAACGGAAAGCATTCGTTATTAATTCAAAAACAACAAGGCTCGTTTTTCTTTTTGGCTGAATTAATTATCGATTTAGAACTCGAATACGACGAACCTTTTAAAACTGACCATTGTGGTAGTTGTACTCGTTGTATTGACGCGTGTCCAACACAAGCTATTTTACCTAACAATACGGTTGATGGTAGTAAATGTATTTCGTACTTAACAATTGAGTTAAAGGATGCAATTCCGTCAGAATTTAAAGGAGAAATGCAAGATTGGATGTTTGGTTGTGATGTGTGTCAAGATGTTTGTCCGTGGAATCGTTTCTCACAACCACATGAAGAAAGTTTATTTGTACCTCAAGAAAACTTGTTACAAATGAATAAACGAGACTGGCAAGAGTTAACACAAGAAACCTTTAGTAAAGTGTTTAAAAAATCGGCAGTTAAACGTACTAAGTTTTCAGGATTATTAAGAAATATTGATTTTATAAAACAATAAAACCGCTTTTAAAAGCGGTTTTATTTATGTTTTTTGAAAATTATTTAGGGTTTGTTTCTCCGAAGAAGAACCAATTAAGTCCTTTTTTAATCATTCCACTTTCTTTTGCCGGAGCCTTTTTATCTGCCTCTTTTAAGTTAGCAGCATCTTCTTCAAAAAGCTTTACAACAAAATCGTCATATGATGCATTAACCTCTTCTTGTAAGAAAGAATTGAAATATAATTCACTTGCCTTCTCACCTTTAACTTTTTCAATTTCTAATAGAGTTTTATATAAGGGCTCTATTTTTTTTATAACACTTTCAGGTAAAGACTTTCTTCTACCAGTATATCCAGTGATTTTTCCATTATCATCTTTTTCTACATCAAAATCAGTGATAACCCAGTAGTATCTACCTGTTCTTGTTAAGTTTTTAACAATAGCATGAAAGTTGTTTCCTTGCTTTAGGTTGTCCCATAATACTTTAAAGACTACCTTAGGCATGTCTGGGTGTCTAATAACATTGTGAGGTTCTCCAATAAGCTCTATTTTATTATACTCCGAAGCTTCTTCAAAAGTATCGTTCATGTATAAAATAGTTCCAACAGGGTCAGTTTTACTAATAATTGTTTTAGACTTGTCCCATTTTACTTCCTCATCTATAATTTTGGAAGGTCTAAGAGCGTTGTTTGTGTGCATTTTTTTTGTTTTAATAGTTATTCGGGGTGGTTTACTTAAAAATAATCAGCAAATATAAGGTTTTTGATGCAGGAGCGTATTTTGATTTGGTTTTTAGTTGGGTTAAAAAATGTTAAAAAGAAGTAATTTTTATTTAATCTAAAATACTGGTTTTTAGGTGATTGTATTGTGTTAGTTTTTTGCTTAAAAATAATAGGATAGTGTTATTTTTAAATGAGAGGATTTTTAAGAATTTTATTTTAAAATAAAATAGGGCTGAAACATTTGTTTCAGCCCTACCTAAAAGTTTTTTAAGAGGATTGTTTAGGGGAATAATAAATTTTATGTTGGGTTTGTTTCTCCGAAAAAGAACCAATTCAATCCTTTCTTTAAAGGGTTTGTTTCGTTTTTAACTTTTTCAGCTTCTTCTTTAGAAAGTTCTTCGTTAAAAAGATCAACCACAAACTCATTGTAAGTTTTACCAACCTCTTCTTTTAAGTAAGCATCAAAATACATTTCACTTGCTTTCTCACCTTTTAGTTTTTCAATATCTAAAAGTGTTTTGTATATAGGCTCAATCTTTTTTACAACTCCATCTGGAACAGCTTTTCTTCTGGCTGTATATCCAACAGTTTTGCCATCTTCATCTTTATCAATAGTAAAATCGGTAATAACCCAGTAATATCTACCCGTTCTTGTTAGGTTTTTAACAATAGCGTGAAAGTTTTCGCCTTTTTTAAGAGCATCCCACAGTACTTTAAAAGCTACCTTAGGCATGTCTGGATGACGAATAATGTTATGAGGCTCACCAACTAACTCAATAGTACTATACTCACAGGTGTTAGAAAAAACATCGTTAGCATATAAAATAGTTCCGTAAATATCGGTTTTACTCACAATGGTTTTTGTTTTGTCCCATTGTACTTCTTCGTCAATAATGTGTCTTTGTGTAGTTTCCATTTTTTATTTGGTTTAAGGTTATGGCAAAATTCAGGAAATTTTTAAAGACGAAATATGACTTTTATCAGGTTACAAATTCTTTTTACTTCATAACAAAATGTATATTTGTAAGTTCAAACAAACAAGAACGAACCTATGAGAGATTCTAGAAAAAGGCATGAAGCACTACTTTATCATGCCAAGCCGAAGCCGGGAAAAATAGCAGTAGTACCTACCAAAAAATATGCAACTCAACACGATTTATCGTTAGCATATTCACCAGGAGTAGCAGAGCCTTGTTTAGAAATAGCTAAAGACAAAAATAACGTTTATAAATACACATCAAAAGGCAACTTAGTAGCTGTTATTTCAAATGGAACAGCGGTTTTAGGACTAGGAGATATTGGTCCTGAAGCATCCAAACCAGTAATGGAAGGAAAAGGGCTGCTATTTAAAATTTTTGCAGATATTGATGTTTTTGATATTGAAGTAGATACTACAGATGTAGATAAATTTGTTGAAACTGTTAAGGCCATTGCTCCAACTTTTGGAGGAATTAACTTAGAAGATATTAAAGCTCCTGAAGCTTTTGAAATAGAAAGACGATTAAAAGAGGAGTTAGATATCCCTGTAATGCACGATGATCAGCACGGTACAGCAATTATTTCTGCTGCAGCCTTAAAAAATGCATTAGAAATTAATGAAAAGGATATAAAGGAGGTAAAAATTGTTGTTAACGGAGCGGGAGCCGCAGCAATATCATGTACACGTTTATATTTAGCCTTGGGTGCGAGTCGCGAAAATGTAATTATGTGTGATAGTAAAGGTGTTATTAGAAAAGATAGAGGTAATCTAACATCACAAAAAGCGGAATTTGCTACAGACAAAGATGTAAACACATTAGAAGAAGCAATGTTAAATGCTGATGTGTTTATTGGTTTGTCAAAAGGAAATGTGGTATCACCTGAAATGTTATTGTCAATGGCGAAAAACCCTATTGTTTTTGCAATGGCAAACCCTGAACCAGAAATTGAATATGATTTAGCAATTGCTACAAGAGACGATATTATCATGGCAACTGGAAGGTCAGATCATCCTAATCAGGTGAACAATGTATTAGGTTTCCCTTTTATTTTCCGTGGAGCGTTAGATGTTCGTGCAAAGAAGATTAACGAAGACATGAAAATGGCAGCGGTACATGCATTAGCAGATTTAGCAAAGCAATCAGTACCAGAACAGGTAAATATTGTATATGATGAAGTAAGCCTTTCTTTTGGAAAAGAATATATTATCCCTAAGCCATTTGATCCAAGATTAATTTATGAAATTCCACCAGCAATTGCAAAAGCTGCGATGGATTCAGGTGTAGCTCAAGAACCTATTGAAGATTGGGATAAGTACCGTGAAGAGTTAATGGATCGTTCAGGAACAGGAAGCAAAGAAGTACGATTACTACACAATAGAGCTAAAAAGAACCCTAAGAGATTAGTGTTTGCTGAAGCAGATCATTTAGATGTGTTAAAGGCGGCACAGAGAGTGTATGAAGAAAAAATTGGAAAGCCAATTTTATTAGGAAGAAGAGAAATTATTTTAGAGTTGAAAAAGGAGTTAGGGTTTGATGCTGATGTGCCGATTATTGATCCTAAAACTGATGAGGAAGAAGAAAGAAGAAATCGTTATGCAGAAGCTTTCTGGAAAACGAGACAACGTAAAGGAATAACTTTTTTAGAAGCTCAAAAATGGATGCGTGAACGTAACTATTTTGCAGCAATGATGGTTAATTCTGGAGAAGCAGACGCGTTGATTACAGGATATTCAAGACCTTATCCGTCTGTAGTAAAACCAATGTTAGAGTTGATTGAAAAAGATCAAGGTGTAACAAGGGTCGCTGCAACAAATATGATGCTAACAAAGCAAGGACCTATGTTCTTAGCAGATACCACAATTAACATCAATCCAACGGCAAAAGATTTAGCAAAAATCACACAGTTAACATCAGTGTTAGCAAAGATGTTTGGAATGAAACCAAATGTTGCAATGTTAGGATTTTCAAACTTTGGGTCATCAAAATCAGAAAGTTCAACAAAGATTAGAGAAGCAGTTTCTTACATTCATCGTCATTACCCAAATGTTGTTGTAGATGGTGAGCTACAAGCAGATTTTGCTTTAAATCCTGAATTATTAGCAAAAGAATTTCCATTCTCTAAATTAAATGGTAAAAGAGCAAATGTGTTAATTTTCCCTAATTTAGAATCAGCAAACATAACTTATAAGTTAATGAAAGCTGTTGATGAAGTAGAAACTATAGGGCCAATTTTACTAGGAATGAGTAAGCCAGTACACATCTTGCAATTGGGGGCAAGTGTTGATGAAATGGTAAATATGGCAGCAGTTGCTGTAGTAGATGCTCAAAACAAGGAGATGAAAGCTAAAAACAAAGTTTCTCAATAGATTAAGAGAAATTTTTTTAAAAGAGAATTTTGTCTATTTTAGACAAATAGAAAAAATAGCTGGATGATAACACAAATAAGGGGAAAACTTGTGGAAAAAAATCCTACATACGCTGTTGTAGATTGCAATGGAGTAGGATACTTAATGCATATTTCTTTAAACACATATTCATCATTACCAAACGATGAATATGTGTTGTTGTATACACACTTATCTATTAGAGAAGATGCTCATACTTTATATGGGTTTTCAACAAAAATTGAACGAGAAGTTTTTAGATTACTAACCTCCGTTTCAGGTGTAGGACCAAGTACTGCACGAACGATGTTGTCTTCTATGACTTCAGAAGAGGTTTCGCAAGCTATAGCTTCTGAAAATGTAAAACTGATTCAAACAGTTAAAGGTATTGGAGCTAAAACTGCACAAAGAGTTATTGTTGATTTAAAAGATAAGGTATTAAAAACTTTTGATATTGACGAAGTTTCTGTGGTACAGAACAATACAAATAAAGAAGAAGCGTTATCTGCTTTAGAGGTTCTTGGGTTTGCACGGAAGCAAGCTGACAAGGTAATAGGGAATATATTAAAAGAAACACCTGATGCAAGTGTTGAAAAGCTCATAAAACAGGCGTTAAAAAATTTATAAAAAAGGTTGGAAAAAGCAGTTATGAATAGATTACTTACGGTACTTACTGTTTTAGTAAGTGTTGTTTCGTTTTCGCAAAATACTCAAAAAGATAGCGTTAATGCTGTTAAAAAAGACACTGTAATTCCCCTTAAATACCAATTTAAATATAATCAAAACGGAACACTTTACTTAAATAACCCTACTCAAAAAGTAGTTACTTATGACAAGGCGTTAAATAAGTTTATGATCGTAGAAAAAATAGGAGACTACTATGTAGGAACGCCTATTTTTATGACTCCCAAAGAATATGATGAATACCGCTTAAAAAATGATTTAAAAGATTACTTTAAAGAAAAAGTAGATGCTACTAATCCTAAAAAGAAAGGAAACGAAGCAGCACGTAAAAACTTGCTACCTAAATATTACGTAAATTCTAAGTTTTTTGAATCCGTTTTTGGAGGTAACACTGTTGAGGTAAACCCAACAGGGCAGATTAATATTAAACTTGGAGGAGTATATCAAAATAATGAAAACCCTCAAATTTCTGTTGAGAATCAAAGCAGTTTTACATTTGATTTTGATCAACAAATTAGTGCAAGCTTACAGGCTAAAGTAGGTAAACGATTAACAGTAACAGCAAATTATGATACCCAATCAACTTTCGATTTTCAAAATATCATAAAGCTAGAATATACCCCTACTGAAGATGATATTATTAGAAATATAGAGGCGGGTAATATTAGTATGCCAATTAAAAACTCGCTTATTAATGGAGCACAATCGTTATTTGGGGTAAAAACAGAGTTGCAATTTGGTAAAACATACATAACTGCTGCTTTTTCGCAACAAAATTCACAATCAAAAACAGTGGTAGCAGAAGGCGGAGCAACTATTGAGCCTTTTGAATTACGAGCTTCAGATTATGACAATGACCGACACTTCTTCTTATCACAGTATTTTAGAAAAAATTATAAAAAAGCTTTAGAAAACTATCCATTAATTAATAGCCCTATAAATATTACAAGAGTTGAAGTTTGGGTAACTAATAGAAACCAAAACGTAAGTGATTACCGTAGTATTGTAGCTCTTGCCGATTTAGGAGAGTCAGAAGATGCAAATGAGGTAAATCCAGCTGAAATAACAACAACACCAGGAGCAATATCAGTTAACTCAGAAATTATACCATATAATGGAGTGAATAACCTAAGTTCATTACTAGCAGCAAACTCAGGAGGAATTAGAGATGTTGCAACAATTGATGCCGCTATTAATGGTATTGGAGTACCAGCACAACAAGGGTTTAACTATACATATTTGCAAAATGCTCGTAGATTACAACCTAACGAATTTAAACTACACTCACAATTAGGTTTTATTTCATTAAATAGAAGATTAAACGATGGAGAGGTTTTAGCGGTAGCTTTTGAGTATACTGTGGTTGGAGCTTCTAATGGAGAAACAGTATTTAAAGTAGGAGAGTTTTCAAACGATGGAGTTGTAGCACCAGCAAACATTGCAGTTAAGTTATTACGAAGTGAAATTTTAAACACTGTTCGCCCAAATACATCTACATCTACCAGTCTTGGGGAGCCATTTCCAACATGGCGTTTAATGATGAAAAACGTATATGCTTTAGGAGCTTTTCCGTTACAGCGCGATGGATTTCGTTTTGAGTTATTGTATCGTGATGATGAAACGGGAACGTTACAAAATACTCTGCAAAAAGCACAAACACCCGGGATAACAGATAAACCATTATTACGTATTTTAAACTTAGATAAATTAGATCAAAGTGAATACGCTGTTCCTAATGGAGATGGTTTCTTTGATTACGTTGAAGGAATTACAGTAAATTCTGAAAGAGGATATGTTCTATTTCCCGAACCAGAACCATTTGGTAATGATTTAAAGGATGAACTTACCAATCCAACAGATCAAGATAAGTATGTGTTTGAAGAATTATACTTAACCACAAAAATCCAAGCAAAAAACGAGTATCAGAATTTAGATAAATTCTTTTTAAAAGGATATTTTAAGTCAGAAACTAGTAGAGGAATTTCTCTTGGAGCTTTTAATGTACCTAGAGGTTCGGTGAGAGTTACTGCAGGAGGAAGACAACTGGTTGAAGGAATAGATTATGTGGTAGATTATCAGTTAGGTCGTGTACAAATTTTAGATCCAGGTTTAGAAGCTTCAGGAATTCCAATCAATGCATCTGTAGAAAATAATACATTTTTTAACCAGCAGCGAAAAACATTTATAGGAATAGATGTTGAACACCGTTTTTCTGAAGATTTTATTTTAGGTGGAACTTTTTTAAATGTTAGTGAAAAACCAATTACGCCAAAAGTTAATTTAGGAGGAGAACCTATAGATAATATCATGTTAGGTTTGAACTTAGATTACTCTTCGGAAGTACCATATTTAACAAAGCTAGCAAATAAACTACCTTTTGTTGAAACTGAAGCTCCGTCTAATGTTTCGGTTAGAGCGGATATGGCTTATTTATTACCAGGATCTCCTAGTGGAATTAATGTAGATGGTACTGCAACTTCGTATTTAGATGATTTTGAAGCTTCACAAATACCTATTAATTTAAGCTCACCACAACAATGGTTTTTGGCAAGTACACCAGAATCACAAGGGTTTGATGGAGGAACATTTGGTTTAGAATACAATTACAAAAGAGGAAAATTAGCTTGGTATAATATTGATCAACTATTTTATGGTAGTGGAAATAGGCCAGATAATATTGATGAAAATGAACTATCTAGAGACGAGGTACGTCAAATTCGCTATAATGAATTATTCCCGAATACAGACCTAGATATTACGCAGCAAAATTTAGTTAGAACTTTAGATTTAGCTTATTACCCAGCAGAAAGAGGTCCGTATAACTATAATGAGAATGCAAATACCGTTACAGCTGAGGAGCGTTGGGGAGGTATTATGCGATCGTTAACTACAAACAATTTTGAACAAGCAAATGTTGAGTATATCCAGTTTTGGTTAATGGACCCGTATGAAAATTACTCAATTACAACTGAAGAAGGTCTGCCAGCTGGAATTAATCCAAATGATCCAACGAACCAAGTAGGAAAGTTATTTATAAACTTAGGTAATGTTTCTGAAGATATCTTAAAAGATGGTAGAAAGCAGTATGAAAATGGACTTCCTGCTGATGGGCAAAAGGCAGACGGAGGTAACATTCAAACATCTATTTGGGGAGATACACCTATAAACCCTTCTATTTTGTATGCTTTTGACTCTAGTAATGATGCAAGAACAAACCAAGATATTGGTTTAGATGGATTAAACGATGAGGAGGAAAGAGTAAAGTATCCTGCATTTGCAGGATTAGATGATCCTGCTGGAGATAACTTCCAGTTCTTTAGAGGTGGAGCTATTGAAAGTACTAACCCATCAGTTTTATCTAGATATAAAAACTTTAACGGAACTGAAGGTAACTCACCTACAGCAAGTCAATCAGGAGAATCTTACCCGACATCATCTACCACTTACCCAGATACAGAAGATATTAATAAGGATCAAACAATGAATCCTGTAAATAGTTATTTTGAGTATGAGGTTTCTTTAAATAAAACAGATTTAGTATTAGGACAAAATCATATTATTGATGTTAAAACACAAAATGTAACACTTCTAAACGGAGCAACAAGAAGCACTAAATGGTATCAATTTAGAATACCAGTTAGAAATGTTACTGATGCTCAGAAAATTAATGGAATTACCGATTTTAATAGTATCCGTTTTATACGAATGTTTTTAACACAATTCAAAATGCCAGTAGTATTACGTTTTGGAGAATTAGAATTGGTAAGAGGAGACTGGAGACGTTACACAAAAACATTACCAGACACAAGTATTCCTTCTGAGGATTTAGATGCAGATGAATTAAACAAGTTTGAGGTAGGTGTAGTAAGTATTGAGCAAAATCAAGATCGTTATAAGTTACCACCAGGAATTCAAAGAGAACGTTTACAAGGAACAAATAGAATTCAACGTCAAAATGAGCAATCTGTAACTTTAAAGGTAACTGACTTAGAAGCAGACGAAGTTAGGACGATTTATAAAAATATTAGTATTGATATGCGTAGGTATAAAAAACTACGTATGTTTTTACATGCTGAAAACCAAAACAGTGCAACAGGAGCTAATGATGATGAAATGGTTGCTATTATACGTTTAGGTACAGATTTAAACGATAACTACTACCAAGTAGAAAAACCATTAAAAATATCTACATCGAATGCATCATCTCTAGATGTTTGGCCTAAAGAAAATAATTTAGATATTCCGTTAGAAGAATTAGCTAACTTAAAAATTGAAAGACCTACAGGTAGTAACCTTACTGATGTGTATTCATCAACAAGTTCTAACGGATTAAAAATTTCTGTAAGAGGTAATCCAACATTAGCACAAGTAAGAACTGTAATGTTAGGGGTGAAAAATACTGTTGCCGATGAGAAAACTGTAGAAGTTTGGTTTAATGAATTACGTGCTGTTGGTTTTGATAATAAAGGAGGATGGGCAGCTGTGGTAAATGCAGATGCTAATATGGCCGATGTGATGGATGTGTCTTTAGCAGGAAGAATGTCAACCATAGGTTTTGGTAATGTAGAAGACCGTGTACAACAAAGAAGCATTGAAGAAATAAAACAATATAGCGTAGCTACAAATATTCAGTTAGGTAAAATGATGCCTAAAAAATGGAACATGCAAGTGCCGATGAATTACAGCTATGGAGAAGAATTTAGAGATCCAAAATACGACCCACAATTCCAAGACGTAGAATTAGAAGATGCAATTGATAAAAACCCAAATAGTAAAAATGCTCAAGATTATACACGAAGAAAAAGCATTAGTTTTATCAATGTAAAAAAGAATAGAAATCCAGAGAGTAAGAAGAAACCTAAATTTTATGATGTAGAGAATTTCTCTGCTTCTTATGCACATAGTGAAGAGTTTCATAAAGATTACAATATTGAAAGCTATGTGAATAAAAATGTAATGGCTGGGGCTAGTTATAATTTTACATTCGTTCCTTTTAATATAGAACCATTTAAAAAATCAGAAGGATTTAAAAATAGATACTTACAATTTATAAGAGATCTAAACTTTAATCCAGTACCAAAAACAATAGCATTAAACTCAAGAATTAACAGAAACTATAATAGTCAACAATCTAGAAATCTAATTATTGACCCTGTTAATCCTTTACCTGCACAGCCAGAGTTAATTCAACGAAGATTTTTATTTAATTGGGATTATACAATTGGTTTTGATTTAACTAAGTCGCTACAATTAAACTTCAATGCAGCGAACAACTACATATATGATAGTTTTGGTGAAGATGAACAATTAGAAGTTTACGATCAATTTTTCAGTATAGGAAGACCCGATAATTATCACCAGAAGTTAAATGCAACTTATAAACTACCATTAGATAAATTCCCGTTCTTGAATTTTATCAATGCAGATTATGGTTATACAGCTGATTTTGATTGGAAAGCAGGATCGCAAAGTTATATTGAGCAAGTTGGAAACATGATTCAAAATGCCAACACACATAACTTAAATACAAATATAGATTTCGGTCGTTTTTATAAAATTGTTGGTGTAGATAAACTACTATTAAAGGGAACTAAAAAACAACCTACTCAAAAAGGAACAGCTACATTAGGGGGAAATCAAGTAGCACAAAAAGCAAAACTTAAAAAGAAAGCTACTTTTGGACAGAAATTAGGAAAGGGAGTATATGATGTGTTAACTTCTGTAAAAAGAGCAAAAATTAGTTATTCTCAAAACAACGGTACATTATTACAAGGGTACAAACCTTCAGTTGGGTTCTTAGGAAGAAATGGTTTTGATGGAGGGTTAGCTCCAACATTAGGATTTGTGTTTGGTAGTCAAACAGATATTTTAAATACGGCTATAGAGAAAGGATGGTTAATTACTAGAAATTCAGGAGATGAGTATTACAGTAAGAACTATTCTAAAACAAGGTATAAAAAGCTAGATTATAACGTGTCTGTAAAACCATTTAGAGATTTAACTATTGATTTACGTGGAAACAGAATTCAAACTAGTAATTTAACGCAACAGTTAGACGTAATTTCAAATGGTAACGGAGGTTTTGAACAAGACCCGAATATTAAACCTTTTGAAACTGGTAATTATAGTATTAGTCATTTTATGTTAGGAACTATTTTTACAGATAATGAAACGTTATATCAAAATTTCCTAGACTATAGAAGCACAATTTCAGATAGAATAGCAACTGAAAGAGGAATAGCTACAAACGATTTTGACCGAAATAACAATAACCCAGGGTTTAAGGAAAATGGACAACAAGCAATGTTGCCAGCATTTATTGCAGCATACTCAGGAAATAGCCCAAACTCAGTAAGTACAGGGATCTTTAAAAATATACCAATTCCTAACTGGACACTACGTTATAACGGATTTATGAAGTATAAGTGGTTTAAGAAAAACTTTACTTCGTTCACCTTATCACATGGCTATAAATCTTCGTACACAATAGGTAATTATACCAATAATTTACAGTACGATTCAAATACACCAACAAATACAAATACTTCTGGTAATTATCAATCAGAACTCTTAATTTCGTCCGCAACTTTAATTGATGAGTTTTCACCATTAGTAAAAGTAGATTTTAGAATGAAAAATTCAGTTTCATTCAAAGGAGAGATAAGAAGAGACAGATCTTTAACGTTAAATTTTAACAACAATACTTTAACAGATATTAAAGGAACAGAATATGTTTTAGGATTTGGATATAAGATTAGAGATGTTAAATTTGTCACCAGATTTACAGGAAAGAAAGAAACCTTAAAAGGAGATATAAATTTAAGAGCTGATATTTCGTTAAGAGACAATTTAACGTTGATAAGAAGTGTAGATGAAGAGAATAGTCAGATTACTGGAGGCGAGAAATTATTTGGATTAAAATTTATTGCCGACTATAATTTAAGTAGCAATTTAACAGCATCTTTTTATTATAATCACCAAACGTTTGAATACGCAGTTTCTACAACTTTCCCAAGACAATCTATTAATGCAGGAATTAATTTAGTATATAACTTAGGAAATTAAAACAAACACAATAAAAAATCATTACAATGAACATTCCATCAGAATTAAAGTACACCAAAGACCACGAGTGGGTTAAAGTAGAAAACGGTGTAGCAACTATTGGTATTACTGATTTTGCACAAGGAGAGTTAGGAGATATCGTATACGTTGATGTTGATACATTAGATGAGGAATTAGATGCTGAAGAAGTTTTCGGTTCTGTAGAAGCAGTAAAAACAGTTTCAGACCTTTTTATGCCTTTATCAGGAGAAGTAGTAGAGTTTAACGAAGCGTTAGAAGATGAACCAGAATTGGTAAATTCAGATCCTTATGGAAATGGATGGATGATAAAGGTAAAATTATCAGACGATTCACAAGTAGCAGACCTATTAAGTGCCGAAGCATATCAAGAGCTTATTAAAGGATAAACTAATAATTATAATAGCAATACTAATAACTATAAGTATTGCTATTATTAGTTTAATCAAACTAGGAAAAGCACCTATACATATTAACCACATAGATAAGTTAGAGCATACTTTTGCCTACTTCGTGTTAAGTTTAGTATGGTTGGTAGCTTTAAGAACAACAAAAATTAATAAATATATTATCGTTTTTTGTTGTTTTTTTTACGGCATAATTATTGAGGTTTTACAAGCTACAACCACGTCATATAGATCAGGAGAGATTTTAGATATAATGGCAAACACGACTGGTATTTTAATAGCTTTCATAGTTTACAACTCTTTTTTTAAGAAAAATAAAGCTATTTAAAGATTAAGCTTGTAAAAGTTGAAATAAATTAATTAAATTAGCGAACTATTAAAAACATTTAGGATGGAAATCAAGAAAAATCCAAAATCAAACTTAGAAAACTATAGTAAACTATTTATGCAAATAGGTTTGGTTTTAGCTTTATTTGTAACGTATGTTGCTATTGAGAATAAGACATATGATAAAGAGTATGGAGAGTTAGGTATGGCTAACATGGCTTCTGATATTGAAGAGGAAACTATCGAACTTCAAATTGAGCCACCAAAGCCAAAACCAAATACACCTCCACCGCCAGCTCCTGAAAAAATTGAAGTAGTAGAAGACGAGGAAGAGATTGAAGAAACTGTTATTGAATCAACTGAAACTGATGAATCTGAAGCTGTAGAGGTTGAAGATATTCAAGAGGTTGAAGAGGTTGAAGAAGTGGTAGAAGATGTACCATTCGCTATTATTGAGGAAGTTCCTGTATTTCCAGGTTGTAGTGGAACAAAGGCTCAAAAGAAAGCATGTTTAAATAAAAAGTTACAGAAGCATATTCAACGTAACTTTAATGCAGAACTTGCTAATGAGTTAGGTTTATCTCCAGGAAAGAAAAGAATCTATGTTCAGTTTAAAATTGACAAAGACGGTTCTATTACAAATGTAGTGGCTAGAGCTCCGCATCCAAGATTAAAGAAGGAAGCAGAAAGAGTTGCTAGAAAGATACCTAAAATGAAACCAGGTAGACAAAGAGGTAGAGCAGTAAGAGTAGGTTATACATTACCAATTACATTTAATGTAGAGTAGTAATAGCTTTAATAAAATATAAAAAGGCAATCCATATGGATTGCCTTTTTTATTGGCACGTTTCTTGTTTTTAACATAGTATTAACATAAAAATTTAATACTATGAAAACACCTAAGAAGCATGCTAAAAAGCAATTAGAAAAATTCTCAACTATTTTTACACAGTTAGGCTTGGTACTAACTTTGTTTGTAGTTTTTCTTGTTTTAGAACATGAAACAGCCAAAGACATTGCAATAGTTGAACCTACTAATGCAAAAATTTATGAGAAAGTTTACACTTTTGACACTCCCGTTATTGTAAAAAGAGAAGTAAAAGAAATAGAAAAACCAAAGCAAGAGCGTGTAATTAAAGAAGTACTTAAACCAGAAGTGGTAGATAATAATACGGAAAACACCACTGTAATAGATTTACCTGTAGATGATGGTTCTATAGATGTTGCAACACTAACTCAGGTAAAAGAAGAAGAGGTAGTTGATAAAGACGATGATCCAGTTTCAATTAATAATGTTCAAAATACACCTGTTTTTAAAGGATGTGAAGGACTATCAGAAGAAGAGAATATAAAGTGCTTTGAAAGAAAAATACAACAGCATATACAACGTAATTTCAATTCTGAATTAGCACAAGAAGTAGGATTAAACTCAGGAAAGTATAAAATAATAACTCAATTTATTATTGACAAAAAAGGAGATGTAGTTGATGTTAAAATTAGGGCTCCACATTACAAATTAAAAAATGAAACTGATAGGGTTGTAAATAAAATACCAAAATTTATTCCAGGTAAACAGAATAATAAAGAAGTAAAAGTAAAATATACTTTGCCTATTACTTTTAGGGTAGAATAAAAAGTAAAAACTCAACCAACTGGTTGAGTTTTTTTACTTTTGTTATATATGGATACAAACAAAACGTTTTTTGCACACGAAACAGCAGTTATAGATGACGGTTGTAAAATTGGAAAGGGAACAAAAATATGGCACTTTAGCCATATTATGCCTAATTGTACTATTGGGAACAACTGTAATATTGGACAAAATGTTGTGGTGTCACCAAAAGTTGTTTTAGGAAATAATGTTAAGGTTCAAAATAATGTTTCTATATATACAGGAGTAACATGCGAAGACGATGTTTTTTTAGGACCCTCTATGGTTTTTACAAATGTAATTAATCCACGTAGTGCAATAAAAAGACAAGATCAGTATTTAGAAACAATTGTTAAAAAAGGCGCGAGTATAGGAGCAAATGCAACAATTGTGTGCGGTAATAATATTGGAGAGTATGCTTTTATAGGGGCAGGAGCAGTGGTAACTAAAGAAGTGCAACCTTACGCTTTGGTTGTAGGAAATCCATCAAAACAAATAGGATGGATTAGCGAATACGGACATCGTTTAACTTTTGATAAAGATGGTTTTGCTATTTGCCCAGAAAGTGGAGAGAAATATACCTTGAAAAACAATGAGTTAAGAAAACTTTAAGTTAAAGTTTAAAAAAAGTAAAAAAAATATTTGTGAAAAGAAAAATCTTATTTATATTTGAACAGTGGTTTTAAAACCACTTTCTTTTTCTTTTTCATAGCAATTTTTCCCACTCAATTTTGAGTGGGTTTTCTTTTTATAAAAACTTCCCAGATAAAATAAGTGTACAAAGCCACATATTCTAAAGTAATTAACCAAAGATTTTCTTTCCATGGAGAGTTAGCATATGCTTGATAACTCAATATAATTACTAAACTCCATAAAACAGTATAGCGATATTGCGTAAACACCGATAAAATTAAAAGAGTTGCTATATACCAAGGGTGCATTGTTGTTGTTAAAAAATAATAGAATGATAAAGCAAATAACATACTTACAATTAACTGTTTTATAGACCTGTTTTTTTTGAAAAAAGTAAGAATCAATAAAAAGAAAATAGTAACAATAGGTATAATCTTACCAATAATAGCTATTTCATTATAGCCTCTAAATAAATAACCAATTTCTCTGGCTAAGTAGTAAAAACTAGCATTAAATTCAAAATTTCTGAACCATAATCCAACAGAGTTCATGTAGTTTGAAACTAATTCAGAGGAATAAAATGGAAGAAAAAGTAAAATGACTGTAAAAATTACAGTTACGTAGAAGGATACTAATTTTTTGAAACCTCTAAGAAATGAAAAATTATTCTTTACAAACCATTGAAAAAATAAGGGTAAAAAGAGTAAAGGAATTAATTTAACTGAAATTGAACAAGCTAGTAATATAGCTGCTGAAAACCATTTTTGTTGCTGTAACTTATAAATGCTCCAAACCAAAAAAAATAACATTACAGGTTCAAAATGTAAGTTTCCAGTAAGTTCAATTATCACAAAAGGATTTAAAATGTATAGAAAAATGTTTTTAACAGGTAACTGTAGCCTTTCTAAAAGTTTTTTCCCGAAGTATAAAATACCTATATCAGCTAAAATAATCAACACTCTCATTACAACAACACTCCCGATAATGCTATTTTTAGCCAAAAGAGCAGCTATTAAAAAACAAAGTTGATTAATTGGAGGATAGTTGGTATAATGACTACCATTCAAAGCCCCCATTCCTTTATATAACTCGTTAGCTTGGTTTATAGGATAGTTGTTTTGCTCAATAAATGTTTGAGGCAAGGATAAATAAGGATTTAATCCTTCTAAAATCATACGACCATCCCAGATAAAGCGATAGAAATCTTGTGATAAATTAGGAATAGCAAAAAAGAAAACCAATCGAAATAAAACAGCAATACTAGCTAAATGTACAAAGGATAACTGCTTATTTTGTAAAAGACCAAAATAACAAGTAAATAAGATAACCCATAGAAAAAGTAACTTATTAAACTCAGTACGTTCAATTGTATAAGCAAATAAAAAATACAGCACTACACTAACAAATGTTAGCATAATTGAGCTATATTTTTTTAAAAAAGGCATCTAAGCTTTTGAGAAAATGGATTTAAAAAAGACGTATCCAAAGCCAACAAATAACATCAGGTGAAAAGGGAATAAACCAAAATCTCCACCTTGATCACCAACTATAAAAGCACTATACATACCAAAAGCAAAGTATAAAGCTAACAAACCTTCTATAATCACATGTAAAGAAGGCCTTTTACGAATGTATTTATTGTTTTTCCAACTATCTTTTAAAGACTTAATATTGAATTTAGGTGTTCTTACAAATTCACTTTTTTTACCTAAATGACCTTCCAATACAGCAATCGTATTGTGTAAAGAGAAGCCCATAGCAATAGAGAAAAAAGCAAAAAAGGCACCAATATATTTGATAAAATTCCAAAAGCCGCCACCATAAGTTCTTTTATACATAAACCAGTAACAGATAAAGAAAATAAAGGTACTTACAATGAAAAAACTCATTACTAAAAAGTAAATTTTTAAATGAGCATATTCATTTTTAATATATAGCATAGGTATACTTAAAACAGCAACTAAAAATATGCAAGTAAACATAGAGCTATTTAGTAAGTGCAGCGTTCCATGAAGTTTTGTTTTAAAAGGAATATTAGAACTTGTAATAATCCTTTTTAACATTTTCTGAAAATTCTCTGCCCCACCTTTATTCCATCTAAACTGTTGAGAGCGAGCAGCACTAATAACTACAGGTAATTCAGCAGGAGTAACTACATTCTCTAAGTATTTAAACTTCCAGTTTTTTAATTGAGCTCGGTAGCTTAAATCTAAATCTTCAGTTAATGTATCACCTTCCCAATTTCCAGCGTCGTAAATACATTCTTTACGCCAAATACCCGCAGTACCATTAAAATTGATAAAATGTCCTTGACTATTTCTACCTACTTGCTCCAGTGTAAAATGTGCATCTAAAGCAAAGGCTTGAATTTTTGTTAAGGTTGAATAGTTTCTATTAATGTGTCCCCAACGAGTTTGTACTACCCCTATTTCAGGATCTTTAAAATATGGAACGGTTTCCAGTAACCAATTTTCTTTAGGTAAAAAGTCAGCATCAAAAATAGCAATGAACTCACCTTTAGCCGTTTTAAGTCCTTCTTTTAGAGCACCAGCTTTGAATCCTTGACGATTTTCACGTCGAATATGTTGAATGTCTAAACCTGTTTTTTGAAGCTCTTTAATTTGTATAGCTGTACTCTCAACTGATTCATCAGTAGAATCATCTAATACTTGAATTTCTAACCTTTCGTGTGGATAATCTAATTTGGCAATATTGCTTAATAAACGCTCCATTACATAAAGTTCATTATAAACAGGTAACTGTATTGTTACATACGGAACTTTGTTAATATCAGATAAATCTAATGTAGGTATGTTTTCCCTTTTTTTCTGAGCTTTTAAATAATTGATAAGCAGATTTAACTGTGCTATAGCGTATAGCAGTATAAGTACTAATGATATAGTGTATACTGTAATTATTATGTATTCTAAGACCATTATTTAAAGCTATATTTAAAGATCCAACCTAAAATTTTTATGCCGGCTAATATACTACCTTTTACAGTTCCTGAAACCTTTGAAACGCCAATTCTATTTCTATATTTCATTGGAATTTCTGCATAAGATAATTTTTGTTTTAAAGCCTTTAACTGCATCTCTACTGTCCAACCATACGTTTTATCTTCCATGTTTAAAGCAAGTAATTTATTATACTTAATAGCTCTAAAAGGACCTAAATCTGTAAAAGTTGCACCAAAAAATAATTTCATTAAAAAGGTTGCTAGCCAATTACCAAAAACTTGTTGAGGAGTCATAGAACCCTTTTCTCGTAGTCGTTGTACACGAGCACCAATTACAAAATCAATATCATCATTTATTATTGGAGCTATAAGTTCGGTAAGTTGTTCAGGGTAATCAGAATAATCACCATCTAAAAAAACAATAATATCAGGTTTGTTGTTTGGGTTTTTTATAGAAGATGAAGCTATGTATTCCATTCCTTTCAAGCAAGCGTAACCGTAGCCTTTTCTATCTTCGGTGAGTACAGTAGCTCCTGCATTTTTAGCATTAATTTCAGTGTTATCTGTTGAATTGTTACTAATAACAATTACCTCGTTTACCAAAGAGGGAATATCATTAATTACATGTACAATTGAATCTTGTTCGTTATACGCGGGGATGATAACTTTTATAAGTGGATTCATTTATTATTTTAAGTCGTTGAGATTGTTTTCTTCTGCAAAAGAAGACAAATTATTCCATTCTTTTAACTTTACTCCTTCTTTAAACTTTACAGCTTTTGTTAATTTGTGTTTTTTGTATAATAAACAGTATCCGTTTTTTTTATTGTTTTTGATTTGACACTTTTGATAAGTGTTACCTTTTTTACTATAAAAAATCCACCATTTGCTTTGAATACCATTAACAAAGTGTCCTTCCTTTTCTTTAGAGGAGTTTTCACGATAAAAGAACCAGTATTTTACAGGAAGATTACTTTTAAATCTACCTTCTTTTTTTATGTTCCCATTTTTATAATAGAAGATCCAATAATCGGTTTTCTGATTGTTTTCAAGCCAACCTTCTTTCTTTAATGTTCCGTTTTCATAGAATGATTTATGATATATTTTTTGTCCTACTAAAGAGAAAGTAATAAAAAAGCATACTATGAAAACATTATTTTTCATTCACTAATTTCATTAAATCTACATCGTTACCTAATAAAATTTCTGTTGGATTAATACGCCCTTTTTCTGGACCATTTTCTAGCTTTAAAACACCACGAGGACATACTGCTGAACAAATTCCGCATCCAACACAACTTGCACGAACAATATTTTCTCCTTTTTGGGCGTATGCACGCACATCAATACCTTGCTCACAATACGTAGAACAATTTCCACAAGAAATACATTGTCCACCATTAGTAGTAATTCTGAAACGAGATTTAAAACGTTGAACAATTCCTAAATAAGCGGCTAACGGACAACCAAAACGACACCAAACACGATTTCCAAAAATTGGATAAAATCCAGTACCAATAACTCCTGCAAACCAAGCACCTATTAAAAAGCTATACGTGTCTTTAATCCATTGAGAATTAATTCCAAGGAAAGATTGCGCTCCAGTAAAGTAACAGTATAACGTTACAACGGTCATTACCAACGAAAATACTAAGACACTATGTATTAACCAACGTTCTAATTTCCATGCATTCATACTTTTGTTAGAATGTTGACGGTATGGATCACCTAAAGTTTCTGCTAAACCACCACAACCGCAAACCCAAGAACAATACCATCTTTTTCCGAAGAAATATACCATTACAGGAACAATGATAAGTGTAAGTACAATACCCCAAACTAAAATAAATAAACCAATAGCTCCACTATTTCTTAAGCTATCTAAATTCCATTCAAAAAAGAAGTCATAATCTAATGGAAAGGCATTTTTAAAATCATACCCTGGCATATTTAAACTTGTCATTATTTCTGGAATAAGGAAGGCAAATACAATTTGAAAGAATAATACAGAAGTTGTTCTAATAACTTGATATTTATTGTGTCTGTATTTTATATACATTCTTACACCCATGGTAAGCATAATTACACAGTATAAAAAACCATATACAAACCACTGACTTGCTTCTCCACCGTTTAAAAACTTGCTAATAGGATCTAATATAAAAGTCCAGTTAACAACATAGTCAGAAAAAAAATAAAGTAATAAGTAAAATACTACCAAATAAATTAAAACTAACCAAGCTATCCAACCACGGTTTGTGCTTGCTTCTAAATAAATGCCGTTGTTTTTTATTCCTTTAGGCCCTAGTAAAATGAAATTAGGAAGTATAAATAATAGCGCCCCGAAAATACCTAAACCAAAAGTGAGTAACCATAACAAGCCAGAGTTGTTTTTAACAAAACCATTACCTGATTTTTTAGCTAATTCATAACTCAACGTATGAGGTTTACCATAAATTAAATATTGGTATTGTTCACCTTTTTTATCCCAATTCTTTTCAGCATCGTATTTAGCAATTAAAGTATTGTAATGATTGTTAGATGCTTCGTAAGCATTTCTAACTCGTCTAGAAAACTCAAAAATATTTAAGCTTTCATCGGTAACGATGGCTTTACTAAGTTCATCTTTTATAAATTCACTTTTATACCCTTTTTCAGTAATGAATGAGTCTAATTTTGATTGACTTAAATTAAAAGAGCCTGTAAAAATTACTCCTGAAAAAATGATTAACCCTATTAAGAATAGTAGTAAACCTGTTTGTTTTATTATTCTCATTTTAAACTCTACTGAAAATTCTTTTCCAGCTTTTCTTTTTTAATTGAATATTGGTGTTGTTTTCTTTGTTGAATTTTGCTACAATTTCAGACTCATGAAGTTTGTAAAATTCAGGGTCGAAGTTGGCATCTGCTAAATGCTCTAAAACATAGTTTACAGATTGCTTTTCATTCAAAGCCTTGTCAAAAAATTCATGACGCATACGTATACCTAATGTATTTATACCAAGAAATTTTTGCGTGTTTTTATCATAGTTAAGTCGGATACATTTTTTACCACTTTTATGTTCCCAGTAAAAATGAGCTTCATTTTCTTTAGGTTGCGGCCATACCCAACCATAGGTTTGGTATTCAATATCAATAAATTTTGCAGAGTTAAACCAATGACCTGGTTTGTATTCAATTCGGTTGCCACAAATAGTTTGCGCAACAGTTTCCCCCATCATTCTACCAGTATACCAAACAGCTTCAATAGGACGACGTAAACCAATTGCTTCGTGTTGTTCTGCACAATCACCTATAGCATACACATCTTTGATGTTGGTTTCTAAAAAACGATTGACTTTAACACCTCTGCCAAGTTCAATTTCAGAATCTTTTAAAAAGTTAATATTAGGAGAAACACCAGCAGTTAAACCAACAACATTACAAGGTATTTCTTCACCGGTTTCTTCAATAATTACAGATTCAACTTGTCCGTTTTCATCTGATTTTATCTCCTTCAAGTTTACGCCTAATCGTAAATCGATATGATTTTCTATAATTTCACGATTTATCATGGCAGATTCTTCCAAAGGCAATACTTTATCCCAGAAACTATCTTCACGAACTAAAAAGGTAACAGGAATATTTCTGCTATGAAGCATTTCGGCAAGTTCAATACCAATTAAACCTCCACCAACAATTACAGCTCTTTTACAGACATCATTATTTGGAGCGTATTTTTCAAGAGCCTCTAAATCTTGTTTATGATACATTCCCATAACACCTTTTAAATCTTGACCAGGCCAGCCAAATTTGTTAGGTTTTGAACCGGTGGCAATAATTAATTTATCGTAAGACAATTTCTCCCCAGTACTAAACTCTACTTCTTTTTTTGATGAATGTATTTTTGAAATAAAACCTTTTTTGAGATCGATATTGTTTTTTTTCCAAAACCAAGATTCATAAGGTTGTGTATGTTCAAATTTCATGTGTCCCATGTACACATACATTAAAGCGGTTCTTGAAAAGAACTCATCAGTTTCAGAAGAAATAATGGTGATTTTTTTATCTGATAATTTTCTGATATGCCTTGCGGCTGTAACCCCAGAAATTCCATTACCAATAATAACAACGTGCTCCATAAATGTTGATTTGCAGTTTAGGTCGTTGCTAAAGTTAAGAACTTAATAAAGGAATTAAATTTAGAATGATTTTAAATAAAGAGGTTTTGTAAGTGGAGTTTTTTTAAGGCGACCTATGATTTATATAAAATTTATCATATGAAACGACAATTAATAAGCTTTTCAATTTTATTCTTTTTGGTAGTACAAATTTCAAATGCTCAAGAAGATAAAGTAGAAAAATCAAACATTCAAACGTATACACCATCTAAACTTTTAAACAATGGACAATGGGATATTAAGTGGTTTAATAACTTGTATACAGAAACAAAATTTGCTGATGCCGATGGTAAAAGTAAATCAAAGCTAAGAGAAAACTACTTTACTTCAACATTAGAAGCTTTTACAGGAATTTCGGAAAACAACCGTATTAATATAGGAGCAATCATTGAGTTTCGTTCTAATACAATTGGCGATCGCCAAGCATTATCAGTATTTAGTCTAAAAGATAATCCAAATACAGAGAGAAAAGGAATTACATCATTTGCACCAGCTATTAAGTTCCAACCATTAAAAAATGTAGGAAATTTTTCAGTTCAATCAGCAGTACATATTCCTTTAGTTAGCAATGAAACAGAAAATGGTGTGTTTTTGGATCAAACAGCTTGGACTTTTCAAAATCGATTCTTTTATGATTATACTTTTTCTAATGGAAAATGGCAGTTGTTTACAGAGTTAAATACAGAGTATAATTTTGGGGAAGAGGATAGTTTTGCCAACAATACTTTTTTATTAGCTCCAGGAATCTTCTTTAGTTATTTTCCAAATGAAAAGTCTACAGTTTTGGCTTTTACACAGCATTCACAAAGGTTTGGAGATTTTACACAAGATTATACAGCTTTAGGTTTAGGAGGAAAATATCAAATCACTAAGACTTTAAACTTAGAAGTATTGTATAGTAATTTTGTTAGAGGAACAAACAATGGCTTAGGACAAAGTTTTAATTTAGGAATCCGAGCATTATTTTAAAAATAGTAAATTAGAGAAGTAATGAAAACTCTAAAACTCTTTTTATTAAGTTTAATCATTTTTTGTAGCTCTTGTACGAGTCAGTCAAAAAAGATAAACGGAATTAGTTTTGTTGCTTCTTCAAAAGAAATAACAAACCAACATATTGATGATGTAAAAAAGGTATCAGCAAATTATGTTACACTAATGCCTTTTGGTTTTGTTAAAAATTTATCATCTCCTAAAGTAATTTACAATTCCAAAAATCAATGGTTTGGGGAAACAAAAGAAGGCGTAAAACAATATGCTAGAGAGTTTCAACGAAGTAAGATAAAGATTATGTTGAAACCACAAATTTGGGTTTGGAATGGTGTTTATACAGGAGCTATAAAAATGAATTCTGAAGCTAAATGGAAGGAGTTAGAGGAGTCTTATGAGAGTTTTATTCTTGTTTTTGCAGAAGTGGCTGAAGAAATAAATGCAGAAATTTTTTGTATTGGTACAGAATTGGAGCAGTTTGTGAAAAACCGACCTCAGTATTGGCAAAAACTCATAAAAAAAATCAGAAAAGTATATTCAGGGAAATTGACTTATGCAGCAAACTGGGATGAGTTTAAGCGAGTAAGTTTTTGGAAAGATTTAGATTTTGTAGGGATTGATGCTTACTTTCCATTAAGTGATCAGAAATCTCCAAGTATATATGATTTAGAAAGAGGATGGCAACCGCACAAAAATGAAGTTATTCAGGTTCAAAGTAAGTTTAATAAACCTGTTTTATTTACTGAGTACGGGTATAGAAGTGTAAATTTTACAGGGAAAGAACCATGGGACTCGGGAAGAATTGAAGGAGATGTAAATTTAGAAAATCAACAAAAAGCATTACAAGCTCTGTATAATCAGTTTTGGAAAGAAGATTGGTTTGCGGGTGGTTTTGTTTGGAAATGGTTTCATAATCATAAAGAAGTAGGAGGTCAAGATAACAATCGGTTTACACCACAAAACAAACCAGCAGAATTGACTATAAAAAAGATGTATGAAAGTAGTAGGTAAGAAGTATGATAAACAACACTTATTTCTTCTAAAAACAATAATTTTTGGAGTGTTTTGGTTGTCTGTAAACAGCTATTCACAAGAAAGAAGAATAGAAAAAATCACTTTTTTAGGAGCCAAAAAAACTAAAAAACATGTTTTAAGGAGGATATTGAGTTCAAAAGAAAATAATGTACTTGATTCAATTGTACTGAAGAATAATATGACTCGCTTAAAGCGCTTACCAGCAGTTTCGAACGCATATTTTAAAGCATCATGTTCTGATAATAAATGTAATGTTGTTGTAACAGTAGAAGAGAACTTTACAATAATTCCTGAAATCAACTTTCACAAGACAATTAACCAAAAGCTGGCTTACAGAATTGGAGTTGGTGAGTATAATTTTTTAGGAAGGAATATTGTTTTAGGTGGATTTTATCAATATAACGGATTTGATTCTTACGGAGTTAATTTTAGAGCTCCTACGTTGTTTTCAGCAAAATGGGGTCTAGCATTAAATCATCAAAACTGGACAAGTGAAGAGCCATTGTATTTTGAGAATGAATCAGCTAATTATAAGTATCAGAATATCTCTTACGAGGCTTTAGCTTTATATCAACACGATTTTAAAAATCAGTTACAATTTGGAGTTAACTTTTTTAAAGAAAAGTATAACTATTTAAACGGAAGCACTTCATCAGAGGTTCCGACTGAGCTTAATGTTGATAAAAAGTTATTAAAGCTAATTTACACTTTTGATAATTTAGATTATAATTATCAATACATCAACGGGGTTAAAAATGAGTTTCATGGACAATATGTAACATCGGAGAATAAATATCAAAATGACTTTTTAATTTTTTGGAATGACTTATTTTACTTTAAAAGACTAGGTAATAAAGGAAATTGGGCAAATAGATTACGAGTTGGTTTGTCATCTAATGATGATACTCCATTTGCTCCATTCGCTTTAGATAATAATTTGAATTTAAGAGGCGTTGGTATTTTAGTTGATAGAGGTACAGGAAGCATTGTTTTAAATACAGAGTATCGTTATACTTTGTATGAAAAAAAATGGTTTGTTTTGCAAGGGAATGTCTTTATTGATGTTGGAACTTGGCGAAAGCCTGGAGGAGCGTTAAGCGATTTTGTAAATAGTGATAATGTTAGAATGTATTCTGGTATTGGTTTGCGTTTTATCAATAAAAAAATATTCAATGCAGTTTTTAGAATTGATTATGGACATGGACTTACAAAGAATGCATCAAAAGGATTTGTATTTGGGATAGGTCAATATTTTTAATCACATGGCGATAGCCAAGAGTCCAATCTCCAAGGTTTGTTTATTTGTATAAAAACGAGGTTGTAAAATACAAACCTCGCTTTTTAAATTATTCTTATGTAGAAAAATAGTTTATTTTTTCTTAGGGTGTACTAACTTCATTTCTTCAATTAAATGCTTTGCTCCTGCGTATTTATCAACAATAAATAATACATAACGAACATCTACCATAATATTTCTACAAATTTCTGGATCGTAATTCATGTCACTCATCGTTCCTTCCCAAACACGGTCAAAGTTTAAACCAATCAAGTTTCCATGAGCATCAATTGCAGGACTTCCTGAGTTACCACCTGTGGTATGGTTAGTTCCTAAGAAGCAAACAGGCACTTTCCCGTTTTTATCAGTGTATTGTCCAAAGTCTTTAGCGTAGTATAAATCACGCAACTTTTGAGGAACATCGAATTCATAATCACCAGGAACATACTTTTCAATAACACCGTCTAAATAACTTACTGGATTATAGTATACGGCATCTCTTGGTGAATAACCACGAACTTGACCATAAGTAACACGTAATGTACTGTTAGCATCTGGAAAATAGCGCGCATTTGGTAACGCTTCCATTAATGCTTTCATGTATGTTTTTTGTAACGCTGTAATTGGTTGGTTTTTTTGCTGAAACTCAGAATTGATTTTAGTATAAAACTCTTCAATCATAGGTTTTGCATATTGGTAAGCAGCATCCTTGTTTAAGTTTTTAACCACCTTTTTAGCATCACCTTCTAATAATTGTAAAGCTTTGTCTAAATCAATAAAACTTGTTTTGTCGTAAATAGAAGCATCTACATTAGTAGGGTTGTATAAAGGCATCACATTTTTAAACACACCTTTATCTACATTTACATCAAAGTTTTTATGAATTCCTTTAATTCTATTGATTAATGAAGTTTTTGCATCTTCAAACTTTTCAGGTTTATTTAAGGCTACTTGTTCTAATTGATACGCTCTAAAAGTCATTTGCATTAACTCGTTAGTAACCAAGAAAACTTCAATAAAATTTCTTCTTTTAATATTGATATCAGCAAAATCGGCATACAATTTTTCAAACTCAGGAAGAATATTTCCGTAGGTATTTTCTAGTTTTTTTTCTTTTAGTGCTTTTTTGAATGTAGCTTCAAAAGCTTGACGCTCTGCAATAGCATTACTCTTTTTAATTCCTAAATTTTCACCAATCCATTTTTTCCAAGCATTTGCAATACGTGCTTGTTTTGAAGCATATTTAATACGAACAGCGTCACTTACTTTCATTTGTGCATCAATTTCTTTTAATGCAGCTTCTCTAATAGCAATGTTACTTGGGTTAAACTCTTGTGTAATATGCTTAATAGCAACGGCTGGTAAATACTCATTAGTACGACCTGGGAAACCAAAAACCATAGTAAAATCACCTTCTTCAATTCCGTCTAAAGAAACAGGTAAAAAGTGTTTTGGCTTGTAAGGAACGTTGTTTTTACTGTATTTAGCAGGACGATTGTTTTTATCAGCATAAATTCTAAATAATGAAAAATCTCCTGTATGACGTGGAAAAACCCAGTTATCGGTATCACTACCAAACTTACCTATACTGCTTGGTGGTGCCCCAACTAAACGAACATCTTCAAATTTTTCAGTAACAAATAAGAAATATTGGTTTCCTTTATAAAAAGGCTTCACCTTAATATTTTGCCAAGTCTCTTTTTTTGCTGATTTAGTAATTTCGTTGATGTTTTTATCAATGGTTGATTGTTTTTCACGTTCAGTCATTGCGTTGTTAACTCCATTTAAAGCTTTGGTAGTCACATCATCAATACGAACAATAAACTCAACATATAAACCTTTGTTAGGTAATTCTTCTTTTTTACTCATAGCCCAAAAACCATCTTTTAAATAATCGTTCTCTAAAGATGAGTGTGATTGAATTTGTCCGAAACCACAGTGGTGATTGGTTAAAATTAATCCTTCAGGAGAAATTACTTCACTAGTACAACCTCCATTAAAATGCCCAATAGCATCTTTTAAACTAGAATTGTTTACATCATAAATGTCTTTTGCGGTAAGTTTACTTCCTAAAGAAGTCATTTCTTGTTCGTTCATTCCTTCTAAAAGCGAAGGAATCCACATGCCACCTTGTTGTGCAGTAACTTGAACGACAATAAATAAGAATAGAATTTTTATGTACTTCATTTGTTTGTTTTTAAAAAGCTAAAGATACAAATTGGTAGTAAAATAGCTTGTTGAAAGTATGAAGTAATAGGTTAAAAAAGACTTAAAACATTATTTCTTTCCTATAGGATAGAGTTCTTGATGGATGAAGTCTTTTGGGAATTTTTCATCTCCGTCAAAACCTAACTCAATATCACGTCCATTGTAAGGAATGTAGTTGGTTTTAAAAATGTAGTCCCATATACTTAGTGTAATACCAAAGTTAACACCCATTCTTCTTTCTGGTGGAAGCTCTTTAGCATGATGCCAAATATGCATTCTAGGATTATTTAAAATATACTTTAACCAACCATAATCCCAATTAATATTGGCATGATTTAAGTGTCCAATAGTAATGTTGAAAAAGTGAACAATAGCAACGTCTTGTGCTGTGAATCCGCCCATAATAGCTAGCGGAATGTATTTCATAGAGTTGTATACCACAGGTTCCATCCAGTGATAACGAAGGTGTGCTGCAAACCCCATTTGTTTTACGGAATGATGTACTTTGTGAAAGTTCCATAAAAATTCATATCTGTGGAGTAAAGTATGTGTGAACCACTGTACAAAATCAATAATGATAAAAAATACGGTGATTCTTGCCCAATAGGGAAATGTATTAATATCAAACAATTGAAAACTAGCAACTGATAAACCAACTAGACCAAGGATATCATTAAATAACTGCTCTGCTGTGTTTGATAAAGCAATAAGGACTATAAGATTTAATAAAAAGAAATTGAAAAACATGTAAAAAGTATCCAGCCAAAAATCTTTACGAAATAAAGGTTGGTTTTTACGCCAAGGAAATATAATTTCTAATGCCCAAACAACAAGAGAAATTATGATTAAACCATAAAAGTAATTCTCCCAGTTTAACTCCATAAGTACTGACTGCTTAATGTAATTCCAGTAACCAGTATATGAGTTTTTTATAATGTCTATGTACTTATCCATAAAGAATCTAAAAGTAGCAATTACAAAATATAAATTAGTTAAATTATTTCTAAGATTTTAAAAATTCCTGCGCTTATAATAGCGGCTATAGGTAAAGTAAGTATCCATGATAGTAAAATGTTAGTAATCACTTTGTAATTAGCTTTTTTGGTAACTGTTCCAATACCAAATAGAGAGCCAACTGATACATGTGTAGTGGAAACAGGTAAGCCATGTACGCTGGCAGTAGTTACAAGTAGTCCAGTAACAATATTAGCAGTAAACCCTTGGCCAGAATTCATTTTAGTAATTTTTTTACTCATAGTTTCACCTACATTTTTTGCGTTTAACAATCCACCCAAAGCCATAGTTACTGCAATTAATATCATACTCCACTTTATGTCAATGCTATTGGCAATAATTAACAAACCTACAATCTTCGGAGTATCATTTAATCCTCTAGCAAAACTAACAACACCCGAACTTAAATAATGTAAACTATTTAAGATTCTTACAGAAGAAAAGCTAAATAAAGTTGGGTTATTTTTGTTTAAGCTTGGAATTTGTTTTCGTATAAACTTAAAAATAAGATAAACGATTAAGCTTAAAATGGTAGCTATTAAAGGACTAACAATTAAAGGAAAAAGAAAAGTGCTAGTCAGTAATTTAAAATTAAAAGTATTCCCTACAGCTATAATTCCTGTGCCAAATAAAGCTCCAACTAAACTATGTGTAGTAGAAATAGGCATTCCTATTTTTGTCGCTAAAAATACTGTGATAGCTGCCCCCATAGCGATGGCTATGGCAAATATTGGTGTTTGAATTAAATCATTAGGAACTAAACCCTTTCCTGAGAAGTTTTTTACTAATTCATCTGCCAAAAAAATTGCTGCTACAGAACCAGAAAAGGTAGTTAAGGTAGCCCAATTGATAGCTTTTTTATAATTGGTTGTTCCAGACCCAAATAGGGTGGCAACACCTTTAAAATTATCATTAGCTCCATTACTGTAGGCAAGAAAGCAGGCAGCTAAAAAAAGTAGTAAAAAAGTCATAAGTTTAATTTAAGTATGACTCCTTTGACGGTAGAATTAAATTAAACTTACATGTATAAAATTAAACAGCCATCAAAGTATCTTTGATGGCTGTTTAAGTTATTAAAAACAAGCGAACTACTTCTTGTTAGCTTCTTTAATATATTTTTCTAAAGCCATTGTCATTGAAGGTGTTTCAGGTGTTGGTGCAGCAATATCTACACGTAAACCTCTATCTTCAACAGCTTTGATGGTAGTATTACCAAACACGGCTATTCGAGTATTGTTTTGTTTGAAATCAGGGAAGTTTTTAAATAAACTATCAATTCCTGATGGGCTAAAGAATACTAAAATATCATAAAAAACATCTTCTAAATCAGATAAATCACTTACAACAGTACGATATAAATCTGCTCGCTTCCAATCTACACCCAACTTATCTAGTTCAGCAGGGATTAAAGGTTTTAACTTATCCGAAGAAGGAAGTAAAAACTTTTCATCTTTATGTTTCTTAATTAATTTAGTTAACTCTGGAAATGTTCTACTACCAACATAAATTTTACGTTTACGATATACAACGTATTTTTGTAAATAGTATGCTACAGCTTCAGACTGACAGAAGTATTTCATATCATCAGGAACTGTAAAGCGCATTTCTTCAGCAATTCTAAAAAAATGATCAACAGCATTTCTACTAGTAAGTATTATTGCTGTGTAATTGTTTAAATCAACTTTTTGAGCTCTTACCTCTTTAACAGGAATTCCCTCGACATGAATAAACGATCGAAAGTCAACCTTCACCTTTTGCTTTTCTGCCAAATCAAAATATGGCGATGTTTCTGTTTTCGGTTTAGGTTGAGAGACTAAAATAGTTTTAACTTTCATAAACTTTCTCTTTATTACGTAGTTGTTGTTTTATAAAGAATTAATAGCGGTGCTATTTCAAGGGTGCAAAAGTACAAAATAAAATAAAACAACTTGCTAATTACAAGCTTTTTATTATTTGTTAAAATTAAAAAGGCCCTAAAAATAAGCAAGATACCGAAAGAATAGATTAAAAAAAGTTTGTTGGTAAATGTGTATTGGTATAGTATGATAAAAGGGAGTAACCATATACTAAGAACATACAAATATCCTGATTTCGTGTGTAAAAAGTAATTTACAATTGATGATAAACCTAAAGTGTTTGCTAATGCGTAATCTATTAAGAAACGTAGTGAGAAATACAGAATGACAAATAGAAGTAATCCTATAAAAGCTAAAAAGCTATGAGAGTATATCTCCGATACTAAAGTCAAGAATAAAAACAGAGAAATAACAATTGATGAAAAAGAAAATAAGAGTAATTTAAAAGGGGTAAAAAAAGAAGCTCCTTCTTCTGTTCTTTTATGAAAAAAACCTGGAGTTATAAAAGCAATAGTATATCCGTATAATTTGGTAGGCTTTAAAGATTTCATCATAGCCAATAGTACAATAGCCAATACGATAACTAAAGTAATCCAACTATCATTGTTTGTAATTCGTTCTACTGCTTGCAATTGCTTTTATACTTTTTTAATTAACACAAAATTAGTAATAAATAAGTGTATCTTTGCCCAGATTTATATGAAAATTACATGAAGTCAGACGCTTTAGTCATAATTCCTACTTATAACGAGAAAGAAAACATCGAAGCTATTATTCGAGCAACTTTTAGTCAAGAAAAGGTATTTCATGTATTGGTCGTTGATGATAATTCTCCTGACGGAACAGCAACAATCGTAGAAAACTTACAAGAAGAGTTTCCAAGTCAGCTTTTTATTGAAAAAAGAGAAGGAAAAAGCGGTTTAGGTACTGCATACATTCATGGATTTAAATGGGCAATTTTTAATAAATATGATTATATCATAGAAATGGATGCCGATTTTTCACATAACCCTAACGATTTAATTCGACTGTATAATGAATGTGCTAATGAAGGAGCAGATGTAGCTATTGGGTCAAGGTATTCGGTGGGGGTTAATGTAGTTAACTGGCCAATGAGCAGAGTCCTTTTATCATATTTTGCATCAAAGTATGTACGACTAATTACCAGAATGCCTATTCATGATACTACTGCAGGGTTTGTATGCTATAAAAGAAAAGTGCTAGAAACAATCAAGTTAGATAAAGTTAAGTTTGTAGGCTATGCATTTCAAATAGAAATGAAATACAAGGCATGGAAGCATAAATTTAACATTAAAGAGGTTTCAGTTATCTTTACTGATAGAGTCTTAGGGAAGTCAAAGCTAAGCAAAGGAATCATTAAAGAAGCTGTCTTCGGTGTGATAAAAATGAGAATTAACGGATTACCAAAATAACAACATGCAATCATATTTAATTAAAAACGCACAAATCGTTAACGAAAACAAGGTTTTTAAAGGCGATGTTTTAATAGAAGGAGAATTTATTAAGGAGATAGGAGAAAACATAATTCCTACCGATGATGTATTAATGGTTGATGCGGAAGGAAAGTTCTTAATTCCTGGTATGATTGATGACCAAGTACATTTTCGTGAACCAGGTTTAACACATAAAGCTAATATTGCTACAGAAAGTAAGGCAGCAATTGCTGGAGGAATTACGTCGTTTATAGAAATGCCGAATACGGTACCTCAAGCCACAACTCAAGAATTATTAGCAGATAAGTTTGATATTGCAAGTAAAACATCATACGCAAACTATTCGTTTATGTTTGGTGGAACGAATGATAATTTAGAAGAATTGTTAAAAACAAACCCTAAAGATGTTGCGGGTATCAAGTTGTTTTTAGGTTCTTCAACAGGAAACATGTTGGTAGACAATGAAGAGGTTCTAGAGAAAATATTTTCTTCAACTAAAATGTTAATCTCTGTACATTGTGAAGACGAAGCAACTATTAGAAAAAACACAGAAGAGTATAAAGCAAAATATGGAGATGATATTCCTGTAAAATATCACCCGTTAATTCGTAGTGAAGAAGCTTGTTATTTATCTTCTTCAAGAGCAATTGAATTAGCAAAGAAAACAGGTGCACGTTTACATATTTTCCACTTATCTACAGAAAAAGAAACGCATTTATTTAGAAATGATATTCCATTAGAAGAAAAGCAAATTACTGCTGAAGTTTGTGTACATCACTTATGGTTTACAGATGCTGATTATGATAAAAAAGGAACACACATTAAGTGGAATCCTGCTGTGAAAACACAAAAAGATAAAGATGGTTTATGGAAAGCCTTGTTAGATGATAGAATTGATGTCATTGCAACTGACCATGCACCACATACTTTAGAAGAAAAGGATAACGTATATACAAAAGCACCTAGTGGAGGACCGTTAGTACAACATGCAGTTACAGCTGTTTTAGAAAAGGTGAAAGAAGGAGTGTTGCCAATTGAAAAAGCGGTAGAGAAGATGAGTCATAACCCAGCAAAAATCTTCAAAATTGAAAAAAGAGGTTTCATAAAAGAAGGTTTTTATGCTGATTTAGTTTTAGTTGACGTTGATAAAAAATGGACAGTAGATAAAGAAAATTTACTGTATAAATGTGGATGGTCACCGTTTGAAGGAGTTGAGTTTTCAAATCAAATAACACATACATTTGTAAACGGAAACTTAATGTATAACGAGGGGGTTTTTAACGAAGAAATTAAAGGAAAACGATTATTATTTAACAGATAAATGAAGCCTTTTTTTTACATATGTATTGGTTTGCTTTTGGTGTCGTGTACTAGTAATACGATATACAAAAAGCCTGAAAACTTAATTCCGAAAGATTCTATGGTTTCGTTATTAACTGATATGTATATAGCCTCTTCTGCTAAAAATCAAAAAAACAAATTTTTAAAACGAGAAAAGAACTATATGTTTTTGGTATACGAAAAGTATAGAATTGATAGTACTCGTTTTGATGCTAGTAACACATATTACACTTCTAAGGTTGATGAGTATGCAGAAATCTTAAAAAGAGTAAAAAGAAATATTTATTTATTAGATAGTTTATATAGAAAAAAGCAGGAAATTCAAGATTCTATAAAAGGAATTAAAAAGGGAGGCAAACTAAAAAGAGATACAGTTTTAGATAAGGAACTATTGTTGGATGATGTTCCTAAAGAGTTAATAAAAAGAGAAGATAGAGAGTTTGAAAAAAAAGACTTAAAGAAGATTAAGTAATTTACTTTTTAAACTCTTTAGAAACTCTAGCAATTACATCATTAATAGGCTCAAATTCAAAATCAAGTTGTTCTGTAATTTTTTCAGAAGTATAGAACGATTTGTTGTGTGCAGATTTAGCAGAGTTTTTAGTTAACAAAGGTTCTTTACCTGTAAGTTTTGTTAAAAGCCAATCCACTCTCCAAAATATTGAAGTAATCAGCTTTCCAACTTTCTTTGAAGGTCTTTTTTTATTCAGATTATCAGCAATACTAAATAGAACATCTTTTAACGATTTGTTTTCCGAAACAAGAATAAAACGTTCATTTTTTATATCAGAACCCATTAGGTTTATCATTGCTTTTACGACATCATATACTCCAACAAAACCAGTAATGCCTTCTGTGTAAAACGTTAAGCCATTATTTATTTGGGTAAACATTTTCCCAGAACCTTCATTCCAAAAGCCACCACCCAGAATTACTCCAGGATTCACAATTACTACATTTAAATCTTCTTGGCTACCTCTCCAAACTTCCATTTCAGCACCATATTTGGTAATTGCATATCCGTGATTTTCATCACTATCAACCCATTCATTTTCTTCGTTAATTGGTTTACCATTAATAGCATTACCAACAGAAGCGATAGAGCTTACAAAACAAAATTTATCAATATTTGCATCAATGGCAAAATTGATAAGGTTAGCAGTTCCTTCAATATTCACTTGGCGCATTTTTCTATAATCCTTTGGATTAAAAGAAACTAATGCAGCACAATGGTAAACTTGTGTAACGTTATCAAATAAAGGCTCTAGTGAAGGGGTGTCGGTAATGTCAGCTTGTACCCATTCAATTTTTGAAAAAGACTGTTGCACATTATCGGTATAAAAAGAAAAGATTTTTTTAACATGTTCACGCTTTTTTCCAGTTCTAAAAATAGCTCGAATCTTGTCGTTTTTTTGGCTTAAATGATATAATAAATGTGAGCCTACTAAACCTGTTCCTCCTGTAACTAAAATCATAAAGCGAATTTAGTTTATTTTGGTTGATAAACTTATCTTTGCTTCTTTAAAAATAGAATAAAATGACCAAGAATTTAGTAGAAGAATTACAATGGCGTGGAATGATTCACGACATTATGCCAGGAACCGAAGAACAACTTCAAAAAGAAATGACATCGGTTTATATTGGTTTTGATCCAACTGCAGATTCGTTACACATTGGTAGTTTAGTTCCAATTATTTTACTAGTTCATATTGAAAAAGCAGGGCATCAACCAATCGCTTTAGTAGGAGGGGCAACTGGTATGATCGGTGATCCAACAGGAAAATCAGATGAACGTAATTTATTAAATGAAGAAGCTTTAGCAAAAAATGTTGCGGGTTTAAAAAGAACGTTAGGTCGCTTTTTAGATTTTGATAACGGAGCTAAAAACTCTCCTTTATTAGTTAACAATTACGATTGGATGAAAGATTTTTCATTTATCGAATTTGTACGAGATGTTGGTAAGAGAATCACTGTAAACTACATGATGGCAAAAGATTCTGTAAAAAAACGTATTACAGGAGAAGCAGGTAACGGAATGAGCTTTACAGAGTTTACGTATCAATTAATTCAAGGGTATGACTTCTATCACTTATATAAGACCTTAAATTGTAAATTACAAATGGGAGGTTCTGACCAATGGGGTAATATTACCACAGGTACAGAACTAGTTCGTAGAATGACACCAGGTGAAGATGCAAAAGCATTTGCAGCTACGTGCCCATTAATTACAAAAGCTGATGGTTCTAAATTTGGAAAATCAGAAGGAGGAAATGTTTGGTTAGATGCAGATAAAACATCAGTTTACAAATTTTACCAGTTTTGGTTAAATACTTCGGATGAAGACGCAGAAAAGTATATTAAAATATTTACATTTTTAGATAAAGATACTATAGATGCTTTAATTGCTGAGCATAAAGAAGCTCCGCATCAAAGAGTTTTACAAAAGAAATTAGCTGAGGAAGTAACAATTTTCGTACACTCTAAAGAAGAGTTAGATAAAGCAATAGCTGCCTCAAATATTTTATTTGGAAAGTCAACAGCTGAGGATTTAAAAAACTTAGATGAACAAACCTTTTTAGATGTATTTGATGGGGTACCACAAGCTGAGGTTACTTCAGAAGACATTGATAACGGATTAGACATGATTGCTGCTTTAGCTGCTAAGACAGGCTTCTTAAAATCAAATGGAGATGCAAGAAGAGCATTAAAAGAGAACTCAATATCAGTAAATAAGGAAAAAGTGGGTGAAGACTTTGTTATCACTTCAAAAGATTTAATTGCAGATAAATATGTGTTATTACAAAGAGGTAAGAAAAATTACTTTTTGTTAAAAGTAGCATAAAGAATATAGTATATAAAATTAAAAGCCCTTAAAAGAAATTTCTTTTAAGGGCTTTTTGTTTGTGATATATAAACAAACGGGGGAAATCGTTATAATTATGAGACTGCTTTTAAATCAAACGTTAAAGGACATCTTTTACAATTAATTCCTTTCTTTTGATACTTATTACAGCATTTACTTTTAGGTTTAATACAATTACTTGCACATGAAGAACTACAAGTAGTAGTTTTCTGTAATGTCTTAACAGAAGTTTTAGAGCTAACGTTCTTGGTTTCAGTATAAAAAACAATCATTATCTTTTCGTAAAATCCGTGCAAATATAAGTTTTTTATTTAGAATAAATTAAAATAAAACAAAAAACGTGAAATTTTATTGTTGGTTATCAGTAGGGATAGTAGTATCTTTGCGCTAGTAAAAGCCCTCTTTGTTGTTGAAGAAACTAAGCATATATTTTTTTGTTGCATTATACATGATAGCCATGTTGCGCCCAATAGCTCCTTTTGTTGAGTATGCAATAAATTATGATTATATATCAAAGGTTTTATGTATTAATAAAGATAAACCAGAATTAAACTGTAACGGTAAGTGTCAGTTAATGATGGAACTTGAAAAACAACAAGACGACGATTTTAAATCACTACGAATTTCAATGGAAGAATACCCTATTGGGTTTGTTTCTATCTTAAACATAGACTTAGAAGAAAAGCAGTTTATAAAAGAGAAAGGAACATTTTCTTATAAGAAAAATTATTACTACTTATTTAATCAAGAAGTATTTCATCCTCCTATTATTTAATCTTCATAATTAGCTATAATTACTACTAATTGGTTACAAATAACGTAATCAAAATGGTAGACTATTGTAAAATAAAAACAAGATTAAAAACACAAATTACAAGTAAAAGCTTTAATGATGCTCAGCATTGTTAAAGAATTACTGTAGTACATAAAATTTAAAAGATGAAAAAAATATTAGCTTTTATAGCTTTGGCTATAGCGTTCACTTCTTGTAGTGATAATGAAATAATTAATGATAAATTAGAAGGGAAAAATGAAGTAGTAATAGAGTTTGATAATGGTTTTGCTGAAGACAAACTTTTGTTAGGTACTTCAACTTACACCAATGGAAACGACGAAACATTAACAATAAATTCTTTCGATTATATCGTAAGTAACTTTGTACTTGTAACAGAAGAAGGTGAGGAATTTGTATATCCTAAAGAAGAAAGTTACTTTATAATTAGTGAAGGAGGAGGAGATAAACCTAAGAAAATTCAAATATCACTTAAAGATGTGCCTGCTGGAAAGTATACAAAAATTAAATTCGGAATTGGTGTAGATCAAGAACGATTTATAGAAGGACAAGCAGTACAACAAGACTTTTGGACTTTAGCAGAAAGCTACAATTTAACTTGGAGCTGGCAAGCAGGGTATAAGTTTGTAGTTTTAGAAGGAAATTATAAAGAAAATGCAACGGATAATCCTTTTATGCTTCATATTGCAAGTAGAGGAACGACAGTTGACTTATACAAAGAGGTAACATTACCTATGGATGTTGCTATTGTAAGCAATGAGCAATCACCACAATTACATATTAAAGTAGATGCTAATACAATGTTAGATGGTAAATCTAAAATTAAACTTTCAGAAGGAGCAACTATTATGGGAGGAGATAAAGCTTCTTTAATAGCAGAGAATTATACTGAGATGTTTATGGTTCACCATGTACACCATACAAATCATCATTAATAATAATTAAATCTAAAGGATAGAGTGAGAGCTCTATTCTTTAGACTTTTTTTAAGTGTAATAGGCTAATTGTTTTCAATTAGCTACTAATACCCTACGTAATGAAAAAATTAATGATTGTATTGTTAGTATGCTCTTTCTTTAGTTGTAAAAAAGAAGAGGTATATACTAATGTAGAACTAGCTTTTGAAAAACCAAGCAATTTTCCTGAGCCACATTATAATTTAAGTTCAAACCCAATAACTGAAAAAGGTTTTGAATTAGGAAAGAAACTTTTTTATGAAGGAAAACTTTCTTCAGACGGAGTGGTTTCTTGTGCTTTTTGTCATCAGCAAAAGTTTGCGTTTACACACCATGGACATCAATTAAGTCATGGAGTAGAAGATAGAGAAGGAACTAGAAATGCACCACCAGTCCAAAATATGGCATTCCAAAAACAGTTTTCATGGGATGGAGCAGCTTTTCATTTAGATGTATTTCCAATAATACCTATTACAAATCCTGTTGAAATGGATGAAACCGTAACCAATATTTTGGAAAAACTACGACAAGACGCAGCTTATCGAAAATTATTTAGTCAAGCTTTTGAGGATGGACAGGTTAACGCTGATAATACATTTAAGGCGATGTCTCAATTTATGTTAATGATGGTCTCAGCAAACTCAAAGTATGATAAATATGTTCGGGTTGAAAAAGGAGGAGAGTTTTCTGAACAAGAGAAAAAAGGCTTAGAGCTTTTTAAGGCAAAATGTGCTTCTTGCCATACTTCAGATTTATTTACAGATGATGCTTTTAGAAACAATGGTTTACCAGTTAATCCAGAAATAAACGATTTGGGTAGAATGACTGTAACCTTATTAGAAGATGATAAATACAAGTTTAAAGTACCAAGCCTTAGAAATATTGAACTTACCGCTCCATATATGCATGATGGTCGATTTGGGTCACTAAAATCAGTATTAAATTTTTATGCAACAGGAGTTCAAGAAACTCAAAACTTAGATCCAATTCTTAAAAAAGAGGATGGAACAACAGGAATATCATTAAACGAACAAGAGAAGGAAGATATTATAGCCTTTTTAAAAACATTAACAGATGAAGAGTTTATCACAGATAAAAGATTTGCTGAGTAGAGTAATACCAATATTAATAGTATTAATTTCAGTACAAATACAAGCAAGCAACCCATTTCCTGAGCGTTACGAACTGTTTTTAGATTGTGATGCTTGTGGTTGTAGTAACAGTGGAGGTAGTTTAGGAATGGGAGGAGTTATAGATAATAATTTTATTGGATTACGTTACTTACATCAAAAATATCAGTCTAAAGACGGAATTTTTAACAACTCTCCAATTATAAATGAGTATTTTAATACAGTACAAGTGTGGTCTAGAATTCCAATTATTAAAGAGTATTTAGAAGCCCAAGTTTTTGTTCCTTTCCATTTTCATTCAAGAGAATATGTGGAGAAAACAACAGCTATTGAAGGTTTGGGAGATATTTCTTTTTTAATTAACTATACTGTTTTAAATAAAAATACAGGAAATTATAAAGAAGAAAAAGACAAGGTTATTTCTTCTAGTCATATATTGAAAATAGGAGGAGGATTAAAGTTGCCTACAGGAACTTATAATGAAGCAATTAATAATTCAATAAACCCTAGTTTTCAATTAGGAACAGGGAGTACTGATGTAATTACCAACCTTCAGTATGTATATAAGAGAAATAACTTTGGAATTACAAACTATCTTAATTATTATATAAAAACAACAAATAAGGAAGAATATCGATTTGGAAATCAATTTAACTTTAATAGTACCTTTTTTTATATGTTTAAAGATAATAAGCAAAATAGCTTTGTACCTTCGGTAGGGGTTTCAGGAGAATTCTTTGCAAGTAATAGAACGCTCGGATTAAAAGTGAAAAATACAGAAGGATATGCGTTGTTTTCTAGTTTAGGAGCTGAGTATAATGCAAAAAAAATAACAGTAGGAGCCTTGGCGATGTATCCCATACAGCAAAATTTAGCACAAGGAACTATAGATGTAAAATACAGATCTGCTATTTACTTGAATTACAATTTTTAAGAAGATATGCTCCCGCTTTGTTAAGGATTAAAAGTAGTATTGTTTTTAAAAAAAGAGCAAATTTTACGTAAGGATTCTTAAATTTGGTGACAAATCCTCAGTTAATAATTAAAAATAAGAACATGAAAAAATCAATTTTATCAATTATCGTATTTGCTGTAACGTTAGTTTTTTCAAACGAAGTAGTAGCTCAAAAATTCGAAGGCTTAGATAAAAGTCCAATGGATGCAGCTACTTACCCAAGTAGTTATAGAATTTCAGATAAGAAAGTAAAAGTTATTTATAGCCGCCCACAATTAAAAGGAAGGTCTTTAGCAAAACTAGCTCCTATTGGAAAAGTATGGAGAACAGGAGCAAATGAAGCAGCTGAAATCACATTTTATAAAGATGTAACCTTTGGTGGTAAAAAAGTAAAAGCAGGAACATATACACTATTTACAATTCCTGGAGAAAAAGAATGGACTCTTATTTTAAATACAGCCAAGAATGTTTGGGGATCTTACTTTTATAGTGAAAGTGAAGATGTAGTTAGAGTTACTGCTCCTACTTCTAAATCAGATGAAACAATTCAAGCTTTTTCTATTGCTTTTGATGGAGAAGATGATGAATTCTACATGTATATCGGATGGGATAACGTTATCGTTACTGTTCCTATAAAAGGATAAACAAAAGAAAATTTCAGAAATAAATAAAAGCATAACCAAATTGGTTATGCTTTTTTATTCTAAAGATTATTCATCCAACTTATATTTTAATTCAATATTGGTATCCATGAGGTAAGTAAACACAATAGAACCAAAGTTAATAGGATGCTCTATATGCATTTCAAGAGGTAAAGTTAACGAGGACTCATTTCTTGTTAACCAAATATCGTTGTAAAGATTTACCAGTGTATCCAATATTAAGTAATTATACTGCTCAATATTAATTGAATTTACAGCTACTTTTTTATCAGGTAGTTGAGTAGGAATAATATCATTTTTGTTTGATAAAATAGCCTCTCTAACATTTAAAATGGTATCAACTTCAATAGATGTATGCTTAGTGTCAGCAATAAGATCAGTAGCTAAACTCATTTTTATCAATACATTTTCTGGAATTACAATAGTATCTTTTGGTAGTTGAGGAAGCAAGTTGAATAAAATAGGAACATAGCACTCCCTATATAACAAAGCATCCAACGTTTCACTAAACAGTATATGATACTTTTCAGGTTCAGGTATTTTAAAAGTAACAGCATCAGCAGTATAGTAATTTGTTACATAATTAGTAAGCTCCAGTTTTTTAATAAGACTTTTAGCATATTCTAAAGATTTATCATTAATCTCTAGTAAAGAAAATTGAATTTTTTTAGGAGAAAAAAGAGGAGCAATTAAAGTAACAAATGGAGCATATGGCCCACAACCCGCGTAAAAAATATTAATAGTTTTATCAGGGTGTTTTTGTTGTTTTTCTTTAATAGCCATTACCATAGCTTTTAAAAACTTCACGGTTCGTTTATAATCTAACAAACATTGAGCAGCATGATTTAACCCTAAAGCTTTTCCTTTAGCTGTATTAACAGCAGCAAGATGCTCCATATTCTGATCAAATCCAGTAAGTTGAATTAGTTCTCGGAAATAAGAATGTATTTCGTTAATTATACTTTCAACCTCAGGCTGTTTAAGAGAATCTTTAAGTAAAGCAGATGCTTTTTCTTTAATATTTAAAGCAGTTATATTTTCGTTCATAAGTAGGTTAGTTGTTGAGTTTCCTAAATTAGAAAAATAGAACTAGTTAAAAAAGGTAAATATTTGGTTAGGTTAATCTTTTTCCTAATACAAAATGATTCGCTTATCACCTAAAAATGGTCACTAATGACTTTTTTTTGTATTGGAAGTTATTAGGTTGATACTTTGCAAAAAAGCTATTAAGAGCTTTAAAAAATTAACCTTAAAAAACCAAAAACATTTTATTATGTCTACAAACTACACTACGTTATCTGTTACCAATCAAACGCCAAAACCAGTAGAAGTTTATGTAACTTTTGCCGCTTCCAATAGCGCCAATAAATGTTGTCCATCACCTGTTGGAGTATCAGATTTTGGTTTTTTAACCAGCGTAAATAAATTAATGGGAAAGTTTGAGTTAGGAGCAGGAGAAACACAAGAGTTTGATCCGAAAGGAGAATGTTTTAGTGGAAATATTTGTTTTTATATAGAACCACAATGTCCAGTTGAAGGAGCAGACTTTAACCACGGAAAAGAAGGGACTAGTATCGCGGAATTTACATTAAACCCTAATACACCTTGTGCTGAAGCATTTGACATAAGTTGTGTTAATGGCGTAAATAGTTTTATTGCTATGGAAGTAGATAAGGATGGTGGTTGGAATTATGGCCCTAATAAAACACCTATTGCTAGAATTTTTAATAAAGAATTACAGCAAAATTCAGGTAACCCAGGAGTATTTCCTGTAAACTGTACTGATTGCATTCAATTAGTAGGTAGCAAACCATGTCCGGTATTACCAACAGGACCTGCTCAAACAGAAAGAATTTGTAATATTCAAAGATCAGGAAGAGGAGGAACTTTAAAGGTAATTTTAACAGATCCAACATTAGGATAATATAAAAAATCTCTCTTATTTCAATTTTTAAACCTTGCAAACCTTTTTTAAGACTTGTGAGGTTTTTTTGAAAGTATTTAGTTTTTTATAGAGTATTAAAAGAGCTAAACTTTTTACTTATCAACAATAACTGTAAATTTGCATCCTTTAAAACAAGCGATTACAAATGCAATACAATCACCAAGAGATAGAAAAAAAGTGGCAAAAGTACTGGGCGGATCAAGGTACGTTTAAAGCTGAAAATGATTCTGATAAACCAAAATATTATGTGTTAGATATGTTTCCTTACCCATCTGGAGCAGGATTACACGTAGGGCATCCGTTAGGATATATCGCATCTGATATTTATGCACGTTACAAGCGCCATAAAGGGTTTAATGTATTGCATCCACAAGGGTATGATTCTTTTGGGTTACCTGCTGAACAATATGCGATTCAAACAGGACAACATCCAGCAATTACGACAGAAACGAATATTAAAACTTACCGTCGTCAGTTAGATAATATCGGGTTTTCATTCGATTGGTCTCGAGAAGTTCGTACTTCAAATCCAGAATATTATAAATGGACACAGTGGATTTTCATTCAATTGTTCAACTCTTGGTATAATAAAGATACTGATAAGGCAGAAGATATTTCAACCTTAGTAGCAAAATTTGAAGTAGAAGGAAATGCGAATGTAAATGCAGTTGCTGATGAAGATATAACTATTTTTTCTGCGGAAGAATGGAAGAGCTTCTCTGACAAAGAACAACAAGAAATACTATTACAATACCGTTTAACTTTTTTATCGGATACTGAAGTAAACTGGTGTCCAGCACTAGGAACCGTATTAGCAAATGACGAAATTGTAAACGGTGTCTCAGAACGTGGGGGGCATCCAGTAGTTCGTAAAAAAATGACCCAATGGTCTATGCGAATTTCTGCATACGCACAACGTTTATTAGACGGATTACAAAATATTGATTGGCCACAGCCATTAAAAGATAGCCAAACCAACTGGATTGGTCGCTCGCAAGGAGCCATGGTTGCTTTTGATGTTGACGGACACGATGCTAAAATAGACGTATTCACAACACGTCCTGATACTATTTTTGGAGTGTCTTTTATGACCTTAGCTCCAGAGCACGATTTAGTGGCGAAAATTACAACTGCTGAGCAAAAAGAAGCGGTAGAAGCTTATGTTGAAGCTACAGCAAAACGTTCTGAGCGTGATCGTATGGCTGATGTAAAAACCATTTCAGGAGTGTTTACTGGTGCGTATGCGTTGCATCCGTTTACAGGAAAACAAGTGCCTATTTGGATTGGTGATTATGTATTAGCAAGCTATGGTACAGGAGCGGTTATGGCGGTACCATGTGGTGACCAACGTGATTATGATTTTGCAAAACACTTCGGATTAGAGATTCCAAATATTTTTGCTAATGTTGATATTTCTGAAAAAGCAAACGATGCTAAAGATGGAATTAAATTAGCAAACTCTGATTTCTTAGATGGTTTAAATTATAAGAAAGGAATGAAAACTGTAATCTACGAATTAGAAAAACGTGGATTTGGTTACGGAAAAATAAACTATCGTTTACGTGATGCAGTATTTAGTCGTCAACGTTATTGGGGAGAACCTTTCCCAGTATACTACAAAGATGGTATGCCACAAATGATTGATGCAAAACATTTACCAATTGTATTGCCAGAAGTTGAGAAATACTTACCAACTGAAGATGGAAAACCACCGTTAGGAAATGCTGAGGTTTGGGCATGGGACACAACAACAAACACTGTTGTTGAAAATAGCAAGATTGATAACGAAACTGTTTTCCCGTTAGAACTGAATACGATGCCAGGGTGGGCAGGAAGTTCTTGGTATTTTAACCGTTATATGGACTCGAATAACGAAGGAGAGTTTGTAAGTAAAGAAGCGGTTGACTATTGGAAGCAAATAGATTTATATATTGGAGGTTCTGAACATGCTACAGGGCATTTATTGTATGCACGTTTTTGGCAAAAATTCTTGTTTGATAGAGGATTGTTACCAGTAGACGAGTTTGCTAAAAAACTAATCAACCAAGGAATGATTTTAGGAACTTCTGCTTTTGTATATAGAGTAGAAGGAACAAATACATTTGTTTCTAAAGGGTTAATAGGAGATAAAAAAGTACAACCTATTCATGCTGATGTTTCATTGGTAAATTCTTCTGATGAGTTAGATGTTGAAGCGTTTAAAAAGCATCCATTAAATGTTGATTTTAAAGATGTAGAATTCATTTTAGAAGAAGGCAAATACATTGTTGGTCGAGAGGTTGAAAAAATGTCAAAATCAAAATACAATGTGGTGAATCCAGATTTAATTTGTGAAGAATATGGTGCGGATAGTTTACGTTTATTTGAAATGTTCTTAGGGCCGTTAGAGCAAACAAAACCATGGAAAACTTCAGGGATTTCAGGAGTGTATTCTTTCCTAAAGAAATTATGGAAATTATTCACAGATGAAAACGGAATCAATGTTTCTGATGCTGAACCAACCAAAGACGAATTAAAAACCTTACACAAAACAATTAAAAAAGTAGAAGAAGATATTGAGAACTTCTCGTTCAACACATCCGTTTCTACTTTCATGATTGCGGTAAATGAGTTAACAGCGTTAAAATGTAACAAACGAGCTATTTTAGAACCATTGTTAGTATTAATTTCTCCGTATGCACCACATATTGCAGAAGAATTATGGAGTCAGTTAGGACACAATGAGTCTATTTCAACCGTAGCTTTTCCAAAATTTGAAGAGAAGCATTTAGTTGAGAGCTCGAAGAATTATCCAGTTTCTTTCAATGGAAAAATGCGTTTTACCTTAGAGTTACCGTTAGATATGAACAAAGACGAAATTGAAAAAACGGTCATGGCACATGTAAAAACGCAACAACAATTACAAGGAAGAGAGCCTAAAAAAGTAATTATTGTCCCAGGAAAAATCATAAATATTGTAGGGTAAGCTAACCTTATAAATATAAAAAGCCCACAAGCAATTAATTTGTTTGTGGGTTTTTATTTTTAAACTAAATTCGCGCCTTGTAAAAACAAATTAAAATTTCAACGAATGAAAAAGATTTTTAAAATTAGTTATGCGGTTTTGATGTGCCTAACTTTAGTAATGAGTAGCTGTTCTGATAGTGATAATGATCCAGCTGGAATTGCAAACACAAAATTATCAGGAAACGTATTTGGAACAAGTTTTACGGCAGAAGGAGGTAAAGCATTTATGTCTGGAAATAATGAACTTTCAGTACATATTACTAATATACAAGCAGACTGTAGTTCTAATATTTTTGATTATGAGTTAGAAATTTCAACTTATGTGAAAGCTGAGTTAGGAACTTATGATAATGTGAATGTAGTTTTTAGTAAGAAAGGATCTAATCCTTTAAACTTTTTTCAAGGAGTTGCAGAGGTTGTAAGATTTACAAATAATGAGCTTACTATAAAAATAAAAGCAAATTCAAGTGCTGATAATTCAATAGAAGGATTCTTTACAGTTCCTTTTTGTGAGTAATAATAAAATATTGTTTTTAGAAAAAGCTTTTGCATTAATGTAAAAGCTTTTTTTATACCAAAAAACCAAAAACTTTTCTCAAATTTGCTCTTCAAAAAAATAAAATATGGAAAAAATATCTCTTAACAATTCTTGGTTCTTTGCAATAATCCCAATAGGGATTTTTATTTTCGTAGCATTTCCACAATTTCAAAATATGTACGAATCGTTTCATAAAAGAGAAATTGAAGTACAACAAAGTGTACGAAAACTAGACTCATTACAACAGCTTACAAATCCCACAAGAAAAGATTTAAATGATATAAAACGCCTTGAAATAACTGCCCCACTTCATAAGTTAAGTATAAGTAAACAGCGATATACTTACTATAAAACTGGTGGGATGTTAGCGGTATTAGCTTTTATGTTTATAGGTATGTTTGGCTCTAGTTATTGGGCTAAAAGAAAGAAAAACTCACCAACGAATAAACAAATAGAGTTTTCTTTTGGTGACTTTACAACCGATGCTATTGGGCAAAATATTTCTTGGAGTGCTGTTAAAGGCTCAGGAAGTAATTTTTTAAGTGAACGATTGCGAAAAACAGCTTTTGGCTATAAAATAACCTCTAGCTCTTATTTGAAATTTGTAGCCTGGAGTTTCCTTTTAATGGGGTTAAACTATGTGGTTTGGTCTTATATAGAGTTTTTTGAGTTTTCAAAAGAACCGTTAACATTTATGCATGGAGGTAAGTTGTTTTTCATTTCAGGTGGTCCCTTTGTATTGATAGGTATTTTCTTGCTATTTTCTTTTGGAGCTAAAGCGTTTTTAAACTCACAAAAGAGAAAAGTATTAGTTGATGGTGAAATAATACCTTTTCAGCAAGTGTATGCGTTACAAGTATTATCAAAATTTATCCAAGGAAATAAATCAGGAGGTTATTACTGTTACGAGGTGAATTTAGTTACTCAAAATGGAGAACGCTATAATTTACTTAACCACGGTGATAAAGAATATTTGTTAAGTGATATGGTAAAAATAAGTAGGTTTTTAAAAGTGCCTGTTTGGAATAACGGTGTAGCTTAAAATAATTTATAGTGTATTTGATAAACTTTTACTAATTTACACAAATACAAATCGTAAAAGCAGTTATTATTATATCCTGTAAAAAAAAATCATCCAATATATGTTACTTTTCTTCAGTAAATAAAATACCAGAAAAGGTTTGGAAAGAGCTTGAATGTACAGACAATATGTACCTTCAACCAGCATATTTAGAAGCTTTAGAAAAAAACAATCAACAAATACAGTTTTCTTATATTTTATTATTTGATGAAAAAAATGAAGCTATAGCTTTTGCTACCATCAAGTTAGTAGATTTTTACTTAGATAGTGTTCAAAACGATTTGCAATCGGTTGTGGAATGGATGCGATGTATGGGGAGAAAACTACATTTATTGTCTTCTCAAAAAACATTTAAAATACTTACATGTGGTAATACATTTGTAAGTGGAGAACACGGAATATTCATAAAATCAAATCAAGATAAAAAACAAATTGTAAAAGAACTTGCTAAAGCTATTGTAGCCTTTGAAAAAGATATTTCAAAAGAAACAATAGATGCTTTTATGCTGAAAGATTTTGTTAACGAATCTCTTTTTATTACTGATGCACTGCATAATGTAGGTTATAATTCTTTTAATGTGGATCCTAATATGGTATTAACATTAGATAGTAATTGGAATACTTTTGATGATTATTTATCGGCATTAAAAACAAAGTATAGAGTAAAAGCTAGAAAGGCTTTGAAAATGAGTACAGGTTTACAAACGGAAGAGATAACAATTGAATCTTTAAAACAATTATTGCCTGAAATGGCGTTACTATATAAGAATGTATCAAATAAGGCGAGTTTTAATTTAGGGTACTTTAATATTGAAACGTACATGTGTTTAAAAGAAAACTTAAAAGATGATTATGTTATTAAGGTATATTGGTTAGGAGATAAGTTAGTTGGATTTTTGTCAGGAATGGTAAATCAAAACTCGTTAGATGCACATTTTGTGGGGATTGATTATACAGTTAATAGAACCTATGCAATTTATCAAAGAATGTTATATGATTATATCTCATTAGCAATTGATAATAATATAAAAACAATCAATTTTGGAAGAACAGCTAGTGAAATAAAAAGTTCTGTAGGGGCAGTGCCTCAAGACCTAACAATTTATTTGCGACATAGAAAAAGTATTCCAAACCGTATTTTAAGTTTATTTTTGAATAGAATTCAGCCAACAGAATTTAGGTTAATAAAACCTTTTAAAATAAAAAAAGTATAAAGAATTAAATCCTCTTTATTGTATTAACAAATGAAAAACACACAAGAATTATTAAATATACTTACCCTTGACGATTTAGGTGAAGGGAACTTTAACGGAGTAAGTAGAGATATAGGAAGCCCAAATGTTTTTGGTGGTCAAGTATTAGCACAAGCTTTAAATGCAGCTTATAGAACAACACCAAAGGAACGTATTTTACACTCGTTACATTCGTATTTTTTAGAAGCAGGGAATTTAGAGTTACCTATAACATATAACGTACAAACCATCCGTGATGGAGGTAGTTTTTCTACGCGTAGAGTAACAGCGCATCAAAAAGATAAAACAATTTTTATTTTGTCTTGTTCATTTCATAAAAAAGAAGATGGTTACGAGCATCAAATGCCAATAAAAAAAGACTTAAAACAACCTGAAGAGTTATTAAGTTGGACAGATATGTTGGATCAGTTTGGGGCTTTTTTACCAAAGAAAATGAAAGACTTTTTAAGTATTGAGCGTCCTATCGATTTTAAACCTGTACAAATTGTAAATCCGTTAGACAGAAAGGATTTACCACCAGTAGTTGATGTTTGGTTTAAGTTAAAAGGAGAAGCATCTGATTTACCACTAGGAATCAAACAGCAAATATTAACATATATATCGGACTATAATATTTTAACAGCTTGTTTAAATCCAAATGCAAGTGTAGCCAACTTTGGAAATACACAAATGGCAAGTTTAGATCACTCCATGTGGTTTTACCGCGATTTTGATTTTAATGATTGGATGTTATTCTCTGTTGAAAGTCCTAATACTAATGGAGCAAGAGGTTTTGCTTGTGGAAATATTTATACTAGAGATGGTAAATTAATAGCTTCAGTTGCGCAAGAAGGTTTGATGCGTCCTATGAAGAAGAAGTAATAGTTAATATAGATAAGAAATAAAAAAGCCGAGTTAATTAACTCGGCTTTTCTTGTTTGATTAAGCTTCTATTTCAGCTGTTTTTGTACTGATATGAAACTCTTCATATGTTTCTAGTAAACTCATTAATCCAGATACTAAATCTTGTGTCTCAATTAAAATACTAAAGTATAATGTAGTATTCTTTGGACTTGTTTCATCTGTTCTAATACGTTCTACTTGTTTTTCTATAGATTTAGATACATCTTTTAATAACTCTTTCTTTTCGTTAATAATATGTCCTAAATTATCAAAACTTCTATTTTCAAAAGTATCACCAATATCAGCTAATAGCTTAGAAAGCGTATTGTCAATACTTTTAAGATCTTTAATTTGTCCTTTTTTAAGGTTTTTATGGTTGTTATTAACGTGCTTGTAAGTAGCTCTAGAGATGTAGCTAATAGACTGAGCAACGTCTTGTAAATACCCTAAAATTAAAATATAGAACCTACTTGCTTGTACCGAAGTATCGTCTAAAGACTTAATAAAGTAGAATACACCGTCTTTTAAGTTATCAATTTCATCATTTAGTTTTGTAACGTGTTTATCAGTTTTACGTAATTTAACTAAATCGTGCGTAGCAAGGTCTTTTACAACGCTTGAGTATAATTTATTAATACGGTGAGCAACACCAGCAATATGATCTGAGCTTTCTTCAATCACACCGTTAATAGTGATTAATTCTGCTCGTTCCATATGTACTTGCTTCTTTTCTTCTTTAGATTTTTTTCTGTGTTGTAAAGTGTTTCTTGCAATTAAAAGAGCAACCACTAATAACAATACAGGAATCATTACCATATCCCAGCTAATTAAGTAAGCTACTAAAGCTGCAGTTAAGAAAGCTGTAATCGCTGTTAAGAACCATCCACCAATAACGTTAATTACACCAGCAACTCTATAAACAGCACTTTCACGTCCCCAAGCTCTATCAGCTAAAGAGGTACCCATTGCTACCATAAATGTTACATAAGTGGTAGATAATGGTAATTTCATTGAAGTTGCAATAGAAATTAAAATACCAGCAACAATTAAGTTTACAGACGCTCTTACTAAATCGAAAGCAGGCATTTCGTAAGTTTTGTCTTTAGGTAATTCAATTACAGGTTTTTGAAACTTTGAATCGATAAAGTTTAAAGTCTTTTTAGGTATAATAGCACTAATACCTAGGTTTACTCCCATAGCTGCTCTAACTACAACTCTAGATAATGGGTTCGGTTGAAATTTTTCATGTCCGTCTCCTTGGCGAGATAAATCAATACCAGTTTTAATTACATTTCTAGCTTTGCTAGAAGTCCATAAAGTGACAACCATTACTGCTCCTGCCAATAATAATAACCATACATTAGAAGGTACTTTCTTAGCTAAAATACCCATAGAGAATGCATCAGGTGCAACACCAGATACTTCCCAAGCTTGGTATGAGTTCCAAGCAGCAATTGGTACACCAATAAAGTTTACTAAATCGTTACCAGAAAAGGCCATTGCTAAAGAGAAGGTACCTACACCAATAATCAATTTTAAGATATTGACTTTAAAAAAATGGATTAATACTTGAGATATAGCACTCCAAAAAACAAAACCACCAGCAATTATAACAAGTGTATTTCCTTCAATTAAATGTTTTATATCTTTATAAAAAGGAGTTCCTTTCATTCCTTTAACAAAGATAAAATATGTAATAGCCGTGATTGCAAAACCACCAAATAAAGCATTGATGTAACTAGCTCTTTTTTCAAAATTAAATGAATAAATTAAACGAGAAAAGAACTGTACAATTGCTCCAACAGAAAAAGCAACTACTACAGAGAGTAGAATACCATTTATAATCTGAATAGCTTTTTTATGGTTAATGTAGTTCCAAATGTCTGAAATTGATTGAGCGTCGTTGGCTGCAATTTTAATTAATGATACACAAACAGCTGCTCCTAATAATTCAAATACAATAGAAACCGTTGTTGATGTAGGCATTCCTAATGAGTTAAAGATATCTAATAGTAAGATATCAGTAATCATAACTGCCATAAAAATAAACATGATGTCTTGGAACATAAACATGCTAGGGTTAAAAATCCCCTTACGTGCTACTTCCATCATACCACTTGAGGTAATTGCTCCAAAAAACACCCCAACACTCGCAATTATCATAATATTTCTTACTTTAATTGCTTTAGAACCGATTGCTGAATTTAAAAAGTTAACAGCGTCGTTACTAACTCCCACAACTAAGTCTACAATAGCTAAAACAGCTAAAGCGACTAGCATCAAAATATATGGATCTCCCATTTTTTAGTTTTTAATTAAGTTTTGCAAATTTAGTTACACGAGAACGCTCTCATGTTATGTTTATGTTATCATTTAAAAGTGTACGTCTACCTGTAATCTATACATTAATTGATTTGTAGCTGTTGCTATATCTAAGTAACTAATATCGGTTTGTACTTTTAATTTATGACCAACAATGTACTTTGATAATCCTATTGTGTATTGATTTTCAGTTCCTTTCCCTGTAATGTTTTCGTCCAAAGAAATGTTAGTAAAACGACCAGATACTTCCCAGTCTTTAGCAAATAAATACCCTGATTGAAGGTTTAAACCACTTCCTACTTGTACAATTTCTCCAGTAAGAGTTCCGTCTGAGTTTTTTGCGAAAGGATCTTCGGCGTCTCTGTATGAATATTCTCCCATAAAAGAGAATCCTTTATATTTAAACATAGCATCCATAAAAAAGGTTGATATGTTTGTTTGATAGTATCCTTCATCATTAACCATATAAGTACCTTGGTTACTTCTGGTTTTTACGGCATTGTTATTAAAGTCATAACTCATACCAATGGCAAGCTTAGGAGTTTTTTCTCTTTTTAAATCACTACCTATATAATCTCCTTTGCCTTCAAACTTTCCAAAAGGTAAAAATTCTAGATGAGCAGTATATTGATGTCCGCCTAGGTTTCCTACGGTAACATTTCTTCCTTCACCTTGCGAAAAAGCTAAAGCTTCTCTAACAATAAACTTATCAGATAAATTAAAATGATGTCTTAACTGTATTCCCATATCTCTATCAATATTAAAACGTTTGTTTAATAAAGAACGATCTACTAATTGCATATTAGCAGAAGAAATAACACGTTCACGGTTTCCAGGTAGTTTGGTTTGTCCAAACCATAATTCAAAATTTTGATGGAAGTTCCACTTTAGAACTGCATCTAAAATGTATCTTGGGGCGTTTCCTGTATGTTCTGAAGCGCCACTAATATCTCTATTAGACAATCCAAGTTCCATTTTATATTTTAATTTGGGAGAAAAAGCAAATCCTTTAAATTTTAAACGAGCTCTTCTTACTAACATTGAAGATGTTGGGTTATATAAACCATCTTTGTTAGAATCCCATTCTGCAGTTGCTAAAAATTGCATTCTAGCACCCATATTCATAGACCAAGTACTGTCTTTTCCAACTAGATTAAATATACCCTTTCCAAATTTTGGTGCGTTTGTTTGTTGTGCATGTGTGTAGAGTAACACAAACATACTTACAGACGTAAGTACTGTTTTATAGTTCATTAGATGTTGTTTATTAGTTTTTGTCGCGGCAAATAACCAACCCTTATGTTAACTTAGTGTTAATCTAATATTAAAAAACTGCCTTGTTTTCAAGGCAGTATATAGTGAGTCAAATAAATAGTCGACAAAAACTAATAAATTTATAATGACTACTCCTCTTTTAGAGGTGAATCAAAAGTATTCTCTTTTTTTAATATAAATATTAAGTACAATTTAATAAACTGTTATGTGATGTGAGGGTTTGAGTTAATAAAAAGTTACGAAGTTAAATGTAGTCGGTTATTTTTTTAGGCCCCTCAAGAACAGATCTTGTAATTTGCATAGTACCATCTTCTTTAGTTACTACATGCCACTTAATAAGAGTTATTTCATTATTCTCAATTTCTAAACCAGTTATGCATCTAGGGTGTACACAGCTACCATCATTAAAATGTGGAAGTTTATTTTTTGATGGAAATCTGGGGCGATGTGTATGTCCTGTAATAATCATTTGATTATTATTACTCTTAATCCATTCTTCTAAACGGCGTTCTACCTTTATTAATCCTTTAAAGTTTTGAGCAGGACTTGTTGGGTCTTTAATTCCATGTATTTGTAATGGTCTCCACAAAACACGAACCAAAAACCTGCTGAATTTCCAAAAAGTATAATTAAACCAATCTGCCTGATGTCCGTGGAGTAAGAAGATAGATTTACCATCTTCTTGTACCAGTTTAATTGCTTCAGAAAAAGAAGCATTTGGCATTAATTCTTTTTTCTTTCCATCAATAGTATCGTAATAAGAATTAAAGTTTTTAGCAACATTTTTAGGTTTTCGATAATTCATATCATGGTTTCCCCAGATAAAATATAACCTGTTTTGTTGGTGGAATTTTTGAAGTAATAGGTAAATGTATTTATTGGCATTAAAAATATTTACAAATTTATTCTCCCAAAGCTCATCACCATCCCCTAATTCTATATAGGTGAATTCTTTTTGAAAATATTGAGATAAAGCATAGTGATATATTTTTCTATTACGTGCAAAGTCATCAGCAAAACTGTTATCACCTCTATGGCAATCAGAAAATAAAATATATTTAGAGCTCTCATTTAAAGGTAGCTCTTTTGCTCTTTTAAAAGCTCTGTTTATTCTATGCTTTGAAGACATTTGTAGAAAAAGTTTATGCGCACATAAAGGTGCGAAAAAATGAAGTATACAACAAAACTTATTGAGTGTTAAAAAAGATAAACTTTAAAGTTAAGTTTATGATTAAATAAGAAGATGAAAAATATTTTAGTTCTATAATGTTAATTTTTAATAACTTACAAGGGAATTTATAATTAACATTAATACCCTTCAAAAATGAAAAAAAAGTATTTACTACTTTCGTTACTATTGCTGTGCCTTAGTTTTTCTAATGTTTACAGCCAAGAAAAAATGTTTTATGGTACTATTGAAACCAAAGACGCCTTAAAACTACAAAAAGTTGCTCCTGCAGATATTAAAATTCTTTCCTCCACAAATGGCTTTAGTGCAGTAAAATTAAGTCATCATGCAGCTGAAAAACTGCATCATATGATTTTAACTCATGGTCCAGGGTTTATTTATGAATCTTCTGAAAAAGAAGCTTTACAAACTATTCAGAAGCTTCAAAGTAAAAAAACGTATCAACAGAGAGCATCGTATACCATTAGTGAAGATCAACTTGTAAACCAAAGTTTAGGCTTGGTGAATAATACAAATATTGCTAATCATATAGTAGAACTTGAAAATTATGGAACTAGATATCACACAACCCAAAAAGCTACACAAGCTGTTCAAGATTTAAAACAAAAATGGGAAACAATGGCTAGCGGTAGGTCTGACGTTAGTGTTAGAATAGTTAACCATAGTAGTACTACAATGCCTTCTGTAGTTATGACAATTCAAGGAAGTGATCTTCCAAATGAATACGTAATAATAGGTGGTCATATCGATTCTGTTAGTCCAGAAAGAGAAACAAATGCACCTGGTGCTGATGACAATGCTTCTGGTATTGCTACAATTACAGAAATGGCTAGAGTACTCTTTCAAATGGATTTTCAACCAAAACGAACTATTGAGTTTATGGCATTTGCTGCTGAAGAAGTTGGTTTAAGAGGTTCAAAAGAGATTGCACAAGATTATAAAAATAGAAATGTTAATGTGTTATCGTACGTGCAATTTGATATGACAAATTATAAAGGATCACCTAAAGATGTCTACATTTCTGATGATAGTTATAACAGTAGTACTCTTAATGCTTTTTTAGCAAGTCTTATGGATCATTATAATGCTTCAGGAAGTCACCAGTTTACCTATGATTATACACGATGTAACTACGGTTGTTCTGATCATTATAGTTGGGCACAACAAGGATATGATGCAGCTTTCCCTTTTGAAGCATCGTTTAACGGTTCAAGCCCTTATATTCATACTGTAAATGATACATCTGACCGATTTCCAACTGCTAATGCTACGCATGCGGCAAAATTTGCTAAACTTGGTTTAGAGTACTTAATTGAGGTAGCTAAAAGTAAAGGAAGTGTTAGTGTACCAACTTATTGCGATTCAAAAGGAAATAATGTAAATGATGAATATATTCAGAATGTAACACTTGGGTCAATTAATAATAATTCAGGAGCGACAAATGGATATGAAGATTTTACTAATATTTCAACTGATATAGAGCAAGGAAGTTCCAATACAATAACTGTTACACCTAAATGGACAGGAACGGTTTATAAAGAAGGATATGCTGTTTGGATAGATTATAATCAGGATTCTGATTTTGAAGATAACGGAGAGCAAGTGTGGATTAAAAGTGCGTCTACTGATAATTCAGTTAGTGGTAGCTTTACTGTACCTAATACTGCAAAATTAGGAGTAACAAGAATGAGAGTGTCTATGCGATACAATAATACTCCTTCTTCTTGTGGTTCATTTGATTATGGAGAGGTTGAAGATTACACTCTAAATATTATTGAAGGAGATGGAGGTACTAGCACAGATATTTGTGATGGTGTACCTCAATATGATTCTTCTCAAAACTATCAGGTTGGTGATAGAGTTGTTTATTTTAATGTTTTGTATGAGAGAACTTCAAGTGGATGGAATAATATTGGAAACTGTGGTAGTGCTAAAACCGATAATTTAAGTGTAAGGCAAGTTTTAGTAAATGATAAAGATGTAATTGTTTTTTCTCCGAACCCTATAGAAGGAAGTGCTATAGTTTTACAAGTGAATAATGAGTTGTGGAAAAATAAAGAAGTTGCTATTTATAATGCGAATGGAAGATTGCTTCAAAAAGTAAAAATGAGCTCTAGAAGTAATAATGTAGATGTTTCAAAATTATCAGCAGGAATCTATTTTGTGTCTTTAGATGATACAGGAAAAACGTATACTAAACAATTAGTTAAAAAGTAATTTTAAACATAGAATAAAAAAGCCCAAGGTTTAAACCTTGGGCTTTTTGTTTTTTTATAAGAAGTTACAAATTATCTTACTCCTATAGAAGTAAAATCATCTTGAGCTTTTACTTCCCATTCAGAGCTTGCTGCATCAGTTCCTGCGCTAGCAGTCCAATCAGTATTACCTTTTGTAATTGACGCTTTACGAACTAAGGTGTGTTCTTTAGTCCCGTCTGCTACACCCGCTACAGCCCAGTAACTACCTGGATCTTCTCCAATATTACCTACTACATCTATTACGGTGCCGCTTTTTAATAAAGCAATTGCATCGTCCCCATTAAAATAGGTAACAGTTGATGTAGTTCCTCCTGAACCAGTGATGGCAGCATCTGATGCTCCTCCATTATAAATTACAATTACTTCACCATCAGCTAAAGTACTTTTAATAGTGCTTAAATCAATTGTGTTACCTACCGTAGCTGAACCATTAGCATATAACCCAACAGTATAGTTGGTTAAATCTACATCAGAACCTGTACCATTATAAATTTCAATATACTTATTATTACTACTTCCTTCGGCATATTCAGATATGTATAGGTCATCGCCAGAAGGAGTACCACCACCTCCACAAGTAGTATAATCTTCAGTAAAGTTTACATCAGCTTCATTTCTTAAATAGATTTGAGCACCATTAAAATCGCTCATTACTCCTGTAATAGTTCCTTTTTTGTCACTTACAGGATTGTTAGCAAATGTAGCTTGACCTCTAACAAAAGTAGTTAATTCATCTCCATCACATTCAGAAATTAGTAGGTTACTACCATCATAATTCTTAGTGTTGTCTTTGAACTGTACTCCTTCAATTTTCACTAACTTACCTTGGTAGTCTCCTGTTAAAGCTTGAGCTATGGTAATTATTTCAGGAGTAGGTAATGTTCCAGCTGTTGTACTAAGAATATTAGATGGAGAAACATTTAATTGTAATAAGCCATTATACTCACTTAATTTAGCTCCGCCAACTGCAATTTCTATTTCGTCTCCTAATTTTAAATTGTAAGCATCACTAAAACGTAAAGCAATACCAGCTGTTGCATCTTGAGCAAATGCATTTTGATTTGAAATATTATCTGTAGAAAGATCTGAAGTAATTACAAGCTTTAACTTTAAGTTTTGAGTAACAGTAGTTTCACTACCAGTATATAATGCCTTTACTTCAGCTAAAGAAGCATCAGTAGGATTGTTATTGCAACCATACTCTTCAGTAAAGTTAACGTCATTTGTATCTCTAATGTATAATTGATAGTCGCTACTAAACTTTCCTAAAATAGCAGTAACACTTCCTTTTTTGTCAGGAATAGGATACGATTTAAAAGTTGAAAAACCACTTGTTCTCATGATAATAGATTCAAAAGTTTCACAACTTGTAAAGTACCTGTTTACTGAAAAAGTATTATCAGGATCTGGGTCAGCATAGGTTAAACCTTTTTCTTCAGACTGTAGTCCTTCTATTTTAACTAAAGTATTAATATGGTTATCAGTTAATTCACCAATTGTTAAGTTGGTTGGTACTATTTCAGCAATTTCAGAAGATCTATCAATAAAGTCGATATAATCGTTTGCGTCAATTCTATCCGTACTATTTCCGTTTAAAACACCTATTTGAAAAGATGCGAAGTATTTACTTAAAGCAAGTCCTTTTAATTTAATGTATATTTTTCTACCTACATTATAACGAGCGCCTAAATTAGTATCATCTATTCTTACTTCTAAACCAACAGTTGGGTTTTCTGGTTTATCTTGAATTATGATTGATTTAAAAAAGTTTCCTTCTCTGTCATCAGAAACTACATAACCATATACAGTAACATCCTCTGCAAACTCTATAGGATCACCATTGTATTGTGCAATAATTTCGTCTAAAGACTTTAAGTTCTCGTACTGTTTGTCTGGTCCAATAGTTGGTAATTCAAAATCGTTATTGTCAACACATGAAGCAGAAATTGCAATAAAAAGTATTGCAAAAATCTTGTATAAATTTATTTTTTTCATTTTGAGTGTTTTTTAGAATCTATAATTTAAGTTTAAGAAATAAGTAGTACCTCTACCGTACCAATATTTATTTCCAAAGGTTGGTGTTCCGTTTGCATTATCGTCGTTTAGTTCACGGTAATTTGCATTTCTTCCTTGTTCAAAACCTCCTGTTTTGTATTCTTCGTTGAATAAATTACTAACACTAGCAAATAAACCAATGTATTTACCATCGCCTACTTTCCATGATTTTCCTCCAATAGCGTTTACAACCATATAATCATCAAATTGCTCTTGAACTAATAGTTGTTTTGCTAATACTGGATCGTAATCTAAAAAAGTATCACCATCTTCATTGATAAAATTACTAGTTCTTCTAATAGGAGAAACATCTACATAAGCTTCATCCATATAGTTTGCAGTAACACTAACAAACCAATAATCTGGATCTCTATATTCAAAACCAAAAGAGTAAGCCTTATGAGGGCCAGCAGCAAGTTTATAATCTTTAAGAGAAGCAGGTCCCATATCTCTTTTACCATTGATAAAACCAGGTGTAGAAGCATTCTCAGTTGTAATAACTAAATTAGGGTTATTGTTGTAAGTATATTGACCAACATTAGCGGCTCCCTTTAGTTTAATTGTAGGAGTAACTTGTGCTTCAATTCCAAACTCAACACCAAAGTGTCTCTTATCAATACCGGTTAATATTTCTTGGATAAAAGCTGAAGTGTCTCCTCCAATACCATCAGCAAAGAAGAATGAAATTTCTGTAGCATCTTTAATATCTGTATAGTAACCTGTAACTCTTGATGTGATTAAAGGGCTTCTGAAAACATAGCTAACATCTCCAGATAATATTTTCTCACTATTTAATTCAGCAACATCAGCAACTGTAATATTGTTAGCTCTTGAGTTGGCAAAAGAGTTACGTAAAGATGGTGCTTTTGTAATATAACCTCCGTTTATATCAATTAAGTGACGACCAGAGATTTTATAGGTTAATCCTCCTTTGGCTCCGTAGTTAAAGAAATCTAATTTTTTTGATTTTCCATAAGAATTAGTTGGGAAATATCCGTTTTGAAATAAACCTTCTCTTTGGTGTGTAGTATTGTTCGCTTGTCCTGCTACATAAAAATCAACTTTGTTGTATTTGAATTGTAACTGAGCAAAACCGCCATATACTTCAGAGTTGAAGATATAGTTGTATTTAAAGCGGTCTCCTAATTCAATTGTTCTATTAGGAGTTAAAAGGTTACTTTGTTGTTGATCAAAATTATCACCAAAAGTATTCACATCCAAATAACCTGTAGCTCTAAGCATATCTATTGGAGAAGCAAAGTTCTCAGATTTTAACTTTCTATATTCACCACTAGCAGTTAGTGTAATATTTTCATTTAACTCTGATGATAAAATCATATTAGCTGTTAATTGCTGATCATCATTTCTATCTTCATATAAAATTACACGAGCATTTTCTGGGCTTCCTTCGTTTCCAATATATAATTCATCCCAATCAATTTGTCCATCATTTTGGAAACCAGTTAATGATTTGTATGCACTTTCATAATCTGGTCCATTTGGGTCTGATAAATACCAGCTTGGTAACTTTCTATAGTAAGTAGGGTCTGGATTGTTAGCTCCGTTATAGTCTAAACGACTATTACCTATTTCTCCAAATTGAAAACCAACATTTGTGTTTAATCTTGTGTTATCAGAAAGATTCCAATAGTGATTTAACATAACGATTGGCTCGTATAATCTTTTAACTCTAGAGTTTCTGTTTTTGTCTCCTTGTTTTCCCCAATATGAGTTATAACGAATTCCTTTAATATCAAAAACTTCTTGAGTATTTGGTGAAGATTTTCCTCTTTCGTTTTCTGCAGCAATCACTGTTAAGTTTAAGCTGTGAGCATCGTTAATTTGTTTTTCAAGTGACAAAAAGATAGAGTTAGCATCGTAAAAAGTACCATCAACATACCCTTCATTACCAGCTCTTCTGCTACCAGAAACAGTTATAGCCCATCCATTAGCTAATAAACCTGAAGAATATGTTGCCATTAGACGGTGGTTGTAACTTCTGTTAGAAGAAGCGTAAGAAATACGCCCTCCTTCACTATATTCAGAAGCTCTTGTGTTAATATTTGTAGAACCTAAAACACCACCAAAAGCATAGTTTGAAGGAGTTAGTCCATTACTAAATTCTTGATTACGTAATACATCATTTAAACCTCCCCAGTTACTCCATTGAGGTCTACCGTTGTATAGTTTGTTCATTTCAATTCCATTAATTAAAACTTTACCGTTTTCAGAATCTAAACCACGTACTCTGTAGAATGAACCACTCCACTCAAAAGCAGCAGTACGTAAATACACATCTCTGGAAGCTTGTAGTAAACCAGAAATGTTATCAGCAGCACTTGTATCATCATTTAACTCATCATCTGTAATAGTGATGGTGCTTAAATCTTGATCTTGAGACAAATCTTCATACATAAAGATTGTACCTAAATCTAATGTTTTTCCAGATAGTTCAACTGGAAAGTTTTGGGTTTCATACCCGTTTAATGATACCGTTACAATTTGTCTTCCGTTTGGTAAACCATTTAGTGTAAAAGCACCACTAGCGTCTGTAGTATTAGTGACGTTAGCTTTTTTTACACTTACAGAAACACCTTGCATAGGATTTTCAGAATCGCCGTTTATTACGATCCCCTTTACAATATTCTGCGCATTCAAGCCAAATAAACCTGAAAAAAGCAATAACATTGTTATCGTAAAATTTCTCATAAATGATTGTTTATAAAATATTTGAATATATTAATTCCCAGAGCCGAAATTACGGCAAAAGGGAGGCAAAATTACGAAAATTATGGTTATGTTAATATTAAGTTAAAGTTATGAAAGCTAGTTTTGTGTAAATTATAGGTTTTGGCTTGAAAATTGTTTTTACTTTTGTCGCGTAAAATTTATTAAATGAGAAATATAGCTTTACTTTTAGTCTTAACTCTTGTTGTTTTTTCTTCATATGCACAACAAGGAGCAAAAAAATATAAAATAAGAACTGTTGGTTTTTATAATTTAGAAAACCTTTTTGATACTAAGAATGATCCTGAAAAGAATGATGAAGCAAGTCCAATTATGGAGATGAAAGGAGATAAAGAAGAGGTTTATATAGATAAAATTGATAAACTGGGAGAGGTTATCCTACAATTAGGAGCAGAAAAGGCTAAGACCAGTCCTGCAATTTTAGGTGTAGCAGAAGTTGAGAATAAAAAAGTTTTAGAAGATTTAGTAGCGTCAGAAAGGTTAAAAAAGAAGCGTTATAGTATTATTCATTTTGATTCTCCAGACAAAAGAGGAATCGATGTAGGGTTGCTGTATCAACCACGTTATTTCAAGCCAATTCATTTTGAGGCGTTCAACCCTAATATTTATGATGAAAACAGGAAAGTTTATACACGTGATATTTTATTAGTTTCAGGTTATTTAGATAATGAATTAATACATGTTATTGTAAATCACTGGCCATCTCGAAGAGGTGGAGAAGCAAAAAGTAGACCATTGCGTGAAAAAGCAGCTTATAAAGTGAAGCAAATTATAGAAAAAATTAAGCTGAACGATCCGAACCCGAAAGTGTTAATTATGGGTGACTTTAACGATGATCCTATCAACTCTAGCTTTAAAACTGTTTTACAAACTAAAAGTAAGAAGAAGAATGTAAAAGAAGGTGATATTTATAATCCGTATGAAGATATGTTTCGTCGTGGATTTAATACACTTGGATACAGAGATAATATCAATCTATTTGATCAAATTATGTTCACCTCTCCGTTACTAGATAAAGGGAAAAAAGATTTTTCCACATACAAAATGTTTAAGTCAGGAATCTTTAATAAGCGTTTTTTAACCCAAAAGAGTGGACGTTATAAAGGGTATCCTTTTAGAAGTTTTTCTTATGGGAGGTATACAGGAGGATATAGCGATCATTACCCAGTATATATGTACTTAATTAAAGAAGATAAATAATTAAAAAGGCTTGCAAAACTTGCAAGCCTTTTTAATTTTTACATATATCATTTAAATAATTATTCATTCTAAGTTGAAACAAAGTACCTTTTAAAAGATCGTCTATTTGCCACAGTTCAACTGATGATACAGCCATACTTACTTTATTTGAGGGAGTTTGAAGTAGAATGGATCTACAATCTCTGCCTTTACTACAAGTAGCGCAATTTTTTTGAAGCTTAGAATCAGTTACTTTGTCTAAAAATAACTCTATTTCTTGCTCAGTTAAATGAAAGCCTGTGTCTCTAAATATTAATTGAACTAAGTTTGAATCGTTTTCTTTCCAATGAAAAGAAATACCTATGTTGTTGTCGTATATTTTAGTAATTCCGTCCATAACTATATTTATTTCGGTAACAAATATATGAGTTTATTTGGAATTATTCTAAATAAAAAATAGAGGGGCTTTTACTACTTTAAATCTTTTAACATTAGTTGAATTGAAGTATAACCATTCCATGTATTTTCATCTAATGTGTAAGCAATATCAAAATCATTTTGAATGGTAGATATTTTATTACCTAAACCAAATCCAATAGCATTGTATGTTTTTTGATCTGAACCATAGATAAGATTTAACTTTAAATGACTAGAATCAGCACCAACTTGTTTTCCGTAACCATTGTCTCTCACAGCTGTAGTGGTAAAAACAGGCTTCATATTTAGTGGGCCAAATGGAGCCATTTGTTGAATTATTCGGAAGAATTTTGGGGTAATTTCTGAAAGGTCTATCTCAGCATCAATAGTAATTTCAGGAGTTAATAAGCTTTTTTCGATAGTAGCGGAAACAACTTCTTCGAACTTATTTTTAAAATTTTCATATTGTTCGGGTAAGAGCGTTAAACCTGCAGCATATTTATGTCCTCCAAACTGTTCTATAAACTCAGAACATGCTTCTAAAGCATTATATACATCAAATCCTTTTACTGAACGGGCAGAAGCAGCTAATTTATCACCGCTTTTAGTAAAGACCAAAGTAGGTCTGTAGTAGGTTTCTGTTAAACGAGAGGCTACAATACCAATAACACCTTTGTGCCAGTTTTCATCAAAAACTACTGTAGTGTATTTCTCTTGTTCGTTGTTGTTTTCAATTTGTAATAAAGCTTCTTGGGTGATAGCTCTATCCAATTCTTTTCTATCTGAATTAAATTTTTCTATTGCTGAAGCAAATTCAATTGCCGAGTCAAAATCCATTTCAGTTAACAATTCAACAGCATAATTTCCATGTTTCATACGTCCCGCAGCATTTATCCGCGGAGCGATTATGAAAACAACATCGGTAATAGTGAGTTCTTTTTTTTGTAACTGATGAATAATGGCTTTGATACCATTTCGAGGTTGAGAATTGATAACTTGTAATCCGTGATAAGCTAACACTCTATTTTCACCAGTCATGGGAACAATATCAGCTGCAATTGCAGTAGCTACTAAATCTAAATACGGAATTAAATCTTCAATAGTTTGATTTCTTTTTGAAGCTAATGCTTGAATCAATTTAAAACCAACACCACAGCCACACAATTCATCATATGGATAGTTACAATCTATTTGCTTAGGATTTAAAACAGCAACTGCTTTAGGGATTTCACTTCCAGGTTTATGGTGGTCACAAATAATAAAATCGATGTTTTTTTCAGTAGCGTAGGCAACTTTATCAATAGCTTTAATTCCACAGTCTAAAGCTATGATGAGAGAAAACCCATTGTCTTCAGCAAAATCTATTCCTTGAAAAGAAACTCCATATCCTTCTTCATAACGATCAGGAATATAGGTAGCAATATTAGGATGAATTGTTTTTAAGTATGATGACATTAAAGAAACAGCTGTAGTTCCGTCAACATCGTAATCGCCAAAAACTAAAATGTTTTCGTTATTTGCAATAGCTGTTTCAATGCGTTGTACTGCGATTTCCATATCCTTCATTAAAAAAGGATTGTGTAAATCACTCAACGAAGGGCGAAAGAAATGTTTAGCTTCATCAAATGTTTCAATACCACGTTGTACTAAAATTTTAGCCAAGGTTGTATCGATAGATAATTCTTTGGCTAATTGTTTTACTTTAATGGTGTCTGGTTGTGGTTTTAATGTCCAGCGCATAGCAATTTTATAGGAAATTTAGTTGTTGTGTAAATGTATAGCTGTAGTTACATCAGCAAATTTTCTAAACATTTCCATAACACCACAATATTTCTCTATAGATAAATCTACTGCTTTATTAATTTTTTTCTCATCTAAATCACTTCCGTAAAAATGATAATCTACTAATACTTTATGATAATATTTTGGGTGTTCTTCGGTTAATTCACCAGTAACAACAATTTTAAAATCATCAATTTTAACACGCATCTTTTCTAACATAGGAACAATATCTAAACCTGAACAACCAGCTAGAGAAGAAAGCATCATAGCTTTAGGTCGTAAACCAGTATTATTTCCTCCATGCTCTTCAGAAGTATCAATAACTATTGGATGTCCACTAGGATTATCACTTTCAAATTGCATGTTTTCTTTCCAAACGGTTGTAACTGTGTTTGTTGCCATATCTTGATAATTTTTTGTTTATTGCGTAAGTAAGTCAATGTACATTTCGACTTAATATATTTAAATAGTAACACAAACTTACAGTAAAAAGTTAGTATTAAAAACTTAAAAAATAAATCTATGCCTTTAGTAACTCCTTTAGATCCAAACCACGATGTTGAAACCAAACAACTATCCGATTTTTATAATGAAACATTAGGTTTTTGCCCTAATTCAGTGTTAACTATGCAACGTAGACCAGAAATTTCCAAAGCTTTTATCAATTTAAATAAAGCAGTTATGGCAAACCATGGTCGTGTAACTTCAGCGTTAAAAAGAATGATTGCCTGGGTAAGTAGTAATGCTACGGGTTGTCGTTATTGTCAAGCTCATGCAATTCGTGCAGCAGAACGTTATGGCGCAGAACAAGAACAACTAGATAATATTTGGGAATATAAAACACATCCTGCCTTTTCTGATGCGGAACGTGCAGCATTAGATTTTTCATTAGCAGCTTCTATGGTTCCGAATATGGTGGATGAAAAAATTAAAGAAGAATTATATAAATACTGGGAAGAAGGTGAAATTGTTGAAATGTTAGGTGTAATTTCTCTCTTTGGGTATTTAAACCGTTGGAATGATTCTATGGGAACAAGTATAGAAGATGGTGCAGTGGAAAGTGGAGAACAATATTTAGGAAAACATGGTTGGAATAAAGGAAAGCATGTATAAATGAAATTATCAAAAATAAAAAAGCTCGCAATTGCGAGCTTTTTTATTAAGTATTTAATAGATTATTTTTTTAATAAATCTCTAATTTCTGCTAATAACTCTTCTTGGCTAGGTCCCTTTGGAGCTTCTGGTGCAGGTTCTTCTTTTTTCTTCATAGCATTTACAGCTTTTACAACCATAAACATTACAAAAGCTACAATAATAAAGTCGATAACATTGGTTAAAAACTCACCATACATTATAGCAACTTCTCCTGTTATTTTACCAGCCTCATCAGCTACACCTTCTTTAAGAACGTATTTTACGTCTTTAAAATCAGCCTTGAAAATAAGTCCAATTAAAGGAGAAACAATTCCACCAGTAAAAGAAGTTACTACTTGTTTAAAAGCGGCACCCATTACAAAACCTACTGCAATGTCTACTAAATTTCCTTTCATTGCAAAGTCTTTAAACTCTTTGAGCATTCCCATATTTTTGAATTTTAAATAGTTAATTGAATTGAAAAGTATAAAAAAATTAACTTTTCACCAATCTTTTTATACGTTGAGATAAGGCAGTAAGTATTTCGTATGAAATAGTTTCACATTTATGAGCCATATATTCTACATGTTGTTGATGATTGAAAATAATAACTTCGTCACCTTCTTTACAATCAATTTTAGTAACATCTACCATAATCATATCCATACACACATTTCCAATGATAGGTGCTGGTTGATTGTTAATGAAAACAAATCCATTTTTATTTCCTAGCTTTCTTGAAATGCCATCAGCATGTCCTATAGGAATTGTTGCACTTCGTGTAGGTTGACTAGCTACAAAAGCTCTATTGTATCCAACTGTTTCACCTGGTTGAACTATATTGATTTGAGAAATTATAGACTTAAGCGTATGTGTATTTTTAAGTTGAGCGGTTTCTTGTTCGTCATTTCCAAAACCATATAAACCTATTCCTAGGCGTACCATATCGAATTGAGCTTGTGGGTAATTGATAATTCCTGATGTATTCAAGATATGTATCATGGGTTGATATCCTAAGTGCTCATAAACTTGTTTTACGATATAAGCAAAGTTGTTAATTTGTCCAATAGTAAATTCTTGCTCACGAGGGTCTTCACTAGCAGCTAAATGAGAAAATATAGACTCAACTTTTACGTTATTTGATTTTTTTAGCTCTGCTACAATTGTAGGGACATCAGTATGCCAAAACCCTAATCGATTTAACCCAGTATTAAATTTTAAGTGTATAGGGTAGTTCATTAAAGGTTCTTCATCAGCAAGTTTTAAAAAAGCATCAAAGATTTTGAAACTATATAAACTAGGTTCAAGTCGGTATTTTACAATATCTTTTAAGTTTTGAATTTGAGGATTTAGAACTAAAATAGGAGTTGTAATTCCAGCTTCGCGCAAAGCTATTCCTTCACTTGAATAAGCAACAGCAAAATAATCAACGTGGTCTTGTGCGATTTTAGCAACCTCTGTAGATTCACTTCCGTAACCAAAAGCTTTAACAACAACTAATATTTTTGTTGTAGGCTGTAGCTTCTGTTTAAAATAGGCTAAGTTGTGTAGTACAGCTTTAGCGTCAATTTCTAATACGGTTACGTGATTACTGTTCATTATTACTTTCTTTTTTATTATGTATTTCGTGTTCCTTCATAGCCTTATAATAAGCAGCTCTACTAAGTGGTTCGTATTCTTGAGTTTCGCCTAAAAGTACTAAGTCATCACTTTGAGCTTTTCTATAACTATAGTGGGCTAAATTCCCTGTACGTGTACATACAGCATGAACTTTAGTAACATATTCTGCGGTAGCCATTAATGCAGGCATAGGTCCAAACGGCTTTCCTTTAAAATCCATATCTAAACCAGCTACTATAACACGAATTCCTCTATTGGCTAAATCGTTACAAACAGCTACGATTTCGTCGTCAAAAAACTGTGCTTCGTCTATTCCAATAACATCAACATCATTAGCTAATAGTCTAATGTTTGAAGATGCAGGAACTGGTGTAGAACGAATTCTATTTTCATTATGAGATACTACTTCCTCATCATCGTATCTTGTGTCAACTGATGGTTTAAAAATTTCAACACGTTGTTTAGCAAACTGCGCACGTTTAAGTCTACGAATTAATTCTTCGGTTTTCCCCGAAAACATTGAGCCACAAATTACCTCAATCCAACCAAATTGTTCTGTATGATTTACTGTATTTTCAAGAAACATTTTGTAATTTTAAGCTCTAATTATTGATTTTTGTATTACTTTCGAATGAGGAACAAATTTATTAAAATTTAACAGCAAAAATTAAATTCAAACAACAACTTATGCACAAAAAACTAGCATCGGATTTAACCAGTTTAGCACACAGTATCTTACAGATGAAAAATAGAGAAGATGTGTTTGAGTTAAAACAAAAAGCATATGAGGTTTACGAAAAACTTTCGGTTTTAGCGTATGTAGAAGAATATATAAATAACACTCCAAATCCAACAAAAACTAAAGAAGAGCTGTTAAAAGATGTTTTACTTGCTGAAGAAAAAAAGCAGGCTGAAGCCGTGGAAGAAATTTTACCTAAAGTAGAAGAGGTAAGTGTAGAGGCAGAGAATGATGTTATAGGTGATTTGGATGCTGAAGTAGAAAAGACGGAACAACCAATTCAAGAAGAGATAAAAGTAGAAAAGTCTGTAGAAGAAAAGGAACAAAAGGAAGAGTCTTTAGAAGATAGGAAAGTACATTATTTAGAAGAAGACTTAAAAGAAAAGTTTGAGCAAGAAGCAGATGAAATAGCTGAAAAAGTAATAGAAGGAATTAATGAAGAAATAATTACTAATGAAATTATTGAGCAGCCTTTTGATGAGTTAGAAGAACTATTACATGGAGATGCTGATGATGTAAAAAATGATGTAAAAGATGTTGGGGAAAGAAAAACTCCAACTTTAGAAGATGAGTTACAAGATACCATTTCGGTTGATGTTATGACAGACTTATTCACTAAAGCAGCTCCTAAGAAATCATTAAATGACCATTTTCAAACTACAATTCAAATTGATTTGAATGATAGAATTGCTTTTGTTAAACATTTGTTTAATGGAGATCAAAACGATTTTAACAGAGTAGTATCTCAACTAAATACTATTAAAACAGAAAAAGAAGCGAAAAAGTTTATCAATAAAATGATAAAACCAGATTATGACTGGTCGGAAAAGGAAGAATATGAAAATAGGTTGTTGGAAATCATTGAAAGAAGATTTGCTTAAATGAATTCTGATCTTATAGTCATACATACTCACTTTCATAAACGAAGAACAGGTGTTACAAGAAGTATTGAAAATATACTTACTGAATTAAAGAGGCTGTGTACGACTTATTTGTATGGATATGGTATAGAAGGAGAAAAAATTACAGTTTCTCAATTAAAAAAGTTATTGTTTTCTAAAGAAAACATTGTTGTTCATTGTCACCGTAACAATGAAATTTTAAAAATGCTATGGTATCGAGTCTTAGGAGCGAAATTCAAATTAGTAGCTACAAGACATGCAGAAACAGATCCGTCTAGTTTTACCAAGTTTTTATTAAAGAAATCAGATGAGGTTATTACGTTAACAAGCTCAATGCATAAAAAATTAGGGATTTCTAATGTAAAAGTATCACATGGTGTAAATACAAATCTTTTTGTTCCTAATCCAGAAAAAAGTTTAAAAAACATTTCGCAAAAGAATATTATCCTTTGTGCAGGAAGAGTAAGAAAAGCGAAAGGACAAATAGTATTATTAGAAGCCGTAGCACCCGAATTACTAAAAAATAAAGACTGGGCATTGGTTATTGTAGGTAAAGTAGATAAACCACCATTTTTAGAAGAATTAAAAACTATAGCAAAAAAAAATAAAGTAGAAAATCAGGTTTATTTTATTGATGAAACTCCAGATATTGTTTCTTATTATCAAGCAGCTAAAATTTCGGTAGTACCGTCTTTTACAGAAGGATTTTCTTTAGTTTGTGCAGAGGCAATGGCATGTGCAAATACAGTAGTAGCAACAAAAAATGTTGGAGTACATTCTGAACTAATAACAAATTTAAAGTCAGGGTATTTGTTTAATTCAGGAAATACAGCAGAACTTCAAGAAATAATTACAAACCTAATAAATGATAAGCTTCCTAGTTTAGGAGGTAGCGCTCGAAAGGAAATTGAAGAAAATTGGAGCGCAAAAAAAGAAGCTAAAGAACTGTTAAAAGTATATAAAAAGGTGAGTAAAAAAACTTTATAATAAAGTATTTTACCTGAAAAATCTCAAACTTTTTAAATTGATAAAGGTAGCTTGGCAGTTATTAAATAGCTTTGAACATCTAATTAAAATATAGGGGAAAAACCCCTTTTTAGTTTTAGTGTTAATAAGTAAACTTGTTAAGTAAATGTTAATTGATTAACTTTGCTCTCCTAACTCATATTTCTTACATGAGTTTTTCTAACCTCTCAACAAGATATCCCTTTAACCTCTTTGTTTTGTAACCTCTCTTACAACTAAAAATAAAACTTTAGTTATTTAACAACCTCTTTATAATAGATGTTTTACAACCAACTCGTTTTTTATGTTGGCTAGATGTGTAACCCCTTTAATAACAAAAAATTAAAGAATAATACCATGTAAAATATTACAATATGTTGCTTAATGATACAGAACCTGCCTGTAAAAGGAGAGGGTTAAAAACGTTAAAAAACTGCATTGATAAAGGTTTTAAAAGGTGCCTATATAGTATGACAGGTCTTCTTGTCGTGCTTTTTTTCTTTGTAACAAATGCAGTGAGTGCACAAATAGTAAATACAGAAACAACAGTTCAAGCAAACTTTGGTGTTGATTCAGATGTGTATTCAGGAATAGTATCCTTTCCAAATGGAGCAGTCTTCCCATTTGGAACAGATGATTGGTTTTTAGGAGACTCAGGGAAAGGGGTGATAGACGAAACGCCAACGGCAGTAACAGCAAATCTACTAGTAGATGATAATGCTTCTGCTGAAATAAGAATGAGTGTTCCTATTTACACAGTTGTAGATGGAAGATTATGGATTGATGCTGTATTTATCAGAGATCAGAATGCTCAAGGTAATAATACAGATTCAAATGTATTTACAGGAGGGTCAGATAAAAACAATGATAATCCAAATACTTGGACAATTACTGATGCCTCAGTACCTCAAAAAAATGATATTATAGATGTTTTTGGACACTTAAGAAGAGAAGGGGCTACTGTGGGAACAGATGAATGGGCTTTTTTAGGGGCTTCAACAAGAAATGATAGTGGAGATAGTTATTTAGACTTCGAATATTTTAGAGAAAAAGTAAACTTAGTAGGTGGAACTATTCAATCAGAGGTGGACTTATCAGCTACAGGAGGAAGAACCCCATATGTATTTAACCCAGATGGTTCAGTACTACAACATGGGGATATCATCCTTTCTGTTAATTATGCTAATGGAGGAGCTAATGCTATAATTAAACTATATGTTTGGGTTGAATTAGTAGGGGTTCCAGACTCTTATTTTGATACACATAACACGTTGCCCTTTAGACCATTTGAATTTAAACAAGATAATAATGGGTATATACAGTATGATGGTGGTAATGGAGCAGGAAATTATGGATATGCAGAAATACAATTAAGACAAGGGGCACCAGATGCAGTGTTCTCTCAAGTAAATGACGCTGGTCCAGTACCAGCAGGACCTTGGGGAACAATTAATAAAGGAGGAAATATAGTGTCTGATTACTCTCAAACTACTTTTGCAGAAATAGCAATTAACGCATCAGCATTAGGTTTTGATTCAAGTAGTACTCCTGGAATAGATTGTATAAGTCCGTTAGGAAGTGTAATTGTAAAAACAAGGTCTTCTGATTCATTTACCGCAGAGTTAAAAGATTTAGCGGGACCATTTAGTTTAGCAGATACACCTGAAGTAACAGTAGAAATTGAAGGTGAAGATTTAGGATGTACAGAAGATAGTATTACATTAACAGCAACTGCAACTCCAGAAGGAAATACATTTACGTATGTGTGGTATAAAAATGGAGAAGAGTTAGAGGGAGAAACAGGAAACACATTAGAAGTAACTGAAGCAGGGACGTATAGTGTAGCAGCAACTTTAGAGTTTGCTCCAGGAGTTTTTGGTTGTACGGCAGAAGATGATTTTGAGGTGAATGGAGAACCTTTAATTCCTTTAAATCAAGTTTGTCCAGAAAACCAAACAATACCAGAATGTACTTCACAAGAAGATATCAATAGTGCTTTTACTACTTGGTTATCTGGATTTTCAAATTCAGGAGGAAATGGAACTGTAGTAGAGAAATATTATATAGGAGAAAATGAAGTTGATGTAAATACTCTTGAAGCACCAGATGCTTGTGGAGGAAGTATTGTTTTAAGATATGAAGTCTCTGATGAATGTGAGCAAGTAGTTTCTTGTGAAAGAACATTTACAGTTACAGCAGATGATGAAGCCCCAGTCATTGCAGACCAAGACGATATCATGCTAGAAGAATGTAACCAAGCATGGCCAGAAGTGGTAAGCACTACTTGGACAGATAACTGTGGAATCGGAGGTGAGAAATCAGGAAGCCTAAACGGAGTAGCCGGAGAAGTAAT